>NZ_CAKKLN010000031.1:0-1075 GCF_918698065.1 Peribacillus sp. Bi134 | reverse complement strand
GGGGTACTGGTTAGTAAGTAGAGGAGGAAAAAACAATGAATCCAGTTGTTGGTCTGGATGTGGCAAAAGGAGAGAGCCAAGTTCAGGCATTTTTAGATCAATCTAAACCGTATGGGAAGAGCTTTTCAATGAAGCATATCAAAGAGGAGTTAGATCATTTTTTAGAATTTCTAAAAGAAATTGAAGAGGTGGCAGGGCAAATGCCTATGGTCATTTTAGAATCTACAGGGCATTACCATTCTCCTGTTATTCAATACCTGGAGGAACAAGGGATTCCATATATCTTACTAAATCCGATTATTTCTTATCAGGCAAAGAAGTCCAGCTTACGGAAGGTGAAAACGGACGCTATCGATGCGTACCAGTTGTGTGTGCTGTATTACAAAGAGGATTTAGAACCTCATAAAATTAGAGGAATTCAGCTATTAGACCTTCGGAATTTGTCCAGACAACAGGAAATCGTAACGAATATGTATGTGGAAGCTAAACTTCAGTTTCACACCATTTTAGATCAAGTGTTTCCTGAATACCGGAAGGTTTTTGGGGATCTATATTCAAGGGTTTCTTTATTGATATTAAAGGAATATCCCACCTCAGAGGCGGTATTAGCAGCCGGGGAAAGTAAACTAGCAGAGAGTGTTATAGAGTTCTGTCCTAGCCGATCGGGTCAATGGGCATGGGAAAAAGCAAAAAAAATAATGGACTCCGCGTCTCGAAATCCATTTCAAATAAACGTGTATCAAAGTCACGTAATCAATCTTCGTATGTATATTGAGTTGCTTTTTCATTACCAGGGACACCTCTCTGAGTTGGAAGATCGTATAGTGGCCCTGGCAAATGAACTGGAAGAATATAAGATCATCCAATCGATTCCCGGTATCGGAGAAAAAATCGCAGCCACGATCATCTCTGAAATTGGTGAAATCGATCGGTTTAATCACCCGAAAAAACTTGTTGCCTTCGCTGGAGTAGATCCAACTGTTCACTCATCAGGTAAGTTTACGGCAACCATTAATCGTATTACTAAAAGAGGTTCGAGCAGACTACGTCATTCTCTGTATCTTGCCGTACTATG
>NZ_CAKKLN010000030.1:0-1225 GCF_918698065.1 Peribacillus sp. Bi134 | reverse complement strand
ACGTGTTACTCACCCGTCCGCCGCTAATCTCAGGGAGCAAGCTCCCATCGATTCGCTCGACTTGCATGTATTAGGCACGCCGCCAGCGTTCGTCCTGAGCCAGGATCAAACTCTCCGAAGAAATGTTTGACTTGCTCATTTGCTTTTTTGATAGTGTGTGCTCACTTAAAATTTAACGTTGGCGCTTTGTTTTGTTCAGTTTTCAAAGAGCAATTTGACTCTTCTTAAAGAATCAACTTTCATATCATAACAAACCCAAAACGGCTTGTCAAGTTTTTTTGGTGGAGCCTAGCGGGATCGAACCGCTGACCTCCTGCGTGCAAGGCAGGCGCTCTCCCAGCTGAGCTAAGGCCCCAAAAAATAATGGTCGGGAAGACAGGATTCGAACCTGCGACCCCTTGGTCCCAAACCAAGTGCTCTACCAAGCTGAGCTACTTCCCGAAAAAATATGGTGCGCCCGGCGGGAGTCGAACCTACAACCTTCTGATTCGTAGTCAGATGCTCTATCCAATTGAGCTACGGGCGCATATTAAGATGGTGCCGAGGACCGGAATCGAACCGGTACGGTAGTCACCTACCGCAGGATTTTAAGTCCTGTGCGTCTGCCAGTTCCGCCACCCCGGCATAAATAAATAGTGGAGCGGAAGACGGGATTCGAACCCGCGACCCCAACCTTGGCAAGGTTGTATTCTACCACTGAACTACTTCCGCGAACATGCGGGTGAAGGGACTTGAACCCCCACGCCTTGCGGCGCCAGATCCTAAGTCTGGTGCGTCTGCCAATTCCGCCACACCCGCATAATAAAATGGTGAGCCATGAAGGATTCGAACCTTCGACCCTCTGATTAAAAGTCAGATGCTCTACCAACTGAGCTAATGGCTCATATAAACTATTTATATATGCTATATCAAGCTTGTATGAAAATGGTGCCGGCAAGAGGACTTGAACCCCCAACCTACTGATTACAAGTCAGTTGCTCTACCAGTTGAGCTACACCGGCAAGTGTAAAAATGGTGGAGGATGACGGGATCGAACCGCCGACCCTCTGCTTGTAAGGCAGATGCTCTCCCAGCTGAGCTAATCCTCCATATATAACTGCTTGGCGGCGTCCTACTCTCACAGGGGGAAACCCCCAACTACCATCGGCGCTGAAGAGCTTAACTGCCGTGTTCGGAATGGGAACGGGTGTGACCTCTTCGCTATCGCCACCAAACATAAAAGGAA
>NZ_CAKKLN010000029.1:0-1391 GCF_918698065.1 Peribacillus sp. Bi134 | reverse complement strand
TTGCCTTCAAAGGCTGCAAATAGGTTGTAACCAACAAGCTCACCCATTTGCCAAGCATTTTGAGCAGTAGGAGCGTATGGACGGCCGCCTTCTGGAGGGAAAGCAACGGCACTGTCCCCGACAACGAATACGTCTTTATGGGATTTGGATTGCAAATACTCATTAACGGTTGCTTTGCCGCGATCCACTTCAAGGCCTGATTCGCCTACGATAGGAAGAGCCGCAACTCCGCCTGTCCAAACAAGCGTATTGGCCGTTATCGTTTGTCCATCTTTCAATTCGATTTGATTGCCTTTAACACCCGTTACAGGCAGACCTGTCAAGAATTCAACGCCGCGTGCTTCCAAGCTTGTCATCGCACGTTCGATTAAGTGGTCAGGCAGGACCGGAAGGATTTTTGGACCTGCTTCCACTAGCTTGATTTTCAAGTCCTTGAAGTCCACTCCGAACTTTTTGGCGATTTTAGGGAAATGGTCCACGATTTCACCGATTAATTCGACGCCCGTCAAGCCGCCGCCGCCGATCACGATGGTTGCGTCCGCTTCATTATTCGTTTGTGCATATTCGCGAATGCGATCTTCGATATGTTTGTAAATCTTGTTTGCATCATTTACGGATTTCAATACCATGCTGTTTTCCTCAAGTCCCGGAATGCCGAAGAATCCTGTTTGGCTTCCCAAAGCAACAACCAGGGCATCATAAGATAAAGTGGAACCATTGGCAAGTTTCACTTCTTTGTTATCGACTGAGAAAGACTCCACTTTGGAAATGACAAGGTCGATATCTTTTCCTTTGAAAAGCTTTTCCAACGGAATGGAAACGGCTTGTTCGGAAATGGATCCGCCTGCAAGACGGTGCAATTCGGTGATGATTTGGTGCGTTGGAAATTGGTTCACCACTGTAACCTGCACTTCATCTCTTTTGTAATATTCACGTACGGATAAGGCAGATAGCAATCCAGCGTAACCTGCACCTAAGATGACGATTTGTTTTGACATAGTTAATCCCCCGTCCTTACTGATTGAAAGTTAATCAAATTATTTTTGGTTTTTACGTTCTGAAGAGACTTCAAGAAAAGCTTGGGCGAAACGGAAAAGCTTTTGTGCTTGCGGATCTTTCATCATTCTTAACAGACCAAAAAGACCGATCACATCAGTATTCGCTTCTGCACGATCCTTAGCTTCGATGGCATTAGCCGCAAGACCTTTCACTGAACCCACTACAGGTGTAGCGATCTCCGAAATGGCGCTGACCGTATCATTTTTCAAGACATCATCAGTCGCAACCGATTGAGCGAAATCATAAGACTTTGTTAAAATATTCACTAACTCAGTCAGTTTTGGTAACTGCTCAACTAAAGTGTTCAATGATTCCTGAACCTCAGGCTTTAA
>NZ_CAKKLN010000027.1:0-2997 GCF_918698065.1 Peribacillus sp. Bi134 | reverse complement strand
GTTGCTGCTTTGAGGTCATGCGTTACCATGACAATACTTTGTCCTTCGTTATTCAGTTGTGTTAGGATATCTAAAACAACCGTTCCCACGGATGAATTCAAAGCTCCTGTCGGCTCATCCGCAAAAATAATTTTAGGTTTATTGATCAAGGCTCTCGCTATTGCCGTTCTTTGCTTTTGTCCGCCAGATACTTCAGATGGATATTTACCTACTTCCTTTTCTAAACCTAACTTTTTTAATAACGAAAGTGCTTTTTCATTGACTGATTTTTTGCTTTTTGATGGGGAATATCCATTGAACGCCACATTCTCAAATAAAGTCATATCAGGCAACAAATTAATTCCCTGAAAAATAAAGGCGATATCATTTTTTCTGATGTTGGCAATTTGATTTTCTTTGAAAGAGGTTATATCTTTGCCAAGCAGCTCTACCTTTCCTTGACTATATTGATCCATTGTGCTTATCGCATAAAGCAAGGTTGATTTTCCTGCACCAGAGCTTCCCATGATAATGGTAAAGTCACCTTCGTATATCTCTAAATTCATATCATTAATCACATCTAATTTTTCTTTTCCCATGCTAAAGCTTTTGCACAAATGACTTGTTTTGATGATTGTTCTCTTCATCTTCTTATTCCTCCATTAATTCTATTGCATTTATACGTTCTACTTTTGAAGTGCCTACAAAAGCAAATAGTAATATGACAATAAAGATTAGAGCACAGTATATAGCAGTCTTTACGGGTGAAAAAATAATCGCATTAGGACTCGTGATGACAAGTTCAATAAGTGATTTTGATACTCCATTGTGAATGAATAGAGCGGCAGCTATACCGATTGATGTCAAAATGGCCATTCTAGAAAGAATCCTAATCTTTAGAAACTTATTGGTAAACCCTAGCGCCTTTTGAATTCCAAAATTCCTTCTTTCATCTATCATAATGATGGAAATAATCGAAATGATATTCAAAGCACTCAGGATAAGCATAAAAATTGAGATTGTTGATACCACAGGTGGTACCATAGAAGTCATATCATTCAATAACGCATCATAGTTTCCCAGATTAGGTTGTACGAATGTATCCTTGAAACGATGTTCAAAATCTTTTTTGAAATCACCATAAGATTCTTGATTTTTCAATTGAACAGCTATCGTGTTATAATGAGGTTTTAAGTTATAGTGTTCCATCGCTTCATTTAGCAGCCTTACATTGCGCCCACCATATTTAATACTGCCAAAAGATCCAACGATTAAAAATTCCTCATCTTTCCCATGAATCTTAAAGTTCATTTTATCGCCAATCTTCAAATTCGTATCACGCAACATGGTAAGACTTACATTGATCTCATTATATTGTTCTGGTAATCTGCCTTCATAAATTTCAAATCCTAAATGATCATACCTGGAAAAAGATTCAATGGCATAAACATCTAATACACCATACTTTTCACTATCGTATTTAATATAATTTCCGGCATTTAGATAAAGTCCATACCCATAATGTTCAACTCGATTGTCCTTATTTAAATGCTCGACGATCTCCTTTTCCATTTCTTGAGATGTGATGTTGGTATTTATAGTAGCCGATGCTTTATGTAGATTGAGCCATATATTGGCATGATCTTTTGAAACGGCAAACATATGATCCGTATTGATAAAAAGTAACGTAGTAAACATGTAAATGGCAGTGATAATACATACGTTTAATGACAATCTTTTATTTTTCAACAGATCATTAATAGATAACGCAATCGGGTTATTGGTATGTTTAAATAATTTCCAACTTCGTTTCCCGCTTTTGGGAGTGTTTGTTAGCGAAATCGCTTCTACTGGTGATAATTTTTTAATTTTTCTTAACTCTAGAGCCACAAATAGTTGAATAATTAGATTAAAGAGAACAATGATGACTCCACCTATAATTAAATATCGAACGTTATATCCAAAGTCCCCCAAATATTTTAGAATGTTCTTTTGTAAAATGTAAGCGGCTGGAAAACTAATGGCCACACCGACCGCTGTTGAAATCATCCCTACAAAAAGATACGCTTTACTATAGATCTTGTTGATGTCTGATGCCGTAAATCCCAGTGCTTTGTATGTTCCGATCAATTTAACTTCTTTCATTAAATTGTTTTTTAAAGTAAATAGGACGACAATAATCCCGCTTATTAACGTTAATATACCGGCCAAAGTCATGATAACCGATACCAAACCCGTATCCGCAAGTTGATTTAAGATGAGATAATACTTTTCCATATAATATTCATTACTTGTAAAATTCTCATGAAGATAATTCGCTACAGCTTCTTTTTCACTTCCATATTGGAATACAACATATCCGCCTCTCACTTCTTCATCGAACAACGGAATATCATTTTCATTGACATACATGATTTTGGCAGGATTAGCTAAGGATGCGTTTTGTGAATCATTGATGATCGCTGAAATTTCAAACTGGCTTCCAGCTGCTTTATCAATTTCAATGACATCATTCACTTTTAAACCTTTCTTATCTGCTAATATTTTGGAAATCCAAATCTCCCCTGCTTCTGGGGAAGGCTTGTCCTTCCCCTCTAAAATCGTTAATTCCCAGTTTAGCTTTTCTTGATCTTTGATCGATATGATCAGATTTCTATCTTCATTAAACGTTTCACCGTGCACTTTCGTTATGTTCATCGATGAATACATGGCTTTATATTTTTGAAAGTCTTTTATTAGTTGCCCTTCGTCAGCTTGCTCTTCAAGCATGTTCAATTCTTTATCGGATGAATTAAATAGGTAGACGTCGGGAAATAAAGGATTACTATAGTAATCTGTGATGGAACTATTTATACTATCGATAAAGATACGAGATGTTGACAATAAGCCAGAGGTAACCATTAAGATCACGGCAATTAACACAAATGATAGTTTATTCGTTCTAATTTTCTTCTTCCACATGATTACTGTTCCCCTTAAAAATAGTAGAATGACGTTTATTATATGGTTATTAAACTA
>NZ_CAKKLN010000026.1:0-3006 GCF_918698065.1 Peribacillus sp. Bi134 | reverse complement strand
TTGTTCCTTGAAAACTAGATAATAGATAGAAGGCAATTAATTTTTTTCAAAGCATCTGTAAGACTTTTTTAACGGTTAAGTTAGAAAGGGCGCACGGTGGATGCCTTGGCACTAGGAGCCGATGAAGGACGGGACTAACACCGATATGCTTCGGGGAGCTGTAAGTAAGCTTTGATCCGGAGATTTCCGAATGGGGAAACCCACTGTTCGTAATGGAACAGTATCTTTACCTGAATACATAGGGTACTGAAGGCAGACCCGGGGAACTGAAACATCTAAGTACCCGGAGGAAGAGAAAGCAAACGCGATTTCCTGAGTAGCGGCGAGCGAAACGGAATTAGCCCAAACCAAGAGGCTTGCCTCTTGGGGTTGTAGGACACTCAACATGGAGTTACAAAGGAACGGGGTAAATGAAGTGATCTGGAAAGATCCGTCGAAGAAGGTAAAAACCCTGTAGTTGAAACTTCGTTCCCTCCTGAGTGGATCCTGAGTACGGCGGGACACGAGAAATCCCGTCGGAAGCAGGGAGGACCATCTCCCAAGGCTAAATACTCCCTAGTGACCGATAGTGAACCAGTACCGTGAGGGAAAGGTGAAAAGCACCCCGGAAGGGGAGTGAAATAGATCCTGAAACCGTGTGCCTACAAGTAGTCAAAGCCCGTTAATGGGTAATGGCGTGCCTTTTGTAGAATGAACCGGCGAGTTACGATTTCATGCGAGGTTAAGTTGATGAGACGGAGCCGCAGCGAAAGCGAGTCTGAATAGGGCGAATGAGTATGAGGTCGTAGACCCGAAACCAGGTGATCTACCCATGTCCAGGGTGAAGTTCAGGTAACACTGAATGGAGGCCCGAACCCACGCACGTTGAAAAGTGCGGGGATGAGGTGTGGGTAGCGGAGAAATTCCAATCGAACCTGGAGATAGCTGGTTCTCTCCGAAATAGCTTTAGGGCTAGCCTCAAGATGAGAGTATTGGAGGTAGAGCACTGATTGGACTAGGGGCCCCCAACGGGTTACCGAATTCAGTCAAACTCCGAATGCCAAATACTTATTCTTGGGAGTCAGACTGCGAGTGATAAGATCCGTAGTCGAAAGGGAAACAGCCCAGACCACCAGCTAAGGTCCCAAAGTATACGTTAAGTGGAAAAGGATGTGGAGTTGCTTAGACAACCAGGATGTTGGCTTAGAAGCAGCCACCATTTAAAGAGTGCGTAATAGCTCACTGGTCGAGTGACTCCGCGCCGAAAATGTACCGGGGCTAAACGTATCACCGAAGCTGTGGATTGACACCGTTGGGTGTCGATGGTAGGAGAGCGTTCTAAGGGCGTTGAAGTCAGACCGGAAGGACTGGTGGAGCGCTTAGAAGTGAGAATGCCGGTATGAGTAGCGAAAGAAGGGTGAGAATCCCTTCCACCGAATGCCTAAGGTTTCCTGAGGAAGGCTCGTCCGCTCAGGGTTAGTCGGGACCTAAGCCGAGGCCGAAAGGCGTAGGCGATGGACAACAGGTTGATATTCCTGTACCACCTATACATCGTTTGAACGATGGGGGGACGCAGAAGGATAGGGTAAGCGCGCTGTTGGATATGCGCGTCCAAGCAGTTAGGCCGGAAACGAGGCAAATCCCGTTTCCATTAAGGCGGAGCTGTGATGGCGAGGGAAATATAGTACCGAAGTTCCTGATTCCACGCTGCCAAGAAAAGCCTCTAGTGAGATGTAAGGTGCCCGTACCGCAAACCGACACAGGTAGGCGAGGAGAGAATCCTAAGGTGTGCGAGAGAACTCTCGTTAAGGAACTCGGCAAAATGACCCCGTAACTTCGGGAGAAGGGGTGCTTTTTAGGGTGAATAGCCCAGAAAAGCCGCAGTGAATAGGCCCAGGCGACTGTTTAGCAAAAACACAGGTCTCTGCGAAGCCGCAAGGCGAAGTATAGGGGCTGACACCTGCCCGGTGCTGGAAGGTTAAGGGGAGAGGTTAGCGCAAGCGAAGCTTTGAACCGAAGCCCCAGTAAACGGCGGCCGTAACTATAACGGTCCTAAGGTAGCGAAATTCCTTGTCGGGTAAGTTCCGACCCGCACGAAAGGTGTAACGATCTGGGCACTGTCTCAACGAGAGACTCGGTGAAATTATAGTACCTGTGAAGATGCAGGTTACCCGCGACAGGACGGAAAGACCCCGTGGAGCTTTACTGCAGCCTGATATTGAATTTTGGTACAGCTTGTACAGGATAGGTAGGAGCCTGAGAAGCCGGAGCGCCAGCTTCGGTGGAGGCGTTGGTGGGATACTACCCTGGCTGTATTGAAATTCTAACCCGCGCCCCTTATCGGGGTGGGAGACAGTGTCAGGTGGGCAGTTTGACTGGGGCGGTCGCCTCCTAAAGAGTAACGGAGGCGCCCAAAGGTTCCCTCAGAATGGTTGGAAATCATTCGTAGAGTGTAAAGGCACAAGGGAGCTTGACTGCGAGACCTACAAGTCGAGCAGGGACGAAAGTCGGGCTTAGTGATCCGGTGGTTCCGCATGGAAGGGCCATCGCTCAACGGATAAAAGCTACCCCGGGGATAACAGGCTTATCTCCCCCAAGAGTCCACATCGACGGGGAGGTTTGGCACCTCGATGTCGGCTCATCGCATCCTGGGGCTGTAGTCGGTCCCAAGGGTTGGGCTGTTCGCCCATTAAAGCGGTACGCGAGCTGGGTTCAGAACGTCGTGAGACAGTTCGGTCCCTATCCGTCGCGGGCGCAGGAAATTTGAGAGGAGCTGTCCTTAGTACGAGAGGACCGGGATGGACGCACCGCTGGTGTACCAGTTGTCTTGCCAAAGGCATAGCTGGGTAGCTACGTGCGGACGGGATAAGTGCTGAAAGCATCTAAGCATGAAGCCCCCCTCAAGATGAGATTTCCCATGGCGCAAGCTAGTAAGATCCCTGAAAGATGATCAGGTTGATAGGTCAGAGGTGGAAGCGTGGCGACATGTGGAGCTGACTGATACTAATAGATCGAGGACTTAACCAA
>NZ_CAKKLN010000025.1:0-7906 GCF_918698065.1 Peribacillus sp. Bi134 | reverse complement strand
TAGTTGTCAACTTCTGCGAAGTTTTTAACTTATTTTAAATCGCTGTGTTTTTCAGCGACCATTTCATCTTATCATTTTCATAGTAAGAAGTCAATAGTTATTATTTCTTTCAGCAATCAGCCAAAAGCGATGAAGTTTTTTGTTTATCTTAGTTGGTGCTTATTTATATTAATCCTTTCCCACCATAAAGTCAACACATTTCATGCAATTCCTTATTAAATGATTTAAGCAACTATATAGAGGAATAAATGTGCCTTTCTTACCTCGGCCTCCATTTAAAACATATAATCCAGCAAATCATTAATTCCATCTATTTTTATAAATCAAAGACCCCTTTGAAAATGATTTCCCTTCAACCTAGTAAGCTTTTGCAAGACCAATAAAACCTCCTAGTGATGTGTAAGGGCATTAACAACCTATATAGATGAAGGTAAACGTATAATCAGATCTCCTAAATCAAATACTAAAAAATTGATTGCTTTAAAATAAACCGTTAAATCACGAATCCCATTGTCCAAATATTAAAAAATTTTTTTACAATTTTACTTTCTTGTACTATAATAAATATATTTTAAAAATTTCAGGATAGACTTTTAATCATTATAAAAATAGTAGGGAGAGGGATTTATAAATGATTAATAAAAACACATCTTTGAGGATGCAAAGTATCGTTTTTATTGGCTTTATGGGAGTAGGAAAGACGACGATCGGACAGAAGGTAGCAAGGAAATTATATAGGGACTTTATTGATATAGATCAAGAAATTGAAAAGGAATTCAATATGCCCACTACAGAAATATTCAAGAAGTTTGGTGAAAAAGCTTTTCGCGAAAAAGAAAAAAGTGTAATTGAAAGCCTTAGTCAACAACAATTGAAAATCATTTCAGTTGGAGGCGGGGCATTTTTACAAGAGGATATACGGAATATCTGTTTATCCAATTGCATTGTCTTTTACCTGGACTTATCTTGGGAATACTGGAAAGAGAGAATAGGCTTACTTATTGATAGTAGACCTGTTTTACAAAGCCGGTCACTTGAGGAAATTGAAGAACTCTTTTACACCAGACAAGAAATATACTCCTATCATCATTCAAAAGTGAATACCAATGATCTTGATGTTGATGAAGTTGCAGACTTTATAGTCGATTCATTGAAAGTTGCCTGGGATATTTATGAACCGCTTAAGTAAGACCCGCTCTTTCATTTAATCGATTTTCCCAATAAAAGAATAATAGAAAAGATGAAAAGGGTACAGAGGCATGGATACCTAACCTCCTGTAAACTAATCACCTTTTTATTTTTCTTTATTAGGAAGACTCTCTAATAATCAGTTCTGGATTCAATATGATTCGCTGTTGATCACGTTCAATTTTCTCCATTTGCTGGTACAGGAGATTCGCTGCCTCTTTTCCAATACGTCTAGGGAATGAGGAAATGGTGGTTAGCGGAGGATGATAGATTTCTGCGACTGGAACGTTATCGAACCCAACGATATCTATATCTTTTCCAGGAGTAAATCCTTTCATCATTAATCCTTGCATAACACCGAAAGCAATTAAGTCGCTAAAGCAAAAAATCGCGGTAGGCGGATTAGGATTCTCAAGTACTTTCAATACAGCCTCCAGCCCTCCTTCCCGTGTAGGGGCACTATCTATCACCAGCGATTCATCCACTTCCAATCCCGCACTTGAAAGAGCTTCACGGTATCCCTCCATTCTCTCGATCCAAGTAGAAGATTCCTTGATGCCACCAAGGAGCGCAATTCTTTTATGTCCCTTTCCAAGGAGATGATCAACAGCCATCCTGGCTCCTTCTGGATAGTCTATGCCTACATAGTCGCTATTCACTCCAGGTAGTTCCCTAACAGCAAGGACCATTGGCGTGTCAATTTCATTTAACCGTTCAATTGTATCTTGTGAGCTTTCAGAGACAGGACAAAGAATCAGGCCTCCCACCCTATGTTCCATCATGGTTGAAAGGAGATGGTCTTGCTTGGCGACCGAGTCGAATGTAGTTCCCAGCAACACTGTATAACCGACCTCATCCAATGCGTCATGAACGCCTATCAGGAATTCAGAAAAAAAGGTGTTTGATATGTCGGTAATAATGATTCCTACAGTATCAGAGCTCTGCGACCTTAGGTTGGCTGCAATTCTATCGTATACATAACCCAGTTCATGCATGGATTTTAATACCTTTTGTCGCGTCGCTTCCGATATTCGAGGATTATTGCGAACGATAAGGGAAGCAGTGGATGTAGAAACCCCAGCATGTTTCGCTACCTGTTGCAGCGTGACCCGCCCTTTTTTGGATTGTTTCATAGTTCAATCACCATCTTGAATGTATTTTTGATGTACTTATTATTATCATGTTCTTATTATAATAATAATATAGTTACTGTCATTATTACACCATTGCTTTCGGAACATGGGTATACCATCGATTAATACTCACTCCCTACATCTATATCAAATATTCAAGTCCAAAAAAAAAAACGCCACCCTAGTTCTAAAAGATGGAGTTTTAAGTAATCCTTCATATTTATTAGCCATGGTTAAATATGGTCTGGTGCTGTGTCAATTTTTTATATCGGTAATAAACAAAAGCTGCAGCTAGAATTCCAATAGTTGCAATAAAGCAATCAAAAAGAAATATATGCGATATATCCCCGCTCTTAGCGATCAAACCCGTTGCAATTGGTAAAATGACGCTCGCCAAACTTGAAGCCGTCGCAACGATCCCTGTTACAGTTCCTTTTTTCCTCCAGAAGAGTTCAGTCATTATTGCAATGGTTAATTGAAATATCCCAGCTGTCGAGGCCCCAAGGAAAAAAGAGCAAATACTTAAGACAATGGGTGAATGAATCGTTAATATGATGATTACCGTAAGTAAAGTAATCATTGGATAAAGCAATATCACCGTCACGGGCTTGATCCATTTGTTTAATAAGATGGATAATAGCAGGACGGAAATAAGTGATCCAACACTATAATAACTCAATAATTTAATTGCACTTGAAGATGGCATCCCTGCGACTTCCTGGCCGAAGCTCGGTAACCAGATTTGCGAAACTGTAAATAACGCAGTTGATGTAAACCCAATTATGATTAATGCGACTCCTTCGCTCCAAAATTTAGGTTCAGTTATGAACCTGTTACTATGCAAATCCTCCTCATGATTTGCAGCATCGGATTTGCTTTTTGGAAATGAAGCGGACAAAACAAAGAACATATTCAAGAAGTAGACTACAGCCGGTAATAAAAATGCAAACCCGTAAAATAATTCATTCCTAGTAAGAAACAAGATGATGAATGGCAGGATGGTTGCACCAAGTGAACCAAAAGCCTTAACCATAACACTGGCGGAACCAGCAGATTCAGGAAACATTTCAGTTAGCGCCGGATATGTACCAGCATCCATGGCTGAGTTCGAAATTCCCGCAAGTAAAGCAAATACAAACGCCATTTCATATGTGGGGGAAAATGGAATCCCTAATAAAAAAACTCCCATTATTACCGAAGATACTATGATCAATGGCTTTCTCCCAAATTTATCTGATAATACTCCTGAGAGACCATACGTGAGTAACCTGCCTATTCCTATTGCTGCAATAAGATAACTAATGCCAGTAGAGTCTGTATCCCATTGTTCTGTTAAAGAGGGCATGTTTGAGGCGAGAATTATATTTACCATCCCTAGCAGGAAATAGTTAATATACATGCCAGATGCCGCTTTAAAATACTGATTTTTCATTATTACACCCCTATAATAAATCACGTTGTGTTTCTCCCCTAGAACGCTTTAATGCAAAATGTAATTACTTTAAAGCCTCCCCTTTTATGTTATCCATTTAAATGAAAACCACTTTTCAAAAAAAAAAACGCTAAGAAAAACAAGGGATTTCACTCCCTGCATTTCTTAGCTCTGAGGTATCTGCACTCATTTAATGTAATCAATTAACGATGATGCACATCAAGTATGAAAAAACCTCTATTTGGAGAATGATCCCCAGAGTGGAATCGTATTATTCTGCAAACAATTGCTCTTTGATGTAATCAACAGGCATCTGTTGACCTGTCCATAATTCAAAGGCAAGTGCACCTTGCCAAAGCATCATCCCAAGACCATTAATAGCTGTAGCACCCGCAGCCTCAGCTTGTTCCATTAGTTTTGATTTACGTGGGATGTAAACAACATCTGTTACGATTAAATCAGGACGCAGCATTGATTCGTCTTGAATGACACTTAAGCCATCAAGCGGTTTCATGCCAACGCCAGTTCCATTTGCCAAAATATCACTAGTTGCGATTTCAGCCTTTAATTGTTCAACATTTTCAAGAGGGTATACATTGGCTTTCACATTTAAGTGCTTCATATCTTCATTGATGATTCGTACATTCTCTTCTGCTTGCGGGAAGAAAGCATCATCACGAGCAAAAATGCTGATTTCCGCCACACCTTCCAGCGCAGATTGAATGGCAATTGGAGTAGCAGCCCCCCCAGAACCGATAAGAGTCATTTTCTTTCCTTTAATATCAATACCATGTTCTTTTAGGTTCCGAGTATATCCCATTCCGTCTGTGCTGTGCCCTACGAACTTTCCATCGACATTGACAACTGTATTAACTGCCCCAGAAAATTTAGCACTGTCTGCCAATTCATCTAGATATGGAAGGATCTTCATTTTATTAGGCATGGATACGTTAAATCCTTTTACATTTAATGCACGCATCCCTTTTACTGCATCTTCCAGCTCTTCATTTCCAACTTCAAATGCTAAATAGGCGCAATTCAAGCCTAATTTATCGAAAGCTAAATTATGCATGGCAGGTGATAAAGAATGTCCGATAGGTGTTGCCAGCAATCCTACTAATTCTGTTTTCCCATTAATTCGTCCTAGATTTTCCATGTTCTATTCCCCCTGATTTTTTAAGTTTTATATAAATTCCTTATTGGAAGGAATTATAAGTTAAATATTTTGATCAATGATCTCCAATACATCTCTTAATTGAGTAACAGGAATTTGTCCTGGGGCAGATGCTTCTTTTCCTGCACCAAATGTACAAGCAGATCCAAACACCGCACCTGATAATCGGCTGACCAGGCCTGTACCCGACATTGACATCGTAATGAATGGGCGATCGGCATACTTTGTTTTCATCGTGTAAGTTGCATCTAATAAAATGAGTAAGTCACCAACCGTTTGGGGCATCACAGCGATTTTTGGAATATGGGCGCCAAATTCCTGCATTTTACGCAATCGGTAAATGATTTCTTCTTTTGCCGGTGTCTTATCGAAATCATGGTTACACATTACTACGTATACGCCATTTTCCTCAGCTACCTGTACAGTCTCCTTCACTGATGATTCCTCAAAAAACAACTCCACATCGACAAGATCAATATTCTTCGTTTTAATAGCTGTATGAAGAAGTTGGAAATAATAAACATCGCTGATTTCCTTGTTTCCGCCTTCTTTATGGCTTCTAAAAGTGAAAAGCAGCAAAGTATTTGGAACAGCACTTCTAAGTTTTGAAATCATATCTGAAACGGCTTCTAAGCTTTCGACTTGTTCAAATACATCTACTCGCCATTCAATGATATCCGGCTGTAGCGCATTTACCGTTTCAACTTCTTTAAGCAGTTCCTCTTCGGTTGTCCCCATTAGAGGAACGATGATCTTTGGAACCCCTTCTCCGATCGTTACGTCTTTGATCGTGATTGTTTGCATGGATGTTTCCCCCTTTTATCATTATCATCAGTGGGGTTCATGCCCCACTGATGTTCGGCTAGACTGATTAATTGGATACCTTAATTACCTTTTTGTATCGATAGGCAACGAATACGGCCAATAAAATACTAACTGCCGCAATTGCCACATCAAACAAGAAGACCGCAGTTAACCCAGCACTCTTAGAAATGATACCAGTAATGAAAGGTATGATGATAAAGGCTGAACTACCTGCAATGTTTACATATGAAGTAATCGTACCTTTATTGGCAGGGAAGAATTCTGTGATTATTGTCATGGCTAATTGGAATACCCCTGCAGTTGAAAGCCCTATGAAGAAAGCGCTCAAAACAGTTATAAATGGTTGCTGGATATAAATGAGTGACAATAAAGATAATGCTGCAATGACCGGATAGATAATCATGACGGTAATGGGCTTAATTACTTTATTCAATAGAACTGCTAGCAAAATGACAGAAACAAGGGAGCCAATGCTATAGTAACTAAGCAATTGAACAGCCTTAGCTTGGGTTAGCCCCAATACATCTTGTCCGAAGTTCGGGAGCCAGACTTGAACCAGCATGAATAAAGCAGTTGATGTGAAGCCTAATAGTATGACTGCCAAACCTTCCTGAGCAAACTTCGGTTTTGAGAGGAATTGCTGTTGAAGCGGAACAGCTTGTTCATCATTCTGAGTTTGGCTTTGAGCTTTATGATCCGGGAATGAAACCTTAAGCAGGAAAAACCCATTAACAAGATATACAGCAGCCATTAAGAAGAATGTATACCCGTAAAACATATCTCTAGCTATAAAGAACGCCATGATAAATGGAAGAAGTGCGGCACCGATTGAAACGAAAGCTTTTACTAATACGGTAGCGGAACCAGCTTTCTTTTGAAAAGCCTCAATAAGTGCTGGATACGTACCTGCATCCAAAAATGAATTTGCAATACCAGCACATACAGCAAATATAAATGCCAGTGTATAGTTAGGAGCCAAAGGTATGCCTATTAGGAAGATCAGGTAGATAAAAGATGCTGAAACGACAAATGGTTTCCTTCCTAATTTATCCGACAGTCTACCCGCGAAAAACAAGGAAACTAACTTACCGATTCCTATAGCAGAAACCAAGTAACTTATCCCTGAGGCACTTGTGTTTAATTGATCGGACAAATTTTCCATATTTGACCCGATGATAATATTGATCATGCCTAAAATGAAATAGCTAATATATAAACCAGTGGCCATTTTTATAAATGGATTTTTCATGTAACACACCCCTATTAAAAATTATCGAAATGCAATTTGATTCTTAAGCCTTTCAGAAGTTGCCCCCTTGCCCCATACCATAAATTCAAGAACAAAATTACGTACTAAATAAAACAATAAGTAAACCGGCTTTAGTTAGTACATCGTTCTACTAACTTTTCGCATAACTAGTATATCGTTCTACTAAAAAATTAGTATTGGTATATCGTTCTACTATAAACCGATTACGTTCTAAATTCAAAAAGTATTGAATTAACACTTATACTAGATTTAATTAGTTAAATTTATTTAGTATATCGTTCTACTGGATTATTATACTGCGCTAATTTAATTGTGTCAAACTCATGAAGCAGTCCTTAATAACTATAGAGCAATTACTCATACTCATTATTCCTGGATTTCGAAGTGCTCATTTTTGATCTTATTTACCTTAAAAGCACAGCCATACCTTGGATTCGTTACTGTTCATAAAAGATGAAGCATACTTTTATTTGCTGTAGCACAAAGTATTTTTTATCATTTATTAAGCTTCCGATATTCTCCACTTTTTTAGTTACCAGTTTCTGAATAAATTTCTTTTTAGCTAAAATATATGTACTGCTGCTTATTTAAATACTATTATCCAGTTATTTGCAATCTGATTGATTAACCCATTTCTAAATAATATCTCAACTTACCCTTCTAAAGGTGAAAAAACGTCTTCTCTATAATGGAAAATAACAAGGCTTCATACTTTTCATAAACGCAAAAAAAGACCTGCCTGATGGCTGATCTTTTGAATGGCTTGGCGGCGTCCTACTCTCACAGGGGGAAACCCCCAACTACCATCGGCGCTGAAGAGCTTAACTGCCGTGTTCGGAATGGGAACGGGTGTGACCTCTTCGCTATCGCCACCAAACATATAA
>NZ_CAKKLN010000024.1:0-8207 GCF_918698065.1 Peribacillus sp. Bi134 | reverse complement strand
CTCGATGACTGCCCCTTTAGTTCCATAACAAAAAGCTGCCTAAAAGACAGCTCCGATCTTCAGTTAACGCACCCGTTTGTGAAATAAACACCTTAGAGAAAAATCACAATAAATAGTAATCCTACACCAATAAGAACTCCACCAATTAACTCAAAGTTACCCAATATGAAGAACAATTTACTTTTATTTTTAAAATCGAATGAAAGAATCCTTTTTCTTAACCAAAATCCAAAAATGACAATTAATAGAAAAGAAAAAAGAAGTAACATTGGATTATTTTTAATATAGAGTCACTCCCATTTTTTACACCTAGCAGCAATTATTAAATAATACTGATTGATTTTGTACTCATTCTTCATTGGAATAACTATACACTAAAATAATACCTTCTTGAACTAACCTGCCCCTTTAGTTCCATAAGAAAAAGAGCTGCTAATCAGCTCTTAGCATTGAAGTAAAGCATACGTTAGTTCAACAAGATTTTTTTATTTATTTCTTTAATTGGCATAATATTAGAAGGAGTTAATTCTTCAGACTCAATTACAATTGCAGTTAGTCCAGCGGGAGTTGGTGAATCATACTAAAAAATATAAATATTTACATTTTTTGATCTTTATCCATCCGTTTTGCCATTACGCCCCAAGAGAAATAAAATAATAGAGTGATGGCTAAAATTATGAAACCAGCTTGTGTGATATACATAAAGTCCCACTCTTTAATTTCCTTCTCTTCCTGACCATTAAAATCTTGAATTACATAGTTGGAAGTTTCATAATCCATAAAAACGTAACAAATTATTCCTCCTATTATTACTCCAACTAATAATGATAATAAGAACTTTTTCAATTTTGTGTCCTCCTGCCCTTTATCAAATATGAACTGAGGATAAAAATTAAAATAACCAAAAATCCCCATCACATAGTGGCTTTTTTCTTATAAAAATCTCCCCATAACCAACTTAAAAGTGAATGAAATACTACGAAACAGAATGCGTATGCTAAATTCCCTAACCAATTTATCGTTTGCCCCCTGAAGTATTGTAGACCAGAGTTTGCAATATATATGAGTATGAAACCCACTATATAACTAATGAAGAATCTTTTCTTTGTTATTGCCATAATACAAACCACTCCTATTCTTTGGCAGGTAATCCAAAAAACCTGCCCCGATAGTTCCATAAAGAAAAAGCTGCCTTAAAGACAGCTCCGATCTTAAGCTAAAGCACCCGTTAGCTGAATAGTGCTTTATTTCAATCACTCTTTTTATCAACTTCTTCATAAGGTATTTCTTTTTTTGACTCTATTTCTTAAGGTTCGCTTGAGTAATTTCGAACTAATCCATTATTGATGTCATCAATAGGTGTATATTGATTACTTGGTATTGTTTTATTCTTCTTAAACATCCTAAAAAGAATAAAAATAATCACCCCGATAATTAATGCAAGTACAAAGTATTGCATTTAACCTCCCCCAATCAAAAAGTCGATACCTACATTTTACCATATATTTCATACTCCTTATGCAACTAACCTGCCCCGATAGTTCCATAAGAAAAAGAGCTGCCAATTTCAATAATAGATTTATTAGGAAAACTTGGAATTTAAGTTGTTGTATATTAAGATAGTATATGATTAATATTTTCCATTATATAGGAGGAGACATATGAAAAAGAAAATTCTACATACGGTACTTTCGATAGCAGTAGGAGCAGGGATACTATCCGTTGGTGGTGATCCTACCCAAGCTAAGAGTCAAAATCAGGAGATGAATGACACATACGCAATAGCTTTTAAAAGTGGATTACCAGAGAATTATCAAGAGGTAATACGGAAAGCTGGTGGTAAAGTAACCAAAGTTCTTCCCGAAGTTGGAGGAATAGAAGCTCAATCTGACGAGCCTTCTTTTCTTAAAAACCTAAAAGGTAATTCTTCAATAGAAGCTGCTAACAGAGAAATTCCCCTAACCTTAAACAAATCTGCAGTCAGCCCTTATAACTATGGATCTAGTATCATCAGCCAGCAAAATCCAGAGAGCTATTGGTACTCCCAATGGGATATTCAAAGGGTGACCAACGACGGGAAATCATATGATTTAGAAACAGGCGGATATAAAAATAACGATGGCAGTATTACTCATAAAGCAGTGGTGGGAGTGATTGATACTGGAATTGATGAGTCTCATCCTGATTTAAAGAATAATATAATAGGTGGACGTAATCTTGTTCCTGCTGGAATGGATGAATCTGAAACAGGTGATCCTACTGATATAAAAGATCGCAATGGGCATGGTACTCACGTTGCCGGTATCATTGGAGCAAATGGTAAAGTAAAGGGTGTAGGACCAGATTTAGGAATCAGATCCTATCGCGTATTATACTCAGAGCAAGCCCTTGGATTACCAACTTGGATTATAGATGGAATAATTGCAGCAACAAATGACAAGGTAGATGTTATTAATATGTCTCTTCGTTTCTATAATAATAACAAAATGACAATTGAGGGAGAAAGTTATAAATCAGTCGCTGAAACGTTACTATGGAAGAGAGCAATTCAATATGCAGTAAAGAATGGAGTAACTGTAGTAGCCGGTAGTGGTAATGAAAGTTTAAATTTAGATGACAAGAAGGAAGTTAACGAATTTTTAAATAAATTGTATGAACCATATGGAATGAGCGTGAAAGGTCCTGCAACTGTTGTACCAGCACAAATGCCAGGAGTCATTAATGTGTCTGCCTCCACAAAATGGTCCACTCAACAGCTTGCTTTCTACTCTAATTATGGAAACAGTGCTATTGACGTGGCAGCTCCCGGAGGAGATTATGGGCCTGAATATGCAGAAACCAATGATCCTGCGGCGGCTGATCCAAGTAACTTAATCCTAAGTACTTGGCCTACCTATTTAGGTACTTCATATGAGTTTAATGCTGGTACTTCCATGGCTACTCCTCAAGTAGCTGGAATTGCAGGAGTTATTAAGGCAGCTCATCCGGATTATAAACCTGCCCAAGTAACAGCGCTCATTAAGCAAACAGCTGTTGACTATGGAAAGAAAGGACAAGATGCTTTATTTGGTTCAGGAGAAGCAAATGCTTATAGAGCATTAGAAAATATAAAGAAGTAGCTTATGTTTCAAAATAAGATGAAATATTAAAAGTACAAGGAAGATTCTTGATCAGAATCTGCAACACGAACAGTAATTCGAGATGAATATATCCATAAAATAAGGTTTCTTTGCTCAACAAAGAAACTATATGCCCGAAATATAAAAAACAGTAACACATAAAATGCGTGAAGCCATATTCTAATTATCACAACTCACCAGTTAAAATTCATTCCCAACTTAATTGTTGGGATTTTTTTGTTTTATCGCTTAATTACAATTTCTAGTCCAAGTAAAAAAACATTCTCCAATTTGTGTTATGGACCTATACTGACCCCGATAGTTGCATAAGAAAAAGCTGCCTTAAAGACAGCTCTGATCTTCAGCTAACGCACCCGTTAGCTCAATAGCAAATGAATTACAACTCGTTATTCTCCCAAAGCTCGACCAGTCGACCTTCAGGATCTTCAATCCAAATAAACTTTCCAAATTCACTAATCTCTTTTTTCTTTGCAAGTGGTACACCAATATGTTCAAGATGCTTAATAGTCTCGTTTAGATTATGTACTTGGAAATTTAACATCACTTGTTGTTCTGTTGGAAAATAACTGTCATTCTCGGTAAAGAAAGAAAAGATAGTCTCATTCCCTAATTGGGGTTTTATCACAGTCCCATTCCAATTGTCTATTTCTATCTTCAACACTTCACTGTACCATTTTTTCACAACTTCAAGATCCTTAGTTCTCCAAAATATTCCTCCAAAACCTTTTATCATCGTTTCTAACTCCTGTCTGTCTTCAAATTTTTAGCTATCCGATTACATTAGATATTCGAGATTTAAATTTAAGTTCCTTCTTCAACTATACTGCCCCGTTAGTTTACGTACATTTTTTCACTTACTCAATAAAAAGAGTCGTTTTCCCTATAAGAGAAACGACTCTTTTGGTAAATATGACAACAATTTGACCAACATTGTATCCCTGCAATTATTTTATATATATTTCAGAATCGGATACTACTTCCTTCACTCTATTGCGTTTTAAAGCAGTACTCATTATCACAATCATGCTTACTAATCCAATCCAAACAAGAACAGAAACAGGCGTACTCCAGGTTAAGCCTTCCCCAAAGAAGAATAATCCACGAAGCCCTTCTACCATAAATCGCATTGGCAACCAAGAATAAATCCAATCCCGATAAAATGGAGACATCATTTCAGGTGCCATTGCCAGTAAAGGTGCACCGAAGAAAAGCAGTAAGATAAAAATAGGCATACCTTTAAGCCCCAATAGTGAAAGTACAGCTAATATCATTAGAAAAAAGCTAAAGGATGTTATTGATAAAAATAAAGCCGTATCCATGAAATTCGGGATATTTAAACCAACCATACCATCTGCTATCCAGGTTAAGCCAAATCCAATTACCAGAGCTACAAAGGCACCCATAAAAATTTGCCCCATCTTTGTGACAAGGTTTTCTTTTCTAGTGCGAATCGGCATTTTGCTAATGGAAATAAAGATTATCGCAGCACTTGCCAAACTAGCCATCCATAATGGCTGGAATAAGGAAACAGGAGCATTTCCATTCGCACTATTCGTGCCGATTTCATTGACATTTGTGACTTTCTTAGCGATTGGAACTGCAAGGCTTGCTGCCTGTTTTGCAGTCAAAGTTGCTCCTTGTTTTTCAAAACCATCAAGCAGTTGTTTTCGGACAGTGTTGTTCATGTTATCCACTACTCCATTCAAGAACTGTCCTGCCATCGTTGAAGCAGACGTATTCATACCCTGATTAATAAATATTTGTACTTCAGTTGCAGAAGGTTCTGTTGTCCTTAATGATGCCTGATTAGCACTGAAGTCTTTCGGAATGACCAATGCTGCATAATATTTTTGTTCATCCATTCCAATTTGTGCTTCCTCTGCTGTTTTTACTTCAACCCACTTTACAACAGGGTCTTCATTTGTTGTTGTATTTTTATCCATTGTTTCAACGATGGTTTTACCCATATTCATTTCTGGTTGATTAGGAATTTTCACTCCTTCATCCTCATTTACGATTGCAATCGGCAGATTTTTCGGTTGTGATTGAACGGATGGAAATAATGTAAGTGAAAAAATAAAAATAACTGCCAATGCGATGATCGGTGAAACCAATACCAATTTATTTTTGAACATATTTTACTCTCCTTATTTGGGTTTATATTATAATAAAGAACAACCTGTTGTTTTATTTACTACATTCAAATTATAATTGGGGACTAGTTCTGTTTCAATAATCAAAAATGGCACATGTGTTGGTTACGGAACACCTTTTATAAATGTGTTGATTAAAATTAAGGAGGAAGTAGCTTGCGAGATAGTAATACGGATTTACGGGTCATTCGAACAAAAGAATCCATCCGAGATGCACTAGTTGAATTGATAGATGAAAAAGGGTTCGAAGCAATTACGGTTAAAGACATAACAACTAGAGCAAAAATTAATAGGGGTACATTTTATGCCCACTACCAAGACAAATTTGATTTAATGACGAAATGCGAAGAAGAAATCATGCTTGAAATGTCCAGACTTGTAAAACAGAACTTCCCAGGTGTTATTGCCGCACTTGAAACCAACTCACCGACTGCAACAACATTTTCCCTTTCAGTTTTAATATTTGAGTATCTTAATGAGAATAGTAGTTTTATGAAGGCTGTGTTAGGTCCAAAAGGCGATTTATCTTTTCAAACAAGATTGAAAGACTTTATGTGGAAAACATTTCTTGGAAATAATCCAAACGCACTTATTAAGGAGGAAAATTTACTTGTACCAGGACAATATTTTGCTTCTTACGTTGCATCTGCACATATAGGTGTAATTCAACAATGGTTAGATAGTGGCAGGAAAGAATCCCCTCAAGAAATGGCTCGTATCCTATCAACCATTACAGTTAATGGTCCCTTCTTTGCAGCTGGTTTGAAAAAATAAATCACACAGGGATTAAGGGACAATACTATGAAAAATAGGTACTGTCCCTTTATTATTAATATGATTATGCAACTAACCTGCCCCGATAGTGCCATAAGAATAAGCTGCCTTAAAGACAGCTTTAACCTAAAGCTAACGCACCCGATAATTCATTAAGGATACCTTAAATAATTCCGTTTATACCTAAAACAACGCACATTAATCCTCCCAAAATAAATAAAATTTCAAGATACCAATAATTAAATGTTAGAGGTAAGGGCGTTATATATTTGATGTGTTCAAAAAATTTTCTATTATCAAACCGAAACGAGCCGTATAAAACAATCCAGTCCACGTTGCGATAATACCAAATATAGTAGCAAATATGGACCCAAAAAAGTCTTTGTCCACTCTCTTAATCCCACCAAACTTAAATTTCCTCTCTTTTGTACGTTTCCAAACCATTTTGTTTAAATCTTATTAAGCTAACCTATCCCGATAGTGAACAATAAAAAAGCTGTCGCAATGGCAGCTCCTATCTTACTGTATGGCACTGTTAGTTTAAAAAATAATAGTTATTTTTTAAATAATCTTCTTATCAAGCCGTCTCCAAAAAACAATACAATTGCACAAATTATTAAAAACTACCAACCAAGTCCTTTCCAATACGTTGTAGCTAAAATCGTAATCAGAAACTACCAACCTATAAAGCCTTTATTTTAACGCCCTTTCTTATACCATTGTACTCAATCCAAATACAGGACATTCAAAAAGTATATAGCCTTATAAAAAAGGCCATACCCTTCTTAAAAGGAATATGGCTGGTGATATAGAGTTACTTTCATTATGGAAAGCGTATTGCGTTAATATCGACATTTATAGCACTTGAGGAGGCTACATTTGTTGCTACTGTATAAGCGATTCTAATTTCATATGTTGTAGTTCCAGTGATAGCAGCAGTATTTACATTAGTAGATGCAACAGGAAATCTTGATGTACCTGCAGCACTTACACTTCTTTGAATGGCACGTGTATCAATTAATGTCCCATTACGATATAGCCTAGTTTGAAAGGTGAAATTTGAATTTGCCGTTGTAACCACATCAATTGATACTGCAAAGTCCACTTTAATGTTCTGGCCAACAGTAGTTGGTACATTCATTGTAACCACTGTCGTTTCGGTTCCAGTAGTTGTGAGAGCGATTGGACCAGCCACTTCTGCAAAAAATAATTGAGGAGTTGCACCTGTGGCTCCTGTGGCTCCCGTTGACCCTGCGACTCCCGTGGCTCCTGTTATTCCTGTGGCTCCCGTTGCTCCCGTTGACCCTGCGACTCCCGTCGATCCTGTTGCTCCTGTTGCTCCCGTTGCTCCTGCGACTCCCGTCGATCCTGTGGTTCCCGTGGCTCCCGTTATTCCTGTGGCTCCTGCGGTTCCTGTGGCTCCTGTGGCTCCCGTTACTCCTGTTGCGCCGGTTGCTCCTGTTGCGCCGGTTGCTCCTGTGGCTCCTGGTTCTCCTGTTGCTCCCGTAATTCCTGTTGCTCCTGTTGCGCCTGGATCTCCCGTCGCTCCTGTAATTCCTGTTGCTCCTGTTGCTCCTGTATCTCCTGTCGCTCCTGTAATTCCTGTAGCTCCCGTGGCTCCTGTAACTCCTGTTGCTCCTGTGGCTCCTGTAATTCCTGTTGCTCCTGTTGCGCCTGGATCTCCCGTCGCTCCTGTAATTCCTGTTGCTCCGGTGGCTCCCGTGGCCCCTGTAATTCCTGTTGCTCCTGTTGCGCCTGGATCTCCTGTTGCTCCTGCGACTCCCGTGGCTCCGGTGGCTCCCGTTGCTCCGGTGGCTCCCGTTGCTCCGGTGGCTCCCGTTACTCCTGTTGCGCCTGTGGCTCCTGTTGCTCCTGGTGCTCCTGTTGCTCCTGTTGCTCCTGTGGCTCCTGTCGCTCCTGGAGCTCCCGTGGCTCCTGTAATTCCTGTTGCTCCCGTAATTCCTGTCGCTCCTGGATCTCCCGTGGCTCCTGTAATTCCTGTTGCTCCCGTAATTCCTGTCGCTCCGGTAGCTCCTGTAGTTCCTGTTGCTCCGGTGGCTCCCGTGGCCCCTGTAATTCCTGTGGCTCCTGTTGCGCCTGGATCTCCGGTGGCTCCTGTGGCTCCCGTGGCTCCCGTTAC
>NZ_CAKKLN010000023.1:0-9877 GCF_918698065.1 Peribacillus sp. Bi134 | reverse complement strand
GAAGATCGGAGCTGTCTTTTAGGCAGCTTTTTGTTATGGAACTAAAGGGGCAGTCATCGAGAACGTAATGGTTATTAGCATTAAGAACCATTTAAAAGATGGAGTAGACTTAGATTGTTTTAATATTTTAAACCTTATTTACCGAACAATTGGACCTTTGGAAGAGAGCTGAACAAACAAGAAATAGAATTATTGAGGCTTATGCAGAGTGTCAAGGCATTTTATTTTGATTATAGCAATGAAATGAATACCATTTGGCGATGAATTATTTTACTAAGTTTTTAATGTTTTTACTGATATATATGCAAAGTTAGCAGTACACTAATAAAGTAATAAGGTTTACTTCAGTAAAATAAGGTATATTATATTTGTTGAATAGATTTTCTTTAAAGACAAGCAAAGTAGGTGAACAAAGTGGGAAAATATCAATTGGATACCAAAGGTAAGGTAGCTGTGACAAAGTTTCATGAAAAACAGACGCCTGCCAAATTTGATAAAAAGCAGCATCTTGAAAAAATACGTGCGGAGTATTTGAAAAAGAAGCAAAAACAAACAGATAAATAATATGAATGAAAACATAGGAAGACTAAAATCTCCCTATGTTTTTCTTATTCGAAGTTCTTTTTTCAATTGATGATAGAGTTTATTATTCCCATAAATTTCAGATTCGGTGACAAAAAACTCGTCATCAGATATCCATTCCTCACTAAAAATTTCAGTAGCAGAATCAATAGACCAGCCGTTATTTTGGATACACCAGTAATCTCCAGCAGAAATTTTTAAAACATATGGATACTCACTTGGCTTAGGTAGCTGAATAAAAAGATAAGTCTCGATCTTTTCAGCAAGATACTTTCTCAACACCCCACACTCAAAGAAAGTCAGGGAATACCAATGCGCTGAATTTCCTTCTAATAACTTAAAGGTAAACCAATGAGTAAACCTATAAAAAACCTACTATATCAACGTTTATAGGTTAAAAGGTTTACAGGTTTACGCAATTATGGAATTATTTATATGAAAAAATAGATAGATGATGAGTTAGAGTTAGCCTTAGACAAATTAGCTTATCAATCATCATTAGAAAGTTTGAAAATCGCTTAGAATGGTTTTCTGAACACACAAAGCTGATTAATAAGCATAGATGGAATGTAGCAAGCTACCAGCGTTTAGGTTAATAGCTTTTATTGCTAGTAGTTTTCTTACCACAGCTAAACATTTCTGATGTGCTCCAATAAAAAATAAAGCAACGCATTCCAATATAGAAACGGCTGCTTTAATTCATACTTTCAATTTTACGCTTGACGAGTTTTTTATAAAAATGGTTACGGTTTTGGTTACGTTTCTAAATGGTTGTAAATCAATTCTAGTCAATTGCGATAGTTAAGAAACATTGTATTTATCGTATGAACTAATATAGAATAATTTAAAATAATTGGAAAAATATACCTAAATTAAATAAACTAACCTATTAAATTGTTGATATATCAATGTTTCTAACGTATTTTTTGATGAATTTATAAACTTAGTTACGTTTTTGATTACGTTTTTCCCGATTTTCTGTATATGGTGCAAACAAACACAAGAAAATAGGTAAGTTATTCATCGTTCAAATATATACAGGCTATTTTTTCAAACCTCTTACTTATGCTACTAACGCATGCTTAACTTCTTTATGGGGCTGGAAACAGCTCCATTTTCTAATGGAACTAAAGGGGCAGGATAGTTGAATAAGAATATATTAAAAAACTGAAAACCATTCTAATGAAAAGAATGGTTTTTGTATTTATCCCTTATGATATATGTTATTATTTGGAATATTATATCATTTATCAATAGGGATGTGAATATTGGTGGTAGTCAGTATCAAAAAGACCAAATTGAATGAAGTCGAAGATTTATTAGCTATACAAAAAGAAGTTTTTGCAGAAGATTATGCCTTATATGAAGACCACGATTCAACCCCTGTAAATGAAACGGAAGCAAAATTAATCGAAAACATTGAGCGTTTTTTTCATTACACTATATTGTCGGGCAATGCTATTATTGGAGCAATAGATATTCGCCCTTTGGATGAAAACCGATTAAGATTAAGTAAATTATTCTTAAGAAATGAATTTCAAAATAAAGGACTTGGAAGTAAGATAATCAAGTTAATGGAGTCCGAATTTCCGTTTATAAAAGATTGGAGCTTATATACTCCTTATTTAAACAAAAAAAATCACCATTTTTATGAAAAGCTAGGTTATATAAAAATAGGTGAAGTACAAGTTACTGAAAAACTCCAGTTATTTAAATATGAAAAAAAATTATAAGAATATATATGTTTTTCTTCTCTTCTATAAGAGCTGTCTTTAAGGCAGCCTTTCTTTATGCAACTAACGGGACAGTTTAGTTGAAGAAGCGTAGTGTAGACGAACTGTGCAAAAACAAATACTCTTTGCTGTTGATAGATAGTATATAGTGAAATATATTCCATTAAGGAAGGGGATTAATTGTGTTTTCCAGTGAGATGGTCTATTTAAAAGAACTTAATTTATCAGATGCTGAAAATTTACTACAATTGCTAGTGGAAAATAAGGATTTCTTTGAACCATTCTCAATAAAACGTCCATCTAACTACTATTCTTTAGAAAAGCAAAAGGAATTAATAATAACTTGGGAACAAAAATCAAAAGAAAATATTAAATACCAGTTTGGGATTTTTCTAAAAAAGAATGATGCACTAATAGGAACTATCAGCCTTTTTGAAATTATTCGCGGTCCCCTTCAAAGTGCAACGATAGGTTATTACTTAGATCAAAAAAATAATGGTAATGGTTACACTACAGAAGCTGTTAAATTGGTTGTAGATTATGCTTTTAGAACTCTTAATTTACATAGGATTGAGGCTGGAGTTATGCCACATAACATAGGTTCAATACGTGTTTTAGAAAAGGCTGGTTTTCATAAAGAAGGAATTGCAAAACAAAATATAAAAATAAATGATCGTTGGGAGGATCATCAGGTATTAGCCATAATAAATCCCAACGATTAATATTCATTGTCTGCCCGTCTTTCAATTTGATTTTCAACCACTCAAATGCAGATGAGTGGTTTTTTCATTTAATGTACAGTTGATGTAAAATTCTACAATCGGTCTTCTTCAACTAACGGGTGCTCTACTTCATTATCAGGAGCTGATCAGCATCTCCTTCTCTTATGCAACTATCGGGGCAGTTTAGTTGAAGAACAAACTGGGGTTTTTTATTTGTTTTACTAGTTTGGAGAGTAGCCTATAATTGCTTTTATATAAGAAGTAGTTAGAAAGAGGTTTATATGTTTCAAAATTTTTTTGAGAGAACGTTTATTTTAATATTACATATCGTAAAATTGTTAATTATATTAGTATTGTGCTGTGCTGGTATTATTATAGGTGCTGTAATATTAGGTATTATGGGTATTGATGTACCTAATATACAACTAATCTTAGATATAGCATCAGTACCTTTTTTTGTTTTTCGACCATAAAATTGTCGAAAGAATAATAAGCATAATCTGCTTTTTTCTTTCTGTTTTAATATATTTTCAATTAAGAAAAATGAAGAAATAATTCAATGTTAAGCTAACGAGTTAAACATTTGTCTTGTTCAACTAAAGGGTGTGTTAGCTGAAGATTGGAGCTGTCTTTAAGGCAGCTTTTTCTTATGCAACTATAGGGGCAGTTTAGTTCATTAAGATGATATAATAAAATTACAGTTATTAAATGTAAGTACCTTGTTCCACTAACAGTAGCAAGAGTTGAAGAATATATGAGTTAATTTAACATTATCACTTTAGGAATTATAATTGAGGTGTAAGAGTAAATGGAATTATATCCTAAACGAACTGAAAAATATAAAAGGAAACAGCCTCCAGGCATTTTGTTTTTTTTTGGAAGTGTTTATCTATTAACTGAATTACTTCCTATCCATTATAGGAACATATGGACAGCATTGGGTGTATCCTTGGGTATATCTCTTATTATTATTACTCTTTCTGTGGTTATTGATAGAATAAAGGGTTGGTATTATACAAAGTGGATTGTGTTTATTCTTATTTTTATATTGGGTGTAGGTTTATATATCTTCAATGACATAAATGGGAATTGAAATACCACTATTCTAATTTAACTAACGGGTGCTTTAGGTTAGGATCGGAGCTGTCTTAAAAAGGCAGTTTTTTTCTTTATGCAACTATCAGGGCAGGATTGTTGAATTAACTGCAATCACCCTAGAGGCTACATTAATGATGGGTTAAAATTAATTAGTTTAAGGGGGAAACCTATGAAAAGAAGAATTAGAAAAAAACTTAAAAAGAGGATTAGAGAAGAATTAGTCAGAGCCATTTACGAAGGTCATTTTGGAAAAGTGAAACGGTTAGTACGAAATGATTCAGATGCAAATAACAAAGATGAGGATGGGTGGGCTCCACTCCATTGGGCAACACAAGAATGCCAAAAAGAGATTATTCTATTCCTTTTATCTATGGGAGCTAACATCAATACCAGGGATAATTACGGTTTTTCCCCTTTGTATCAAGCAGCCTCTGAAGATCGTATAGAACTAGTGGAATTTTTGTTAAATAACGATGCCAAAATTGATATTAGGTCTAGCGATGGAACTACTCCATTGATTATAGCTAGCTGCTACGGGAATTTAGAAACAGTAAAGTATTTAGTGGAAAAAGGTGCAGACATCAACGTTAAAGAAGATGAAGGAAATACTGCTCTCTCATTTGCGGAGCGATTTGGAAACGAACAGGTAGCATTATTTCTAAGAGAACAAGGCTCATAATGAATTACTTGAATTTACAAATATACAACAAACGGAGACTTTTCTTAATGAACTAACGGGTGCTTTTACTTCAATAAAGGAGATTTAATTTAGGGGGAAAAATACTTGATAGCATTACTATTACTTCTAATTTATATCGTATATAGAATTTATAAATCCAAAAGACCTTTAACAAAGTTTGGACATTTCTATGACAAAGCTTTTTATCTTGAAGAAAAAAAGGAATATGAAAAAGCCCTTGATCTAAGAAAACAAGCATTAGAATTAGATACACTTACTAATCTGGAACGTGCTGAATTAAATTTAGCTAATGCCAGAATGTATTTAAGGTTAGAACAATGTAAAAAGGCAACAGATTACTTTGATATATCATTTGAACTAGCAAAAGAAGAAAAGTTTCCGTACTCTAAAGGGTTTGACGAGGTAGTTGAAGCTTATTTACAGGCAAATCGCAAAAAAGATGCCATTGAATTAGTAAACAAGATGTTAGAAAGACAAAGCTACGATAAGAAATTCAAAAAATTACAATCCATAAAAGAAAAACTAAAATCAGTTTAAAAGATTACCATATTCATTCCTGATTCAAATAGGGAGGAGCTAAGGCAGCCTTTTTCTTATGGAACTAAAGGGTTAGTTAAAGAAGTCTAATAAATAAAAGGCATAATTCCTTTTTATTTTATGTATAGCAGAGGTATGTTAGAGGTGGTGGTTAAATGAAGGAAGATTACCCACGACAAGGATTAAGAATAAGATGTGAACAAGGCGTCTATCCAGAAGTCAGAAGGGCTTGTCTAGAATTTGCAAAGTGGTTAAGAATAGAATTTGAATTTCCCATTCGAGTTGTTGTATATCTAAAAAAAGATTATCAAATTAAAAGCAGGTTCGATAAAGAATTAGTATCGGGTACATTTTTTGGTCCTTTTGACAAAAGTGAAGAACCATATATAAGAATAGCTACTGGTGACTATTTAGAATTATTGGCGGAGAATGGGCGAGATAATGCACTTGCAGCTATTCTTGGTACTATTGCCCACGAGGTGGGACATTATTATCAATGGATTGATGACCTTGAACTTGATGAAGAAGGGGCAGAAAATAATAGTGAATATATGATTGATTTGTATGCTGAGACTAGAGACCATCCGTAAATGATTTAGGCACTTTGTTATTAAGCTAACGGGTGCTTTACTTCAATAAGGGAGTTGCTTTGCAGCTCTTTTTTCTTATGGAACTAAAGGGGCAGCATAGTTCAATAAGAATTCTATGTTATTCAACCAACGTATCACGCAAAATTATCAAATTTAGCATTATCTTTTTGGGTTAATATTGAGATAAGATAAGGCTATTGTTTTATATATGGGGGATGTAAAATGAGCAATTATAAAGTTGGTTATCAATGTAAAAGTTGTGGAAACTATCACGATGAACTTCCCTTGAGTTATGGAAGTCCTGTTCCTGATTACTATGAAGAAGTACCATTCGAAGAACAAGAAAAACGAATTGAGATGAATGAAGATGTGTGTATTATTGATGATGAATATTTCTTTATTCGTGGCTATATTGAACTTCCAGTAATAGATGGGGAAGGTCCTTTTATTTGGGATGTTTGGGTTTCATTAAGTGAAACGAATTTTGATAAAATGATGGAGTATTGGGAAGTTGAAGGCAGAGAAAAGGATTTGAAACCAATGTTTGGTTGGCTGCAAACTTCTATTCCTTGTTATCCTGAAACATTAAACTTAAAAACAATGGTTCACACTCGTCCAATAGGTTTACGTCCTTCTATAGAATTAGAACCAACACAACACCCGTTATCCTTAGAGCAAAGAGAAGGACTTGGATTTAAAAGAATAAAGCAGATAGCAGAAGATTTGTGTAATGTAGAAGAAAAATAATAACTCTGCTTAATGAACTATCGGGTGTGTTAGCTGAAGGTCGGAGCTGTCTTTAAGGCAGCAACTAAAGGGGCAGGATAGTTGACTAAGGATTAAGCTAAAACGAAATATGAATTTATATTCTTATTTATTAGAAGTAAAGGAGGATAAGATGAATACATATTGTAAGAGTGCATTGCATCAAATTAAAGTCGCTGTAACGACAATTGTTGAGATGATAGAAAAGTTAGCAGAAAATGACTTGCAAAAAAGACCTACACCCAATAAGCATTCCATAGGAGAGCTGTTAGAACACATTGCTATTATTTGTGAAGCTGATTCGCTTATTTCAGATGGGGTATCTCAAGACACGATGAATAAATTTTATTCAAATGTTTCATATAAGAGTCTAAGTGAGATGAAAGAAGCATTGATAAAAAATCATCAATTTTTAGAAGATAAATTTATGAATTTTACAGAAGTTGAACTTCAAGAGGAAATTACTTCTTACTGGGGTGTTACATACTCACGATATGAATGGTTGTTAGAGATCGTAGCTCACGTTTATCATCACAGAGGCCAATTACACTCTATGCTTGTTCATTGTTATGGGATAGACCCAAAAGTTACATTATTTGAATAGAACTTTACTAATGAACTAACGGGTGCGTTAGCTTTAGATCAGAGCTGTCTTTAAGGCGGCTTTTTCTTTACGGAACTAACGGGGTAGGATTGCGGATGTGAAAATCATACAAATTATGTGTTGAGATTAAGCTGTAAGATATAAAAATCCAGGGAGGTGCTTAAATGGAAAAACCTATACATTATACAATAGAACTACCTGAAAATTTTAAGCAATTACTAACATTATATGAATCTTTAGGATGGAATTCACTTAAATTAACAGTTAATGATTTGAAACAAATGTGCACTCAAAGCTGGTATGCAATTTATGCTTTTGATAAACAACAGTTAGTGGGTATGGGACGTGTTATTTCAGATGGTGTGATTACTGGAGTGGTATGTGGAGTGTGTGTACTACCGAGCTACCAGTCCAAAGGAATCGGCAAAGAAATTGTGAATCGAATGATTGAACATTGTGAGCAAAATCGAGTAATTCCTCAACTTATGTGTGTAGAAAGTTTGGAATCATATTATGAAACTTTTGGATTTGAGAAGTTTACCATTGGTATGACTAAGAATATAAATCGATAAGTTTAATTTGTTGTCTAATTAAAGGGTACTTTACTTCATTAAGGAAGGTTGCTGCGGCAGCCTTTTTCTTATTGAACTAACGGGGCAGATTAACTCCATAATAAACAAGTGATTTATCTATTAATCATATATGGTAATATACAAAATAAACCAATAGAAAAATCAGGGGGATAAGTATGTTCTTACATAAGATTGATGAGGAGTTATCATTGAAACTGTTAGAATTAAAGGATGCAGAAAGAGTTTTCGAAATAACAAATCAATCCAGAGAATATCTACGAGAATGGCTTCCTTGGCTGGATAATACAACAAAAATTGAAGATACAAAAGGGTTCATTAATTTTTGTTTAAAAGGTTTTGCTGAAAACAAGAGTGTCAATACAGTTATTATGTATAAGGGACAAAGTGTTGGTGTAGCAGGTTATAACCAAATAAATTGGTCAAATAAAACTGCATATATTGGTTATTGGCTCGGAGAAGAATATCAAGGAAATGGAATTATGACAAGAGTAGCTAAGGCATTGACTGATTATGCATTTAATGAATTGAAACTAGATAAAGTTGAAATTAGGGTTGCTGTGGAGAATACGAAAAGTAGAGGAATTCCTGAAAGATTAGGTTTTGTTAATGAAGGTTGTATCAGACAAGCAGAATGGTTGTATGACCATTATGTTGACCATTTTGTTTACGGCATGTTAGCTAAAGATTGGAATAAGTAATAATACCTTAATGAACTAACGAGTGCGTTAGCTGAAGATCAGAGCTGTCTCTAAGGCAGCTTTTTCTTATGGAACTATCGGGGCAGTTTAGTTCATTAAGCGTAGTGTAGTCGGACTGTGCGGTATTTATAAAGGCTAAATAAGCAATATTAGCTTTATAGAATTAAATACCCCAGTTTGTTTTAGTATATTTTATCGGAAGATAGACTTATTCATAATATAAGTGTCGATTTCTTTAATTAACTTGAAAAAGTTAATTAAAGAAATATTTCTGTAAGAGGTTTGTACTTTTCTGAAACTAGCTCTTTCTTTTCAGTAACCCCTCTAATGTTATTAAATAAGAATACCTTATTCTGTGGATCAGATTTAATTATTCTATATTTATCATCCATTATTACAAAGGCACAATTGTTATCAATTGCAAGACCTGGAATACTACTTGATTTCATACTTTTATCAAAAGTTTCGCTACCTTTTTCATTGTAATGAGGACAGTGAATTGCGGGGATAATTCCTATTCCAGTTGGCTCGGCTATATCCCAATTACCTTTGCTATTATATACTTCATCACTTTCACTATGTCCTTTTAAAAACCAACAAATTGACCCTGCACTTATTCCAGCTAACACAATATTTTTCTGATATGCTTCAAATAAATAATTATCAATATAATTACTTCTCCATATTTCTAGCATTTTTAACGTATCTCCACCACCAACATATATTATATCTGCTGTTAGAATTCAATACTTAATCATCGCAGGAGAAAGATTACTATTAATCAAATTTAAGACATCTACACTACATTTTAATTTCTCACCATAAACTTTTTGAATTGTATTAGCATAAGTTTGGCTATCACCACTTGCTGTTGGAATAAATAGCAATTTTGGATTTGGTTTTTCAGAAAAATCAACAATAAATTCATCAATAAGAAATGTCTCTTTTAAATTGATTTCGCCGCCTCCAATAGCAACAATTTTCCCCATAAAACACCTCTGGAAATATAATTTGTTATTTTGTATCATCGTTCTATTCTATAACCATTTTAAAATAACCTGCCCCTATAGTTAAATACCTCACAGTTTAATGTCAACTCTACAATAAAATTAATGAACTAACGGGTGCTTCGTATTATAAGGTCGACCAGTAAAAATTACTGGTTGACCTTTTTTTAATAGAATCTATTATATCAGTAGCCAGAGTAGGACGTACGGGTGCGTGGGACTTGATCCCGTGAACTAAACTGTCCGCC
>NZ_CAKKLN010000022.1:0-11639 GCF_918698065.1 Peribacillus sp. Bi134 | reverse complement strand
GAAAAGCTCTTCCCATACGGTTTAGATTGATCTAAAAATGCCTGAACTTGGCTCTCTCCTTTTGCCACATCCAGACCAACAACTGGATTCATTGTTTTTTCCTCCTCTACTTACTAACCAGTACCCCTAGTCCTCCATGTAGTGTCATAGCTTCGCTTGTTATTCGAGATCTGCGTCCCAACCAGCCTCAAACATGTTTCTACAAGTAGGGGGCGGACAGTTTAGTTCACGGGATCAAGTCCCACGCACCCGCACGTCCTACCCTGGCTACTGATATAATAGATTCTATTAAAAAAAGGTCAACCAGTAATTTTTACTGGTCGACCTTATAATACGAACGCACCCGTTAGTTCATTAGGGATTATTGTAGAGTTAACACAAACTTGACGCAAAATGTGTAATCAAGGAAGTATTAATGAGAAGGCTTTTTCTCCAAAATACTTTTAAAGCTTTTTCTGTAACAAAACAACAAATAACTAAACATGATTACAAGTATTACTGCTAAAACAAGTAACGAATGATCAAGGATCAAATGAAGTAAGAAAATGTTGGCTACAATTGGAGACAATATTGCAAGTGCTAATGGGACAAAGCGATTACTTAAAAGTAAAACTCCACAAACGATTTCTAAAAACTTTTCAAATATTAACAGATATTCAAATTTGAATAATGCCATCGCTTCAGGGCTAGTAGCAATAAATGGTTCAAAGTCAAAAATGACAAAATAACCGTTTAGACCTGCAATAAGGAAGATAAAACCTAAAAATATTCTAGAGAGATGTAAAAGGACTTTATTCAACCTACACACCACCAATTTGATTTTAGTTATAATTCTAATTTTATTATAGTTGGTTACTGCGCAGTACGATAAAACTTTGTACTAATGCAACTAACCTGCAACTGATAGTGCCATAAGAAAAAGCTGCCTTAAAGACAGCTCTGATCTTAAGCTAACGCACTCGTTAGTTCATTAAGAAAAGCAATTCTTAAAGAATCGAGCCCTTTAATGGAATAAGAAGGGACTATATTTTATTGAAATTATCGTCAACAAACCTCTTCATTTTATCATTTTATCTGTACAAGAACTCTAAGTTTCCAGGTTAGTAATTTTGCCGAAAAGTAATGCATCATAATACTTATCCTCTATAAAATAGTGGTCTTTTAATCGTCCTTCTAACTCATACCTGTTCTTTTCAAGTATCCGTGCAGAGCCAATATTGGCATGCACTACCATTGCATGAAGCTTATGAAGATTAAGTGATTTAAATGCAAAATCACTCATCAATGCAACAATCTCTGTGCCATACCCCTTGCCCCAATGATGTTTATGCAACACATAACCAATTTCAGCTTGGTTTGCTTCTTGGTCAAAATTGAAAATTATGGCTGTTCCTATAATTGCTTGAGTTAATTTTTCAACAATAGAGGAATATAAATGAGTTCCTGCAGACTCGCGTTTTAACATTAGTTCAATGAACTGACGAGTTTCCTCCAAAGTACTCATCAAATTCCAGCCAATAAATCGTGAAACCTCTTGATCTGACGCATAATGATGTATTTCTTGAACATCCTCTATCCTTAGTGCTTTGAAGTAGATTTTTTCACCCTCTAATGAATGAAATAAAACAGCCTGCTTCTCCATTTTAACCTCCTCTAACTACGCTTTGTTAATGAACCACCGATGGTAGCGAAAATGTCCCCAATTAAGGTTAATATCATCACACTCATTTTAGTACATCCTTTCAAATAATTTTCCATATATATGTTTCAACTGTTTACTCGACAATCTGGACCTTTAATGGAATAACATGACTGACATTTTTAAACAACTTTATTTTAAACAACTTTAATGTGACTTAACAGTTCCTTAATGAACTATCCTGCCCCGTTAGTTGCATAAGAAAATGGAGCTGTTTCCAACCCCATATTTGTTAGTTCAACAAGATAATAACTTTTGTAAGGTAGTTCCATACATACCTGCTTTCATTAGTAAAAGAAAGTGACAACCAGGGATGGGTGCCTTTACAATTTCATAAACACTTTGATTTCGTTTATTAATAGTATTCCTTTATACACACTTGTAATTTCATTCAAATTGATTAACTATCTTTTAAAAAAAATATTGTATTTGTTAGTCTTCTTATTAACAACTTGTCCAAACCAATCAATACTTTCCTCATAGAATGAATACAAGTAATTATACCGAAATGGAGGAAACAAACCAATGAGTGACACAAATTTTTCAAATGATTCTCCAGGCCCAAAAGGAAAATTAATTACTGGCCATTCAAAGGAGTTTATTTCAGATACACTTGGCTTTCTTACCCGTTTAGCAAAAGAATATGGAGAAGTTGCTAAAATTCGTTTTGGACCTTTCCATAATGTTTACCTTATTTCAAATTCAGATTTAATAAAGCAGGTACTTGTAACAAAACAAAAATCCTTCTTGAAATCAAAGGACTTCTCTGCTTTAAAACCAGTACTAGGAGAAGGCCTTCTTACAAGTGAAAAAGAAATTCACATGCGCCAAAGAAGGCTTATTCAACCCTCTTTCAAAAAGTCTCATATTAGCAATTATGGTCAGGATATGATTGATATAACAATGGACTATATTTCCACTTGGAAAAACAGAGAAGAAAGGATTATTTCGGAGGATATGATGAGCCTTGCACTGGGTATTATCAGCAAGACCATGTTCAGCATGAACCTCAAAGAAGGATATGGCATGCTCGGGGAACCTATAGAAGCCTTCATGAGAATTGCCGTTAAAAGAATGCGAACACTTCAAATGCCACTATGGGTTCCAACTAAAAACAACCGTGAATATAAAATTGCGAAACAGAGACTTGATAAGGTGATTTATAGCTTTATTGAAAAACGTAGAACAGAGGCAGAGAGACATGAGGATATGCTTGGGATTCTAATGGATGCTCGAGATGATGAGGATGGCTTAGCTATGACAGACAAGCAGTTACGTGATGAGTTAATGACCATTTTCCTTGCCGGTCACGAAACAACAGCAAATGTGCTTTCCTGGACCTTATACTTGCTTTCCCAACACCCTGATGTGGCAACTAAACTTTTCAATGAAATAGATAGCGTAATCGGCAACCGTAATCTAACAACTGGCGATTTTATGAAATTAACATTCACACAAAATGTTATCTATGAATCAATGCGCATATACCCGCCTGCCTATATCATACAACGGGAAGTGGCGGAGGATGTGGTAATTGGAGGGTATCTTTTTAAAAAAGGCGATATGATCCTGTTGAGTCAGTATGTGATGCACCACAAGCCTGAGTATTTTGATAATCCAGATTCCTTTAAACCTGAGCGATTTGAAAACAACTTTATGAAAACCCTACCTCCGTTCGCTTACTTTCCATTTGGCGGAGGTCCGAGAGTTTGTATCGGTAATCATTTTGCAGTGATGGAAGCTGTGCTTGTCCTAGCATGCATTGCTCAACGATATCGGATAAGGCTGGCGCCTGACCATCATGAAGTAAAGCCACTTCCGTCTATTACACTCAGACCGAAGCGTGGATTGCGCATGGTAGTCGAAGATAGAAATATAGGAGGTTTCCAACCAGAAGCTTCTGAAATTTAAATGAATATAAGTTGTATTAATGAACAAAATTGTCACTCTACACCTAAGGTAGATCCCCCCTTTAGTTCCATAAAAAAGACTGCAGCATCAACCCTAGTTTTTGAAGTAAACCAGCTAATAGGATGTCAATATCTTTCTCTGAAATTTTCATTTCCCTTATGATATACTATTTTTGGCCATGCCAAATACCCCTCCAAAACCCTTTGGAAGGATTTTTCTCTGTTTCAGAATCAAAGGTCCGGTAAGTAATAAAACCCAATAACAAAGATACGATAGGAATAATTATATACTGTGGCCCAAAAATAAAGGATGCTAGAACTAATAATAGAGTTAGCATCCCATAAGGATTTTGTCCTTTTATAGTATTTAAATGCACAATATCCTCCGGGGTCAGACCTTCGTGTTCGTACTTAGTTATTATTCGTTTAAGTATCCCTTGCACCATCCCTTGAAAAATGATGTATATAACAAAATTAAGCTTACTATTATTGTGAATTATTGGTTATCTTAATTTGTAAAAAAATTGCAGCAACATCACCATACCCTCTTACAACTTCCCTTATATTAAGAAGCCAGTTTTCGCCCTGTAATTCAACTAACGCACCCGTTAGTTGAAGAACATTGCTTATGTATTGTGTATTATCTTTGTACTAAAGAAAAAAACAGCTTATTTAATGTCTCTAAGATTTATAGTCCACTATGTCTCCCTCGTCATAAGCTTCTTTAAATAATGGTGGCGTTTTCGCTTCAGATTGATTTTGTGATGAGGAACGAATACCATTCTCAGCTAAGATATCTAAAATTTTTTGAATATCTTCTTTGGTTGCGGGTGCTTTGTTTGGCTTTAGGCTAGTCGCTATTTTACCATTGGACTCTAATATCGCCAATTCAACATCTTCGACATTTCCTATATTTTTTTGGCGAAGTGCACTTTGTATCTCATCTATCGTTAATCTGGCTTTTTTTAGCTCTTCTAACTTCACCTTTCCATCTTTAATTAGTATTGATGGTACTCCATTAATAAACTTTCTGGATTTTGGAAACCATATTTGTATTTTTGCTAATAATACAATTCCTATAATGAGCAAAGTTCCAGCATATACTGCTTGCCATTCCTCTTTCAATGCTAAAGGTTGGATTAGTACAGCACCAATCGAAATCCTTAACACAGCTTCCGAAACTGTTGTTTCTGCAAGTGATCTCTTTCCTGCGATACGCAGAAGAATAATTGCAGTACAAAAAATTAACAATGCCTTTAATACATAAGGTAAGGTAGATATGTCTTCTAAAAAATCCATCATTTTTCTCATTCCTTAAACATTTTTTGTTAGTATCTGTTGACTCTATACCAAATATGTAGATAGTTTTTGGAAACTAGGTAACAACAAAAATTCAGGTGTTTTTTAGAATGTAAAATAAAGGCTAAATAACTAATTCTCCACTTCAACTAAACTGCCCCGTTAGTTGAACAAGGGTATTTTTTTTCTCTAATTTGAATGTATGATTATGTATAGAATCGTACATTCAAAAGGCCCCCAATTTGGGGGCCTTTTCATTTAATTTATTTTCTTTTTATAAATATAATTCAATATTAGGAACATTAATTACTTCTAGAACTGTGCATTGCTCTCCGGCGGTCGTGCAGTACCATTAGGATAATTATTCCCATCATCACTCCCAAGACGCTACCTAACTCGGTGGTTAGTACATATGCAAGTGGGTACTCTAGAGCAGGTTGTGCATCGGGGCGAGTGGCGGACAAGCGGTTAAAGAGGTTATAAGAGAACAGCATTCCCGACGAGATCCATGCTGCTGCCATAGGAGGGAAGAACCTCTTCGACCCGCGGCGGGTGGTCAGTACCAACAAACCCCACGCCCCCGCGAAGGCCCACACACCGGTACTCAACGACAATAGGTGCCACCATAAATCGCGGTTATCCAACATAGCTGGGTTGATGCCAATAGTTCCACCAATCGCCCAGAATAGCTTAATAAATCCAAGCAGGATACAGCCGGCCGCGACAAGCCTAGCCAAGGTGATATGCAGTTTCTGGCTGTTGCCCGGGAGTAATTCAATGTCGATTGGATCAGTAAATGCCTCTGGCCAACGCGCTTTAGCGTATCCAGCTAAGGCGAAAGGTAGACAGATGCCGACTCCAACCAGTGAGACCATTACGAAAATCTGCTCATATACCCAAACGTTGGCAGGTCCTGCCTGCTGATCGCGTATCATAGCAGCAGGACCAAGCACAGGTGCCAGCAACAGCATAGGAATAAGTAAACCAGTACCTACCCAGACGGGCAAGGCAACCAACCAGGCGGGCAGTCGCTCACCCCATGTCATGCTAAACGCCAATGCTAACAGGATACCAACTGCAGCTAGAACCATTGTTACTGCGTTTGCAGTGCGCCAACTTGGGTCGCCCATTTGTTCGGTCGGCATGAAGAGACCGAAAGTCCAGGCGATTTTGATTAACAGATAAGGCATTACTGCTATAGCGGCACCATAACCCCAAAATCTACGTTTCTTCATCAAATATGAAATTGGCTGCTTTTTCATTAATGTCATGAGGTCACCTCGGCCGCCAGACCAGTGAGTTCGTCAATCTCTACATGTACAATGAACAGAGCGCTTCCAATTAAACTCTCATTTTTATTTCTATTTATAACTATAAATAAACACCCCTTAAGAATTATAATTTAAACTGTTTTAGTTTTAATGAATCATAGGACTTTTCACGAAGATAATCATTTCCCCCATTACTCTCACCATCAATACCCTAAAAACTGCTCTGCTCGCTTTAATTTTATATTCCAATTAAAAATCCCTTATTCTAAAAAATTAACCAAGAAGATCGTCTTCATTGACGACCTTCTTGTGTCAATTCTTCTTGAACTAACCTGTCCCGTTAGTGCCATAAGGAGTCTTGACGCATGCCCATCAAGTTAAAATTTCTTTATACCTCAAAACGAAAAAAGCTATCTTCAGCAGCATTTACAGAAAGAATAGCTTATTTTTTCGTTATGGGTATAATCCTTTTTCTTAGCTTGATGGCGATAGGCGGTACCCAATAAACAGAAAATTCGTCTGAAAACTTCTTCATTTTTTGTTTTAAAATAGGAATAATGTAAGATAAATCTATTTTTCTTGTATGATAAAGTAGAATAGTAGGAAAATGAATCGAAGGATGTGTTATTATTTGATGTTAAATGTAAAAAAAATGTCGTTTGTTGTTTTTATTTGTTTCATGTTTTTTATACCAAATTCAATCTTTGCTCAAGAAATTTTACACAATGGAAGTCAAGGACAAGCAGTTTATGACTTACAAGAAAATTTAAAGAAAATGGGTTACTTTAACAGTCAACCAACAGGGTATTATGGTTCAATTACTGATCATGCAGTGAAACAACTCCAACTAGATTCTGGAATAATACCAGATGGAGTTTTTGGATTCCAAACACAACAAAAATTAAATAGTATTGAAATGATGGCAAGGGTTGTTTATGGAGAAGCTCGAGGAGAAACTTATGAAGGAAAAGTAGCTGTCGCTGCAGTAATTTTGAACCGAATGTCAACACCAGGTTTTCCTAAAAATACTTACGATGTTATTTTCCAGACAAATGCTTTTACAGCTGTACATGATGGGCAATATTATTTGACCCCAAATAGCTATTCTTATCGAGCTGTTATTGATGCATTGCAAGGTTGGGATCCTACTCATGGTTCTGTTTATTATTATAATCCGGTCTCGGCAACAGATGAATGGATTTTCACAAGGGAAACAGTCATTAGAATAGGCAACCACTTATTTGCAAAGTAAAACTAATCTACATACATATTGAGGAATGATATTTTTATAGTTTCGTATTATAAATATCCCATTAACTATGTCGTGAGGTATAGTTGAAAGGTCGGGCAGTATTTGCCCGACCTTTTTGGCGGTACCCTTGGCGGCACCCCCAAAAGAAAAAACTGCCTTAAAGACAGCTCCTATCTACAGCTAAAGCACCTGTTTTTCCTTATTTTCCGTACCCATTTACTTATAAACAATATTAAGTACTTTTTCCCTTGGTTCCAAAAGAAAAAGCGATTACCTGGTATAGGAACCGCCTTCAACTATCTTTGCAAAGTCATCAAGAGTAGTTGAATACTTGATATAAATTCGTGGTAAAAGATAAAGTTCGTCTTTAATGCCCTTCTCAGAAAATAGTTCAGGAGTTGTCGTAAGTCCAAACAAATAATATTTCTTCGTTTCTTCTACCACTTTGTCATTGAAATTTCCGTATGGATACGCAAGAGCATTAACTGGTTTGCCTGTTATTTTTTGAATTTTTTCTTTGGACCCTTTCAGTTCATATTCATAATTTTTTATTTCCGTCAAATCAGGATGTGTAGCAGTATGAGACTGGATTGAGATTATACCCGAATCAGCCATCATTTTTAAATCCGATTTCGATAATCGGTTTGAACGACCGATAAAGTCAGAGATAACAAAAATGGTACCACTTGGTTTAAAACGTTCGTTTTCAAGTTTTTGAAAGATAGCAAATGCATTCAGATTGTTTTTGTATCCGTCATCAAAGGTAATGAAAATGGGTTTATTTTCTTTATGAATTTCTTGCCAACGATCAAAAGTTAATAATGTGTAGCCATGGTCTTTTAAATAAATCATTTGTTTCTGGAAATTATCAGGAGTTACATATAGCTCCTTAGAACCCTGCCCAGTAAACTCGTCAATCGAATGATAAATTAAAATTGGTACTTTTCGTTGAGCAAAAACTTGTGATGGAAGAATTAAGATAAGAAGACATAGGAAAAACATTACAACCTTTTTCATAAAATTCCTCGCTTTGCGTCCTTTTTATATCTTTTCAATTTATTGTGCCTCAAAAGCATAGTTCTATTATGATTTCTCCCATATTTGATTCTATCTCCCATTGCAATGATGACTTTGATAATCCCAAATGAAAAACTAATTTCTTAAAACACTAAGGAATCGGACTAACTGCCACATTAGCTCTATAAGAAAAAGAGCTGCCAAAGCAACTGTTAGTGGGACAAGGAAGGATTAAGTGTATAGTTCTTTTTTTAAAGTCTTAATTCCATCAATTACACTTTTTACATTTTCATCATTATTTAATTTGTTTCTTGCATGGAGCAAAACTGGTCTAACAGATTCCACAGATCGTCCAAAATCGTACATCCATTCATATCGAGGAACCATCCAAGTATGAAAATGGTGAGTAGTATCTTCATTATAAAAGTAATAAACATGTTCTATCCCTAATACTTCCCTTTGAGCTTTTCTAATCTTAGATAATAAGTTTATGTAATCAACCTTTTCTAAGTCATTTAATTCGTCAAAGCACTTAATATGGCGTTTAGAGGCTAAAATTACTAAACCTTTAATGGGATATGCAACGTCTTGGTGAGCATGAAAATATTCAGTTTCGACTATTACACCACCATCCGGTTCTATTTCCCCACTTGTTAAAGCACAACTTAAACATTCGACTTCAACTGTTTTTCCATTAGACAAAGTAATTTCCCTCATAATTCCCTCCAAAAACAAAATATTATCTCTCTTAAAAATATAAAAATAAACAAACCCTTGTTGAGCTATCCTGCCCCTTTAGTTTAAGTACATTCTTTCACAATCTCTATTTTTTTAACATTAATATCCAAAATATTTAATATAAATTATCAAACTTTATTACAGAGCAACACCAGTGAATCAAAATCTACTGAAAAGTGGGCTTCAGCTAGTAAAATTCCTAGGATTGGAGAGTATGGTAAATAATTTGCATGTTATTATTAATAAGTAAGTAGATAAGAGCAATAGAAAAGGTGGAAATACATATGAAGAAGACAGTATTAGCATTCACAATCGCAGGAACGTTAGTAGGATTAAGTGGGGGATACGCAATCGGTTTTTACAATGCGGACGCAAGGCAAGATGAAAAGCAAAATGAAAAGATCATCGCAGAAATAAACCGTCTCTCAAAAATTAAGGAAATGCCAATAGTACACCTGGACGAGCAAACATCTGAAGTATATATGGGTAGAGAAAAACTGATTGCTAATGAGGGTGAAGAGAATATCATTTCTGAGACATTTGAAATCAGGGATATCGACAATGGTAAACTCCTTGGGGTGAATTCGCGAGGCGAGGGCGAAGACATTACTTTTGATGAAAAGGTATTTACTACCAGGGGATTCAAGCCAGAACCTGGTAGCATTTACCGTGTGGGTTGGGAAGAATCCGATTATAATAATAAAGAATGGGGTAAAATTGTTGTACTCGAACAACTAAAGTGAATACCAAGATTGGAGAGTATGGTAAATAATTTTTATGACAAAAAGTATCTATTACTCGTATAAATAATACTTATGTAGAGCTTAAATCAACAATTACAAAGAAGTTTAGAAAAGTGAAACAAGAATTTAAAATAAGACGGTCCTTTTAAAGACCGTCTTATTTAGCTTTTAAAACAAAGTTTGATTATTTTTGTGTTCCTTAATCAACTAACGCACCCGTTAGTTCATTAAAATAATGTACTTTATTAGATTTTTATTACTTTATCTTCATCCCATATACGTTCCAAGATTACTTCATTATTAATACAGTTTATTTGAAAAACGTCAGGATTACTAAGGTTTTTCCAACACTCGAAATCAAAGTCACTATTATAATTCTTTAAAAGTAAGGATATTATATTTCCATGACTGACGATTACTGTGTTTTCAGTCCCACTTTTGGAGACTTCTTCTACAACATTTACGATTCGATTCATTGCTTCTTGACTGGACTCTCCTCCTTCAAATTTTAATTCCATATCATTAAATGTTGCTTTTAGTTTTTCATACCAATCAGGTAAGTCCGTTGTACTTAGTGTCCGTTCTGAGAGGCGTTCATCAATCTCTATTTTAATATTTGTTTTCTCACTTAAAGGTTCTACTGATTGAATAGCACGCAAAAACGGACTTGATATTATTCGGTCAATTTTTGCATTACTGAAGAAATCAGCTAAATATTTCGCTTGTTTTGAACCTTTTTCTGTTAATTGTGATTCCGAAGGTTGCCCCTGTGCTTCGCAATGTCTGACAATGTAAATCTTCTTTAGCATAAGATCCTCCCACCTTAGTAGTAAATACAAGTTTCTATATCTGTCTGTAATTTTCCTTCTTGAACTAACCTGCCCCTATAGTTGCATAAGAAAAGGAGCTGCTGATCAGCTCCTGGTAATGAAGTAATGCACCCGTTAGTTCAACAAGGTTTACATTATCCCTGACGTAATATTTTTTGAAACATTCTTGGTTTATGTTTTTCAAAACCTTTTATCAATTCTTTTCCAAAAATAGTGATCGTTTCTTCCCAAGGGTGTCCTAATAATCCCCATTCAAAATTCTTATGAATAAAAAAGTAATAATCACCGTTTGGAAAAATAGGTACCGTCCATTCATCAAATTCACTTTTCGGAAACTCCATACGGGGGTTTATCCAATAACCTTGATGTTGCCAATCTAACGCATACATATATTCATTTTTCTGTGTGAGTTCTTGAAAAACAAGCAATAACTTATCCTCAAGATTATTGTAAATCTCATCATAAGTATCTGAATCTCCGGACCAATTTAGATACGGGGATACATCATATGTGATAAATGGACTTGGCACTTCAAAAGATGGGAACTTTGATATGCTTGGTTCAAAAGTAAATTCATCATATATCCTATCCCATACCTCATTATCTTCTATTGTAGATAATTCAATCCAGTTTTCCATTTGAATAGCCACCTTTACGATGCTTTTAATCAGGGTTATTATATCATTTATTGTGCAACTAACCTGCCCCGTTAGTGCCATAAGAAAAAGGCTGCCTCAGCAACCTCCCTTAATGAACTAAACCAGCTAATAGGATGTCAATATCTTTCTCTAAAAATTTCATTTCCATTATGATATACTTTTTTGGGCCATGCCAAATAACCCTCCAAAACCCTTTTGGAAGGATTTTTCTCTGTTTCACA
>NZ_CAKKLN010000021.1:0-13261 GCF_918698065.1 Peribacillus sp. Bi134 | reverse complement strand
ACGTGTTACTCACCCGTCCGCCGCTAATCTCAGGGAGCAAGCTCCCATCGATTCGCTCGACTTGCATGTATTAGGCACGCCGCCAGCGTTCGTCCTGAGCCAGGATCAAACTCTCCGAAGAAATGTTTGACTTGCTCATTTGCTTTTTTGATAGTGTGTGCTCACTTAAAATTTAACGTTGGCGCTTTGTTTTGTTCAGTTTTCAAAGAGCAATTTATCGTCGTTACTTCGTAAGCGACTTTATTATCTTATCACTTACCCAATCTAATGTCAACAACTTTTTTAAATTGTTTTTTTGATTGAGCAATTTGCGATGTCGTTATTGGCGACTCCTAATATATTATCAGGTTGATGAGTTATCGTCAATGGTTTAATTAGTTTTTTTAAAAAAAAACTATAACATGATAAAAACCCCAAGGAAATATCCATGAGGTTTTCATACGAATGACTTCTACGCAATTCCTTTAGATAATCCAATAGCCAATGGCTGCCAAAGCGGCAACTCCCGGTATTCCAAGCAAGCCGGCGACTGCCGAGGTAACAGGGTTGATAGGGACATGAATGCCCGCTTGATTCCCAAGTGTATTCAAAAAGAACAAAAATGCTGCACCGATAATGATTTTTATAATCCCCTGCCCTATGAACCGGACGGGTCTTAATGGCGCCCCGATAATAAGGAGCATTAAAATCAGGCCGCCAATTACGGCAACAAAGACAACTGGTTCCAAACTCATTCCTCCCCGCAAGCTTGTACTACACTTATATGAAGGGAACGATGGATTAAGAACTGAAAAAATGGCCATGAGGAATACGAAATCCTTCACAGCCATTTCCTTATCATCTTTTTAAGCGGACATTCCTTCTTTTAACTTCCCTGAATAAGTAGAAATATTTCACTTCCGCCAGTCTCGTTTGGGCGATTACTTCCTCAGATGGATCAACGCTTTTTTCAAGTAATGATTTTTGATTATGCCAATTCCATTTCAACTGTTCAAGCTCTTCGATTAATGAATCATTGAATTCATTCCGAAGTTTCTTTTTTTTACGAAAGAACAAGTGAAGTCCTCCCAGCTACCTTATATTTCTCTTCTTCCTTCAATTGCTTTTGATAGCGTCACTTCATCCGCATACTCCAAATCTCCGCCAACAGGAAGTCCGTGGGCAATTCGGGTCACTTTGATTCCTGAAGGTCTAAGCAACCGCGAAATATACATGGCTGTCGCTTCACCTTCAATGTTAGGATTAGTAGCCAAAATGACCTCCAGCACTGTTTCATCTTGCAGGCGCTTTAATAAATCAGGAATATTTATATCTTCCGGACCGATTCCGTCCATCGGGGAAATACTGCCATGCAGTACATGGTATAAACCATTGAACTCTCTCATCTTTTCCATAGCTATTACATCTTTAGGGTCCTGAACCACACAAATCAAACTTCTGTCCCTCTTTTGATCTTCGCAGATATAACAGGGATCTTGATCTGTAATATGACCACAGACTGAGCAATACATAAGATTCCGCTTAGCATTAACAAGTGCCTTTGCAAAATCCAAAACAGTATCTTCCTTCATGCTTAGTACATGAAAGGCTAATCGAGCAGCCGTTTTAGGACCAATCCCCGGCAATTTCATAAAACTGTCAATGAGCTTGGAAATTGGTTCTGGATAATGCATCGAATTCCTCCTAAAAATTTCAAAAGAAACCCCCTGAAAGGAAGTTTCTTTTGAACTTGCTTAAAACATACCCGGAAGGTTCATTCCCTTAGTGAATTGTCCCATCGTTTGGTTTGTCAGTTCTTCCGCCTTTTTCAAAGCATCGTTAGTCGCAGCCAGAACTAAATCCTGAAGCATATCGATATCATCCGGATCGACAACTTCCGGTTTGATGATTACATCGACGATTTCTTTATGTCCAGTCACGATGACCGTTACCATTCCGCCGCCAGCAGTTCCTTCAACCTTTTTTTCACCTAATTCTTCTTGTGCCTCTGCCATCTTCTTTTGCATCTTTTGCATTTGTTTCATCATGTTCTGCATATTACCGCCGCGCATACCCATTTTTCTTACCTCCAATTATTCTTTAATTTCAAGTAAATCATCGCCGACTAATTTCCTAGCCTCTGCTATAAAGGGGTCTTCTTCTTTTGATTCCGTTTCTTCGGGACCGTCGAACTGCTGTGTTGAGATGAAGTCCTCCCGCAACCTTTGCCACTGGCTCTCCGGAACTCCAGCTATCTCCATTCGGTGTCCGGTCAATTGCTGCATGATCGAGGCTATCACTTCCACGAAACGGTTATTTTCCATTGCCATTTGACAATGAATATCATATTTGAATTTTACCACAAAAGCTTCAGTTGACGCAGCAACAGGTTCTGCCTCCGTTAATAAAGCTGCCAATGACTTTTGGTTTTGCTGTCCTAACTGCTCAAGCACTTCCCCCCACTTACTTTTCACAGCATTAAGACCTGGCTTTGTAGCTTGTTTCAAAACTTGATTGATCTTTCCGGCAGGTGCTTTATATGCCTTTTTAACGGCCCTTTGCGCCTTAGCCTGCTCTGCAGGCTTTTCAGTCATGGCTGCCGGAATGCCGTTTTTCTGCATTTCAATCAATTTCTTCTCTAAATCTTCTATTTTCTGCTGCAGCTGCTGTAGCTGCTGTAGCTGCCCGTTATCATTTTGATTTGGCCTTTGCTCATTACATAATTTCACAAGTGCCACTTCAAGGAAAATCCTTGGATGATTTGTCCATTTCATATCCTGCTGTGTTTGATTGAAGCTTTCGATAATGGAGTAAATCGATTCAGAAGAGATCACTTCTGCCAATTCCTTAAATTGGGGATCTATCAAAACACGCTCGAAGGATTCTGCCAGTGCCGGTGCCGTTTGAAACAAAAGCATGTCACGGAAATAATAAATCATGTCTTCAATGAACCGAGCCGGGTCTTTTCCCATGGCCAGCAATTCTTCAAGGACTTCAAGTGCCACCGCTACTTCTTTATCATATATAGCTTTTGCCAGCCGGCTTAAAAACGCCTGCGAAACAGAACCGGTGACAGTCAATGCATCTTCCACAGAAACCGTATCTGAACTGAAGGATATCGCTTGATCAAGAAGGCTTAGTGCATCCCGCATCCCGCCTTCGGCTGCCCTCGCAATGATATGCAGGGCTTGTTCATCACATGAAACACCTGTTTCTGCGATGATCTGTGACATCCTGCCAACTATATCTTGGGGCTGGATCCTTTTAAAATCAAACCTTTGGCAACGGGAAATGATCGTTAGCGGAATCTTATGAGGTTCAGTCGTCGCCAATATAAAAATCACGTGCTTCGGGGGTTCTTCCAATGTCTTTAAAAGTGCATTGAAAGCACCTTGTGATAGCATGTGTACCTCATCAATGATATAAACTTTATATGTAACCGCATTCGGTGCATATTTGACCTTATCACGAATGTCACGGATTTCCTCGACACCATTATTGGATGCTGCATCAATTTCTATAACATCTGATATGGAGCCATCGGTGATTCCGCGGCAGGTAGCACATTCGTTACAGGGCTCACTTGTCGGGGCATGCTCACAATTCACTGCCTTTGCCAGAATTTTGGCGGCACTTGTTTTCCCTGTTCCACGCGGACCGGAAAATAAGTAGGCATGCGAAACCTTCTGCCCGACCAAGGCATTCTGCAACGTTTTCGTTACATGTTCCTGCCCGACTACATCAATGAATTGTTGTGGCCGCCATACCCGGTATAATGCTTGATACCCCACGGAAATCCCTCCTTTTTTTCTCCACCTTGTTTATTATACATTACTGATTTCCTTTATATCAAAGTCTAAAAAGAAATTCTATCATTGCCTCATTTTTTTCAAAAATGCCAAGCGCTTTACCTTCTTGGCATAAAAAAAAACCCACCCGAAACGAATGAGTTTTTTGTTTATGTAAAATAACTGCCGTGCACCTTCTGTCGATTAGCAACCATAAGCGTTACTTAAGCAGTTAGCTCGGCCCAGGCAACCCTGCGGCACATGAGAACTTCCACTTAATGCTGCTTCCTTCCGGACCTGACATGGTTCATGGAGTCCCATTGCGCAGGACCCGGGCGTCAACACCACTTACTTAAGGCAGGCCCTACAGAATGCTAACCTCGAGAAGGGATTCAACCTCGCTAGAGCGGATTGCGAGTACAGGGCACCGCTACCTCCCCGTCTAGCACGGCAAAAGTAATACCAATTTCAAAGCGTCATGTCGACGCATAATTCATTATACTAAGGTAACAAAAAAAACGCAAGTGTTGTTCATGGACAGTTTGATTCCAAATTTATCAAATGAAGCAAAGCCTCATTTCAACATTCGTTTTTCACCTATTTATTTTCCTCGGCAATTTTGAGTGCTTGATCTCTTTTCAACATTTTCTTTCTATTCCTAAGCTCTTTAAAAAAAGAAGTCAATATCCAGCCGCACTCTTCCCCTAATACACCGCTTGTTACATCACATTGATGGTTGAAGCGTTCATCTTGGAGTAAATCCATGAATGTCCCCGCACAGCCAGCCTTTGGGTCATGGGCTCCAAAAACAACCCTTTTTACCCTTGATTGCAAGATGGCACCAGCACACATGGGACAAGGCTCCAGCGTTACATATAATGTTGCATCTTCAAGACGCCAACTGCCAGTAGCACGGCAAGCCTCGTTGATCGCAAGCAGCTCCGCATGTGCCGTCGCATTCTGTTCCGTTTCCCTCAGGTTATGCCCCGTCGAAATAACTTGATCATCTATCACGATTAAAGCGCCAATCGGCACTTCATTCAACATCTGCGCCTTTTTCGCTTCCATTATGGCTAAATTCATGTAATAAACATCATCCTTCAAAAAAAAACCCCCTTATATTAAGTAGGAGTAAACAGACAAATATAAGACAAAATAAAGGTCATACTACTTGTTCTAATGAATAGTAACGCATGCGGCATACGTGCTGCAAGTAAATTCTCACAATATAGGAGGATATACCATGAATCGACCTGAAACGCCTTCTTTTGCATTGCTTATCATCGATATGATCAATGATTTTGATTTCAAATACGGGAATATGCTCCTGGCACATACGAAGCCTATCGTCGATCCGATTTTGAAATTGAAAAAGCAAATGAAAGAAAAGGGTTTTCCAATCATTTATATCAACGATCATTATGATTTATGGCAGGCTGACTTCGATAAAATTATTGCCAGATGTAAGAATGAAGGAAATGCCTCATTAATCGAAAGAATAAAACCTCAACAAGACGAATTCTTTCTCATCAAGCCGAAGCATTCCGCATTTTATGGAACGGCACTCAATACACTGCTTAAACGGTTAAACGTGGAAACATTGATCATTACTGGAATAGCCGGAAACATCTGCGTCCTATTCACAGCCAATGATGCCTACATGCGGGAATATAAATTATGGATTCCGAAGGATTGCATCGCTTCTGCATCAAAGGAAGATAATCATTACGCATTAAAGATGATGAACCATGTTCTCAAGGCATCCATAAAAGAAGGTGAAGACATTTAAGCCTTCAATCGAACAAGGGCACTAACCTACATCCCCCCCAATAACACTCTTTCATTCTCTTTCTTTATCAACCTGACAAAAATGTCACTAAAGTCCCAAGTCTGTGATACAATATCTCTTGGCGAAAATCCTATGACCGGGAATTTCAGCTTGATACCTCATGAAGGAGGACAGATTGGATGAAATCCACCCCATTTATCACTGTCGAAGGTCCAATCGGCGTGGGAAAAACATCACTTGCAAAAGTTATCGCAGATCATTTTCAGATTTCATTATTAAGGGAAATTGTCGATGAAAATCCATTTCTCGGGAAATTCTATAAAGATATTGATGAGTGGAGCTTTCAAACAGAAATGTTTTTTCTGTGTAACCGTTATAAACAATTGGAAGATATCGAAAAAAAGTATCTTACTAATGACCAAGCCGTGGTGGCTGATTATCATATATTCAAGAACTTGATATTTGCTGAAAGAACGTTAAAGAACGAACAATACAATAAATACCTTGAGATATTCAATATTTTAACACGGGATATGCCTAAACCTAATATGGTGATTTATTTAAACGCAAGTCTTGATACTCTTCTCTCCCGAATCGGTAAAAGAGGTCGTGAATTCGAAGAAAATATATCCTCCATTTATTTAGAGCAGTTATCCGCGGATTATCGAACATTCATGGAAACATTTGAGAAACAGCACCCTGATATCCCTGTTCTTACTTTCAACGGAGATGAGCTGGATTTTGTCGGGAACAAGGATGATTTGAAAACGATAATCAGCCAAATAGAGAATGCCCTGCACAAAGGAGTAAAGTCAAATGAACTTACGAAAGAAATATAATATTCCAAACAACGCCGTCATTACGATAGCAGGGACGGTTGGCGTAGGAAAATCGACCATGACCAATGCGTTAGCCGATGCCCTTCAATTCAGGACATCATTTGAAAAGGTTGATACGAACCCCTACCTGGATAAGTTTTACGATGATTTTAATCGCTGGAGTTTCCACCTGCAAATTTATTTCCTCGCTGAACGTTTTAAAGAGCAAAAAAAAATCTTCGAATATGGCGGCGGTTTTATCCAAGACCGTTCCATTTATGAAGACACCGGGATATTTGCAAAAATGCATTATGAAAAAGGCACGATGAATGATGTGGACTACGAAACGTATACAAGCCTTTTCAACGCCATGGTAATGACGCCATACTTCCCGCACCCTGACTTACTTATCTATCTCGAAGGTTCACTCGATGATATCCTAGACCGGATCCAAGAGCGAGGCCGTCCAATGGAACAGCATACCCCAATTGAATATTGGCAGGAAATGCACGGCCGTTACGAAGAATGGATTGATCAATTCAACGCCTGCCCTGTCCTTCGATTAAATATAAACGAATATGACCTTATGCAGGATGAAGCAAGCATCGAACCTCTTATAAAACGGATTGCCGAATATATGGAGCAAACCAAGTTGCTGCGAAATGTATAAACAGAAAAACCACCGGTTATCCGGTGGTTTTTTAATATATTAGAAAACAAAAATTCCGTTACATATCTGTAACGGAATTCATCGATATCCAATTTATGCGCTGTGGTTATTAATAAGTTATGGAGGAGGTAGAGGGATTCGAACCCCCGCGGGATTTGACTCCCCTGTCGGTTTTCAAGACCGATCCCTTCAGCCGAACTTGGGTATACCTCCGTATCAACATTTATTATATTACATGGATTTAAAATTAAAGTCAAGCCCTCTATAAAGTTTTTTAAAATAATTTTCAAACTTAGATAAAAAGGAGAATCAGCCTCTTTAAACGGAAGCTGATTCCTTTTGAATTACGGTTTTATGACTTCCGCACCGCGCATATATGGACGTAATACTTCAGGAATGATAACACTGCCATCTTCCTGCTGATAATTTTCCAAAAGGGCTGCGACTGTACGACCGATCGCCAAACCTGATCCATTTAGAGTATGGACGTGTTCCGGTTTACCTTTTGCATCACGTCTGAAGCGGATATTTGCCCGTCTAGCCTGGAATGCTTCAAAGTTACTGCAAGAAGAAATTTCGCGGTAAGTTCCATAGCTCGGGATCCAAACCTCGATATCATACTTTTTAGCAGCTGTGAAACCAAGATCTCCCGTACACATGCTTAGCACTCGGTATGGAAGACCTAGCAATTGAAGGACCTTTTCGGCATGCCCTGTAAGATTTTCCAACTCTGCATAAGAATCTTCCGGCTTCACGAATTTCACTAGTTCAACTTTATTGAACTGGTGCTGACGAATTAACCCGCGTGTATCACGACCTGCAGATCCTGCCTCTGAACGGAAAGAAGCACTGTATGCCGCATAGCTTATCGGCAGATCGTCAATGCTCATGATTTCATCACGATGGAAGTTTGTCACCGGGACTTCAGCTGTAGGAATCAAGAAGTAATCATCACTTTCAATACGGAAAGCATCCTCTTCGAATTTTGGCAATTGACCTGTGCCAGTCATGCTTGCTCGGTTAACCATATATGGTGGCAGCATTTCTTCATATCCATGTTCCTCAACATGAAGGTCTAACATAAAGCTAATTAATGCACGTTCTAATCGAGCACCAAGGCCCCTATAAAATACAAATCGGCTTCCGGTCACTTTTGCTGCCCGTTCAAAATCCAGGATGCCTAGATCTCCGGCTACGTCCCAGTGTGGTTTCGGTTCAAACTTGAATTCCGGTAATTCTCCCCATTTACGGATTTCGACATTATCGTCTTCCGTCTCACCAACAGGCACACTTTCATGCGGAATGTTCGGAATGGAAAGAAGTAATGTTTCCAACTGGGCTTCCACTTCACGAAGTTCATCATCGAATCCTTTGATACGGTCACCAACTTCACGCATTTGGGCAATCAGCTGATCTGCATCTTTTTTTTCCCGTTTCAATACGGCCACTTGCTGTGAAACTTCATTTCTTTGGCTTTTCAACTTTTCCGTCTCAGCAATCAAAGCCCGACGCTTTACATCCAGTTCCTCGAATTTACCTAAATCGGTCAAATCTTCTCCTCTAAATTGCAATACACGCTTCACTTCTTCAAAATTATTTCTTACATATTTCAAATCCAACATTTTCAGTTCCTCCTTAATATTTTTATGTTTTATCAAAGAACGCAAAAAACTCCCGTCCCCTGAAGAAGGGACGAGAGTTAACCCGCGTTGCCACCCTAGTTGAAGGCCCATCTAAAACGCCTACCACTTATCACGATAACGGCTTTTAACCGAAAGTACTTACTGACCCAAAAGGGCTTTCCATACTCTGCTCCAGGAGGGATTCACAAAACTCTCACACCGATTTCCACCAGCCATCGGCTCTCTATAGAAAGAAATACTTGTTACTATTTCCTGTCATTGCTTTCTTATATAATCAGATTGTTTTCCATAATGTACTATAATTTTATACATTACGCAACCGTTTTATACGTGAAACTTAAAACCAGCCTTTAACAGTGGAAGCTACACTGCTCCATACGTCACCAAAGAATCCGCCAACCGCTCGCATTGATAGTACGAACCAGTTTGCCTTTTCTACAGATTCAGCAGCTACGACGTTAACCTTAACCTGATCTCCGTTGATGTACCCGTAATCTTCACCTTTTTTAGGAGTGACTGTGATATAACCTAGCTTTTCACCTTTTTTGATTGGTGCAGTCAGCTTACCATCATCATTCAATTTGTTTTTATCGATCACTAAATCTGTTTTATAGTTGTCTTTCTCACCATTTTCAACAAGTAGCTCGATCGCTTTTTCAGATTGAATCTTAACGTCTTTTTCCTTGCCTTTCACTACTGAAAGTGTTTCTTTCCCTTTCACCTGGTAGTTGGCAGGAAGGACTTTGTCCTTTTTAAAGGTTGCATAAGCATAATTCATAAGCTTAGTGCTATCCGCAAAACGTTCGTTTTTATTAGTGGACTTCATGACCACCGTGATATAGCGCTGACCGTCCTGGATAACCGTCCCTGTGTGTCCATATCCGGCAAAGTCAGTAGATCCCGTTTTTAGTCCATCTACGCCTTTATATTCAAATATCAGTCCAGGCAGCATCCAGTTGAAGTTCGGATATTCTTTTCCATCACGGAACTTCAATTTAGGGATGCTGGCGATTTTCAACACTTCCGGATAATCATTTATTAAACGATAAGCAAGAAGTGCAGTATCTTTTGCTGTCATGATATTTTCATCATCTTCATCACCTGAAGGAAATTGCCCTAATAAATCGCTGTTATTCAAGCCGCTGGCATTAACGAATTTATGGTTTTTCAAGCCTAATTCCTTCGCTTTTTCGTTCATTAACTTAACGAAGCTCTTTTCACTTCCGGAAACTAGCTGTGCTAAAGCTACTGTTGCCGCATTTCCGGAATAGACGGCCATAGCTTGATATAGTTCCTTAACTGTATAATCTTCACCTTCCGTTAACCCGACATTCGACAAATTGGGTGCTTTTGAAAGGTCATGTACGTATTTATTTATTTTAACTTTTTGATCCCAACTGATTTTCCCATTTTCAATTGACTCCATTATGATGTACTCTGTCATCATTTTAGACATGGATGCAATCCCTAATACTTTATCGGCATTTTTTTCATACACGATTTGTCCTGTTTCACCATCAATGATGATGGCTGCCTCTGCTTTTAAACCTAAATTATCAGATTCAGCAACAGCTTCCCCCGGTTGATAGGCAAATTGCGACATAACAAGAACAAAAACAAAAGTGAAAATGAGGGTCATCTTGCTGATTTTTTTCAATTTCCAATACCTCCAACTTTTAAGCTAATCTCTATTACAAAGAAGAAACTTTATGTAATTCCCTTGACACCTTGTCTAGTTTATCACAGAAAAAATAAAAAAAATAGACAGAGTAATCGCAGACTCTGTCTATTTTAACAATAAATTTTAATGACGATTATATGTTAAATTCATTACATTGAGTAGTTCGGTGCTTCTTTTGTAATTTGGACATCATGAGGATGGCTTTCCCTTAATCCGGCACCAGTCATTTTGACAAATTGAGAGTTTTCCCTCAACTCTTCCAATGTTGCTGTACCGCAATATCCCATACCTGAACGAATGCCGCCAATCAGCTGGAAAATGGTATCTGATAAAGGTCCTTTATATGGAAGGCGGCCTTCGATGCCTTCCGGTACGAATTTTTTGTTATCTTCTTGGAAGTAGCGATCTTTAGATCCCTTTTCCATTGCAGCAACAGAGCCCATACCCCGATACACTTTAAATCGGCGGCCTTGGAAAATTTCCGTTTCGCCTGGGCTTTCAGTTACACCGGCAAGCATACTGCCAAGCATTACTGCATGTCCGCCTGCAGCTAGGGCTTTAACGATATCACCAGAGTATTTGATTCCGCCATCAGCAATGATCGTTTTACCATGTTTTCTTGCTTCTGTCGCACAATCGAAGACTGCCGTGATTTGCGGAACACCTACACCAGCTACAACCCTTGTCGTACAGATTGACCCAGGTCCGATTCCCACTTTCACTACATCAGCTCCAGCTTCGATCAATGCTTTCGTACCTTCGGCTGTTGCCACATTACCGGCAATGATCGTCAATTCAGGATATGTCCCGCGGATTTCCTTCACCATTTCAAGGACGCCTTCTGAATGACCGTGAGCAGTATCAAGTACAATTGCATCGACATGGGATTTAACCAGCATTTCGACACGCTTCATTGTATCCTTGGTCACGCCGACTGCAGCACCTGCAAGTAATCTTCCTTGCTTATCTTTCGCCGAATTCGGGAACTCGATGACTTTCTCGATATCCTTGATCGTAATAAGTCCTTTAAGGACACCATTATCGTCCACAAGGGGAAGCTTTTCAATTTTGTATTTTTGAAGAATCTTCTCTGCTTGTTCCAAGTTAGTTCCCACTGGCGCTGTGACCAGATTCTCTACAGTCATGACACTGGAAATCTTCAAGGAAAAATCGGAAATAAATCGCAAATCACGGTTTGTAATGATACCCACAAGCTTTTGATCCTCTATATTGTTGACTACAGGAACACCTGAAATGCGATATTTACCCATTAAATGCTCTGCATCGAATACTTGGTGATCCGGCGTTAAGAAAAATGGATCGGTAATTACACCGCTTTCTGAACGTTTTACTTTATCCACCAGTTCAGCTTGTGCTTCAATGGACATATTTTTATGAATGATACCCAATCCGCCTTGACGAGCCATGGCAATTGCCATCTCAGCTTCCGTCACGGTATCCATTCCTGCGCTGATGATAGGAAGGTTGAGCCTTAAGTTTTCAGCTAAGTTGACTTGAAGGTTAACATCTTTCGGCAAAACCTCTGATTTCGCTGGAATTAATAGGACATCATCAAAGGTTAAACCTTCTTTTGCAAATTTATTTTCCCACATTATTTTCCCCTCCTGCTTAAAAATATTATTTGTAGGTTATCAATAGGACATACTACTGTCAAGAAGAGAAATAAAAGTTTGATTATTCTATTAATTCGGAGGATAGCTGCAATGCCTGAAAACAATGATAATTTCGATAAATATACACCTTTTTTTTCCGCATCTTCCTCACAACTTTTTTTACAAAAATGTTACACGCACGAAAAAATAGCAGAAGCGGAAATAAAAAGTTACGATAATTGTTATCCATTTATTTACCATCTTGAACATGCTAAAACTTATTATAATCAGGCTGCCATTGCACCACTTTCCATACAACCAATACTGACATTTTATGGATTCGCACAATTGTTAAAGGCTTGTCTGCTCACGATTGATCCTAACTATCCGGAATCAACTTCGATGCTTGCCCATGGGGTAACAACGAGAAAAAAGAAAAAACAACAATATGAATTTTTAAAGGACGAAGTGAAAACGCAAAAGAATGGACTTTTCACCTGCATTGCCGAGAAGTTATTTCACATCAAGCATCTGGAAGGTGAAAAGTTTTCCATGGGAACATTAATGAAGGAAATCCCAGATATGCAAAACTTTACATGGTCGGTTTCAAAGAAAAATTTCATCGCCATGTTACCATCTTTGAATGGCTTTCAATTACCTTCAGCTGTATTGGATACCTATCAGATGTCCAGCAGTCGGTTGGAAGAATTTTTGAAAGCAAAAACGAATCAAGTTTACAGTATTTCAGAAGCTCCTGGGACACTGCATTTTAAAACAGATGGCGTCCCCAATCATAATGCCACGTCCCCAATACGGTATAATTTAGCAGAAGGACAGTTCATGCTATCACTAAACAAAGATTCGTCAGCTTTTTCATTACCTGAACTTTTGATCCATTATTTGATTTCTTATAACCTTAGCATAATAGCTCGTTATGAAACAGAATGGTGGGCAGAACTGTTGAAAACCATGCCTAATGATGATTACCCCTGCATTGTTCAATTCCTTAAAATAAGCCAAGCTAAGGTGCCATTCTTAATATTTGAATGGATCAAGTCCGGAAGGTTCCACCTTTGATCCCTTCAACATCCATTTGGTGTATTGATCTGGTATTAAACGAAGAAAAAAGACCAGCCGGATGGCTGATCTTTTAAAATGGCTTGGCGGCGTCCTACTCTCACAGGGGGAAACCCCCAACTACCATCGGCGCTGAAGAGCTTAACTGCCGTGTTCGGAATGGGAACGGGTGTGACCTCTTCGCTATCGCCACCAAACATAAA
>NZ_CAKKLN010000020.1:0-31473 GCF_918698065.1 Peribacillus sp. Bi134 | reverse complement strand
AGGTAACCATTAAGATCACGGCAATTAACACAAATGATAGTTTATTCGTTCTAATTTTCTTCTTCCACATGATTACTGTTCCCCTTAAAAATAGTAGAATGACGTTTATTATATGGTTATTAAACTAGCTGTAAATTCGAATTTTCCAATACTTTATTACCAGGTTTATCTTCTAATACTTCGATAAACATGATTAATTTATTCTCGCTTATATAGCAATTAGCTCCTCTTTGGGTTTTATCTTCTTTAGGATGCTTTGTATCATCACTTGGTTGAAATAATTGTGTTATTTTATAATCAGCATCATATACTCCCAAATAATTAAATATTGGTATATCAAAGTCTAGCAATTTAGATTGGTTTAATATTCTACTTACTTTTTTATACTTTTGCGCTACTTCGATATCCTTCAGAATCGTTATAAAATTGATATTCTTTTCACTTGCTAAATTTATCATGCTGCTAATTTTTTTAAAGTTGCCATCACCCATTGTACAGATGTATGGAACTATATCTAAAAACTCTCCAATTACTGTGAAGTAATTTCTTTCTCCAAACCTTCTTCCCATGTTTAAAATGCTTATTGGCAAATTCACGATATCTAAATTTTTTCTATAAACTTCAATAAATTTCTCAAAAGCAAATTCCCACATTTGATCCTGATTATTTAAAATCTCGTTTGGCACCTCAAATTCAAGTTGTTTAAAAACTAATTTATGATTTATTTCAGCTAACTTTTCATGATAAATATTAGAAGCTTCTACAAACTTATCAAGATTAAATTCCTTTATTATCTCTTCTTCAGTAATCTCTTGAGGGCCTTTTTTCATTTGATTGATATAATCCAAATAAGTGGCTTTAGAATCACTTGGTCTGTTGCTACCATCGTTCATATACTCTTTAACTATTAAATTCTTTACTATTTCTGAGCTCATACCATCAAATATTAAATGATTTACGATCATATATAAAACAGACCTATTACTTGCATGTTTAACTAAAATAAACGCATAGTAAATTTTGTTTTTTGTATAATTACTATTTTCATGGACTTTAATACTTATATCTTTTATTACTTCCTTTAATATAAATGTTCTTTTCTCTTTCTCTATTTTGCTTAAATCCAGATATGGCAATTTTACATTTTCGATCGTATCGTATTCGTATAAATACATCTCAGATTGTTTTTCTACTACTGCCGCCCTTAGCATGTCCTCTCGATTTATTAAAGAACTTACTGCACTTTCTAATCTTGATATATCTACCTCGAAATTAAATTCAATTTTTGTTCCTGACTTTGTCAAACCTATTTTTTTACTCATTTTTTGTATTTCTGCAAGTTTGTATTTATTAATGACGTTTTTATTTATTATTTTTTCCGTAAACTCATAATATTCTGCGTTTACTTTATTTCTTGTTAATTCTACAAATTCTTGTATATCTGCCTCACTAATACATTCCTCAGTCATATCTGATTCATAACTTTGCTCACGATTGTTATGTTGTGCAACGTAATGATTACAAATACTTTTTATATCTTGATACATAAATATATCGCTAAGTGCAATAGTTATGTTTTCTTCTTGAAGTATTGAAGCGATCTTGATAGCAATTAGTGAGTTCCCACCTAAACTAAAATAATTATCATTAATACTTATTCTGTTAACTCCTAACACTTGCTCCCATACTTTTACTAATACTTTTTCAATTTCATTTCTTGGTTCTTCATATACTGCCCCTGTATTAATCTCAGTATTTGGTTCTAGTAATGCCTTTCTATCAATTTTCCCATTGGTTGTTAAAGGCATTTCACTTAGTTTTATAAAGTACGAGGGGATCATATAATCAGGCAAATATTTTTTAAGCTCTTCTCTTAATTCATTTACATTGTACGTTTTTTCTGATACATAATAAGCACATAAATACTTACTCTCATAATCTCCTTTATCTAATACAATTGCATCTTTTACCCCTACGATTTCTAACAATTGATTTTCTATCTCTGGAAGTTCTATTCTGAAACCTCTTATTTTAACTTGATGGTCTATTCTTCCTAAAAACTCGATATTACCATCTGGCAACCATCTGGCTAAATCTCCTGTTTTGTACATTTTCTTTCCTAATTCAAATGGGTTATTTACAAATTTTTGATCTGTTAACTCTTTGTTAGCTAAGTACCCTCTTGCAATTCCATCTCCACTTATGCATAACTCCCCTGCTACACCAATTGGCAGCAAATTATGATACTTATCAACGATATAAACCTTTGTATTACTTATGGGTTTTCCTATTGGGATCGTGTTATTTTCTTCATTTTCACACTCCCACATGGTTGCACAAATAGTACTTTCTGTAGGTCCATAAGCATTAATATATCTGTTTTTTTGAGAAAGTTTGCTAACCATATTCTTCTTTGCATCACTTCCAGCTGTTATGATCAATTCGACTTTAGAATCGTCTAAATCTAACTCATTGGCTATAAATGGCGGCACTGTTAAGATATTGACCTCATGATCCTTTATGTATTGACTTAATTTCATTGGATTCATAATGATTTCTTCGGTTGTTATAAGTAATTCTGCTCCTAATAAAAGACTCATAGATAATTCCCAAGCAAATGCATCAAATGATATACTAGCAAATTGTAAGATTTTCTTATTGGAATGGATCCGAAAATCTTTTTTAAATGTATTGGTTAAATTTATGATTCCCTTATGTTCTACAGCAACCCCTTTAGGATTGCCAGTTGTTCCAGAAGTATAGATGACGTATGCTAGATTTTTATGATTTGATACTCTGTTAAGATTGCTATTTTCTTTTTGATATAACCTTTCATTATTCAAATCTATTACTTCGCAACCATAATCACACATCAATAATAAACTACTCTGTGTTAATAATATGTTAACTCCACTGTTTTTCATCATATATTCTATTCGTTTTTGTGGATATTTCGGGTCGATTGGTAAATATGCACCATCCGCTTTTAGTACGGCTATCATTCCGATAACCATTTCTATTGACCGATTTGTCATGACCCCAACTATTACATCTGGGCCAACTCCCTTTTCTTTTAGCACTCGCGCTAATGCATTCGCTTTTTGATTAAGTTCTTTATACTTTACTTTCTCCCCTTCAAACGATACCGCTATATTATTAGGAGTTTTTTCAGCTTGTTCTTCAAACAATTGCTGTATCGTTTTATTATCAGAATATTTCACTTTTGTATTATTGAACTCAACTAATAGTTTATTCTTTTCTTCATTACTTACTATTTCTATTTCTTTTAGCTTTATAGATGAATTTTTCAAAATATCATTTAACACATTCGTAAAAATACTTGTAATGATATGAACATCATAGGACAAGGATCGATCCGAGTAATGAAACGTTAACTTCATATCGTTATTCTTTTTATCTATCACTAAAGTAAGCTCATTTTCCTTTAAACTAAAAATATTATCTATCTGACTAGTGCTATGCATATTCTTCATACAACAATATACATTCACCTTATGATGAATATAATTTTTGATGTAAAGCTCGTGCATATCAAAAAATTGATATGCATAAGCTTCTAACATTTGTTTTTTTGATTTCATAAGTTCTTCTTTAAATGAATTTTCTAGATTCATATTGTTATGCAAAACGATAAATGGATTATTACTATCTATATCACTTGATTTAATATATTGTGGAATTCCAATAAAAAATTTTGTACTTTGGGAATATTTCGTTATGGCGATTTTAAGTACTGTAAGGATAAACATATGAATAAGCATGTCATCATGCTGACAGACCTTTGATAAAAACCCAGCTTTTTCTGGACCTAATTTCCATTCAACCTGTTTTTTATTCCCTTTATCCCCATAAAAGTCTTTCTTGAAGTTCACCTTATCAGATTCTTCCCCTATAATTTTGCTCCAATATGCTTTTTCTTTCACTTTCTCATTCATCAAAGGAATCATCCCCTTCCTGGTTTTTACTCTGCAAAAATAATCATTTCAAGTATAGGATTAGCTTTTTTACAATTAGCCCCACATTACTTACCAAATCTTTTAAAATACTTTAAATATCCAGAAAGTTCAAAATGAAAAGTCATATTCGTTTGTATTGTAATAGTTCATTTTCTCTTCATAGATGCTTTTCTCTTCTTTAGTCCATAATTCTATATCTCCTATTATTTTGTCTGAATTATTACTTGTTACTTTTATTAAATTCTGCAGTAATTGAACGATTCTTTCCATCGTTTGTTGATCATATAAACTAGTTAAATAACTTACTTTCAAGTGAATTTCATCATCACTTTGAAAAGCCTCTATCGTTAGATCGAACTTTTCTGTATTTTCAAAGACATCTAGGTTATATGGTTTTAACGTTATATTATCTAGTTTAATTCTGCTCTCTTCAAAATTTTGCAGGATAAACATAACATCAAATATTGGATTTTTATTTAACGAACGTCTGGCACCAACCTGATTAACTAGTTCTTCAAATTGATAATCTTGGTTTTCATAAGCTTTTAATGTCTTTTCTTTCACCATTTTCAAATAGTCCTTAAAGCTTAATTCATCTTTCACCATTGTTCTGATCACCAAGGTGTTTACAAACATTCCAACTAAGTTTTCTAAATCTCTATGATTTCTACCAGCTATTGGTGTTCCGACGATGATATCCTCTTGTCCACTATACTTTGATAACAATATATTGATATTGGCTAACAGAATCATATATAACGTAATTCCTGTTTCTTTGGCAACCTCCATTAGGTTATGTGTTGTTTCTTTATCCAAAATAAATTGGATACTATCCCCATTAAAATAATTGCTCTCAGGTCCGGCATGCTCGACGGTAGGCAAGTTTAATTGAGGTATGGTACCACTAAACTCTTTTAACCAATACTCTTCTTGCCTTTTATACTCTATTGTCTTTCTGCAATTTAGCTGCCATGTAGCATAATCTTTATATTGAATCCTTAAGTCTTCTAATTTTTTATTTGCATATAAGTCACCAAATTCTTTTGTTAGGATTGCCATCGAAGTGCCATCTGAAATAATATGATGCAGATCCAGCAACATTAAATATTTGCTTTTTTCTAATTGGATAACTGATACTCTAAATAATGGAAGCTTCTCCAAATCAAATGGTTTTACAAATTCGTTTATTTTCTCTCGTAATTGACTCTCTCTAATTTCTTCCTCTACATCACTAAGGTCCGTTTGAACAATGTTGAACTGAATCTCTTCGATGCTATGAATTTGTTGTACTATTTCCCCATTTTTCGTATGGAAGGTGGTTCTTAACGTTTCATGCCTAATCATTAACTCCAAAAATATATCGTACATTCTTTCTAATTCAAAATCACCAGTGATTTCTAAGGCCATTGGAATATTATAAGCTATGCTGTCTTTATCAAATTCTTGTAAAATATACATTCTCTTTTGTGCTGACGAAATTTCATAATAATCCCTTTTCTCAGATAAACCTATAGACTGATATTCTTCTTTACTAGCAGCTACTATATATTCACTAAGTCCTTTTATATTTCTGAAACGAAAAATTTCTTTTAATGGGACTTGTACATGTAACTCCTTATGAATTCTGCCAACTAATTTTGTTGCTATTAAAGAGTGACCCCCTAATACAAAGAAATCATCATTGATTCCTATATGATTTAATCCCAGAACATTTCCCCATATGGTTACCAATTGCCTTTCCAATTCATTTCTTGGAGCTTCATATTCTGTTCCTGTATTGATGATTTCTCCTTCTGGTTCTGGAAAAGACCTCCTGTCTACTTTACCATTGGATGTTAAAGGTAACTCCTTTAATTTTATAAAGTATGACGGTATCATATAGTCTGGTAAATTGTTTTTTAGGGCTTCTCTTAATTGGGCTGCACTATACTCTTTTTCTGCCACATAATAAGCACATAAATACTTATTTTCAGCTTCCCCTTTATCTAATACGACTGCTCCTTCTATCCCCTCTATTTCTGATAATCTATTTTGTATTCCTTCAAGCTCGATTCTAAAGCCTCTAATTTTAACTTGCTGGTCTATCCTTCCTAAAAATTCTATATTACCGTCCGGTAACCATCTTGTTAAATCACCCGTTCTATACAGTTTTTCTCCAGACTTATATGGATTCTTAACAAATTTTGCTTTCGTTAATGCTTCATTATTTAAGTAACCTCTAGCCAACCCATCTCCACCTACACATAATTCTCCGGGCACGCCAATTGGAACTAATTTATTATTATTATCTAAAATATAAGCAGTTGAATTTGCTATCGGCTTCCCAATCGGTAATATATTAGTTGCATCATTTATTTCATAGAATGTGGAAAATGTTGTATTTTCGGTTGGGCCATATCCATTAATCACTTTAATATTTTTTGATTGTTTCTTTACCTTCATGACGTGTTTTAAGGAAACGACATCGCCACCTACTAATAAGTATTTTAGATACTTAAATAAGTGGTTATTATCTTCCACTAACTTATTAAATAAAGCAGATGTTAACCATAGGATCGTTATTCTGTTATTTGTTAAATACTGTTCTAATTGAGTGGTATTCAATATCATTTCTTTATCCGCCAAATGTAAAGCTGCCCCATTTAATAGCGCTCCCCAAATTTCAAAAGTGGATGCATCAAAAGCTATTGAACCTGTTTGAAGGATCCTATCATGATCCTTAATCTCTATATAGTTAGTATTTTTAACAAGTCTTACTACATTTCTTTGAATAACTTCTACTCCTTTTGGTATTCCAGTAGTTCCCGAAGTATAGATAACATAAGCTAGATGATTACTAGAATTTATGTTATCGATGTCTTTATTATCCTCGCTGAATAAGCTCTCATTGCTTAAATCCATTACTTCGCATCCAAAGTCTTTACATTTTTTTTCATCAATTTGGGTTAATAGGATTTTGGCATTACTGTTTTCAATCATATATTTTATTCTATTTTGTGGATAGTCAAAATCTATCGGTAAATAGGCTCCACCCGCCTTTAATATAGCTATTATACCTACTATTACTTCAACCGAACGTTCTGATATGATTCCAACAATAACATCTGGACCTACACCTTTTTTTCTTAGAACTCTTGCCAAAGAATTAGATCTTTCATTAAGTTCTCTATATGTTAGTTTCTTATCCTCAAATACCACGGCAATATGATTTGGTGTCCTTTTTACTTGTTCTTCAAAAAGTTCGTGAATCGTATTGTTTCTTGGATAATCTGCTGCCGTATCATTAAACTCTGTCAAGAGCTTATGCTTCTCACCTTTGCTTAGTATTTCAATATCCTTAAGTGTAATCTCCGCATTTTTTGTGATTTCTTTTACGATATTTACGAAATGACTTACCATTCTTTCTATCGTTTCATGCTTATATAGGCTAGTTGCATAACTTAAATGAAAGTTAATCTCATCATTTTCCTCTACTGCATTAATTGTTATATCGAACTTTTCCACATCATAACTTGTATGATAAGGCTTAAAAGTTAAATCCTCTGCTTCTAGCCTTTCTTCTTCCGTGTTTTGTAGCACAAACATCACATCAAAGATTGGATTTCTATTTAATTCTCTACTTACAACTGCCCTTTCAACTAATTCTTCAAATTGATAGTCTTGGTTTTCATATGCACTTAATGTCTTTTCTCTTACGGATTCCAAATATTCTATAAAATTTAACTCACTATCTACGTACGTTTTTATGGCTAACGTATTTACAAACATACCAATTATGTTTTCTAAGTCTCTATGGTTTCTCCCAGCTATTACGCTTCCAACTACAATATCTTCTTGACCACTATATCTAGATAGTAAAATATTAATGTTAGCTAATAAAATCATGTACAGAGTACTGCCGTTTTCTTTAGCAATCGATTTTAACTTTTCTGTTATTTCCTTATCGAGAACAAATCTGATACTTTCTCCGCCAAAATCTTTCACTTTTGGTCTAGTGTAGTCCGTAGGTAAATTTAATACTGGCAGCTCTTCACTAAATTCCTTGAGCCAATATTCTTCCTGTTTCCTAAACTCTTCACTTTCTCTTTTCTTCAATTGCCATGCTGAATAATCCTTATATTGCACTTTGAGTTCTTCTAAACCTTCCCCGGCATATAACTTGCTAAATTCTTTTGCTAATATGCTCACGGAAACTCCGTCTGATATGATGTGATGCATATCAAACAGCAGAATATGTCTGTCTTTCTCTAGACTTAGCAGAGAAACTCTTAGTAACGGGGCCTTCTCTAAGTCAAATGGCTTTATGAACTCCTTGACCTTTACATTTATTTCCTCTTCACTTTGAGCATTTACTTTTTCTATTTCAAATTTTATCTCTTCTGCTACATGACCTTTTTGCACAATCTTTTCTTCTATAGCATAAAAACTTGTCCTTAATGTTTCATGTCTATCAATTAATTTTGCAAATGCTTCATTTAATCGATTTATATCCAGTTTACCTGTTATCTCTAAAATTCCAGGCATATTATAGGCAATACTATCTCTATCAAACTCTTGCAACATGTACATTCTTTTTTGTGCTGAGGATGCTTCATAATATTCTTTTTCTTCCACTTTTTCTATTTCTTCGTATTGTTTCTTACTATTAGTAAAGATATATTCGCTAAGACCTTTTATGTTTCCTAGACTAAATATTTCTTTCAGAGGCACATCTACATTCAACTCTTTACGAATTCTGCCTGCTAATATCGTTGCTTTTAACGAATGACCTCCAAGGTCAAAAAAGTTATCATTTATTCCTACTTTTTCTACTTTTAATACTTCACTCCAGACCCTTGCCAAAGCTTCTTCTACTTCATTTCTTGGTGCTTCATATTCATTTGTCATTGCTTCTAAGTTCGGTTCTGGAAGCGCTTTTCTATCCAGCTTTCCATTCGGAGTTAACGGCATTTCTTCCATCTGCACAAAGTAAGCCGGAATCATATACTTTGGTAAACGCTCCATTAAATAACTGCTTAAGTTCAAGTCCTGAATCTCTTTGTCACTTACGACATACCCACATAGGTATTTTTCAGTTTCTTTTATTTCTTTTGCTAGGACTACGGCTTCTTTAATATGTTCATGCTGTAATAATCGATTTTCGATTTCTCCAAGTTCAATTCTAAAGCCTCTTATTTTAATCTGGTTATCGATTCTTCCCAGAAACTCGATGTTTCCATCAGGCAGCCATCTTGCTAAATCTCCTGTTTTATACAGTGTTGTTCCTTTGGCAAATGGGTTATCCACAAATTTCTCAGCCGTTAGCTCCAATCTGTTATAATAACCTCTTGATACTCCTGCACCACCTATATAAAGTTCGCCGATGACACCTATGGGCTGAAGTTCACAGGCTTTATTCAAGATATAAAATTTAGTATTATGCAATGGCTTCCCTATTGGTGTATTCACTAAATTTGCTGGTATATTCTCTATTTTTTCTTCATAATAACTAGAATCAATAGTAGCTTCTGTTACACCGTAGCTATTGAGGACCCTCATCGTTTGTCCATATTTCCCCACTAACCTTTTATAATCTTCTATCGCACAACTATCTGATCCCAATATTAATAACTTCAAGCTCTCTAAGGGCAGTTCGTTTTCATCCACATAGTCCATCAGTGTGAAGACTAAACTTGGCGTGGATTCAAATATATTGATGTGGTTTTTCTTAATTGTTTGATATAACTCCTCCATATTTATTCTTATATCACTTGGACATATATACATGGTGCCCCCGGTTAATATGCTTCTGCATAAATCCCCTGTGAATACATCAAATGATATACTTGCCAATTGCAGCAAATTCACATGAAATTGATCTAAATGATAATGACTGATCCAGCTATAGACCATATTGATGGCATTACCTTGAGTAACCATGACTCCTTTCGGTTTTCCGGTCGTACCTGAGGTGTATAAAACATATAGTAAATATTCCTGTTTATTTATGATTTCCAGATTCGATGTATCATTTAAATACACATCGCTCTTATGTATATCGATTGTTTGGCAGTCTATATCTATACTGTCTATAAATTTTGTCTCTGTTATTACTAAATCGGCATGACTATTTTCCAGGATATAACTGACCCTTTCCTTAGGGTAATCGGGATCGATCGGTATGTAAGCCGCGCCGGATTTAATGATGCCTAGTACTCCCACGATCATTTCTATAGAACGATCCACCATCAAAGCGACAACCTTTTCAGGTGCGGCACCTTTTTCTCTTAAGGTCCTTGCCAGACTATTTGCTTTTTCATTTAATTCTCTATACGTTAGTTTATTTTCTTCATATACTACCGCGATGTGATCAGGTGTTTTTTCTACTTGTTCTTCGAATATTTGTTGAATGGTTGTATCTTTCGGATATTCCGCATCTGTATGATTAAATTCTTTTAATAATTGGTTCTTTTCTTCTTCTAATAATAGCTCTAATTCTGATATTTTCTGTTTATAATTTACTAGTACTGATTTGAAAACATTAAAAAAGCTATCAGTCAAAATCCTGACATCAAACTCGGAAAGCTGTTTTTTGTTATAGATAACCTTTATGTTACTTGATTCATTTTGAGTTGATTCAAGTATAAATGATAATTGATTTTTGCTTGAACTTAGTATATAGTCAATATCTTTTTCCTGATGTAACCCCTTCATTGATATATTTATCGGCGTTAGTTCCATCAAATTATTGATATTTTCATCTTGTAATATCTTTGTATTTAAATAGGATTGATTCTTATATATTTGCAGCATTTCACCCTTAATGCTCATCATGTAGTTCGAAAATGATTGATCATAATCTATATGAGATGTTAACGGTAATACTTTATTTAACATCACTCTTCCTTCAGGCCTATAACAAGGAATACCAATGGTGATATCTTTTTCAGACAAATATTTTGATAAACTAACCTTGAATGCCGATACGATAAAAGTAAAAGATAAAAGATCATTATCTTTACATATTTCTTTTAGCCTGTCACAATAACATTTATCAATGGTGATTTCATACTGACCTGCTTCATGTGAATCTTCCCCATGACCCCATGTGTTTCCTTCGCTATTTTTTGCTATATGAATCGCTTCTCTCCAATATTGAATTGGATCATGTTCTTTCATTTCCTTCATAATATCTCTTAACCACCTATCTAAACATATAATTCTTAACGCTTGGTGTGAAACATCCATGTAAAATTTTCCAGTTGGAGTCTTTGTGGGCATGCGCTCCACCCAAAGATGAAACGATTATTCGTGTTTCGTAAGGGAAACAGCTGATCATGCCCACTACTCCATTTAGAACAGATTCTTTATGTCTACAAGGAATTCATAACTAAATGAACTTGCTCATCGCAATTCGATATATTAGAAAAGTCGAAAATGCTCCTATAACGAGAAATGTTCAAATAAATCCAACTCTAATTTTGGATCATTATTCTTTAAGTTTTTCAACTCTATATTGTTTAATGTTACATTTCGATCATTGGTTATTGTTTTAAGGATGGAATCGTAATCCTCTAATAAAAATTCGATAGTCTCTTTATGGAACAGCTCTACACAATACGATAATACGATTTCAAGTGTTTTTGGATATTCTACTACTTCTAAATTTAGGTCAAACTTTGATATTTTGTTTTCCATTTTATAAGGTCTTAATATAAGACCATCCACTTTCATATCGCGATCTGATTCAATTGCTGCAATATCAAACATAACATCAAACAATGGGTTTCTACTTGTATCCCTTACTAAGTCTAGACTTTCAATTAACATTTCAAATTGGTAATTTTGATTTTCATGTGCATATAGAGAGTTTTCTTTTACTTCTTTTAAGAAATCCACATACATTTTATTTCCTTCAGGCTTATTTCTTAGCGCCAACGTATTTACAAACACTCCCATTATATTCTGAAGGTCTGCATGTGATCTTCCTGCTATCGGTATTCCGATTACGATATCTTTTTGTCCACTATACTTAGACAGCAGTATATAAAACCCTGATAGTAACACCATATGCATCGTTGTTCCTGTTTCTTTAGCAAGATTTCTCAATTGTTCTGTAGTCTTTTCATCTACTTCAAAACTTAAAGTATCACCTGCAAAACTTTGAGTGGCCGGCCTTTCATAATCACCAGGGAAATTTAATACAGGTATCCCCTCTCTAAACATATTTAACCAATACTTTTCTTGTTTTTTCATTTCTTCTGATTTCAAGAATTTATTCTGCCACTCTGCAAAGTCCTTATACTGCAATTTTAATGGTTGTAATTCTCTTCTTTTATATAACTCGATAAACTCATTCACTAAAATACCGCCAGATACTCCATCTGATATGATGTGATGCATATCTATCAATAAATATGTTTTTTCTTCACTCTCTACCATTTCTACTCTTAATAGTGGTGCTTTACTTAAATCAAATGGCTTTATGAATTTATTTATGATCGCATCTAGATCTGCGCTTTCTTGTCTGATCTCTAACTTAAATTCATAAGAATGATCAATTATTTGTACGATTTCATCTTGATTCGTTTCAAAAGAAGTTCTTAATGCTTCATGTCTTTGAATCAGTTTCTTAAATGTTTCTTCTATTCGTTTAATATTAATATTTCCATCTAACTCAAACGCCGTTGGCATATTGTAAGCTGTGCTATCTTTATCAAATTGCTGCAGCATGTACATTCTCTTTTGTGCGGATGAAGCTAAATATATATCCCCATATTCTATTTTCTCTATTTTTGAGTGAACATTTTCCTCTTGACCTTCTAAAAATTCACTTAGTTCTTTTATTGTTGGTAGACTAAATATCTCGTTTAGTGGTATTTCTTTATTCAATACTTTATGAATCTTTGATAAAAGAATGGTAGCTTTTAGAGAATGACCTCCAAGCTCAAAAAAGTTATCATTAATTCCTATTTCTTCTATTCCTAATACTGCACTCCATAATTCTGCTAGAACCTTTTCTAATTCACTTCTTGGCACCTCATATTCATTGGTCTTTTCTGCTACATTCGGTTCTGGAAGTGCTCTTCTATTAAGTTTTCCATTAGGAGTTAACGGCATCTTTTCAATTTGAACAAAATAAGAAGGAATCATATATTCTGGTAGGCTTCCTCGTAAAAGATCCCTTAATTTCAAATCTTTTATTTCTTTATCACTTACCACATACACACAGATATACTTTTCATTTTCTTTATCTTCTTTTACCACAACTGTTGCTTCCTTCACTTCATCATGCTGCAGTATTCGGTTCTCGATTTCTCCAAGCTCGATTCTAAAGCCCCTTATTTTCACTTGATTGTCTATTCTTCCCACAAACTCTATATTTCCATCAGGCAGCCATTTTGCTAGGTCCCCAGTTCTATAAATTTTCTTTCCTGGTTCAAAAGGATTTTCTACGAATTTTTCTGCTGTTAATTCTGCTCTATTTAAATATCCTCTTCCTACACCATCCCCGCCAATACATAATTCGCCTTCAACTCCTATAGGCATTTGTTTATCCTTATTTAATATATAGATGCTTGTATTACTGATTGGTCTGCCAATTGTTATTTTTTCATCTTGTTCTAGAAGTTTTATTGTTGACCATATTGTTGTCTCTGTTGGTCCATATACATTGTAAATTTTTGTATGATTGTACTTATTCCACTTATTAAATAAACTTGATGCTACCTCTTCTCCGCCTACTAATACTAATTTCAAATGATTAATGGATTCTTGAAAATCTTCATTTTCCAACAGTATATTCAATCTTGAAGGGGTGCTTTGCATGACTTCTATCTTATTTTCATCCATAATTCTTGCCAGTTTCTTACCATCAACACTTTCTTCGCTGCTTGCAATTACAACCTTTAATCCATTTGTTAATGGTACTAGGGTTTCTAGTCCAAAGATATCAAAGCATAATGTTGTAATACATAATATATTTTGATATGAATTCAATTTAGTTTCTTGCTTTATTCCATGGATAAAATTATTTACCTGTTGTTGTTCTATCATTACACCTTTAGGCATACCTGTTGATCCTGACGTATAAATAACATATGCTAAATCTTTAAAACTATTGATTTTCTCTGGATTTCTTGATTCTCCACACAATAAGTCACAGTTAAATAAATCCAGAACAGATCCTTTAAACTTCACCATATCTAGTAAACTTGTCTCACTTAGTATTATCTGGCACTTACTGTCTTCTAACATATATTCTATTCTTTCCCTTGGATACGTTGGATCAATAGGTAAATATGCCCCTCCTGATTTCAAAATACCTATTATTCCTATTATCATCTCAAGAGATCTTTCCACCATTATCCCTACTATTGTATCAGCTTTAACTCCTCTATTTCGTAACTCTATTGCAAGTCTATTAGCTCTTTCATTCAACTCTCTATAAGTTAACTTTTTATCTTCAAATACAATGGCAATATGATCGGGTGTTTTTTCCACCTGTTCCTCAAATAATTGCTGTATCGTTTTTCCCTTGGGATAATCAGCTTTTGTATTATTGAACTCATATAATAGTTGGACCTTTTCTTCTTCTGTTAACAGGTCTATTTGATTTAGTTCTACTTCCGTATTATCCATTACATTTTCTAATACTCTAATAAAATGTTTGCCTAATCTTTCTATTGTTTCTTTATTAAATAATTTTGTACAGTACTCTAAAGTAAAGCGTAATGTTTTGTCCGATTGTGTTACATTCAATGTTAAGTCGAACTTAGATGTCCTGTATTCATCATTATATTTTTTCAATATAAATCCATCGAATTCATTCATACTTTCCGTTTCTATGTCAACCATATTGAACATGACATCAAACATTGGGTTTCTACTAGCAGCTCTTCTCACATCTATCTTTTCTATTAATGCTTCAAATGGATAACTTTGATTTTCATATGCCTTAATAGAATTCTCTTTTACCTCTTTAAAAAATTCTGTAAATTTCTTACCACCCTCTGGTTTCATCCTTAATGCCAATGTATTTAGAAATATACCCATTATATTTTGGAGATCTGCATGAGATCTTCCAGCCACCGGTACACCGATTACGATATCCTCTTGCCTGCTGTATTTAGATAGTAATATATAAAATGCTGATAGTAATACCATATGCATGGTTGTTCCTGTTTCTTTTGTAAGCTCTTTTAATTGTTCGATCAGTTTTTCATCCAACTCAAACCCTACATTATCACCTTCGAAACTTTTAATGGCTGGTCTTTTATAATCAGTAGGGATATTTAATACTGGTATTTCATCACCAAAGATATTTAACCAATACTCTTCTTGTCTTTTCATTTCTTCCGAATTTAAGAACTTATTCTGCCACTCTGCAAAGTCTTTATACTGTAGCTTTAGTGGTTTTAATTCGTTCCCGTTATATAACTCTATAAACTCGTTTATTAAAATATTACAAGATACTCCATCTGAAATAATATGATGCATATCTATCAGTAAGTATGTTTTATCTTTACTCTCCACGAGTTCCACTCTTAATAATGGAGCTTTACTTAAATCGAATGGTCTTATGAAGTTATTTAAGATCGTATCTATATCTTCGTTTTCTTGTCTTACCTCTAACTTAAATTCATAAGAATGATCGATTCTTTGTACAATTTGATCTTCATTCATTTCAAAATAGGTTCTTAATGCTTCATGTCTTTTAACAAGTTTCCTAAATGTGTCTTCTATTTGTTTTTTATTAATATTTCCATTTAACTCAAATGCTATTGGCATATTATAAGCTGTGCTATTCTTGTCAAACTGCTGCAGCATATACATTCTTTTTTGGGCAGATGATGTTTCGTAATTCCCTTCATCTCTTATTTTTTCTATTTCAAGGAAAATACTCTCTTTCTCATTTTCAACAAATGCACTTAGCTCTTTTATTGTTGGTGACTCAAAGATCTCTTTAAGTGGCACAGTTTTGTTCAATTCTTTATGAATTTTTGAAATAAGTACTGTGGCCTTTAATGAATGTCCTCCAAGCTCAAAAAAGTTATCATTTATACCTATATTGCTTACACCTAATACAGCCTGAAATATTTGAACTAATTTTTCTTCCATTTCATTTCTTGGTGCCTCGTATTCTGCTCCAGTAAGAACTTCACCTTCTGGATCTGGTAAGAATTTTCTATCTGTTTTTCCATTAGACGTTAATGGCATTTCCTCCAGCTTTATAAAGTATGACGGTACCATATAGTCTGGTAAGGACTTTTTAAGGTTTTCTCTTAGTTCTCCTGCGCTATACTCTTCTTTCCCCACATAATAGGCACATAGATACTTATTTTCATTCTCACCTTTATCTATTACGATTACTTCTGTGATACCTTCTACTTTTAACAGGCTGTTCTCAATTTCTCCAAGTTCTATTCTAAAGCCTCTTATTTTAACTTGAAAATCGATTCTGCCTAGATATTCTATATCTCCATTATGAAGTAATCTAGCTTTGTCACCAGACCTATATATTCTTTCCTCTATTCTGTAAGGGTTCGTTACAAACTTTTGCTGGGTCAGTTCCTTCCTATTTAAATAGCCCCTTGCAACCCCATCGCCGCCAACACAAAGCTCTCCTGGGACACCCACTGGTAAAAGTCTTAAATTTTCATCCATTATATAGGCAGTTAGTGTAGGGATAGGCTTTCCTATATTACTTACCCCTTCGTTTATTTCTTTTTCTCCAATTTCTTTATAGGTTACATGAACGGTTGTTTCTGTTATTCCATACATATTAATCAATTTTGTTTCAGGATATTTTTTTATCCATTCTCTTAACATTTTCGGCTTTAATGCTTCTCCACCGAATATGACATATCTTAAATTCAGTTCTTTTTCACTGTGTGCTAGTTCTTTATTCATGAGGCTATAAAAAGGAGTTGGAATTTGATTTAAGACTGTAACCTTTTCTTTTTTTAGGATTTTTAAAAATCCCTCTGTATCCATGGCTACCACTTTTGGAACCAAAACCAGCTTTCCTCCATATAACAATGCTCCATACATTTCCCAAACAGAAAAATCAAAGCAATAGGAATGAAACATTGTCCAAACATCTTTTTCATTAAAATCGAATTTCTTTTTATTATTAAACAATAACCTTACCACGTTCTTATGTTCAATCATTACACCTTTAGGATTGCCTGTAGTTCCAGATGTATAAATAATATACGCTAAATTCTGTGGAGTATTTACTAGATTTAGATTACTTGAATCTCCTTCAAATAAATCGTTATCCAATAAATCGATCATATCTACATCCGTTTCTATATGATCAGCTAGCCCTTTTGTAGTTAATAATATTCTGGTTTGACTATCCTGTAACATATATTCTATTCGATCCTTTGGATAGTCTGGATCCATAGGCAAGTATACTCCGCCAGCCTTTAATATAGCCATGATTCCTACGATCATTTCAATAGAACGATCTGCCATGATCCCTACAATAACTTCAGGTCCTGCACCTTTTTCTCTTAAGACTCTAGCCAAGGAATTAACCCGTTTATTAAGTTCTTTATAAGTTAGCTCTTGATCGCCAATTACTACAGCAATATGATTTGGTGTCCTTTTTACTTGTTCTTCAAAAAGTTCGTGTATCGTTTTGTTTCTTGGATAATCTGCTACTGTATCATTAAACTCTGTCAAGAGCATATCATTCTCATCTTTGCTTAGTATTTCAATAGCCTTAAGTTTAATCTCCACATTTTTTGTGATTTCTTTCACGATGTTTACGAAATGACTTACCATTCTTTCTATCGATTCATGCTTATATAGGCTGGTTGAATAACTTAAATCGATGTTTATCTCATGTTCTCCTTCTATCGCGGTCATGGTTATGTCAAACTTTTCAACATCGACGCTAAAGTGATAGGGTTTAAAGGTTAATTCTTCTATCTCCAATTTCGCTTCATCCATGTTTTGTAGCACAAACATCACATCAAATAATGGATTTCTATTTAAATCTCGATTGACAGTTACTTGATCTACTAAATCTTCAAATTGATAATCTTGGTTTTCATAAGCACTTAATGTCTTTTCTCTTACAGAGTTCAAATACTCTTTAAAACTTAACTTACTATCTACACTCGTTCTTATAGCTAACGTATTTACAAACATACCAATTATATTTTCTAAATCTCTATGATTTCTTCCAGCTATTGGGGTTCCAACAACAAAATCTTCTTGTCCACTATATTTTGCTAGGAAAATATTAAAGCTCGCTAATAACACCATATGCAAGGTGCTTCCAGTTACTTTTGCTGCACTTCTTAACTTTTGAGTTATTTCTTTATCCAGTGTGAAAGATTCACTACTTCCACTAAAATCGATTTTTGATCGTCTTGAGTAATCAGTAGGTAAATTTAATACCGGCAGCTCTCCACTTAATTCCTTGAGCCAATATTTTTCCTGTTTTCTATACTCCTCACTTTCTTTTTTCTTCAATTGCCATGCCGAGTAATCCTTATATTGCACTTTAAGTTCTTCTAAGTCTTCTCCAGCATATAGCTTGCTAAATTCTTTAGCTAAGATGCTCATAGAGAACCCGTCTGATATGATATGATGCATATCAAACAGCAGAATATGTCTGTCTTTCTCTAGACTTAGCAGAGAAACTCTTAGTAACGGGGCCTTCTCTAAGTCAAATGACTTTATGAATTCAATCGCTTTTTCTTTTACTTCTTCCTCGTTCTCGACTTTTATCTTTTCTACTCTGAACTCCATTTCTTCTGATTTATGCAATTTTTGTACGATCATATTCTCTTTTGCATGAAAACTTGTTCTTAATGCTTCATGTCTCTCAATTAACTTTCTAAATGTTTCTGTTAATCTAGCAATATCCAGATTACCCGATATATCTAGGCCTCCCAGAATATTATAGGCAATACTATCTCTATCAAACTCTTGCAACATATACATTCTTTTTTGTGCTGAGGATGCTTCATAGTATTCCTTTTCCTCTACTGTTGTTATTTTTGTATAAATAGTTTCTTCCTTATCTTCTATAAATGCACTTTGTTCTTTTATGGTCGGCAACCCAAATAGATCTTTAAGCGGTATATCTTTATTCAATGCTTTATGAATTTTTGATTGAAGTACTGTGGCTTTTAGAGAATGGCCTCCAAGGTCAAAAAAGTTATCATTTATTCCTACTTTTTCTACTTTTAATACTTCACTCCAGACCCTTGCCAAAGCTTCTTCTACTTCATTTCTTGGTGCTTCATATTCATTTGTCATTGCTTCTAAGTTCGGTTCTGGAAGCGCTTTTCTATCCAGCTTTCCATTCGGAGTTAACGGCATTTCTTCCATCTGCACAAAGTAAGCCGGAATCATATACTTTGGTAAACGCTCCATTAAATAACTGCTTAAGTTCAAGTCCTGAATCTCTTTGTCACTTACGACATACCCACATAGGTATTTTTCAGTTTCTTTTATTTCTTTTGCTAGGACTACGGCTTCTTTAATATGTTCATGCTGTAATAATCGATTTTCGATTTCTCCAAGTTCAATTCTAAAGCCTCTTATTTTAATCTGGTTATCGATTCTTCCCAGAAACTCGATGTTTCCATCAGGCAGCCATCTTGCTAAATCTCCTGTTTTATACAGTGTTGTTCCTTTGGCAAATGGGTTATCCACAAATTTCTCAGCCGTTAGCTCCAATCTGTTATAATAACCTCTTGATACTCCTGCACCACCTATATAAAGTTCGCCGATGACACCTATGGGCTGAAGTTCACAGGCTTTATTCAAGATATAAAATTTAGTATTATGCAATGGCTTCCCTATTGGTGTATTCACTAAATTTGCTGGTATATTCTCTATTTTTTCTTCATAATAACTAGAATCAATAGTAGCTTCTGTTACACCGTAGCTATTGAGGACCCTCATCGTTTGTCCATATTTCCCCACTAACCTTTTATAATCTTCTATCGCACAACTATCTGATCCCAATATTAATAACTTCAAGCTCTCTAAGGGCAGTTCGTTTTCATCCACATAGTCCATCAGTGTGAAGACTAAACTTGGCGTGGATTCAAATATATTGATGTGGTTTTTCTTAATTGTTTGATATAACTCCTCCATATTTATTCTTATATCACTTGGACATATATACATGGTGCCCCCGGTTAATATGCTTCTGCATAAATCCCCTGTGAATACATCAAATGATATACTTGCCAATTGCAGCAAATTCACATGAAATTGATCTAAATGATAATGACTGATCCAGCTATAGACCATATTGATGGCATTACCTTGAGTAACCATGACTCCTTTCGGTTTTCCGGTCGTACCTGAGGTGTATAAAACATATAGTAAATCTTCCTGTTTATTTATGATTTCCAGATTCGATGTATGATTTAAATACACATCGCTCTTATGTATATCGATTGTTTGGCAGTCTATATCTATACTGTCTATAAATTTTGTCTCTGTTATTACTAAATCCGCATGACTATTTTCCAGGATATAACTGACCCTTTCCTTAGGGTAATCGGGATCGATCGGTATGTAAGCCGCGCCGGATTTAATGATGCCTAGTACTCCCACGATCATTTCTATAGAACGATCCACCATCAAAGCGACAACCTTTTCAGGTGCGGCACCTTTTTCTCTTAAGGTCCTTGCCAGACTATTTGCTTTTTCATTTAATTCTCTATACGTTAGTTTATTTTCTTCATATACTACCGCGATGTGATCAGGTGTTTTTTCTACTTGTTCTTCGAATATTTGTTGAATGGTTGTATCTTTCGGATATTCCGCATCTGTATGATTAAATTCTTTTAATAATTGGTTCTTTTCTTCTTCTAATAATAGCTCTAATTCTGATATTTTTATCTCTTTGTTATTTAGCAGATCACTTATCATATTTTCTAAGTATCTTGTCATTCTATTAACTATAGTTTCATCAATAACTAAGCTATTAAATTTGAATTTAAATTCGATTCTATCAAAAGTCAGAATCTGTAGATCTAAATTATAATTGTCCCTTTCAACAATAGAATAATTTTCTATAGATAAAATATGATCTTTTTTTACATTTAAAGGATAATTTTCTATTGTAACTACTGAATTAAAAAGCTCCTCATTCGTTTTTAAACCGCAATATTCCTTAATATCAATTAATGGTGTATTCTCAAATTCCTTTCTATTTCTCAGCGTTTTATCAATATTTCTAACTAAATCAATGAATGATATATGATCTTCTGATTTTACTGTCAGTGGAATAATATTTATAAATAAACCAACCATATTTTCTATGGATCTAATTTTTTCTGACCTTCCTGACACTGTTGTTCCAAATATAACTTCTTGCGAGTTACTGTACTTTTGCATTAAAAGTCCCCAAGACGTATATAGCAATGCTGCTAAGGTTACTCTATTTGTTTCAGCGAATTTTTTGATTTTATTTGAACTTACCTCATCTAGCGAATATAAAATCTCTTTATATTCACCTTTTGATTTCCCTTCGAAACAGCATATTGGATTGCCTGAATCAATAAAATGGTCCCAATACTCTTTTTGTTCATTCTTGTTAAGATTTGTTGTGTATTTAACAAACTCACTAAATTTTGTCTTTATTTGCACTTTAGGACTGCTTCCACGATAAAAACTTGAGTACGCTTCAACTAACTCATTTAAAATGATTCCATTACTCCAGCCATCGTAAATAATATGATGATTTGTAATAATCATATTATATTGATGATTGTCTAGTTTACATAAATAAACTCTTATTGTTTCCTTTGTTAAATCAATTCTAGTACTAAAATCCATTGATTTAATATCTTCTACGGCACCTTCTTTATCTAACTTTTCAGTAAAATCATAATATTGAATTGTTATCCCATGATTTTTTTTCACTATTTGTACTGGATTCTCAATACCCTTCCATCTAAAAACAGTTCTCAACATTTCATTGTTTTCAATCACGGAATTCCATGATTTTTCTAACAAATCTAATTTAATATCTCCGGAAATGGTTAAGCTTAATTGCTCGTGACACTCTCTGCTATCTTCATCCATAACATAAGAAAATAACATACTTTGTTGTAAGCTAGTTAATCCCATAATATTTTCTATAATTTTTTTATCTAACTTCTCCATTAAGTGATTATCTCCCATTTTCTAATATAATTATTAATATTCAAAAAAATTTCTAGGATGTTAACTTTTATGTATAACTTCAAAATTATTCTGCCATAGGGACTACTATGGCTCATTTTCTCGGCATAGTAGTATACAGCATCATTTTTAATCAAACAAAGAATCTAACTCCTCCTGTGAAATTCCTGCGGCATCAAAATCTGATGGAGTAAATTCCTTTAAATCCTCATTCGTACATTTATCCAAAATTAATTTAAGTGTATCAACATAGCTATCCATTAGTTTTTTTATTGTTTCATCCTCAAACCTATTTCTACTATAGGTAAAGCTTATCTTTAATTTTTTATTGACAACTATAGCATCTATATCCATTAATGATGTTAGTGAATTTTTTTTATCACTATCCAAACCAAATTTAATATTTGAGAAATTTAGTCCTTCCCTATCAAAGATGGTGTCAAAATCTCCAAGGTAATTGAATCTTATGTGCTTATTCCCCTTATCTCTTAACTCATTATTCAAAAACTTCAGTATACTATAGTTGAAACCTTTGTTTGGAATATTTCTAAGCTGCTCTTTTAATGATTTAATATTATTATTTATATCTTCATGGTCGACAACAAAATATGCAGGAAACATACTTGTAAACCACCCAATGGTTCTAGATACATCAATATAGTCATTTACAAATTCTCTTCCGTGTCTTTCAAGTTCAATAACAATATCACTTCTATTAGTTAAATCATTAAGGGTGATGACTAATGCAATGATTAAAGTTTCATTGAGTTCCAAATTATAAATTTCATTTACTTTTTTTATTAAATTATTTAATGTATCTTCATCCAATTCTTTATACAAAACATTAGCTGTTCCTACAGTATCTTCTTCTCTATCATCATCTACCAGATAGGTAAAATCTCTATTCGAAATTTGTTGCCAATAGGCCTTTTCTGTATCAAAATCTTTCTTACTATACTCTTGTAAAGCTTCCGCCCATGTTTTAAAGGAATGTGTTTTCATAGGCAACTTTACTTCTTTTTTATCATTTAATTGTTTTAGTATAGTTAGGAAATCGTCTAATATTATCCTCCAAGATATCCCATCTACTATTAGGTGGTGAGCTGTGAATAACAGCACTTGTCTTTCTCCCCCTAAATGAAACATCGTTACATGAAATAAAAGACCATTTTCTATATTTAAATGAGCATTAACCCGATCATTTATATGATTGATTTTTTCATATTGACCTTCGTAGGAATATTGGGATAAATCGAAATACTCCACCAGGAAATTCTCATTTATATATTCATTATTGTAAAATAACCTATGATCTTTCTTATCATAGTTCATTCTTAAACCGTCATGATGCCCAATTAATCTATTTACAGCAACTCTAACTAGATCAATATCCAAAACGCCGGTGTACTCCAATAATACATGTTGGTTATACAGATGTTGATTTTCAAAATCTTGATTAAAGAACCATTCCATAATAGGTGTTCTTTCTACAACTCCTTGAGCTTGTTCTTGATTTATAGATTTCAACTCCTTACTTTCCTCTATCGTTGCGGCAATTTCTTCGATAGTGTCATGGTCTAATATATCTTTTATCTTAATCTCCAATCCTTTATTTTTTAGCTTCGAAGAAATCTGAATCGCTTTTATAGAGTCTCCTCCAAGCTGATAGTAGTTATCATTCATACTTATATTTTCTACACTTAATATTTCTTCTATAGCTTTAACTAACTCTTTTTCGGCTGAAGTTGAATACTCTACAAATTCTTGTTCCATTATTATTGGTTCCGGAAGGAGATGATAATTCACCTTACCATTTACGGTTAATGGTATCTTGTCAATAAATATAAAGTTAGTTGGAATCATGTAATTAGGTAAGAATTGCAAAAGCCATTCTTTTAATTCGAAATCATTAATTTCCTTTTTATTTACTATATATGCATTCAATAACAAATTTTCTGATGGATTTTCTTTATATACAACAACTGCATCTTTAATAAATTCATTTTCTAGTAAGTATTTCTCTATCTCACTAATTTCAACTCTGTGTCCTCTTATCTTTATTTGATTATCAATTCTCCCTATATATTCAATAACTCCATTTTCCAAATACCTTGCCATATCACCAGTTTTATACATTTTTTTCCCTTTGTTTACAAATGGATTTTCAACGAATCTTTCACTGGTTAACTCTTCTCTATTTAAATATCCTTTAGCAACGCCATCTCCGGAAGCATAAATTTCCCCAACAAAACCTGTTGGAACTATATTTAATTGCTGGTCTAATATATAAATTTGCACATTATCAGCTGGATATCCTATTGGTACTGAAACACCTTTATCTATTTCTTCATCATATTTATATGTCATACATCCAACTACAGTTTCTGTTGGTCCATATTCATTAAATATCTCTATACTTTTACCAAAACTTTTGTGAACTTCTTTTGCTAAGTTTACCTTTAGATCTTCTCCACCTACAATAAATCTCTTTATATTAGAATTTCTATTATCCCTGTCCTTTAATAAAGTTAGATGTGCGGGTGTTAGCTTTACAACCGTCGATTTATTTTCTCTTAATATTTTATACAGAACAAATTCTGTCTCATCATTTTCATAGATGATTATTCTATTTCCAGAAATTAATGGTGTAAATATAGAAGTTACTGTTAAATCAAAGGATATGGAAGAATATAGTGCCATACTTTCATCTTCACCCTTTAAATATCGCTTATCAGCCCAACATATATAGTTTGTCAGGCCTTGATGTTTAACCATTACTCCTTTTGGCTTTCCAGTTGAGCCCGATGTATAGATGATATAAACTAAATCATTTAAATCATTTACATTTGTTAAAATTTCTTTATTATAAAAACTTAAATCTATATCTCTTATATTGATTATTGTTCCTTGACATTTAATATTTGTATCTACCTCTAAATTTGTTAATAACATCTTACTGTTGGAATCTTCAAGCATATAATTTATTCTTTCAATTGGATAACTAGGATCAATAGGTAAGTATACTGCACCTGTCTTTAGAACCCCTAGAATACTAATTAGAAGATCTATTGAGTGTGTCTGCATTATCGCAACATTAGATTGCTTACTTAAACCTTTTTCTCTTAAGAAATCTGATAATTGATTTGCCTTTTCATTAAGTTCTCTATACGTTAATGTTTTTTCTTTAAATTCCACAGCCACTTTATCTGGCGTTTTCTTTGCTTGTTCTTCAAATAATTCACATACTGTTTTCTTCGGATACTGATTAGCTGTTGAATTTAAATTAAATACCTTATGTATTCTTTCTTCTTCATTAATAAGTTTAATGTTATTAATGGTTAGCTCTTCATCTTTTAATACCTGATTAATTAGATTCGTCATATATTGGTACATTGTTTTAATTTGATTATCTGTATATTCTAGTGTTTTATAATCAAAATTTAGTTCTATATTTTCATCTTCTAATTCCTGAACCACAAGTTGTAATGAGTGGCTTTGATTTCCAGAATGATATTCCTTAGACTCAACCTTTATGGTGCCATTGATATCATTTTTATATTTGGAGTTATAGTAGTTTACAGACATCTTAAATAAGCTGTCATATCCATCTTTATTTATCTCTAAATCTTTAACTAAAAGATCATAAGGATATTTTTGATTGATAAAACAAAGCTTCAACTCCCTATTAATCTGTTTTATTAGATTCCCTATATTTAACTCTGTATTTAATTTAAATCTAAAAGGCATTGTACTTGTAAACATGCCTACCATGCTCTTTTGAGCCTTACTAGACCTATTAAATACCGGTGTACCTATTACTAAATCATTTTTATGTATGCTTTTATTTATATACAGAAGTGATATTGCTATAAAGAAGGTATTTAAGGAACATTTTTCATCCTTGACAAAGTTTTGTATCTTCTTTGATAAATCGCTATTAATGTAAAAGCTCATTCTTTTACTATCTAAACTATTCGATGAGTTGTATAAAAACTCTTCTGGTATGTCATGTAACTTTTCTTTCCAAAAGTTTTTGTTCTTTATGAATTTATCCGAATTCAAATACTCTTGCTCTGCCTTAATAAAGTCTAAATATGAGTAACATTCATCTGCAGAAACCTCAAAATTATTTATTAATCTACTATATATTTCACAAATTTGATTTTGTATAAGCGTAATTGCCCATCCATCACATATGCCGTGATGAAATTGGATTACTACACCGCATTCATTTTCGCTTATTTTGTAGATAGCAAAAAAATATAATTTACTATCATCTAACTTAAACTGGTTTTCAAATAAACTTTTTACCCATTTTTCATGTTGCTCTTTAGGCGTTTCAAACTTACTAAAATCTAAAAAATCTATACCTTCATAATGAAATTCTTTAACATATTGAATTGGTTCACCATGTTTTTCTGTAAACCTTAATCTTAAACCATCATTATTTTTTATTATGATATTAAGCGTTTTCTCCATACGGTTAATATCTATCTTTCCTTTTATTTTTACACATCCACCTATATTATGAAGTTGAGAATTTGTATTAATTTTATCGGTAAACCATATTCTCCGTTGTGGATGTGTTAATTGATAGTATTCCTTATTATGTACGCTCATTTCTACCCCTCTAATCTATTATGTATTTAAAAGTATTTAATGTTCTCTTTATATTCTTACTCAATTTTCGCATACTGAAAATGTGCTACCTCCCCCCAAAAATTAATACTTCGTGTACTAAAAAAATCAAGAATACCTCTAAAAATCGGTATAACATTGAGCATAGGGAACTCATTTTGATTTCCAATCAAACTTATTGTGAATATTTGCCTTAAGGAAATATTCACAATAAGTTAACGGCTTGATAACAAGTGTTTAGCTTCCGCCGATTACCTTTGAGGTGATATAACACGAAATCGAACGAAAAGTATGCCCTTTTTGTTTCCACATGGAAGAATCTTTATTTTCCGCTAACGCTACCAATGTGGTTCAATATGCCTCCTTTCAAATAACTAATCGTTTATTTAACCTATCAATATCATCTATCCGAACACCTCCTATACAATGGAGAAGCCCTTATCCATTGTAACGAAACGATTCGTCTAAAAAAGGAAGAATCAAATAATCAACCACTTGAAATTACATCGAAAAATCAGTAGAACATTTCGAAGTGATGAGTCCATCACGAATTACTTGAGAATCAAGAGCATTGTACACACCCTCAAACCTCAAAAAAAAAGGAAAAGCTGTTTTTAATAGTCCCTTGTTCCTTCTCGAAACAGGACATTTCAACGGACCAATTCCTAGAAGATCAGGGATAACATTTCATAGGGTTACCTCTATTTGTCTTGTCTTTTTATCGGGTGACTGAGTTACTAGTTGGAAACATAGCTAGTTTGAGGACAGAAAATTATTTAGAGATGCTGATTAGACGCCTTAATTGTCTAAATCAAATCCCTTCATTGATTTGATATCTTAGAATATATTTATTGCTTACCTTTATATTTACATAACGTATTCCCTTTATCCAACATCCCCTGTCACCGTTGAATAACCAACGTATTAAAGAATTCAATACAATTCTGTTATAAAACACCACCATCTAGGTACATAATCCTACATCTTAAACAGAGTATTTTTAGGAAACTTTTATATTATTAACCAGTTTTACCTTTTTATTCTTATTTAAGTCATAATTTAAACATATTTTCCATATAGTTGTCAAAGTAAAATTATGTATTTTTAATCACGAAATTGATAAAATTTGTATTTTTTTAATGTAAATATCCCCAAAACTATTTTAAAATTTATTTTTTATTTTGAATTCCGTTCTTTTCTCCCGAATTTCTTACCTATAAATTATGTATAGTGACTATTACTTCACCTTAAATCTCCATCTGATACCCTAATATAACTAAAAGCCTCGGAAACTCCATTCAACTTATAACATAATATCCATAAACAGCTTTACTTTCCCTGCTTTTAAGAAGTCCCTTTATGAAAAACCAATCTTTTGGCTGACCCATGTAACAGGCTACCTATTCTTATTTCCTATCAAACTACCATGAAAATTCAAAATAAATAGTAAGGAAAAATAACAAATTAAATAAGACGCATACTTCATTTTTTTGAAAAAGAGCAGCGCCCTATTAAAAACCTCCTAATAAATAGGCTAATTTAGGATACTTCTGAAACAGTATATCCTAAGTTTTCTAACCTTCGGACCGAACTTCGATCAATGGAAGCTTGCTTTTGTTTATCAAAATAATCTTCGCCTAAGTTTACATACATTTCTTTTCTAGTTAAAAGATAATTAGAAATTCTTAACATGGCGTGAGCGACGACAATTCCAGCTTGTTTTCTTACTTTTCGTGCCGCCGTCCGTCTGTATAGAGCGCCGAGATAGTTCTTAGAGGCTCCAACTGAACGAGCAGCTTTCGTTAAGGTAGATTTTAAAAAAATATTTCCCTTTTTGTCTCTGGTTGATTTCCTTTTTCCTGCACTTCATTGTGTTCTGGTACTAGGGCCGTCAATGAACATAATCTGGCTGCACTTTCGAACTGTTTTTCAACGTCTTTTCCGATTTCAGCTAGAATTTGTTCGACCATCTGAGTGGCAATTCTAGGTATTGAATCCAATCATTCTATCCTTTCTTGATAAAATACCAACCCTTTGGGCTACCTTTTGATCAATTTTTTCAATTTGTTCAGTCAAAAAATAAATATGAGTTAGAATCGTTTTGAACATCATGCGTTGATGAGGATTCACATACCCACTCTGGGCAAGGATTAAATCATCTTTTTTCTTCTTCATCGAGCGTCGTGCAAAGTTTGCTAGTTTTTCAGGATCATCTCAACATTTGAGATTGTATGAAGCATGCCCTTTGATGAAACTCCCCTAAAATCCTTTCCTTCAGGGGTCATAACGCAGGCGGTAATGTTGTTTTTATGTACGTCCATTCCACATACTCGTTCAATGATAATTTCCATTGAAACCATCTTCCTATGGAGAAAAATTAGAGGCTGGTGCAAAAACCAAAATGGGGTAATCTACCATGATCGTTCCCCGTTAGGGATCGATAGTCTGTGATGTACCGTGGTCGTTGGAGTCAGACTAACGGATGAGCTCTAATGGCACCATAGTTCATCGACCTTCCTCACCCAGTCATAGAATCAGTATGGACGGTTTTCTACCATTTTAATTCAATGTGGTGCAGCGCTGGCCGTGCGCTTCATGATTGGCTGATGGGAATATTTTTGGTAATTTTGTATCATTTCATTACCCGTTCAAGTCATCTATTTCTCCTTAAAAACTACAAATTGATCCTGGACTTTTATAAGTACAAAGAAAATTTGTTGATACTTCAATAATCTGGGCTTTTTCTGAAAACGGAACTATCAGCCTTTTCCACTACCAAATTGGGAATAGCAGTTTCTAATGGTGTTTCCTAAAAATAAAACATGTCGCTAATAAAAAGGGCTATCTTATTAGCCCTTAAAATAAAATAGGTGAAGGTAAATGATTCGTTTTTGTCACCTGTTTTTCTAATTTTATAATTATTTATTGGAAGTAGTTCACGCAATCCAGCTACCTTCAGTAAATTATGTGCCATAGCTAAGTTGCCTTACTCCGTTTGAACCTTCGCTAAGTCCCGAAGCGAAAAGCAACGGAAGGACCTATTTCCCTTGATATGACCAAAAACACTCTCTACCTCGATTTTTCGTCGAGCGTAAATTTGCATTTGATTCAGACCAAAGGTTCACTTTTGCTTTTAGTTCTTAATAAATTGGATTAAAATGCACCTGACGATTTCCTGCCGTCTTTCTACATTGCGATTATAACCGGGAATCCGAACAATCCTCGCGTTCATAAATTTTTAAAGTCATGTGTGAAACCATTCTTATCTATACGGGACGAGTACCGTTTTTAAAAAATACTTGCGGTTATTTAGGCAGGTGTATTCATCCTTTTGTTCATCATATGCCCGGTTACTTGATGACGAATATCCTTTTTATTGCTCCGTTTTTGTTCCGTTAAAAAAGTATTATAAGGAATCAAGGCTTCAAATTCTTTTTCCAAAGAGTAGAGATAGTTTTCTTCACTGCCATAGCCGGCATCTTCGATGACGTTTTACGGGAATAGTAACGATGTATTTTCCTTTGTCATTTGGATATTATAACCAGGTTTAGTTGTCCGTTATTCATATGATCATCTTTCATTCACATAAACGTCGCTGTATCGGTTTTCGAATAACTATTTCGATCGCCAAATAGAGCATTTTGTTGTTTGTATTTCACTTTCACTAATCGCGGGCCTAAGTATTCACGCACCAATTTCAATAGTTTCTTAACCGGACTGAGTGCCCATCGCTTTTCTTTTCGTTCCTGGACATTTTTTAAAAGCTGGATGTCCTTAGTTTCTTTTTTTACTTTCTATACTATTACTTTTTCTACTTGAACTAGTTTTTCTTCTGCTGTTAAAGTAGCCGTTTCGTCTTGATTAGACAGTTCATGATCTTCTTCATCTGCAATGGCCTGGATCTGTTGGTATGTCTTTCGATTTTCTCTTGCAGCTTCGCTTGCGTTCGCTTCAATTATTGTTCTGTCTAGGAAGTAGTTCTCCATTGTGATGTGCTTTTCTTCTATTAATTGATGGATCATTTCTTCAAATAGCTTCGGAAGGAGCTTTACCATTTGCTGTGTGAGAATTGGGTTAATGGTTCGATAATCCAGTTCCTGCAAAGCAGCCAGCCACATCAATGGAATTTTTTCTTCAACCAGTTTTACGATTTCACGACAGGAATAGGCTTTTAGAGAAAAGGTCATTATTTTGGGGATGGTATGAGCAACTCCGCCACCTTGATAGTATCCGAAGAATACGCTAACTTCAATTGATTCAATCATTTAATCGATCACACGGGCCACGTGATGCATCGGGGTGAGTTCTTGAATATCAAAAATCATAGTTGTTTGTTGAATATTGTTTGGAATAAAAGTAGCAATTTTTTGTACTAAATTTCATAAAAAATGGGGTTGCCCCTAAAAGTCATTTTCCTGACTTTTGGGACAGCCCCACAAGCTATCGAATCACCAATTTTTATCATTTAAAAACTTGTACACAGCTTCCTCCCTTTCTTTCAAATTGTCTTCTCCAAATGGATCTAAATTCAATTCTCCATCGATTCTTCCATCTTTTAAATATATGATCCTATTTCCTCTTGTTGCTGCTTTGAGGTCATGCGTTACCATGACAATACTTTGTCCTTCGTTATTCAGTTGTGTTAGGATATCTAAAACAACCGTTCCCACGGATGAATTCAAAGCTCCTGTCGGCTCATCCGCAAAAA
>NZ_CAKKLN010000019.1:0-35752 GCF_918698065.1 Peribacillus sp. Bi134 | reverse complement strand
ACGTGTTACTCACCCGTCCGCCGCTAATCTCAGGGAGCAAGCTCCCGTCGATTCGCTCGACTTGCATGTATTAGGCACGCCGCCAGCGTTCGTCCTGAGCCAGGATCAAACTCTCCGAAGAAATGTTTGACTTGCTCATTTGCTTTTTTGATAGTGTGTGCTCACTTAAAATTTAACGTTGGCGCTTTGTTTTGTTCAGTTTTCAAAGAGCAATAATGGAGCGGGTGAAGAGAATCGAACTCTCATCATCAGCTTGGAAGGCTGAGGTTTTACCACTAAACTACACCCGCATTTAATTTTAAAATATTTTCAGAAAGAATGGTCGGGAAGACAGGATTCGAACCTGCGACCCCTTGGTCCCAAACCAAGTGCTCTACCAAGCTGAGCTACTTCCCGTAAAATATGGTGCGCCCGGCGGGAGTCGAACCTACAACCTTCTGATTCGTAGTCAGATGCTCTATCCAATTGAGCTACGGGCGCTAATTTCTATGATGTTATTGGTGCGGCCGAGAGGAGTCGAACCTCCACGGGGTTTCCCCCACTAGGCCCTCAACCTAGCGCGTCTGCCATTCCGCCACGACCGCGAAAGCGACTTTGTAAGTTTAACACCTTTTCAACTTGATGTCAAGAAGAAAATATCAGTGCGGGTGAAGGGACTTGAACCCCCACGCCTTGCGGCGCCAGATCCTAAGTCTGGTGCGTCTGCCAATTCCGCCACACCCGCGAAAATAAATGGTGAGCCATGAAGGATTCGAACCTTCGACCCTCTGATTAAAAGTCAGATGCTCTACCAACTGAGCTAATGGCTCTAAATAAAATGGCTGGGCTAGAAGGGATCGAACCTTCGCATGACGGAATCAAAATCCGTTGCCTTACCGCTTGGCTATAGCCCAATAATCAAATACTAATTAACAGCCAGGATAACATTATATCACGATAATATTATTTTAGCAAGTGTTTTTTAAAAAAATGGCGGTCCCGACGGGAATCGAACCCGCGATCTCCTGCGTGACAGGCAGGCATGTTAACCGCTACACCACGGGACCAGTATTTTGATTGTGTATAAGAAAGTGACCCATACGGGATTCGAACCCGTGTTACCGCCGTGAAAGGGCGGTGTCTTAACCGCTTGACCAATGGGCCTTGATAAAATATGTAACTGGCGGAGAAGGAGGGATTTGAACCCTCGCGCCGCTTACGCGACCTACACCCTTAGCAGGGGCGCCTCTTCAGCCTCTTGAGTACTTCCCCAAAAAAATGGCTCCGCAGGTAGGACTCGAACCTACGACCGTTCGGTTAACAGCCGAATGCTCTACCACTGAGCTACTGCGGAATAATGAAAATTGGGTTCCTTTTTCACGCTCAAGGACCTTAGTGTTTGTCGTTAAGAACAAGTTGTTATCTTGTCGACTCTTATGATTATAAAGAGGTTGCAACTTAAAGTCAAGGGTTCTTTTATGTTTTTTTATATTTTTGTTTTTTACTCCTTAAACCCTTGGTAAATCAATGTTCCACGACATTTACCACAAACGAAACGGGTAGTGTCGATTCGCTTTTTTCTTATATACACCTGCTGACAGTCTTCACATTTATATTGAATAGTATTCATCTTTTTCTTTAATTGGTTAGATGGCAGCGGCTCGCAAAATCTCGGTGCCCCCACTTTTTTGAGTAATTGCTTAAAGTCCGCATCACGATGCTGGTACCCCTTTTTTTCGATGTGCAGATGATAATGGCACAATTCATGCTTAATGATTCCAATCATTTCTTCCACACCGCGTTCATCAAGATACTTCTTATTGATTTCTATATTGTGTGAACGGAGCAAGTATCGGCCTCCCGTTGTTCGGAGACGTGGATTAAAACTGGCTTGGTGTCTAAAGGCCTTTTCAAAGTCTTTCAACGATATTTCTTCCACTAGTTTTTGCAATTGCCGATTATCCATTTCCCCCTCCCTTTCCTTGGTAACATGACAACCTATTATAACATAGACTAATAATACAATAGGAAACTAAGGGAGGAAAAGCTATGCCTAATTGGTTCCAGAATCAAATCCGCAAAGCCTTTTATGAAAAGGATTATTATCAAGTGAAGATGTTGAATCAATGTTGGTTTTTTTATCAAAAAAAAGAAAGCCTCCGTTTATAAATTCAACTTTGCTCCATATAAAAAAACCCCTTCTAATATAGAAGGAGCTTACCGTAGGCTATTTTTGATCCTTTGGCTCGAGCATCGTTAAAGATACCCTTTGTTTTTTGGAGTCAACCAGTTCGACCCAAACCGTCACAACATCCCCAACGGCCACTACATCCAATGGATGCTTTACAAACCGGTTGCTCAGTTTAGAAATATGAACCAGTCCATCCTGTTTAACACCAATGTCCACAAACGCACCGAAATCCACAACATTCCTCACTGTACCTTGTAATTCCATCCCAATTTGCAGATCCTCCATTTTTAGTACATCCTGCTTAAGCAGTGGTTTTGATAATTCATCCCGAGGATCTCTTCCCGGTTTCATAAAATCATCTATGATATCTTTAATCGTAATTTCCCCAATTTCCAATTCCTCGGCCAAATCAGCCGGATTTAGTTTGCCTAATTCTTCATTCAGGGCATCACTGCCTAAATCATCGGATGTGAATCCCATTTTCTTTAATAATTTATTCACGGCACTGTAGTTCTCAGGATGTATCGCCGTTTGATCTAAAGGCTCATCTCCATTAATGATACGTAAGAACCCTATACATTGTTCATATGTTTTGGCACCAAGCCGGGGAATCTTCTTTAATTCCTTCCTGCTTGAAAACTTCCCTTCCACTTCCCTTTTCTTCACAATATTTTGAGCAACCGATTTTGATAAACCAGCTACATATTGCAAAAGTGACGATGAAGCGGTATTGACATTCACTCCCACCTGGTTAACAGCTGTTTCTACTACAAAGGTGAGGGATTCTGTTAACTTTTTCTGGGACACATCATGTTGATACTGACCCACCCCCACGGATTGCGGATCGATTTTAACAAGTTCAGCAAGGGGATCCTGAAGCCTTCTGCCTATCGAAACGGCGCTTCTCTGTTCTACTTGAAGATCTGGAAACTCTTCACGGGCAATATCCGAGGCTGAATACACGCTGGCTCCCGCTTCATTAACAATTATATATGAAATATTCCCTTTCACTTCTTTTAAAATATCTGCGATGAATTGCTCTGATTCACGTGATGCCGTACCATTGCCGATTGCCACGATTTCAACCGAGAACCGCTGAAGTATTTCAATCGTTTTTTCACGGGCAGCATTAAGCTTCGCAGCAGGAGGATGCGGGTAGATCACACTGATATCGAGAACCTTTCCGGTTTCATCAATGACGGCCAACTTACATCCAGTCCGATATGCCGGATCAAGGGCAAGGACCACTTTCCCTTTAAGCGGGGGCTGCAAGAGCAGGTTCCGCAGGTTTTCAGAGAAAATATGGATGGCTTGATCCTCAGCTTTTTCCGTCAACTCTTTTCTGATTTCCCGTTCTACAGAAGGCAGGATCAATCGCTTGAGTCCATCCTCAATCGCAGATTTAAGAACAACTTGGGCTTCAGATTTGTTATTTTTAATGATTTTCCGCTCAAGATGACCAATGATGATTTCAGTCCGGGGCTGAATGGAGATTCGCAGAACTTCTTCCTTTTCACCTCTATTCAGCGCCAACACCCGATGCGGTACGATCCTTTGAACCGGCTCCTCGTATTCATAGTACATTTCGAAGATTTTTTTCTCGTCCTTCTCTTCATTTTTCACAGTTGAAACCATTTTTCCGGCTTTGAAAATTTCAGCCCTTATCCACTTCCTTAATTCTGCATCATCGGATATATGTTCAGCTATGATATCCTGCGCTCCAGCAATAGCCTCTTCAATAGAAGAAACTTCTTTTTCTGCCGATATGAATTCTGCAGCTTTTTCGCTAACACTGGCATGCATTGGACATTCCAGAAGCCAATTGGCCAGTGGTTCAAGACCCTTTTCTTTAGCAACTGTCGCTTTCGTTCTCCTTTTTTGTTTGAATGGCCTGTATAAATCCTCGACTTCCTGCAGTTTTGTTGCCTTCTCGATTTGTATCGTTAATTCTTCGGTCAATTTTCCCTGTTCACCAATCGAACGCGTAACTTCCGCTTTCCTCTGGCCAAGGTTTTCAAGATAGTTCCACCTTTCCATGATGGAACGAATCTGAACTTCATCAAGCGAACCCGTCATTTCTTTCCTATACCGAGCGATAAAAGGGACAGTGTTCCCTTCTTGCAGCATCTGTATGACGTTTTGGACTTGATTATTTTTCAAAGTTAGCTCATTGGATATTTGTTTAATCAGTTCTTTCAATTTATCTTCTACAACGATCATTATGTTTACCTCCAACCTTTTGATCTAATAAGTATAGTCTAGCAAATGAGTGATGAAGTTGCGAATTCAATACAAAAAAGCTCACTTCCGAATTATGGCGAAAGTAAGCTTCCTAAAATGAAAGTTGTATCATCTGCAGTTAATGGACTGCTTTTTAATATGCACTGTGCGTTCTTATCGATAGGGACCAGCCTTTTTAAAAAAGATTTAGCTCCCTTAAGTTCTAAACCATCGGAATGAAGGATGAATTTTGCATTTGGTTCATATTTGTAGCTCTGCGTCCTGTATGTTTGTTTCCTTCCGGATAAATACCCTGTAACAGGTAAAGGGTAAACGAGTTTATCGTCGCTTGGATTATACAGAAAAAAGCGGATGTTACCCACTGAACTGTATACAAATTCATTCTTGTCATAAAAAATCTTCAAAATCGAAACGGCTGCCCCCCGCTTATCGACTAAAACCTGGTTACATACTGCCATTAATGATTCTACATCCAACTCATGATTACGTTTAACTTCCTCGATGACGGCATGGGAGGAATCATAAGCATTTTTGCCGCTGCCTAGACCATCTGCCAGGACACACACAAAGTATTCTTTCGTATGAAGAAAGAAGTAATCATCACCACAATAAACCATCCCGTTTTTAGACGATTGAGAGACAAGGACTTCTATTTTTTCTTCCCTCAGAATATCTTTGATCACTGAATTAACTCCGAGTTTTCAGCATTAATGGCTTCTTGAAGCTTCTTGATCGCGCGGCGTTGGAGCCTTGAAACATGCATTTGGGAAATCCCCAGTTTATCGCCAGCTTCTTTCTGGCTTAAATTCTCTAAATAAGTATGTTGAATGATCATCTTTTCACGGTCACTCAGAACATGCAGCACCTTTTCAAGCACAAGCCGCTGATTGACCTTTTCAAAACCTTCATCGACATTCCCGAATATATCAAGTAACGTGACAGTACCGCCATCAGAATCCGCCTCAATAGAATGATCCACAGATAAAGCTTGATAGCTTTTTCCCATTTCCATCGCTTCTAAAACTTCTTCTTCAGTCACGCCTATACTATCGGCTATTTCATCTATTCTTGGTGAGCGATGCAGAGTTGTCGTCAATTCCTCGACAGTCACCCTGATTTTCGGACCAAGCTCCTTAATTCTCCTTGGCACATGGACACTCCATGTTTTGTCACGAAGGAACCTTTTGATTTCGCCGATTATAGTAGGGACGGCAAATGCCTCAAAGCTCTTACCGAAAGATTCATCATATCGTCGAATGGCACCTAATAAACCAATCATGCCGACTTGGGAGATATCCTCCTGAAATGATTTCCCTTTCGCATACTTGCGGGCGATTGTTTCAACTAAACTTTTATAATGGATGACTAGATTACTCTGTGCTTCATCATCTTGATTCTGCTGGTAAGCTCTAATCCATTCATTTACCTGTTCTCTTTGTGCCTGATTAGGTTGAGACTGTTTTTGCATCCATCTCCACCTGCTCTCCTTCTAAAAACTTAGTCATAAATACTGTAACCCCATCATGCTGATGAATTTTAACATCATCCATCAGAGTTTCAATAAGGTAAAGACCCAAGCCTCCTTCTCTCAAAAGTTCGACTTTTTGTCCATTTTCGTATGGACCGAGTCCTTGACGAACTTCTTCGAAATTACAGCTCTTGCCACTATCAGAAACCATGACCTCCAGACGGTCAGGATAAAGGCCGAAACTTACTTTCACTTCACCTTTTTCAGAATCCTTATATGCATGCTGTACCGCATTTGTACAAGCCTCACTGGTAGCGATCTTCAAATCCTCAATTTCATCATACGCAAATCCCATCCGGCTTCCTATCCCAGAAAGCGTTAAACGAATGACACCGATGAATTCTGGTTTTGCAGGTATTTTCATTTCGATGTAATCATATACTTGACTCATTCTAACCCACCCTCTGTACCACTTTTTATATCAATGATATCTGCAAGACCTGTTATATCAAATAAACGTCGTAACCTTTCTGATAAGCCAACTAGTGTGAATTCGCCATTATGTGCCCTTACGCTTTTGAAAGCACCGACAAATACCCCAAGTCCCGTACTATCCATATAAGAGACTTCAGTTAAATCAATCGTAATCGAAACATTATCCTGCTCTGAAATCGGAAATAGTGATTCCCTTAATTTCGGTGCAGTATAGGCATCAATTTCACCTTTTAGTTTTACAACAAATTCAGTATTTAATTCATTAACATCTACAGTTATATTCATCCTTGACCCACCTCTTCAAATCCTCTTCATTCCTATATCTATACCCAGCAGAAACAATACTAAACATTTGATTTTAAAATTATTAATGTAAAATCATCCCTCAGTTGGAAGTTCTGCATTTTCTCTAATTGTTTAAATATATTATTCACCATTTCCTGGGCTTGCAAATGCATATTCTTTTTAATGAAACCGATAAGTGTTTCCCTTTCTATGAACCCATCATACGTCCGGCATTCCGTTACCCCATCGGATAATAAAATGATCATGTCTCCACGATTCACCGTTTTTTCATATTGGCGATACCTTGTTTTTTTATCAACTCCAAGCAACAAGCCCTTTGCATCCAAATCACTAAAAGTACCTGTTGCGGCATCATAGTAAAAGCCAGGTTCATGTCCGGCTGAAGCATAGGAAAATTGCCTGTCATGCGGATCATATAAACCATAGAACATGGTTATGAACATGCTTGGATCCACATTATGCTCCACAACACGGTTCAAACTCTCAAGCACACTATTCGGTTCATGACGATGCTCGGGAAGACTGTCCATCGCATATTTGATCATCGACATGCACAATGCAGCAGGAATCCCTTTTCCTATGACATCTGCTATCCCTACTCCTATACGATCATTTTCATCTTGGACGAAGTGATAGTAATCTCCGTTCATCTGTCTCGCCGGAACACTGATCGCTCCAATTTCAAGTGCTTTGATATCAGGAATTTTCGTTTCCAAAAGAGTATGTTGAACGTTTGCCGCAATCTCGATTTCCGTTTTCAGTTCCTGCTGTTGATGTCTAAGGCTTTGATGTTCACGGTATGCAATACCGTAGCCCATCATGACTTCCAGCAGAAAATCGAAAGAATCCAACACTTTTCCCGGTAATTCCGGGTAAAGTTCCATTAAGTTATTTTTATGCATACTGATGATTTCTTCTGGAGATATATTGTATTTGATATGTAGGCGGCTAATCTTTTGTCCTTGGTAGAGTGCCTGCTCATTTTGGTCTTTAAGATAAGTAGAAAGCGCCTCATGATACTTTTTCTCCATGTTCTCCCTAATATCCATATTTCCCCCCTAACGGAGCCATTTCGTAGCGATGATCTTAGTCCCTTCACCTGGTATCGAATCAATATCAAAGTCATCCATTAAACGTTTGGCTCCAGGAAGACCTGCGCCCAGTCCCCCTGAGGTGGTATATCCATCTTCCATGACTCTGCGGATATCCTCAATTCCCGGACCCTGGTCCTCTGCAATGATTTTCAATCCTGACTTCCCATTTATATTTAGCTTTTCTATGCTAACACTGCCTTGTCCAGCATATAGGTATATGTTTCGGGCCAATTCGCTAATGGCTGTTGTGATCCTGGCCTGGTCTACAGTACCGAACCCCAACTCTTTAGCGACATTTCTTCCGAGCTGCCTTGCAGCTACGATGTCCCATTCATTTATGATTTTTACGCAGGATTGGAACTCCATTCTTTAATCCCCCAATTCCTGTTGTAATTTCTCCAGGCCTTTCTCTAAGTCTAATGCTGTCAGAACATCATCGAGACTAATTCCCAGTTCAATTAATGTTATTGCAACAGCAGGCTGGATTCCCGTAATTACAACTTTGGCCCCCATAAGCTTAGACATGCTAAAGACATCGCCCAATACCTTTGCGATAAAAGAATCAATAAAATCTATTGAGGTAATATCTATAACAACGCCATTCGCGCTTGTTTCATGAATCTTATGCAGTAAATCCTCTTGAAATTGAAGGGCTGTCATATCATCCAATTCCCACTGTATAGAGACTAACAAGCAGTCATAAAGCTTCAATATCGGAATCCTCATACTTATCCCTCCACCTTTACGATCTTACGGCTCGTTAATTCCAACGCAACTTCTATCCCTTTTTTCAATGTATTTTTTGTAATCACTTCATTTAAATTAATTCCAAGATTAACGATTGTTTGAGCAATTTCAGGGCGGATGCCGCAGAGTATACATTTTGCGCCCACTAATCGGACTGCTTCCGCCGCTTGAATGATATGATGGGCAACCATGGTATCCACGACCGGCACGCCCGTTATATCAATGAGAACAACTTCAGATCTATGCTTTACAACGCCGGTCAACAGGTTTTCCATTATCTGTTTGGCACGTTCCGTATCAATCGTACCAATCAGCGGCATTACCGTTATTCCTTCCAATACAGGAATGAGCGGAGCCGAAAGTTCTTGCAACGCTATTTTTTGCATGGAAACAGTTCTTTCCCAAGTTTGAGTATATATATTGACTATTTCATTATTTATCGGTGTGGCCCATTTATCCAAATGGTTAACGAGATTGACTTGATTTCCAGGAGTAACAAGACCCTTTTCCACCATACCATTTATGACAATTAACGTGAATTTATGAAGTCCTTCATTGACGAAAGTGAGAGGCCATCCCAATTGGACGACTTTCTCGGCAAAATCTGAAAGCTTCAATGTGAATTCCTTGTTTTTACTATCAACGTTCGTAATGATCATATCTATAAATTCACTGCTAGTTTGCGTGAACATTCGATCTGAAACGACTTTAATTAATCTTTCGTCCGTACTTTCCTTCATGATGCCCATCCACTCAGTAAGGATGTAATCTTGATTTTGCTTAATAAAATCGTAAACCAATTGATTCATAATATCCTCCCATTCTAACACAATTGCCTTGTTTCCCTGTCCACGTCACAAGGATGTTAACTAACTGTAATGTTATTTCCATTTGGATTTCCTTTGAATTTCCCCACTAACTTTTGCTTTTTTTTAGTTATTTACAAAATAACTATATACCCGAAATTCAGGTAAGAAAAACATCAATTAATGAAAAGTTAGGGAGATACTATAAAAAACAATGACGTTCCATTCAATATCTAACTATATAATGTTTTTATTCGTCAAATTTTTCATATTTCCTGCTGTATAGTTTTTGGATATGTTAATGTTATTTGACAAAAAAAACACGATCCCCACAGTTGCAGGGATCGTGCCATCTAAATAACATCAAGAATGATTTGTATTATAATAACGCCCGGTTTAACGGGAAAAATTTTCTTTAAAACTCAATGAGGCCTAAACTAATTTGCAAAGCTTCATTGACTTTTTGCATCATCGGTTCGTCAAGATGCGTAATTTTATCAGTTAAACGCTGCTTATCAATTGTCCGGATCTGTTCTAATAAAATGACGGAATCCCGCTCGAATCCGTACTTTTTTGCATTAATCTCAACATGTGTAGGCAATTTCGCTTTTTGAATTTGAGCTGTAATGGCTGCCACGATCACAGTCGGACTAAAGCGATTACCAATATCGTTTTGTAAAATTAGTACCGGACGGGTCCCCCCCTGCTCTGAACCAACTACCGGGGAAAGGTCTGCGAAGTATACGTCACCACGCTTAACAACAATCAATGGCTCAGCCTCCGCTAACTAATCGTTCAACGCAATGACCAGCCTCGAATTCAGCCTGGAAGGCTTCAGAAGCAATCGTTAAGTTAATGGCCGCCATTTCAATATAACCGCGTTTCATCGATTCGCGAAACTCTTTCTTTTTACGTTCGCGAAGATACATTTTTGTGGCACGATAAATAAATTCACTGCGATTTACATTTTCCTCACTCGCATACCCATCTAACTCTGTTAAAAAATTTTGAGGTAATCGAATTAATATCTCTCTTGTTGCGCTGGATTCAGACACAAACATACACCTCCACCATCACTACACACCTTTATTGTATATATCCTTTTCAATATTACCATTAAAATGCCTATCTGCAAAGAGTATATTCTATTCTCAATCCTATTATCAGCATAATAAAGGAAATCTTATTCACAATCTTAGGATTTTTTTACAATCAGGTCATTCCAAGATGAAGTTGCGTACATGATTCACCTGATTGTCTTTTATATACACACGGGGCACTCTTGGTCCAATCATACATGTTATCTCATAGTTGATCGTTTCCAGTTTTGCCGCTATCTCATCGACAGTAATCGATTCATCCCCATCATTCCCCATCAGTGTGACCTCTGTTCCTACAGGGTATGGCCCAGGCAGCTTGATCATGCATTGATCCATGCAAATCCTCCCGACTATGGGTACTCTTTTTCCATCCACAAGAACTTCCTGACCTTGCAGCTTACGGATCCAGCCGTCAGCATAACCGATTGGCAAAGTCCCAATCCACTCATCACCTTCAGCCGTATATGTCGCTCCATAACTAACGCTTTCACCCTTAGCAAGCTGTTTAACCGCAACCATCTTCGTTCTCAATGATATAGCCTGTTTTAATGGGTATGGCAATATCGGCTTCATCTCCACGGAAGGACTCAATCCATACATGGAAATCCCCATTCTTATTGCATTCCATTCAGGATCGGTGAATCTTAAAGAAGCTGCACTATTGGCTGCATGAATATATTCAGGCTTTCCAGTCATTACGGAAAGCATCCCTTTAAATGTAGCAAGCTGCTTTTCATAATAGTCGGTCTTCATTTCATCCGCCGTCGCGAAATGAGTGAATATCCCTTGGAAATTGAAACAAGCTTCACGCTCAAGCAAATTTTCCACTTTCATGAGTTGACCTTTATCACGAATGCCGATTCTACCCATGCCGCTATCCACTTTTACATGGATTTGCAAAACTTGTCCCGGTTTCAACAAATCCTTTGCCTTTTCCAACCATGCTACATCGAAAACCGTCACGGAAATCCCATACTCGGCAGCAAGAGCTGCGCTTTCAGGCCTTGATGCCCCAAGTACAAGGATTGGAGCCAATATTCCCTTTTTTCGTAAGGCAAGAGCCTCATCCAAAAAAGCGACACTTAAAAAATCCGCCCCCGCTTCAAGCGCCGTTTTGGCCACTTCATAGTCCCCATGGCCATATGCATTCGCTTTAACGACAGCGAAAAGACTAACGCCATTTCCCAGTCTTTGTTTCATTGAAGAGATATTTTCAAAAATTTTATCCAAATTTACTTCTGCCCACGTATCTCGATGAAATATTTTCGTTTCCAAGACCATTTCCTTCTTTCCTACACTCACAATAAGATTCTTCCCAGTAGCGAAGTTTTCGTTTCATTATAGGAACATTCTATAACCAACCGCCAGAAAGATAAAGTGCTTTTTCACCTTGATTCTAATTTCCCAGCTGCGAGCCTAAATCAGTTGGAAGGATTAAAAATGTCAACAAGCTGCTTTCCCGCCTATCCTACCCAGAAGAAACCTTCGTAAGGAGACGGGAAACATCAGCTTGTTATGTAATCCTATTTGACTGGTTCTTCCCCAACCGAACGGGCGACTTCTATCATCTCTTCCTGTGTCAAATCCTTTGATGCAAGCATATAATCGACACCTTCAAAAGTCCATGCAATCGTATTTCCTGTCATGGCCCCGACAGTATAACCCAAATCAACCGGTTCTCCATTAACATTCGTCGAAACGGAAGTTTGAACTACCTCAGCTTTCTCCTGAACTAATGTAAAACTTTTTGTACCCTCATAGGTCAAAACGACACGTTCTCCCTTTTCCGTCGTAATTTCTTTTTCTTCCGTTAAATTCATATCACCAATATTGTCAGGGTATTTCACTGCAAATCCTTCATTTTGGACTTCTGCCATAACGGGTGCTTCAAGTTGTGCACTTGTCATGTTTTTCTTCATATCAAATGAATCCTTATCAAAAGTCGTATCGAATTTAACTTTCGAGAATTCAACTAGTACCAATGCGGTCTTATCAGGGTCCATGACTTTTACACTGACTGGGGATAAATCCTTTTTGTTTATAGTAATCTCTTGATATGGCAACATTTTATTGTTTTGGTAGCGTGTTTTCGTTTCAAAGACATAATGTTTATCCGTTTCTTTATATGTCGCACTTTTATCTTCCGTAATGTCTTTCACCAACGACTCGAACAAATAGGCCTGACTGCTGTTCTCCGGCCACTCGCTTTGAAATTTAAAACTTTTATTCAAAGCTGGTGTCAGAACATATACACCATCATCATTTTTCAAAATCATCTGGCTTTGATCCTTCTCTTCATTTTTCAGATTTACGCGGTAAAAAGAAGGGTCCTTATGCCAAATCTCCACATTATACACTTGAGGTTCCGTCCCCATCTTCAATGTCATCTTCGCGTTAGCTTTATATCCCTTCATTTCGCCAAGCTTCTCATTCAATTCACTCACTACGTCACTCTGTGATTTTTGGCCGCAAGCAGAAAGAGCAAGCAAGAGCATGATCCCTGCAAAAAGCATTACCATCTTCTTCATCTTTTCAACCCCTTTTTGTCATTTGAACGTAAAAGGGAGAGGAAAAGGCAGGATCCGGACATTGGCTCGACTGATGTCTTAGATTCCTCGGTATTTTAGGCACGGACCCATTCTCAGTCCGGCTAAAAACTTTTCGAGAGCACCTACTCTGCCATGTACCTTTTACCGGGCCTTGTCTCCCTATAGCACTAAATGTATATGAGACAACCTAAAGGTTTATGACCCGATGGACAAAACTCCATTCACCCTTCAATTACGACTTGAGCAACCGCATAATCCCGGCTGTGGCTAATCGAAAGATGGACCCCTTCAGAAAACGGCTTTGAAATCATCGGCTTTCCTTTATCATCCGAAATGATTTCAATATCCAAAAAGGATAAGTGCTTACCGATCCCTGTTCCGTTTGCTTTTGAAAAAGCCTCCTTTGCCGCAAAACGCCCAGCAAAATACTCGACCTTCCTTCTTCCATTTAACTTTTCGAAAATCAAGATTTCCTTTTCTGTTAATATACGTTCCTTTAAACGGGGTTGCCGATTAATCAGTGTTTCCATTCTATCCAATTCAGTAATGTCCACGCCTATACCTTTAATCACTTTGACACCTCTTCTATTAATTTAATAAGCTGCATATCATTAGGAGGACTCTTTTACCTGAAAATGATAATATTGTATTTAATTAAAAACGATAACAAGGAGGAATTTATGTTTACAAGAACAGAAGGCTTCCGCGAATACGCAGATTCATATCGAGCTGTTACTGTGCTCATACTCATTATGATGATTGTATTCGTTCTTGTCCTCTTCCCCATATTTCCCGGCAATGTACTCTTTTATTATGGCGCAGGTGTGAACTTATACATCGCTGATGGACAATGGTGGCGTTTGATCACCCCCATCTTTCTACATAGCACGTTTACACATTTACTGTTTAACGGATTCTCCCTTGCCATCTTCGGTCCATTCCTAGAGAAATTACTTGGAACCATCAAGTTTTCAATCTTCTTTTTATCGACTGGTATCCTTGCCAATATCGCAACCTTTCTAATTAACCCACTGACATATAACCACGTAGGTGCTAGCGGAGCAATTTTTGGTTTACTCGGATTCTTTCTATATCTTGTACTTTTCAATAAAACCAATTTTACGAACAACGAAAGAAATACAGTATATACACTGACCGGAATTGCCGTCATCATGACCTTCATACAACCGCAGATCAACGTTATCGGTCATCTGGCTGGACTGGCAACCGGCTTTTTAACAGCTCCATTATATTTAAGAAAAAAATGGTAGGACAAACAGCCGACTCTTCCCTTCAATCATTGGGAGTCGACTGTTTTTTTAGGTGAATACCATGATTTAATTATTAGGCAATCCTTTTCTTCCACATCAGCAACCTTGCCGACCCGGGAGGTGATTCCTGATTTGACCGACGCTGAAATCGTTGCTAATTCTTTTCGATTTTGAAACCAACTTTTTTTATATGTGATTGATTGAATTCTGCTTCTCTGCATGATCAATGTTTGCTTCGAGAAAAAACGGCTGCTCAATAGCAACAAATTCCCATCTATGCTCCATCCTGCATCTCTATATTGCATGTAAGCCCAAAAAATCGTCAACGGTACAAGCAAAAGGGAAAGATAACCCCAAGGACTTAAAAACCATACCAAGGCACCGATGATCGGGATGAGGTACAGAAACTTATGAAACACATACCGGGAAAGTGCACGCTTAGGTATCGGTGTCATCTCAATGGTTGTTTCATAAACCGGTAAAATTTCCAGGATTTTTTCATGTAAATGCCTCTTCCTGATTAAAGGGAACAGCATGATGGATAGACTTTCTTTATCTTCCATACTGCCTCCAGCATATTCAATATAAACCGTCGCCAATCCCAATGGCTTCCGAATCAAATTCTCCATGATCCGGATACCTTGAATTTTATGGATAGGGATTGTCAGCTGTCTTTTCTCGAGAAGCCCTCTGGAAATAACGATTTCCTCATCCGTTTTTAACACGGTAAAGGAAGCATATTTAATTACCATACTTAATGTGGCCAGTACATAAACCACCAGTAAAGCCACCAGAGCAAACAAGGTCAGAATGATGGTCCCCATTTCAATAAACTCTTCATAATCCTTAAATATCCTCTCAAAAGGTATCATTTCATCGAACTGTGAAATAAAAGCGATTGCCCCAGATAGGAAGACACCTACCGCTCCCGAAGTGGCAGCCATAACGAATAGTTGCGGCAATGTCTGCTTAAAAACGGAAGACGATTTAGCTGCATATCCTTTATTCGCAACTTCATCTTTATCATTATCAAAAATATTTTTCGCATTTTTTTCTTCACTTATAAAAGCATTGATTCGTTCAGCATCACTTTTGCTTATGGCTGATAATACAGCATCGGCCTGAGACCCGCCTGCCGTTTCAATATTCAGCTTCACTAGGCTGAATATCCTCTGGATGATGCCCTCTGATATATCTATGCTATGGATCCGATCAAACTTTATATACCGTTTCTTCCTTACGAAAACCCCGGACTCAATTCTGAATTCGCCCTCTTCTATGCGATATGTAAAACGTAACCATTGAAGGAATGCCATGACTATCAGCAAAAGTATAATAATGGCAATGACCAGCGGTTGTATCCATCCAGGAATTCCTTCATTCTTCCCAGGAATGACGACCACTAATAAAAAAGGGATGACTAACTCCTTAATCGATTTAATGATGTTAAGCAATACAGCTATGGGATGAAGCCTTTTAGGATCAGACATCTTCTTCCTCCACACTTGCCATTCTCGAAATATATTGCCGCAATTCATCTGCCTCTGCAAGGTCCAAGGCTGGGATAACATGAAGGGTCGCTGCAGTGGAAATTTCAACGGAGGCTAAATCATATTTTCTCAATAATGGCCCTTGCTTCGTTTCAACATGCTGGACCCTTATCATGGGTATGAGTGTTCTTTTAATGACGAAAATGCCACTTTGGATATCAATTTCGGTATTTCTTACTTCGTAACGCCACCTCTTCCATTTCACCGATGGAATCAGAAATATGGCCAGATAGGATTGGATTATCGAAATTATGATCAACGCTCCAAACACCCAATATGTCCAATCAAAAATGATTGTAAGCACGAGTACGGCGATGCTTAAAATCCAGGTTATTGAACAGCTTATAAGACCACTGATTTTCCATACGGTCAAGGCCTTATTCGATATGCGATTTTCAGGTTCCATGTGCTTCTCCTCTTCCGGACAGGTAATGCTAATTGAATCATCATCATCCATCCTTGCTTTCATCCATTATACTATAATTAAATACTGGAAATTAACCCCTTTCCAAAAACCCTTAACCATTCGGATACCATAGCATAAGGAGATGTACATAAAAAATGCCGCTCAAATGAGCGGCATTTCCAATTCAATTAAATCTTATTCGTTTTTTCTCTTTTTTGGCTCGTGCTACGGTTTCCGTAACCATTCGATTTACGGTTCGCGCTTGGGCGTTTCCCTGATCCGCTACCGTAATCTTTTCTGCCTGAAGAACTGCGGCCATTGCGCTGTCTGTTGCCAGAAGAACTGCTTCCTCCGCGATTGCGACGCATTGGAGATGGAGATTCTTCCGTTAACTTGATAGGCGTTTGATCCGGTTCTTTTGTCATTGATTTAAGCATGGCTGCAACTAAATCCGCTGCGCTATGTTTTTGTAATAATTCTTCCGCTTGACCAAGGTATAAAGTTAAATCCTCATTCTCGATTGTATTAAGGATTTTTTCCGTTACTGCTTTTTGTTGACCTTCCAACGCTTCAGTTAACGTAGGAGTCTTAAGTTTCTCCATACGTTTTTTCGTTGTATGTTCAACTGCATGCAGTTGGCCTCTTTCTCTTGGTGTTACAAACGTAATGGCTATACCATGTTTACCCGCACGTCCTGTACGTCCAATACGGTGAACGTAGCTTTCCGGATCTTGAGGGATATCAAAGTTGTATACGTGAGTAACGCCTGAAATATCAAGTCCACGTGCAGCAACATCAGTAGCAACGAGTACATCGATGCTGCCGTCTTTAAACTTTTTCAAAACAGAAAGGCGTTTTGCCTGACTAAGGTCACCATGAATGCCTTCAGCCATATAACCGCGGATATTCAATGCAGATGCCAATTCATCGACACGGCGTTTCGTACGTCCGAAGACGATCGCAAGATCCGGTGTTTGAATATCGAAAAGGCGTGCAAGTGTATCGAATTTTTCACTTTCTTTTAACTCCAAGTAATATTGTTCGATACGATCCACTGTCATTTCTTTTGCTTTTACACGTACAAGAACGGGTTCCCGCATGAATCTTTCAGCAATTTTACGGATTGGATCAGGCATTGTAGCTGAGAAAAGCAATGTTTGCCTTTCATCAGGAACCGTTGAAAGGATCAATTCGATATCCTCAATGAATCCCATGTTAAGCATTTCATCAGCTTCATCAAGAACTACAGTATGAACTCCGCCTAATTTGATATTCTTACGTTTGATATGGTCTAAAAGACGACCAGGCGTACCAACGATAATATGTGGTTTTTTCTTTAAAGCACGGATTTGACGGTCGATGTCTTGTCCACCATAAACAGCAAGTACTCGAGCGCGTTTTCCGTAACCAAGCTTGAAAAGTTCCTCGGAAACTTGAATGGCAAGCTCACGTGTAGGTGCAATGACAATCCCTTGCACGTTTTCGTTATTAATATCGATGTTTTCCATCAATGGAATACCGAATGCTGCTGTTTTACCTGTTCCTGTTTGCGCTTGACCGATTATATCTTTACCTTCAAGTGCTAGAGGTATCGTTTGGGATTGAATCGGGCTCGCTTCTTCAAATCCCATTTTTTCTATTGATTTCATGGACGTTCTATCTAATCCTAATTCGCTAAACAATGTCAATGTTTTCGTACTCCTTTTTATATCGTAAATTTACACGTGCATTCATGGATCATGCACAGATGTTTTAGTTCAAATCCTCATCATCATGACGGATGTTCTTCTTTATCTCTTATAAAAAGTTTATCATTATCACCTAAAAGTATGTCTGCCTTTTAGTTCAAATGAACTCAATATGATTTTTTAAAAAGGAAATATACCAGTACGGACATTCACTGGCATTTTTAACTTCGCGCACGTGTAGACTTATCATTAACCTACGCTCATCTTTTTAAAAGTACATGTAACCAAAATTAAATTCAATATGGAAAATTAAAAGTAGCATAAACGGGTGTTTCACCGTTTTATTCAGGTGAGGGCTGCTGCACCTATTATTCATCAGACTTAAAAAGACTGTATGAACAAAACTTGACGAGAGCCAAGATTCTTACAAAACAGGCCCGGTGCGTTGAGGATTTGCAGAAGTGGAAAAGCGCTTAAATGCGGCTTGATTCCCTAATAGCTACTAAAGCCGCCAAGAGATGCAGCTTTTATATATGACCAGACGCGAGGCCTATTTAATCTAAAATAATCTCAAGAATGAACTCATGAAACATGTAAGAACATACAATTTTGTTGCCTCAACCTGATTAATTTTAAATAATCATCAATGATAAGACATTTAAACTCATACTCATATTACCATTTTCAAACTGTTAATGCAATAAAGGATATCGCCCATTCAGAGTTACTAAAAACTTTAGACAGTTTCAAAAATGAAAAAATTAGTCATTTCTTCCTGTTAAATATGCAGCTGTGACACTTTTGAGTAAGAATATGTCTTGTTCATTCAATAATAGGCTAAAAAAACACATGGACTGATTATTTCATCAATAGGATCACCGTTTTACTATATCCATTTATGCGTAAGTGGATTCAAACTTAGACAAATTCGAAGAAAACGAGTTTGCCTACAGTTTTTTTATTTAAAAACCGTTCCAGTGGTTTCAGAAATCCAATTAGGAGGATTTCACAAAACAGTAACTTAGTCCTTTTAAAATCATGGTTCGAGATGAAAGCATTCCGGCCTCTAGTCGACTTACTGTATCCATTTAAATTTTCACAAAACGATCATCCATTTATATATGATATGTGTTTAAATCAAATAGTTTCAACAAACAAGGATTAGTTTTAATGATAAACACCCTTCCACGGTTCCCCACGTTTGAAAAAGAAAGGACTTATCATGAATTACCATTGAATTTACAGGTATATGGAAGCATCTGATTTTTGAAAATTCCATCTTTTTGCTTAAAAATTATAGCAAATGAGTATAAATGCAGTATGATTGACCTATCAACAAAATAACGGGGGGTTATATGAACATATTCACAATAGATGTTCCTTTATGTAAGGATATTGGTCGAATCTTAAAGAAAATGAACAAGAAAGTCACCTTTTTGGAGGATCCACTCAATCAAAGTCATCTATTCAAGAATTCAACAGACATGATGAAATCATTATTCATTCTACCTTTACACCTATCAAAAGACTCTTGGCAGCAAACTTCTTTGTACGCTTTGGCTGAATCTCACGAAATCCCTATCTTATTCATTTACAAACGCACTTCAGGAATGGAGACCCCTCAGACCTTACCGGAAAATACCTTTTATGAAACCATGGCGGTCCCTGCCGATTCAGTGGAAGTCCGAATTAAATTAAAGTCACTCCGAAACATCAGCATGCAGCTGTTTTCGGCAAAAATGAAGGGGCAAGAGCTTGAAATGATACACCAAAAATCAGCAAGGAGCCTGAGAATCGCAAAGGGCATTCAACTTTCAGGTTTACCTTTGTCGATCAATAATGAAGATATAGAGGTCAAAGGCCTTTCCCAGCCTTCAAGTGAACTGTCAGGGGATTTATTTTACTGGACGGAGGTTGATGACAGGATATACGGCTTCATAATGATCGATGTATTGGAAGAGGGCATTCATACAGCACTTATAAACATGTCCCTACGCACATTGATCCCCGACCTTATCAAACGTGTAAAAGACCCCATTTTCATAACAAAGGAACTGGATAATCTAATGCGGGATTTATTTCAAGGAGTTAATCGGGAAAACAAAAACAAGGCTCGCATTACTGCCTTCATCGCATACGTGAATACAAAGGATCGGCTCATCGAATATGTGAATTACGGTCTTCCTTCAGCTTTTTTGTATTCCCCATGCACCAACCAAATTCTCAATTTGAACGAAGGGGCCACCCCAAACGGACCGATTCCCGAATTGCCCATTAAAAAAATAGTCTTTCAGTATGAGCCAGGAAGCCGTTTCATCATCTATACAGATGGACTCTCTAAAACGCCCCTACCTTCCGCCATTGACCGATCTGACCATATCGAAAGGGAATTCATCGAAAATGTCCATCTCGATACACAAGACCTCCTTCAGGAGCTATTGGTCTCAAGGATGAGGCATTCAGTCATCAACGACGACATCTGCATTATTGCCGGGACACTTTTTTAAGCACGATAAAAGGGCCGTTTCAAAAAAGAAACGGCCTTATCCATGTTTTTTATTTTTGCAGAGCTTGAACGACTTCCTCCAGCTTCATGCCCCTGGAAGCTTTAACAAGTATGATGTCATTTTCCTGTGTGGACGATTTCAGTTCCTCTATAAGCTTCTGCTTATCTTGAAAAGGACGAACCTGCTCCGATGAAAACGCCTTGCTCGCTCCCTTGGCAATAAACTCGGCTAAAGGACCATATGTGAAGATCTTATCGATCCGCTCACTGGAAATCAATTCACCAATTTTCAAATGAAAGTCTTTTTCCTGTGGCCCTAACTCCAACATGTCTCCCAATACAAGTATCTTTTTTTCGAATCCAGATAAGCCCTCAACCAACTCCACCGCTGCCTTAACTGAAGTTGGGCTGGCATTATACGCATCATTGATGATTTTCTGCCCTTTCGCGCCCTCGACCAATTCCATCCTCATATTCGTTAATTGAATGGTCGACAGACCTTTACGGATCGCTGAATCATCCACATTGAATTCTTTAGCAACCAAGATTGCTGCCAACGCATTAAGAACATTATGATTGCCTAAAACGGGTATCTCATAATTGGTTTCCTTATCACCGCTTGCGATTGTAAACGTGGTACTGTCTGCACCTTGGCTAATGGTCTGTGGATATAAATCATTTTGTTCCGTGCGTCCAAAAGATATTACGTTTAAATCAGGAAAATCCTTTTTGATACGATCGCGGAGCAATGGTTCATCACCATGGTATATCAGCGTTCCATCTTTCGCCAAACCTTCGACAATTTCCAACTTCGCATTCGCGATTTCCTCGCGTGATCCTAAATCCAATAAGTGTGATTCACCGATATTGGTAATGATCGCTACATCAGGCTTTGCCATTTTGGATAAGAACTCGATTTCACCGCGGCTGCTCATTCCCATTTCCAACACAGCCGCTTCAGTATCCTCCGCCATGGAAAGCACTGTTAGTGGCAAACCTAAATGATTATTGAAGTTTCCACTTGTTTTATGAACTTTATAGGTAGTGGCCAGCAGCGCAGCCGTCATATCTTTCGTAGTCGTCTTACCGTTGCTGCCTGTTATCCCAATGACTTTTATATTCAACTGCTGACGGTAAGAACGCGCCAATTGCTGAAGTGCTTTCTCGGTATTTTCGACAATGATTATCGGTAAATCATCAGGAGGATTCGGAACATCCCTTTGCCAAAAAGAAGCCGCAGCTCCTTGCTCTAAAGCTTGCTTGACATACTGATGGCCGTCAACCTGCTCACCCTTAAGCGGAATGAACAAACATCCTTCCTTAACCGTTCTTGAATCGATGGTGACCCCATTAATCCCTTCGGACTGGAATGGACTGATATCATTCAATCCATCTGCCATTTCATGTACTTGTTTTAACGTTCTCTTTATCATTTTGTTCCTCCTACATTCATCGGACCGTTAATCGCTCTCCATTAACCAAACGAAGCAGAAACCAGTTTAAATCGCACCGGTTCCTGCTGATTGGAATCCATCAAATCAATGCTTGATGGATTGTGGAGTTTACTGATACATTACCTGCATGATCAAACTGTATATTTGATTTGTTGTTTTTCCTGATGACGTTCCAAGGCAAGTTTCACGAGTTTTTCAATTAAAGCTGGATAGTCGACACCTGTGTGCTTCCACAATAACGGAAACATGCTGAAAGGAGTAAACCCAGGCATTGTATTCACTTCATTAATATAGATTTGCCCCTCATTCGTTAAGAAGAAATCAGCGCGAACCAATCCAGAGCAATCCAATGACTTAAAGGCAGTAATGGCCATTTCGGATAAAGCCACATACTCGCTTTCCGTTATCTCCGCTGGAATGACCATTGCAGAATTACCGTCAACGTATTTTGCTGAATAATCATAGAAGGCAAAATCTTTCTTAGGGATGATTTCGCCTGCCACCGAACAAGACGGTTCATCATTACCAAGTATTCCAAACTCGAGTTCACGAGCTACGACCCCTTCTTCAATGATGATTTTCCGATCGAATTGGAAAGCTTCCGCTACAGCTCTTTCCAGTTCATCAGCATCATCACATTTGCTGATACCGACACTGGAGCCTAAATTGGCAGGTTTGACAAAACAAGGGTAACCCAATTCATCCGCTACCTTTTTAATGGCACTTTCAGTATTCTTCTCCCATTCAGAACGAATGAACCAAGTGTATTTGACTTGAGGAAGTCCCGCCTGGGCAAAAATGTTTTTCATGATGACCTTATCCATTCCTGCTGATGAAGCCAAAACGCCATTCCCTACATAAGGAAGGTTCAATAGTTCCAGCATCCCTTGCACGGTCCCATCTTCTCCATTCGGTCCGTGAAGCAATGGGAAAATCACGTCATACCCTGTTGATTCACTATTTTCATCAGTTGAATGTGCCTGCAAGGCAAGAGGCGAGCTAGATTTATCCGATGTAAATGTCAAAGCCTCCACACTCTCGGCAGGTCCTGTTAACTTCGGTCCATTAATCCATGAACCCTCTTTTGTTATGTAAATCGGATATATATCAAACTTTGCTAAATCGAGAGCTTTAATGACCGCTAAAGCCGTCTGCATAGAAACCTCATGCTCCGCAGATTTTCCACCATAAAGCAAACCAAGTTTAGTTTTCATGAGTTATTACCCTCCAATATTCTTTTAACCATGTTCATTGTATCACTTTACACTAAAATGGTTAAAGCGAAACTTCCATATTGGCGCTTTTCCAATGATGGTTAGTTGAGCCAATCGGGCATTTACAGGCTGTTGACCCACCACATTTCTTTTTCATTACAATTGCCGCCGCTTCCCTTACAGCCTGTTAATGCGGGGTAAAGCGAAACTTCCATCATTGGCGCTTTTCCAATGATTACTATTAGGCGGAACACAGGTTAAAACCGCCACACCCTGCGCGCCGCCCTCTCTTATCTTTTATGCATGAGATGGTAAGTCTTACACCTGAAAAATTTCAAGAGTGTCAAATAATCCAAGCCACGAACCTCGGAAGTTGGGATAATCAGGAGAATGATGTATTTTTAATAACGCTTTCCCATACCCTTTCTTTTCGATTGAAGGTAATAAAGGCATCTGGCTCCTTAATATCTCTATCTGAAAAGTCATCATGCATTTCATCCATGTTTAAATAATCCCCTACAACCCATGCCGGTATCTCAATCTTTGTTCTTGTATACTTAACATGCCGAAAGGAAAAAACGAGCCCCTCTGCCAGAATATGAGCCAAGGAAGCAATGATTTCTGCCGGAATCGCCGTCAGCTCTCTTTTCTTTCTGATTCCAAGCCAAGTCCTCTCTACTTTTAAAAGCTCCAGCTTTAGCGGAATCAGGCTTCCTAACATCATATAATATGTCGAAAGAGAACGAAAATAAATTTTATTGAACCAGCCATCATCCTGGGCAAGGTACACAAATTGATTATTCAATTTACGGAAAAATGGAGGATCCAGATGAGTTTTTGCATGCCCTAAATATAATAGTTCCGCTATTTCCCTTCCATCCAATTCATCCAACCCTTCTCTTTCTTCAAAATCGATCCAACAGAAATCTCCATATGCCCGGACATTTTCTTTAACGAGCTTCGCAATATCTTCAGATGAAGCACTCTCTAGCAGGACATTCAAATTGTATTCCCCGCCATTGAATTCATGTTTCAATAATAAGATGGAATCCAACGTATATGGCAGCGAATAGACGAATTCACGAAAATTGAGTCCATTAAAAAGGACAAACCGTTCAGAAGCCTGCATATACATATATAAGATATCATTGCTATCATTCTTCATAACCTGACCCCCTCCGAGCTCTTAATCAATAATATTATTTTACCAAACTTTTGGGTTTTCACGTAAGTTATATAACCCCCAATATTAATCATCATCAGCACCATGTGAATAATGCGAAACATGTACTCCATATTAACCCAAATGTTAAGGGACACACTCGACTAGCTCAAAGTATCCATATTATAGTAAGAATGAAGGATTGGAGGATTAAATCATGGATAAAATTGAAAAAGGTTTTATCATTAATTCTTTTCATGGAGCCGTTTCCGTCTATGCTGATGCAACTAAAAAAATAGGTCTGTGGCAATCAGAGAAATATGCATTCGAAAAATATTTAAATCAGGAAGATGCAATCCTTGATATCGGTTGCGGTACAGGAAGGACCACCTTCGCACTATATAAAAAAGGATTTCAAAATCTAACGGGAATCGACCTGACTCCTGCCATGCTTTATGAAGCCGAAAAAATAGCCCATGAATATAACCTGGACATACCCTTTATCCTTGGCGATGCAACCGACCTCCCTTTCAACGACTCATCATTCGATAAAGCAATCTTCGCTTTTAATGGTTTAATGCAAATTCCCCAGCGAAAAAACCGCACATTGGCTTTAAAAGAAATCAACCGTATTTTAAAACCTAAAGGGCTCTTCATTTTCACAACACATGACCGTGATAAAAACGAAAATTACCTGAACTTCTGGGAGCAAGAGGAAATGATTTGGTGTGTTGGTAAACAAGATGAGAGGCTTTATGAACTCGGGGATATTTTCACATCCGGAAAGACGCTTCAAGAAGATACTTACCTACATATCCCAACTAAACTTGAAGTACTTGAATGCCTGGAAGAAGCACGGTTCAAAGTTATCGAAAGCTTTTATCGAAGTGAATTATTCCATGAAAATGATGATGTCATCGCTTTCTCTTCCGATTGCCGCTTCTGGATCGTCCAAAAGTAAGGAAGCGCATTTTAATTCAAAAAAAATCCAGAGTGACATTTCACTCTGGATTTTTTGTATTAAGAAACTTGTTCTAATTCTTTTTTGGAAGGCGGGTTGAATTGACCTTCCCATTTAGAGATAACGATTGCCGCAAGTGAATTACCGATAACGTTTACTACTGTACGTCCCATATCAAGAATACGGTCAATACCGGCAATGAATGCTAGACCTTCAACAGGAATACCGACAGTTCCCAATGTCGCTAAAAGAACTACGAAAGATACACCTGGTACACCCGCAATCCCTTTGGATGTGATCATTAACACTAGCATTAGCGTAATTTGCTCATACATGCTTAAATCGATTCCGTACATTTGAGCGATGAAGATAGCTGCTAACGCTTGGTATAATGTAGAACCATCAAGGTTAAAAGAATATCCAGTCGGAATAACAAATGTAGCAATATGTTTCGGACATCCCGCTTTTTCCATTTTTTCCATGATCTTAGGAAGAACCGCTTCTGAACTTGCAGTAGAGAAAGCAAGAATCAATTCTTCTTTTAGAAGTTTAATCAACGTAAAGATATTGAATCCGACAAATTTCGCAATAAGACCAAGAATGACTATTACAAAGAAAATCATTGTTCCGTAAACAGAAAGCGCTAACTTTCCTAACGGAATTAAAGATTCCAAACCGAATTTGGAGATCGTCACACCGATTAGTGCAAATACACCGATAGGAGCGAATTTCATGACCATGTTAGTTAGGTAGAACATTCCTTCAGCTACACCTTGGAAGAAACGGAATACTGGTTTACCCTTTTCACCGATGGCCGCAATACTAAGTCCAAACAACACGGAGAAGAAAATGATCGCTAGCATATCGCCTTCTACCATGGCTTTAACTGGATTGGATGGCACAATGTGAACGATTGTATCTACGAACGATTCATGTTGCTTAGTTTCTGCTGTATCAACATAGGTAGAAATATCAGTTTGTTCTAGCTTGTCCATATTTACACCAACACCAGGCTGGATGATATTCGCTGAAATTAAACCAACAGCAATCGCTATCATAGTTACTACAACAAAGTATGATATTGATTTAGCTCCAAGTTTACCTACTGATTTTAAATCGCCTACACCTGCAACTGCAACGATAAGACTTGACACAATGATTGGTACTACAATCATTTTAATCATTCGTAGGAAAATGTCTCCGAATGGCTGTAAAAAGTTTTGGGCCGTCTCACTACCATAAAAAATGGCACCAACGATAATCCCTAAAATTAAACCAATGAAAATTTGGCTAGCTAAACTTAATTTGAATTTCTTCATTTACTTTCCTCACCTTCCATAAAGTCTTTGATGCAAAAACATTTTTGTCTCGGTAAGGGAAACAAGATACTAATAAAAGAAAGTAATTTTTCTTTTTTGAAAAACTCTGTCTTTACGCCGAAAAAAAAGACACTTCATGTGTCGATTTCTTATTGGCGTGAATATTCACACATGTTCCCTTAAAGACGCTGACGAGGTTAGCTGTCGGGTTAGGAATTGGAAACACAAATGCCCTTTCATTTCTGAATTCACCCCTAGCGGATAAAATCCACAAAAATGGGTCCCCCGTTCTTGGAATAAGATTAAGCGAGTTAACTTATAATAAAATATTATACTAAAAATGATAATCTGTAAATATTTATTCGCATTAGTTCTAGAAAAAATCTTTAAATATGTCTGAATATTCTGCATTAGAGACTATTGTATCTATAATTACTCTTCCCGATTTTTAATAATATAAGTTATATTGATATATAATTAATCACTAATTTGACATCACCTCTCTTGATGAAAGAAGCGGTTATTTTTCCAATACGCCAAGTAACAGATATCTTACTTTTTCCCTAGAGGTGAATTTTTTATAAGTTGCTGCCTTCACTTTTCCAAATTGGATTGGGGTAATGAAATAAGAATGGTTCTTCGACACATCCGGCTCCATTAGAATGACGTCACCTACCGACGGTCCGTTTATGATTTCTTGCTTCCCTTCAGCCTTAAGCCCTTTTGTAATGTAATGTTTATCCACATAGCCATTTTTAGTCAATTTGTAAATATAAGGCTGTTTATGGTTTTTTATGGCTTCTATAGGAATTGAGGGTACACCGGCTTTCTCATTGGTTATTACAGTAAGATTCACTTTGGATCCCACCAACAAAGCTTCCGTTTCTTCACCTTCCGGTTCGATTAGTGCCTGAAATGGAAATCTGTTATCCTTTTTTAATGACGGCTCTTCAGCGGGATAGGAATGGATGCGACCTATCGTCCCTTTCAATGCCTTTTTTGAATCAGAGGAACTTGCTTTTATAGTCATGCCCACTTCAGCCTTTTTCATTTCCTCTTCAGAGAAATCCCCTTCAATTGCCATATTTGTTGAAACGATGGATATAATGGGATTACTCAGGTTTTTATTGATATTTTTAACTACACCATCAGCCTCACTCGTTGACACGATCGCACTGGACTGCTCCTCAATTGAAGTTATTTTAGCTTCAAGCATTTTCACTTTTTCATTCAAGCTGTTTTTTTCCAGTTCCTGCTTGTACATTTCTTGCTCAATGTTACTTTTAATAAGATCTGAGGAACTTGTTGTTATATCAATTTTCAAGTTTTTTTCCACCGATTCATCAATGGTTGCTTTTTCAGGATTACTGGTCATGGTCCCTTGATAGGACCTCAACTTCCCTATGTATTCCTCAATACCTGCAATTTCTCCCTCAGCTGCCGTTTTCTCCGCTTCCAAGTTCGCTTTAAGAGCATCAAGTTCGGTCGTCGTATACTCAAACAACGAGGAGCCAGCCGTAATCTCATCGCCTTCTTTAACAAGGAATTTCTTAAAATCATTTTTCTTGGTGTCAAAATAGATATCATACTCTTCTACAGGTTTAATTACCCCATTTGTTTGAATAGTATCCGTAATTGTATCTTTTTTTACCTTAGTCCAGTTTTCAACGAAAACAGTTCGTTCCACTTTGCTTTCTTTTTTTTCAATAAGGTATAAGTTAACGGTTATTAAGACTATCGACGCAATGGAGACCGCTGCAATTTTCCATTTCCCGCTCATTCATTTCACCCGCCTTATACAAATACGCCTACTTGGATGTATGCTAAAAAGGCTTTAACAAACCATGTGGCCAGATAGAATAGAACAATCATTAAAAGGACCAAATAACTATTTCGTTCTGAAAACTGCTTTAAATAAAAATATTGCAGAGCAATAATAAGAAATTGAAAAATGGTGATTCCGCTGAAAAAGTGAATGAAATAATCATTTCTGAGAAAATACTGACTGATGATCCCCAATGAAAATGGATTGGCATCGCTGCCTATATCCATTAATACGAATAGAGGAATCAGTAATGTTTTTTCCACTAATTGCAAAACAAAAAGAATCATTTGAACGATGACTAATTTTATATATGGGATATCAGTAACGATCCAAAAGAATAGAGCTGATAAAAATATGTATATGGAAGGGTCGATTATGCCTGTTATTATGTTGCCGCTCATAATCAGCAGCTTTGCTGCTTCGAATTCACCGGCACTCATTTTCGTGATTTCTTTGGAGAATGATTCTGAACCAATGCCAAAATATCCCCCAATGGCGAATACTATAAGACTAAGAAAATATAAAAATAGTAATTTCAATCCAAGCTTTGTGACTGCCTCTGCATTTTGAAGCTGATAACGACTCCGATGAGGCTCTAAAATGCCCTTTAACAATCTGACCTGGTACACCATATGTGGTCCTCCTGCAAAAATTGATATATCTTCATATATTTTATCTTATTTTGGAAACAATTGCAGAAATAAGGAATGAATATACAAAAAAAACACATAATCATTCCCATTCATATTTAATCCCACCATACTAATTTGGAGTTAATACTGACAAATGTCGGGCAAGGACTTTAATGCGTGCAGGGGTTCGTCTATAGTTCTCTCCATCCATATCCACATCAAGCGGCCTCTTGGTTTCAATGGTCAGGGTATCGGCATTTAAATAAGTCACCCCAGAGTCAGAGATCATATTTTGTGTCCATGAACGCTTCATCGCTATTATTTCTAAAAATGTACCAAGGCTTGCATTTTCCAAGATGGCAACGCCGAAGAGTCCATCATCCGGACTAATCATGGGAAAGGGCAATAAATTGGTGCCGATAAAACAACCATTCAAAACCAAAATCATAACCGCTTCCCCTTCGATAACATTCCCATCATATTTTAGCTTATAGGAAAAGGGAGCATTCTCGCCAATTGTCCTTATAGCACTTAATAAATATCCTATCTTACCAAACCTGCTTTTTTCCTGCTCATCAATATTGCTTGATGCATCTGAAATAAGCCCTACTCCCCAAAAATTAGAAAAATAATCGTTGTTGGCCTGCCCAATATCAATTGAACGAACTTTGCCATTCACTAATGCTTCCGCAGCTTGACGAACATTTTGAGGAATCTTTAATGTTCTGGAGAAGTCATTGCAAGTCCCTCCAGGTAAAACCCCAAACAGGGGCCGCCTCGGAAGCGGCGAAAGGCCATTTACACACTCATGTACCGTTCCATCTCCTCCTAATACGAAAACTACATCCATGTCTTCACCATATTCCAAGCAAAAACGGCATGCATCGCCCTTTTCCTTCGTTTGCAGAATGAGAAACTCATCAATATGTGGAGCTATTATCGGAAGACAACCCTCAAGATTCCTTTCGAGTTTATCATTACCGGCATTTTCATTATAAATCAGCATTCCCTTTTTCCATCGCATGATTTTCGCCCCCATATTATTGAAAGAATGGTCTTCCTCCCTTCAATTTTACCTTTTCCTAAACCTCCGCTTTTGAAACTCATTAAGATCAAATGAAAAAAAAGAGGCTATACGCCCCTTTCGGTAAAGCTTTCATATACTTGTCAAATAATCCTTCATCATCAAGATAAGCTTTGAAGACAAGGGACTCCTTTTTTCATTTTTTTCCAAAAATAACAAAAGACTTTCCAAGATGATCGGGCTTGGACTAGCTTTTGAAAATTCCTCCTGGATTACCTTTAAAGCTTCCATATTTTTACGTGTATCCATTCCCTCTTCTTTACGTGTTTCCACTTCCAGCATCCTGACGATGATCGAATGGATTTCTTCTTTTGGGCTCATATCCCGCATCGAGCATCCCGGTAGGGGAAATTGTTTCAATAATGGATCTTCCATGTTCTGCAGGCTTGCGATAATTGAATCCATCCGGTTCAATATGAAGCTAGGTAATAATTCCACATCAAAAGCATTTTGTTTCCTGATCAATATTCCGATATATCCTTTGAAAAGTGAGTCCAAAATTATGGTGCAATCCGGCAAAAGATCAGCTGAAAGTCCCGGGTATAACTCAATGATTTTACGCTTGAACCAAATCAAGCCCTCTTCATGGATATAATGTAAAAATTTATCTAGTTCTTTGCTGATATGAACCATTTGTTCCTGCATCATCATTTGAATCAAATTGGTATTTCCCGTCATATGCTCAATATGAACTGTGATTTGCCTCATGAACTTGTCTTTACTGGACAATGAAGCATCCAGTTCAAGATCAAGCAATGAGTCCGTCAACGCTTCATAATAAAATTTAAAAATGGAGACCAGTAATTCTTCCTTCGATTTAAAATGATTATAAAAAGACCCCTTTGCTATCCCACACTTTTCAGCAATTTCCTGAACGGAAGTGGCATGATAGCCTTTCTCCGCGAAAAGCTCTACAGATTTATCTATGATCATCTTATTTTTTTCTTTCATCAAATTCATCCCATCTCTTAAATTTATCCTTTGGTGACCGATGGGTCACATCTCCCAAATTGTATCCCAAAACCCTTGAAATCACAACGTTAACACTAGCGGATATTATCTGTTGCAATCATAATCCATATACTATATATTTGAGTCTATGACCGAATAGTCACAATTTTATGTATGGAGGGTACAAGCTTGAATTCAATAATTAAATTTTCATTAAAGAATAAATTGGCAATCTGGTTGCTTACGATCATCATCGTTGCAGCTGGTTTATACTCAGGTTTAAACATGAAACAAGAAACCATTCCAAGCATCTCGACTCCTTTAATAAGCATCTCCACTGTATATCCTGGAGCTGCACCTGAAGAAGTAGCAGATAAACTTACGGACCAGATTGAGCAGAAAGTAACAAATTTGCCAGGAGTCGAATTAGTCAGTTCTTCGTCCATGGCTAATGCCTCTTCCGTCCAGTTACAATATGATTATGATACGGATATGGACGACGCTGTAAAAGAAGTGAAAGAAGCTTTAGAGAAATTAGAACTGCCTGAGGGAGTGGATGCCCCAAGCGTCTCTAAATTAGAATTAAACGCTTTTCCTGTCGTCGCACTCAGTGTAACAGATAAGGGGTCTGATTTACCAGCTCTTACAAAAAACGTCGAAGAGGTGTTGGTGCCTAAACTTGAAGGGATTGACGGCGTGACATCCGTATCAATTTCCGGACAACAAGTAAATGAAGGCAGCCTTGTATTCGACGAGGAAAAGATGGCTCAATACGGGCTCGATGAAGATACCGTAAAGAAGGTTATCCAGGCCGCAAACGTAAACATGCCGCTTGGCATATATAACTTTGATGATAAAGAAAAAACGATCGTTGTGGATGGAAACATCTCCACATTAAAAGACCTGAAAAATATAAAGATACCTTTAACCGGCGGCTCTCAAACAGGAACGCCAGCACAAACCGGACCGGAAACCAATCAATCAACTCCTGACATGGCAACAGGTCCTGCCCAAATGCAAAATGTCAAATTATCAGAAATTGCCGATGTTAAAATCACCGGTAAGGCCGAATCGATTTCAAGAACAAACGGTAGCGAATCGATTGGAATCCAGGTTACAAGATCACCTGATGCCGATACAGTTGCAATCGTAGACGAAGTAAACGAAGAAGCCTCTAATTTCAAAGAAGAGTTTAAAGGCGTAAGTGTACACACTACGCTCGATCAAGCTAAACCGATTAAAGATTCTGTTGAAACCATGATCAGTAAGGCACTCTTCGGCTGTCTGTTTGCCGTCATTGTTATCATGCTGTTCCTTAGGAACTTTAAAACGACTCTCATTTCCGTCATTTCGATTCCATTATCCCTGTTAGCAGCGCTTTTGGTGCTCAAACAAATGGATATTTCATTGAATGTCATGACACTTGGGGCCATGACGGTTGCCATTGGCCGAGTAGTCGATGATTCCATTGTCGTCATTGAAAATATTTATAGAAGAATGGCTTTAAAAGGCGAACAATTAAAAGGCGGCGAATTAATACGATCAGCCACTAAGGAAATGTTCATCCCTATCCTTTCATCGACAATCGTTACTGTAGCCGTATACCTGCCTTTAGCCAGCGTTACAGGACCTGTCGGGGAACTATTCATGCCATTCGCCTTAACAATGGTGTTCGCATTGGTCGCTTCATTAATAATCGCCATCACTCTTGTTCCGGCAATGGCAGACTCTTTGTTTAAAAAGGGACTATCTAAAAAAGAATTAAAATCACATGAAGAAAAACCAAGCAAACTATCAGCATTCTACCGAAAAGCACTGGATTGGTCGTTAAACCATAAGATAATCACTTTCGGTACAGCCATTGTATTATTGGTCGGCAGCTTATTCCTGATCCCAAGCATCGGTGTCAGCTTCATGCCTGCAGATGAAGAAAAAACGATTATCGTCACTTACACTCCCGCACCTGGAGAGTTAAAAGAAGATATTGAAAAGCAAACAGAAAAAGTAGAAAAATACTTCATGGATAAAGACGATGTGAAGACCGTTCAATACACACTTGGTGAAAGCATGATGGGCGGCGGCATGATGGGCGGCTCGAGTAACTCTGCTCTCTTCTATGTACTCTATGATGAAGACACTGAAGATTTCGGGGACAAAAAAGAAACCGTCATAAAAGAATTAACTGAACTTGATTCACCTGGAACATGGAAACAACAAGATTTCACGTCAACATCAAGCAACGAAACCACTCTATTTGTTTACGGAAATACACAAAAAGATATTGAACCGGTAATTGATGATATTCAAAATATCATGAAGAAAAATAAAGATTTAAAAGATGTTGATACAAGTCTTTCCGATGCTTATGAGCAATACACTCTAGTTGCAGACCAAGAAAAGCTAAGTGACCTTGGACTGACAGCTGCACAAATTGGCATGTCCATTGCCAATACGAATAAGGATGATGCTTTAACTACCATTAAGAAAGATGGAGAAGAAGTCAAAGTATATGTCGAGACAAAAGAAACGACATTCGAAGACAAAAAAGATCTTGAGAATACTAAAATTTCTTCTCCAATGGGAATGGAAATCCCATTGAAAGAGCTTGTGAAAATCGAAGAAGGCAAAGCTTCCGATACAATCAGCCGCCGCGATGGAAAAATTTATGCCGACGTGTCTGCAACAATCAAAACGGATGATGTGGCAGCAGTAACAGCAGATGTACAAAAGGAAGTTGATAAATTAGACCTTCCCGCAAGCGTCACTATAGACTATGGCGGAGTGACGGAAGATATCCAGGAATCATTCACTCAACTTGGTATCGCTATGTTAGCGGCCGTTGCTATCGTATACTTTGTCCTTGTCGTTACTTTCCATGGTGGTTTAGCACCAATAGCCATTCTCTTCTCCCTACCATTTACGGTAATCGGGGCATTGGCAGGGCTATTCGTTGCAGGTGAGACCATCAGCGTTTCAGCAATGATGGGTGTACTAATGCTTATTGGTATCGTTGTAACCAATGCCATCGTATTAGTGGACCGTGTTATCAAGAATGAAGAATCCGGGCTATCTATCAGGGAAGCTTTACTCGAGGCAGGTTCTACCCGTCTACGTCCAATCCTGATGACTGCCCTTGCCACAATCGGCGCTTTAATACCTCTGGCAATCGGTGCAGAAGGCAGTGGATTAATATCACAAGGTTTGGGGATTACCGTTATTGGCGGACTTGTGAGTTCTACATTGCTAACACTTGTAATAGTACCGGTAGTATATGAAGTCATAATGAAAATAGGTAAAAAGAAGAAAAAAACAGTTAAGTAAAGAATTAAAAAAGAGGGGATTCCTTATATTAGGAATCCCCTCTTTCTTGATTAAACAATGCACAATATGCTCTTATAAATACAACTTCACAGGCCCTCACGTCCTATTCGTCATTTCATTTCCAAGGAAATTTGTTTGTTTTAAATATATAAACAAAAAAAAGGGAAAGAGCTCGCTTTCCCTTTTAATTTCTATGGATTAATGTTTGGTGAAAGTTTGGTCTATCGCATTTGCCAGGTCCAGCGATTTTTCTTTTAGATAACGCTTCGTTACATTTAAATCTTTATGACCGGCAAGCTTGGAAATCGTTTGTATATCTATTCCATTATCCACTAACCTTTGGCAAAAGGTATGTCGCAGTTTATGTGGATGCACATTGTATTTTTTTAATATATATTGAACTGACCTCGGAGTGATCCTTTGATTATAGCTTGAGATGAATAACGGATCTGCTTTTTCTTTTAAAGAAAGAAGATAATTCTGTATATGCTGTATAGCCGATATTGTAAGGGGAACGGATCTATCGACTTCACCTTTTGCGTTCCTGACAAGTATATAATTTCGTTCTGTTTCCATGATGACGTCGCGGCCATTCAAGTCACATAATTCGGAGACGCGGATTCCTGTATGTAACAAAAGGTAGACGATGGCAATGTTTCTTAGGTTTCCTTCTGCTTCTATATCTCTTAACAGGATCTGCTGCTCATTTATGCTTAAAGTTTCAGGTACCTCAAGCTTGTGCTCCTTAACCTTACGTTCCACAGAAAGCATCACTTGCGGTTTACCTAAAAATTTAAAGAAAACATTTAAGGCGATATAGTGTTTTTCGATAGTCCCTGGGCTTTTCTTGCAATTTTCTAAATAATCAAGATAACCCTGAACATCTTCAGAATGAATCTCCATCAATATCTTTTGTGTCTGGTCACAAAACTGTGAAAGGACACCAGTATACGTTTTGATCGTATTAGCTGATTTGCCTTGGTCTCTCAACCATTCAGCAAACGAAAAAATCATTTCATCTTTAGCAGAGGTATCCATCGGCTATTCCCCCAATGACAGTTTCAGAACTACGTTAAGTTTAACATATATCCCTGTAGAAACGAAGAATTCTGTCCCTTTGTATTAATCAGATATGGATAATGCAGATAGAAGTAAAAATTAGTATGCATCCATAGTATGCCCTACCATGTATACTGCATATAACATTGTTTATGGTCCTTTTACTTCTCTGCTTTTTAACAGTTTTAAAATATAAGATACTGAAGGATTGACAACGGCAAAAAAAGACCAGCCGGATGGCGGGTCTTTTTAAATGGCTTGGCGGCGTCCTACTCTCACAGGGGGAAACCCCCAACTACCATCGGCGCTGAAGAGCTTAACTGCCGTGTTCGGAATGGGAACGGGTGTGACCTCTTCGCTATCGCCACCAAAC
>NZ_CAKKLN010000018.1:0-42082 GCF_918698065.1 Peribacillus sp. Bi134 | reverse complement strand
TGTGAAACAGAGAAAAATCCTTCCAAAAGGGTTTTGGAGGGTTATTTGGCATGGCCCAAAAAAGTATATCATAATGGAAATGAAATTTTTAGAGAAAGATATTGACATCCTATTAGCTGGTTTAGTTCATTAACTTGGGTTGCTTCGGCAGCCTTATTCTTTATGCAACTATCGGGGCAGGTTAATTCAGTATCGTGGCATAAGGCATATATTAAACGAAAAAAAGAGACAGTGTACCACGCTGCCTCTTTTTGTATTTTTCAAATCTCATTTGGTGAAATGATTCTATGTTTTAATTCTGAATTCGAATCTAAAAAACCTATCACAATTTGATTATTTTCCGTACCTGTTATGTATCTGAAATAATCATCACCAGATATCAACAAATCGGTATCATTCGTCTTTTTTTCCATTTTGGCAAAGACATCTTCTGTGTACTCAAGGTGAAAAAAATCATCCAATCCTTTGGTTGAGCCACCTACCCAGGTATACAGAAAATCTTTCATTGTGATTTGTTCATTTTCCGATAAATGTTTCTTGAAGAGTAACTTATCTACTGTTACAGTTTTCATCTTACATCACTCCTTAACGAATACCAAGTGTATACATTGAGGTCTGAAACATCAATACTAATCCAGTAACAATCTTATTACAGTTTAGTTACTAAACTAAAGGGGCAGGTTAGTGCAATAAGTCGGGTTGAAAATCCAGCTCTCTTTTAAGTCGCTCTTGAGACATATTATTCAGCTAAGAAAAGTAAAAAATAAAAATCCATCCCTGAAAAGCTTCAAGGATGGATTCAGACAAACACCAAGATCCTTAGGGTGTCTCTTGGATAATTCTTATTATGGTCTATAGATAGGTAAGTTTTCCAGGTCATTACGTAAAACGAACATAATATATAGAAAAAGAGAATGTGCTTAAACGGGAACAAAAGTCGAAGATCCAGCTGCCATAATTGGTGGCTTTTTTATTGACTAAGGTGCAGATTTGGTCTTTATATAGAGGGGGGAATCGAGGATTAAATATTTTGCCCCCTTAATACTAAGGTTCAATTCGAATTAATATAAATGGACTTTGTAATGGACTTAAAAAAATGAAATTTTCTATACACGCTTTGATATATATCTTTTTAGGCTGTATCTATGGTATTCATGAAATATTTATAGATGGTACACAAAGGTATTTTTCAAAAATAGTAGGAATGCTATCCAGCATTTATCAACATGGGTATTTGCTTCATGTATAACGTCTTTGAAAGACAAAGCTGGTCGATAATTGCATTCTTATTCAGTATAAATTTTAAGACTATTCGCTTCAAATAAGTAGACGTGTTTCCCTACTTAAGACAATCAGAAGTTGTTCTCGAAAGGGGGATCTAATTTGAAGAAATTTATTGTTTGTTATACCTTGGATAATGATATTAAACGAGAAAAAATAATAAAAGGGCCAGATGTAAAGAAGGAAGACGTTCTAAAAGATGTATTAGATAAGATAGTACGAAGTAATTACTTTATTGCGAAAACCGACCAAGGAGAGTATAGGATAAATTCTTCCTTAATACGTTATATACAGGTTTTGAATGAAATGCATTGTTTTAAATACCATACTGATCATCAATGACTAGTGAGTAAATAAAAGGTTATTTGCATAGTTTTCTTCAATTTTATTGAGTAACTTGAATATGGGAGAGAAGATTAATGTCAGAAACGTATCGTTCTCGTCAGGAACGAAAACAAGTGGAAAAAACAAAACAAGATCAAAAAAAAGGTAAAACCCCCCCTAAAAGAAGGTCTTTCTTGAAAAAAGTTTTACTTTGGTGTTTATTATTAGGTGTTGTTTCAATTGGAATAGGGGCAGTTACGGTTGCAGCAATGATTAAGGATGCACCTGAAATAGATGCTTCAAAACTAGTCGACCCGCTTTCTACCAAATTATACGATAAAAACGGGAATTTCATTTACGAATATGGTAAAGAAAAGCGGACAAAAATTAAATATTCTCAAGTTCCAAAAATGTTGGAACATGCTTTCATTGCCACGGAGGATGCACATTTTTATGAACACAATGGCATTGATATAAAAGGAACTTCGAGAGCAATCTTCAAGAACCTAAAAGGGGATTTCGGATCTCAAGGCGGAAGTACGATTACACAGCAGGTCATTAAAAACTCCTTTTTGTCACCTCAGAAAACAATAAAGCGAAAGGTACAGGAATGGAGCTTGGCCTATCAGCTTGAGCAAAAGTATTCCAAACATCAAATCTTAATGATGTATTTAAATAAGATCTACCTTGGAGACGGGGCATATGGTGTAGCAGCTGCCGCCAAAAATTACTACGGAATCGATGCCGATCATCTAAATAAATTAACGCTTCCGGAGGCCGCTATGCTGGCGGGGCTCCCACAGAGTCCAAGTTATTACGATCCCACTGAACCCGAACATGTGAAAGCTGCAACAAATCGTCGTAATATTGTTTTAGAAGCTATGTATAAACAAGGGTATATTACGAAACAGCAATTGGAGGATGCAAAGAAGGTTCCAGTTACAGCAGGACTTGTTCCAAAAACGAAACAACAAGGAATGCCGTACGAGGCGTTTTTGGACGCTGTTGTAAAAGAAGTTGAAAGAAAGCTGAAAAATGTAGATATCAATTCGGATGGATTATCTATTTATACGACGCTAGATCCAAAAGCTCAGACCTTTGCGGACAAAATAATGAACACCGATACGATTATTTCTTATCCAAATGACAATTTTCAAGGAGCCTTCGTATTTTTAGATACAAAAACAGGAGAAGTTCGAGCTATTGGAAGCGGTCGAAACCAATATAAAGCTTCCTTCCGAGGCAACAACTTTGCGGTTGATATTAAACGTCAACCAGGATCTACTTTCAAGCCAGTCTTTGATTATGGTCCGGCTATTGAAAATTCAAAATGGTCTACAGCACACCAAATTAATGATCATGAGATAACCTACTCAAATGGTCAATCTATTTCTAACTGGGATCATCAATATCACGGAATGTTGTCTATTAGAACAGCACTTCAATGGTCATACAATATTCCAGCACTCCTTACCCTTCAAGAAGTAGGGATGGATAAAGCACAAAACTTTGCAGAAAATCTGGGTATTACTTTTAATAATAATAAGGTGTACGAATCATATGCGATTGGAAGTAATACGGTTAATCCATTAGAGTTGGCAGGGGCATATAGTGCTTTTGGAAATAACGGTGAATACAATACACCACATTTTGTTCGTAAAGTTGTCTATCCTGATGGCAGAGTTGTTAATTTAACTCCAAAGCCAAAACGAGCTATGCATGATTACACAGCTTATTTGGTGACGGATATGTTACGGACAGTCGTAAAATCTGGTACAGGAAAAACAGCAAATGTCCTTGGACTAGATGTGGCTGGAAAAACTGGCACAACTAATTTTGACAGTAAAACCAGAGCACAATATGGATATCCATCCGGTTCGGTAAATGATAGTTGGTTCGCTGGTTATACACCGCAATACACTATGGCGGTTTGGACTGGATATACTAAAAATGGTCCAGGTAATTATATGGATGGAAATACAACTAAAATCTCGCACCAAATGTTTAAGGTCATGCTGGAAGCATTTGGAACAGATCAAAGTAGCTTCCAGCAGCCTAGTGATGTATACCAGGTGAATAATGAACTGTTCATTAAAGGTGCAAATCCTGAAGAAGGTCCACCAGTTACAAAAAATAATAAAGATAAACCATTTTATATTGGTGGAAATAAAGAGGATAAAAAACATAAACAACAAGAGGAAAATAAATACCAACAAGAGGAAGAGAAGCATAAACAACAAGAGGAAAAGAAATACCAAAAGGAAGAGAAGCATAAACAACAAGAGGAAAAGAAACACAAACAATAAAGATTTTTAGGATGGGATCGCATTGGTTCCATCCTTTTTTATGATACACATAAGAGAATGTGAAGGTTTCTACTTAAACTATAGGGTGCGTTAGCTGAAGATCTGAGCTGTCTTTAAGGCAGCTTTTTCTTATGGAACTAAAGGGGCAGGTTAGTTGAACAAGTAAAAGGTTTTTGTGGTGGTTATCTCGAAACTAAATGAGTAGGAAAATCATTTTAACATCAGGGAGGATGGCTGTTGTACTTAATTTAGGGATCCATATTCTAATTAGAATTGAGGAGTGAATAGAATGACCAACGTAAAAGATATTATTTCTGACCAGTTCTTAGCGAATGCTAATGACCCTAGTTGGTACAAACCATTTTCAGAATCAGTTGAAAATTTGACGGAAGAACAGGCTTTATGGAAGCCAAGCAAAGATAGTAACAGTATAGCTGAAATTGTACAACATCTGATTTATTGGAATCAAACTTGGCAAACCAGGTACGAAAAATCCAACGTAGACGCTGTATCTTCAATCGGAGATAATAATCGGAGCTTTTTAAGTCCTGAATATATGTGCTTTTACGATTTGAAAAAAATCTTATTAGAAGTCCTTTTAAAGTGGGAAGGGTTATTAACTAATGAAAAAATAGAAAGTGATGTTATAGGTTTTCCTGAAAAAGTTAAGTGGTGGCAAATTCTTGGAAATGCAACTACCCATAATGCATATCATATCGGTCAAATTATTTATATAAGGAAACTGCAAAACAGTTGGAAGGCGAATGCATGAGAAGTTGACTTAGCTGCTAATTGGAACTTTTCGCTAGAATGGATTGCTGCGGCAATCCTTTTTTCTTCATCAACTAAAGGGGCAGCATTCCTGTAATGAACGAATCGGTTTATTTATGCAAAGCCAACTAAGTTTGTGAATAAGTACACTTAAACTAACGGGTGCGTTAGCTGAAGTTCGGAACTGTCTTTAAGGCAGTTTTTTCTTTATGCAACTAAAGGGCAGGTTAGTTCAATAAGAAGGGCTATTATAAGACCTAACCAAACCTATTTTAAGGAGGCAAACATGAGCTTGGATCATGAGTTTTATCTTATTTCTAAGACAACTGATATAAAGGATTTTTGGATGTACAGAGAAAGAAATAGCAGTGTAATCGATAGTATTGTTATACATGATGATTTGATTCAATATATTATGGACTCATTGGAATGGATTCCAAGTAAAAACCCATCATTGCAAGGAACTCCAAGTGGCAGGGGTATTAACTATCATGGAGAAACCCTTTTTGATAATCACTCTTCTGAAACTTTAATAAGTATTTTTTCGTCATGGAAGAGTCTTATTAAAAATGCACCTGATAAATTTGAACTCACTGGAAAATTCGTTTACGGCGAAGCTGACAATCAGGAGGGGGACTATAAAAAATCAGTCTTCAACCGGGATGAAGTAATTACAAAATTAGAAAAATGATTTTAATGTCAGAAGCTTTAGCTAAAGGTGAATTTTATTTGTACCATTGTGGAATATGATGGTATAAAAAAACTATTCAACTAATAGGTGCTTTACTGTAATGCAGAGGTTGCTACCGCAGCCTTTTTCTAATGGAACTAACGGGGCATGATAGTTGAACAAGCAAATCAATGTCTATGCTACAATTATTACAAGCGTAGCCATTAATATAAGTTGATGTTTGGGAGTTCACTATGGGAAAAATAAAAATAGCTTTATTACACCTATTGCCTATCGCTGGTGATGTGGAGTATAACCAAAAACTAATTGAACAAGCCATTCATATAGCATCAAATAATAATGCCGAATGGATTATAACACCCGAACTATGTGTTAGCGGACTTCAATTCAATCATAAGATTGGGACTGGATGGATTAACCGGCAACCTGATGCTTGGATGGGTAATTTGAGCCGTAAACTAAAGAGTTTGAAAAGCACTGTATTTTTGGGTTGCCCTGAAAAAGGCAGTAACGGAGAATTGTATAATTCTGTGTTTGTCATAGATAAACAAGGTCATTTATTAGGCAAACAGAGAAAAATAAGTGTTATTGATGATTGGTCAGCATCAGGGGATGTATTAGAGCCAATAAAAACAGACAATGTTGAGGTTGGTATTATGATTTGTGCAGACGCCTATCCCAAAGATATTGCTTACAGCTTAGTTGAAAAAGGAGCAGAAATATTAATTGCACCGTCTTCCTGGGGTCCCGGATTACACGGTCCAGAGGGAGAATGGGAACAAAGGTCATTAGAAACAGGACTGCCCGTATTTGTCTGTAATCGTACTGGAGAAGACGAAACTGTCCGTTTTTGGGATGCAGAAAGCATGATCATAAAAAATGGAGTACGCCTTTTGACACATAAATCAAAACAATCAGCCATCCTTACTTTTGAATGGGATTTACAAAGCATGGAATTAATATCCCCTCATTTCGATATCGATTACATATAATGAGTACATACTAATATACTACACTCTTGTTGAATTAAAGGGTGCTTAGCTAAAGACCGAAGCTGCCTTTAAGGCAGCTTTTCTTTATGTAATTATAGGGGCAATTTTTATTGCCGATATTATCTTCAGAATAAAGTACAGGCTACTGGAATCAATCTAATCACCTCCTTATTTGCATGAGGGCAATTGATAAAATTCGATATAATATTTTGGATTTTATATCTTTTGAATAGTTTCACATGTATCCAGATAAATAGCATGAGAAATTTGAGTGAAACAAATGAGGGGCTTAAATGAACCAAGCTAGTGTTAATAACTACGGAAAAAAAACTTTAGGACTATGATTGTCCAATATTCATATTGTACAAATTACGAGCTTACCAGAATATTTCAGTAAGATGCTTTTACTGACGGAACGATTATATAATCTAGATGGATAAAAACTGATTGACATTGATAATCATTATCATTATTATAAAAGTAATATTTGATATTGATAATCATTTTCAATTAATACTCTTGCAAATTTCTATTCCCTGTCAATAAATATTAAAAGGCGTCAACATATTGAATAAACAGTTTTGGATCAGGAAGAAAAATGAAAATAGTTCAACCTTAAAAGAATAGAAAGGTAAGTCTGACAAAAAACAGTCAACTGACTAAGTTAGCGATAACAAATAAAATTCAATAAATATTGAATATGGGTGGAGGAGGAACATCTGTGGATAAAAATTTTATAATATTGGAACAATTTCAGCATCAAGTAAGCTGCTGCTGTCCTGGGCAAAAGCACCAACATATGATTGAGTTCCTTCAAGGTGATGTTTGGACAATTACAAACGAGCGGAAGTATGTTGATTGCTTGGGATGGCACTTTTTAATAGATATCAATAACGAGTTTCAGTTTTTTATGCATGTGGAAGATATTGAGGAACTGTATTCCAAGGGAAGCATTTGCTCCATTTTGGATTTGAATCTAAAAATTAACCATTTAAGCTTTAAAATAAACGAAGCCCTAGATGCACATGATAGGCAGTCGTTTCTTTCATTTGCCGATGAACTGAGTAACGTACAGAAAATAAAGAATAAAATCAACACTGGAGATTTACATGCTTTTTGGGAAAACACGACAATTTTATGAACATATTCAATAAAGATGCAATTGACTTTTATATTTTAAAAACATCGATACCTATCTTTTTTGCTAATAGGTGTGGAAATTCAATTTCACCAAATTTAAATTAAAGGTGATAATGCTGCTGAGTAGTTTGAATTTTTACTAATAATCATCAGTGTTGGAAGGGGAACTTATCATGTCTAAAATCATTATGATTTTTGCCAGTATGAGTGGAAATACAGAAGAAATGGCGGATATCATTATAGAAGGAATCACAGAAATCAGTGATGTGAATATCGAAAGGATAGATATAATGGAAGGTCCTGAAGCCTCCATACTTGGAGAGTACGATGGTATCTTATTAGGTGCATATACGTGGGGAGACGGAGAATTACCGGATGATTTTTTAGACTTTTATGAGGAAATGGATCATATTGATTTAACTGGCAAGAAAGCAGCGGTGTTTGGATCCTGCGATTCCTCTTACTCACAATATGGTGCGGCCGTAGATATTTTGTCCGAAAAATTAAGGGAACAGGGTGCTGATATCGTCCTGGAAGGGTTAAAAGTAGAATTAAACCCAGATGATGAGGATATCAAAAACTGCCGAAATTTCGGGAGGGATTTTATAAAGAATAGTCTTGTCTTTTCAATATAGAATTAGCTATTTTATGAGGAAAGAGAGGTGAGGGGAATGATGGGTAAGGAACATCGGATTTCCATTGCTACTTTAACTGATTACCATTTACAAGATTTTATAAGATGTCCTTATCAATTTTACTTTCATCATATAGAAGGAAAAATCACAACTCGATTGGATTGGAGGAAAATAGTTCAAGCTGTTGTTAATCAAGTTGTAAGCCGCTATTATAAACTGCCTCCAATATGTCAGACATCTAAGAAAGTTATGGAGTTAATAGATGATCATTGGAGTGCCATTGATGTACGTCAGTTCGAGTCAAGGAGTCATTATTATATGGCTCTTGCTAATATAACTGACCATTTACTCCGATTTTTAACTTCCAAAAAAATTCAAAATCCACCTTTATTTTTATATGAAAAGTTTAACATCAATATTGAGGAGTTGGGGACCGAACTCTCCTTGACTTTTGAAGTAGCAGAATGGTCAAGCGGCTCATACATCATAAAAAAATATGTAGTTGATACACACGAAGAAATGAACTTATTATTTACTAATATGATTTCGGTGTTTTGTGAAAGGGCATTTGGTCAATTACCGGCAAGAATAGAGATTTTCTCGCTTATGGAAGGCAAAATAGAAACTTATATTCCAACCATGAATGATGTTTCGGATGGATTGGAATACCTCAACATAATCAAGAATCTTTTACAAGAACCAAAAAAGTATTTGAAAACGAATTCTTTACTGGTTTGCAAAAGCTGCTCTTATCAAAAAAGGTGTTATGACGGTAATAATACAAACCAAGAAATGGCGAATTTTCAATAATTTTATATATGTTCAGAAAACCTTGGATTATATCAGGTTATGGACAAAAGCATACATACAGATCAAGGTTGTTCCAATACTTATCTCTTAGTATATAAAAGGTGTGTATAAGGATGGATTACAAGATTGGTGCAAAAAAGATTCTAATTGAGCTTACTAAGGGAGGTTGCTGAGGCAGCCTTTTTCTTTTTGGCTCTTTCTAGGCAGGATAGTTGAATAAAGATATCAAATATAAGTATTGGGGGAGTTGAAAGAAAATGAATGACGAAAATATCGGCTCGGCTAGCGGAGTAGTAATAGCTGTAAGTAAAAGTGATAAACACACATTCAGCAAGGAAAATTGCAATAGTATAAAACTGTTGAAGGGTTTGGGCGTTGAAGGAGATGCCCATTCGGGTAAAACTGTTAAGCATCGTTCACGTGTAGCGCAGAACCCAAATCAACCTAACCTGCGGCAAGTTCACCTAATCCACTCAGAATTATTAGATGAATTGAAAGACAGGTTTAATGTTTCAACTGGACAAATGGGTGAAAATATTACCACAAAAGGTATCGATCTGCTTGAATTACCGAAGGATTCGTTACTATTTATTGGGGAAACAGCAGTTATTAAAGTAACAGGCCTACGAAATCCATGTGCCCAGATTGATCAATTTAAATCAGGACTTATGAACGCTGTTTTGGACCGGGATCTGCATGGGAACTTGATACGTAAAGCAGGAATAATGAGCATAGTTTTGGAAAGTGGTGTGGTTCACCCCGGGGACCTGGTTAGAATTCAATTACCACCGTTACCTCATACACCACTTGAGAGGGTATAGTGTTTTCAATAGAACTGTTTTTATTTTCTTTAAAACAATTAGGGGGTTGCTGAGGCAGCCTTTTTCATATGCATTTAAAAGAAATTCGTTTGAAATATAGGTAAATTATGGTAATGTAAAATTAGAGGTGATTACTTGAGGAGATTCTTTGTTTTTATTAGCCTATTTGCTTTATTCTTTTTATCAGCTTGTTCATCAAATCCTTCTCTGGAACTAGTGGATGCGAAAGTTGATATTGTTAAAGATAAAAGTTTAGTTGGTGCAATTGGGATAACTGAAGGGGAAAGAAAGGGAGATGAGCTGATCCCGACAGCTTTATTTTATGAATTCACCATTAAAAATACAGGTAATAAAACAGCAGATATTGAAGAAGTTGATAAAGGAATTGAACTTAAGATTGAGCCCAAAGACAAATTAAAAGCCGTGTCGGAAGACGTAATAGGCTTCAATATTTATGATCCTGAAGATTATAACGGGAGTGGTGTAGGGTTCGGTCATTCATTTTTACCGGTTCTTAATCCTGATCAAAAGGGTGAGTATACTCTTAACTACGATTTAGGTGTAAGTGAAGAAAATTCGCAAGTTCCACTGCTGGTACCTTCAAATGAAAAATTAGCTAAACTTAAAGAGTATGCATTTGATGCTTTTTTAGTTGTGACAATTGATAATCAAGAAATAGCAAGATTTGACCTGAGTAAACTTAAAAACTAACGGGTGCTTTTTGAAGGTGGATTTAAAAGGTAAATTAAACTTGGTTCTGATAAAATTTGTTTGAAGGAAGGTTGCTGAGGCAGCCTTTTTCTTATGGCACTAAAGGAGCGGGATAGCGGAAGTAAGCAATGGAATGATATGGTATATAGATAAGCAAACTGCTGAATAAGGAGGTTATTATATGAGTTATAAGAACACACTTATTACCATTTCAGAGGATTCAAAAGTTACTTCAGCAAAGGTACCTGTCATAAAAAACGAAAAACCCACAATTGCTTATATTGAACATGATTTAATTAACAATAACCCATATAAATTTACACAAGAAGACGTCCAATTTAAAACTTTTTTAATCAAGAGTCAAATAGAAGAGGAAAATACAGCTGAACTTCGAGAACAGTTCTTTTCAAAACCCAAGGCATGCTTCAGAGCTTCTCCTTTGGTGAAAAATTATGGTTGGGGAATTCATTATGATAATCAAGGGAAAATTTCCATATATGATGTTAACAGTAAAATGTATAACCAATTGCTTAAGCAAGCTGACATTACAAAACTTAAAGGTATGCGTTCTAAAAGAAAATAAATACAAAATTACTTTTATATACGGGGCAGGTTAGAATGCGTAAGAGATTGTATTATAAATACAAGGGGGGATATATAGAAATGATGAAAAAAAGTAAACAAAATGCTGAACATTACATATGGGGAGATAATTGTGATGGGAGTTTAGTGTAAAAAGGTATAGAATAACAGAATATTTCCAACAGAACCTATTCATAGGGGGTGCTTAGTTTGAATAATCACAATGAAACGCCTGAAGAGAAAAGAGAGAGATTAAGACAAGAAGAACTTAAAAAAAATCCAATAGGTACATTAAAAGATGGATTTATTAACCTTCTTCAACTAAAGGGTACTTACTTCATATCACGAGCTGATCAGCATCTCCTTTTCTTATTAGTAACATAAGTACCTTTCAGAAATAATGAAAATATAAAAAAACTTGGCGTGATCAACAATATTTAAATGATTAAGGGAGGAAGAATTATGTCAATTAACGTAAGACCAAGAAGAATGATTTTAGATTTAGCAGTTACTTTAGATGGTTTTATAGAAGGAAAAAATGGGGAAGTTGATTGGTGCATCATGGACCCTGAGATGGGGTTTATTAATTTCTTAAATCAAATTGATACTATTTTATATGGAAGAAAAAGCTACGATTTATGGGGACAATTCACTCCAGGAATTGAAGATGCCGATACTGAAAAAGAACTTTGGGAAATGGTTCATAGTAAAGAAAAATACGTGTTTTCCAGAACGCAAAAAGGGACTGATAATAAAGCGATCTATATAAATGATAATATTGTTGAAGAAGTAAATAAATTAAAGAATAAACCTGGTAAAGACATCTGGCTATATGGCGGAGCAAGTCTTATTACAACATTTATCAATTTAGGGCTTGTTGATGAATTTAGATTATCTGTTCATCCTGTTATTTTGGGAGAAGGAAAACCTTTGTTTATTGATATAAAGCAGAGATTGAATCTAAAATTGGTTAATACAAGAACGTTCTCCTCTGGCGTTGCGCAACTAATATATCATTTGAATGAAAATTAATTATAGTGTTCATTCGTAAATATGCGATAGTTATTGCTGTCATTTCCCTTCAACAATCGGGCGCTTTAATGGTGCAATGAAAAAGCTTAATTTCTTAATGCTCAGAAATTAGGCTTTTTAATTTTGTGAGCATGATTTAATTAAATAACCTATATAAATAAGAAGAAACCGGAATTATAGATTGTTCATGAACTTTAATTAAGCAAGGTTGATGAAGATGACGCAACAAAAGATGATTGAATTTAAGAAACTATAGTCATTTTTAATCATTTTAATAGTCAGTTTATTCTGATATTATGAAAGGGATAAAGATTGGAGGAGGAAATAACATAAAAAGCTTATTTTTAATCTTAAGTACCTTTGTGTTAGTTCTGGTAAGTGGAATCGTATTTGGTACTTCTTCTGCTCAAGCAAGTGTTCCTCAGTATTCTTTTCAAACAGAAGATGGAAAATGGGATGGTGAAATTGGAAATCCTAACAAAGGTAGTGACTTAGAGGTAGAACTGGTTTCCCCAATCTATTTAAAGACCTCTTCTGGAAGTAAGTTATTGACTAATTATAGTAACATATGGTCTCGTCTCTGCAATGCTAGTACTGGAAAGTGCACAGGCTATCATAGCTTAGCAGGTGGAAAGACATTATTCACAGATATGAAAATAGGTAAATTTTATGTTGATGTGAAAGATGGATACTCTTCTGGTAAAGTATCTGGAAAACTACAGATTGTTTTCAAATAACTTGTATTACTTGCTACCCACACTTGATGGGTAGCTTTTTTTATATGAAAAGTTTCTGAAATAAATTAAATCTAAGTATTTTTGTATAATTTTTTACGAAGATTGAGCTTTACCACTGCCTTTTACGGAAAAGAAGTGAAGTTTACTGACATGACTAGTACGTTACAAACGCTATAAAGGGTGTCGAGCTAAATGGTGTTTGTGTAGACATGAACTAAAGTTTGATATTTTGTTAATGAACTTATGGGGCAGGTTAGTTGAACAAGGATTGAAGCTTTATTAATTTAGGAATCGTTTAAAAGAGAGTGGCGGGTAGGAAACGATTACGATTATGGGTGGTGGTGTATAATTGAAACTTTTAGTAAATGCGGCAACGAACTTACGAGAGCCTATATTTCCGGATTTCAAGGAGAATTTCTGATAAACAAAAAACCAAGAGGTCTTTTCACCGATAGTCCGATTTACAGCAAGTATCTTCTTATGTTTGTTCTAAATGTGGGTATTTAGAGTTCTATGTAGAACAACCTGTGAAAAGGATTTCTACATCTTGAAAAGACTCAAGGTTGCTGAGGTAACCTTTTTCATATGTTATTAACGGGTGCGTTAGCTGAAAATCGGAGCGTCTTTAAGGCAGCTCTTTTCTTATGGAACTAAAGGAGCAGGTTAGTTGAATAACAATTGTTGAATTTTATTAAGAAAAATAAATAAAAATTGACTAGAGAAAAAGTTAATGCTAAATTTAACTAACGAACGGTCGGAAGGTTGGGGAATTGACTGCAGAGCGAATTAAAGAAGTTGCCTTAAAGTATTTCGCACAAAATGGATATTGGCGTGGACTTTCTAATGATTAATGGTCTTGGAGGGGATTTTATGAAACGAAATTGGGCATATGTTATCATTGCCGGTATTATTGCTTGGTATTTGCATTGGCGTGGACTTTCTAATGATTAATGATCTTGGAGGGAATTTTATGAATCGAAATTGGGCATATGTTATTATTGCCGGTATTATTGAGGTAATGTGGGCAATGGGGTTGAAGTATTCAAATAATTTGATTACTTGGGCCGGTACATTTTTTCTTATATATGTATCCTTTGTTGTATTGATGAAAGCTACAAAAAAACTACCCGTTGCTACTGTCTATGCTGTCTTTACAGGAATAGGAACAGCGGGAACAGTCTTGGTGGAAATGGTGGTTTTTGGAGAACCTTTCAGTTGGACAAAAATATTGTTTATTCTCCTGCTTCTGTCTGGTGTAGTAGGATTAAAACTTGTCACAACTGAACCAAGCAAGAAAGAAGGTGCAGTATAAATGGCTTGGTTATATCTTATCTTGGCTGGAACTTTTGAAGTAGTTGGGGTTACGGGTATGAATAAAGTTGTTAAAGATAAAAACCTACAGTCGTATATAGTATTGTTTATGGGATTTATAATTAGTTTTGGTTTTCTAAGTCTAGCTATGAAAACTCTCCCTATGGGAATTTCCTATGCGGTATGGACAGGGATTGGAACTGTGGGAGGAGTAATTATTGGAATGTTGTTTTATGGAGAATCAAAAGATTGGAAACGAATTTTATTTATAGGGGCAATTTTAGTAGCGGTAGTGGGGTTGAAATTGACATCATAAATAATATACGTTGTTGAACTAACGGGTGCTTTAACTTATGATCGGAGCTGTCTTTAAGACAGCTTTTTCCTTATGCAATTAACGGGGCAGGATAGTTGAAGAAGAACTGATAAATAAAAACAGCCAGGTTCTGGCTGTTTTTATTTAAAAAATCCAAATGCTTGAAATAAAAACTAAAATTCAAGCAGACTTATGGGATAATTTTATTAATTCCAGTTTTTCTCTATAAATTGAACTGCGGGTTGTAAATTTGTTTTGTTAGCAATTGAAATGACAGCTGGAACCACAGAAGGGTCCGTTTTGGAGAAATTAGGGATCCGTGGATTTAACCGAAAAAAACGATTTCCTAGAAGCTGAGAACTGACCATGGATTCATAGTAACCGGATCCACTAGCGACAATCTGTAGAAATGGCAGTAAGGGTTCATTGGGCGATCGGTCCAAAAGAACTCCCCAATTTGGGGGAAGGTTCTTCATATTTTCGGGACGTATGTTATCTGCACTTACCATCCCCCACCCCTTCGTATCTCTTCTTAATCGAGTCGGCTCTTCACCTGTTCCAATGGATAATACCGCAATTTGATCCAACGGCTGTTTGGCTTTCCCCACTGCAAACGCGATACTGGCTGTACTGGGGTTAGTTGCTACTGTATACCCATCCACGTAGTTTTGATAGGCTCGTTGCGTCGCGGGAGCACCACTGCTCCGTAGTATTACATCACTCGCTTTCTCATTTAAATAGGGAGAGCCAGGAAAGTTGTGGAATAACACAGGAGTCCAACGATTCAGCTCCGGTGAGAATAAATGAAATGCAGGGACAACAATTCGTCTTTTTAAGTTTTTGAGGAGAAGATCTGATGGAAAAAATGTTTGTACCGCTTTAATGAAACCCGAATATGGCAATTGTTGATTGAAAACAGGTCCACCTGGTCGGGAAACGCTGAAAGCCGGCAGGATTTTATCCTTAAAAAACTGGAGTGTCTCCTTCGGCGATCTTCCACTTGCTAACGCAAGGGCAGTGAATGAACCGATTGAATTTCCCGAAAAAACATTGGTTCGACTAATTAATTTTGGGTTTTGCTGAGCCAGTCTGTTCAAAAGTTGTAAACTTAAAGCACCTAAGGTGCCGCCTCCATCAAAGGACATGATCCGATATTTTGTCAAAGCTGATTTCTCCCTTCTAATCAGGTCACAAGTATCATTCAGTATATGTTTATTTTTCAGGGGCAGGATTATGTAGCTAAACATCCAAGAAAAGACTTCATCGAGTATAAAAAAAAACTACGACGAGGATAGAGGAGACTACGTTTGAGTGGCAGTACGGGCAAGCCGAACAGGAATTATTATGCACGTACTTTGTTTGTAATGGGTGATGAGAAAGTCAGAAAGTACAACCAAAAAAACTTGAAAGAAAATAAAAAAGCCATAGCGGTAGGCTACGGCTGCCTGTTCCGTCCTCAAACAGGCTATTTTGCAACCTTATGCACAAAAGGTTATTGATGATTATTATTATTAAATATCTTGCGATCCTTTAAGATGGAGATCGCTTTTTCCAACAACAGGATTGTGAACAATTAAATTAATTAATTGTCTTTTTGCTCTGTTATTACTGTCATAAATGCACACGGTGCTGCGGCATCTCTTTTTCTTATTCAACAAACGAAGCAGTAGAGTTGAATAAGAAATAACTTTACAAGGCTCTGTTAAATAACTGTGTTGATTTGCAGCTAAATAAAAGCTTGGAAAAAAACGCCAAGCTTTTATAATTTGTTTGGTTAGTACGTTGGTTTGACTATATTTCATATCTTCCATAGTCATTACCCTATATTTATATCCCCTATTAAGTAGAGTGTTGCTTTTCCAGCCATCTTTACCCGTGTGTCCTCGTGCTTACAAAAAAGTGTACCGCCTCTATTGGATAACTGTCTTGCTACCATTTCACGTTTCTTTAGTTTCTCTCCCCAAAAGGGCACTAAACCGCAGTGTGCAGAACCGCATACTGGGTCCTCATTTACCTTTAACTTTGGGAAAAATGCTCTTGAAACAAAATCATAATCATTTCCTTTGGCAGAAACAATAACTCCAAGACCCTCTGGCAACTGTTCTAGTTTTGAAAAGTCTGGACTTAGATTTTTCACTGCTTCTTCTGACTCTAATACAAATAACAAATCTCTATTTAGATATGCTTCTATCGGTGTGGTTCCCAAAGCATCAATCATTTGTTCAGTAAGAGGTATCTCCTTTGAAGGGACAGTTGGGAAATCAAGTTCATACAAATCATCTTTTCTATTTACTGTAAGTACCCCACTCATCGTGTCGAATTGAATGGTTTTCAATAGCTTTTCAACATAGTTCATAATGACAAAAGCAGTTGCTAAAGTTGCGTGACCACAAAGGTTGATTTCTCCTCCAGGCGTAAACCATCTAAGTTTATAGTTTTCCGCACCTTTTACTGCAAATGCCGTTTCAGAAAGGTTATTTTCAATAGCAACCTTTTGCATAATGTCATCAGAAATCCATTCATTCATAACACAAACCCCAGCAGGATTTCCTTCAAAGACTTTTTCTGCAAATGCATCAACCACATAATACTTCATAATTTTTTCCTCCTAGATTAATCAAATTGAACGTAAAATGTTCAGGTGTTATACTTGAATATCCTTATATTAATGGTTATATATGTATAACAGTCAACTTGATCATATAACACTTAATTTTCAACACAGTGCTGATGGAGGCTTTATTATGAAGATTGAAATAAACAGGAACTCCAATATCCCGATTAATCAACAAATTTATGAGAATATAGCAGATAGAATAAGGTCAGGGGGGGTATCGGAAGATGAACGTTTGCCTTCCGTTAGAGCGTTAGCAAAACAATTAGGGGTAAGTGTACTTACAGTTGTAAGAGTGTATGCATTGTTAGAAAAAAATGAGTTAATTGAACGGATACAAGGGAAGGGGACATTTGTTAAAGCTAATATTACATCAGAAGATATAGAAAATAATAAAAAGAACAATTTCGAGTGGCAATTATCCGTTTTAGATTATCTTCCCCGAACTCAATTTGGTACACATTATGGTTCATTTGAAAACTGTATTCAGTTTTCTGTTGCAGCGATTTGTCCATCCTTACTTCCGAATCATTATCTGGAGAAAGAAATCCATTCAAATTTAGAAAAGAATCCTAGTATTTTATCAAGTTATGGACCTGCTCAAGGGGATGAGGAACTTAGAAAAGCTATGAGCGAGTATCTTCGCAAACAAGATTTAAATATTGACCATAAAGATATATTGGTAACTAATGGCACTCAACAAGGAATAGATTTGGTGGCGAAAACTTTTATAGGACCAGGAGATGTGGTGGTTACAGAAGCACCCACTTATCCTAATGCAATTGATACATTTCGTGCTCGTGGGGCTACTATTATTCCTGTTCCATTAGATAAAGAAGGAATGAGAATGGACCTGTTACAAAGAGTTTGCGAAATATATAAACCCAAAATGATATATACCATCCCTAACTTTCAGAATCCAACTGGAAGGGTTTTAAGTCGAAAAAGAAGGGAGCAATTATTAATATTTGCCCAAGAACATCAAATAATCATTGTAGAAGACGAACCCTGGAGTGAGATATTTTTTGACAAGAAACCTCCATCACCTATAAAAAGTCTTGATACAAATGGTTTCGTCATTTATCTAAAGGGGCTAAGCAAGACATTGGTTCCTGGTTGCCGGATAGGACTGCTGGCCGCAAATGGCACTCTGTTTAATCGTTTAGTGGCATCTAAAGTGAATACGGACCTTGGTAGTCCATTATTAACACAAAAGGCAATTCTCCCATTTTTTCATTCGAAAAGGATGGAGGACCATATGGAAAAGCTGAGATTTGCCTTGAAATTAAGAAGGGATAAAGTTATAGAACTCTTCAATTCCCATATGCCGAATGAAGTTCAATGGATTGAACCAACAGGTGGATTAAATATATGGGTATCCATTCCATCAGAGTGGAACACGAACCATTTATTAATCGAATGTCAAAAAGAGAATATTTACTTTCTTCCTGGTTCAGCTTGTTTCGCTGGAGAACCCGAAAACCATCATTTAAGGTTAAACTTTTCCTATTTATCGGATAGTGAATTAGAAAATGGAATATTAAAATTTTGCAATATCACAAGAAAATTTTTATCTTCAAATCAACTATTTAGACAATCCCCCATTATGTAAGAAAGGCTGCAACAAAAATACTTTCAGATTAAAGTTTGATGGTTGTAAATTTTCAGTTCATCTCATAGAAATTGTATAAAGACCCTGGTTTCCTGCTTACGTAAGGAAGTCAGGGTTTTGACGTATCAGCACCCTGAATTTATAGAGTTATCTTTACAGAAGCAATATATAACCCTGCAATAACATACTATAAGCTTTTAAAGTTAGGATGTACAATTGCATGAGGATATCTTGAAAGGAGTTTACCTCATGAATATTACATCTTTTGTATTTTACTGTTTTATTGTTACATTTACACCAGGACCCACTAATATCGTCATATTATCCACCGTGCATAACTCTGGGACAAAAAAGGCAATGGAATATACGTATGGAGCAACGATTGCTTTTGGTTTCTTACTTGCTATTTCTGCTATGTTAAATACGATACTTGCAACGATCATACCAAAAATTTTAATTGTTATGCAGATAATCGGAAGCTTTTATATGTTGTATCTTGCTTATCAAGTTTACAAAATGGATTCATCAAAACCAACTGTAAACCAAACGGGTACCTTTATGTCTGGATTTCTTACGCAGTTTTTAAATCCAAAGGTAGTACTATTTACAATGACTGTCATTCCTACCTATATTATGCCCTATTATGTCTCAATGCCTGCGGTTACAATAAGCGTTATCGCTATAACTGTAATAGGATTCTTAGCATTTATTACATGGGTACTTTTTGGTGCAATCTTCAAGGAGTTTTTACAGAAGAATAAAAAGATTGTTAATATATTGATGGCATTGTTTTTAGTTTATGCTGCAATCATGATCTGGATGTAGGTAGCTACTTAAGAGGTGAATGAAATGGATAAATTTATCTATAAAAAATCGGCGGGTATTACGGCTTTGTCAGCAAGTATTACTGATTTCACATATAAGAAGCACTCTCATAAAGAGTATGCAATAGGAGTCACATTGCGTGGCATTCAACACTATAACTTGGATGGCAGTTTACACTTGTCTTATCAAAATGGCGTTATGCTTTTTAATCCGGAACAGGCACATGACGGAATGGCACATGATGAGACAGGACTAGATTATGTGATGCTATATATTGAGCCACAATTGCTTCTGGAGGTTATTGAGAAGAAGGATATCATACGCTTTTCAAACCCCATTGTGTATGATTATAGGCTTAAACAAGGAATACTAAGTCTTTCTAATGCAATATTAAGCGAAAAAGACGAGGCATTGTGCAGTGAATTACTGTTATCCCTCACAGATAACCTTATTCAAACTAATCTTTCTACAGACTATAAGAAAGTTAACACTCTAATTAGAAAAGCGAAGGATATGCTTCACACCAACTTAGAAACTATACCTAAACTTGACGAGATATGTAAAGAGCTTGATTTATCGAAATTTAAGTTTATCCGGTTATTCAAGGCTCATACTGGCATTTCACCATATCAATACTTTCTTAACTGCAAGATAGAATATGCAAAGCAGTTAATAGAAAAAAATAGAGATATTCATTCAGCTGTAGCTGAATGTGGTTTTGTTGATTTAACCCATTTAAATAAACACTTTAAAAGCGTATACGGAACAACAGCCTTTGAATATATTTCACATTTAAATTGATTAGTAGTTTGTTCGATTATTATTGGTTAGTCTATTTGAATTTAAGGAGGAATGGCTTATTAAAAAATCCAGTATTATTTTCTTTGAAAGAAAATTCCCAAGTGCAAACATGATCCTTATTAAGGATCAGCTCCCGGTCCTTATTGATACTGGTTTTGGAAGTGATGTGAAAGATACAGAGCAATTAATTAAAGAAGTAGGCATTTCACCAGAAGAATTACACCTTATTGTGAACACGCACTATCATAGTGACCATGTAGGAGGCAATTTTCATTTTCAAAAAAATTATGGAGTAAGGATTGGTGCTCATAAATGGGAAGCAGAATTAATTAATTCTTGCGACTCGGAAGCCTGTAGTTCAGAATGGTTAGATCAGCCTGTAGAACCTTATCGAGTCGATCTAAAGTTCTCTGATAACGATGATATTAATACAGGAAGCAGAACGTTAAAAATCTTGCACACACCAGGACATACGTTAGGACATATTTCTTTATATGAACCGGAAGAAGAAGTATTATTTTGCGGGGATCTCTTCCACAAAGGTGATATCGGATGGTTAAATATCTTTCGAGAGGGTGTTTCATCTATCCAACGATCGATAGAAAGTTTGGATCAGTTGTCCATGCTTCGAATTCAACAGGCATATTCAGGACATGGACCGCAAATAGAGAATCCTCTGACTGCCATTGATGCAGCAAGAAAACGGTTTGAAAAGTGGCTCAGAATGCCAGAAAAGGTTGCATGGCATGCCTGCAAAAGGATTTTTTCATTCACATTAATCATTAAAAACGGATTGACAAAAGAAGAACTCGATAACTACCTACTAAAGTGTGGTTGGTTCCAAGATTTTGCACACTACTCTTTCCAACTTCAGCCAGAAGAATTTATCCCAATCCTGCTCGATGAAATGATTCGTTCCGGAGCAGCAAGCTGGCACAATAATCATTTAATTGCCTCCACCCCATACCAAGCACCACAAAAGAAATGGATGAATAAGAACATAAAGCCGAAAGATTGGAACCCTCAAGATTTTCTCACATAAGGATATCTGAAAAACGTTTCTGGTTTCTATGCAGCTTATTTATCTTCCTTTCCTCAGATAAATATCTTATATCCAAAATCCGAAAACAAATTACCAAAACAATACTTCAACGACGCTGTTAGTTATTAAGATATAAAATTCGCGTTTTGTCCGCGGGTATTAATCAACTTTATAAAACCTTCAGGGGGGATTTTATATGTCATTAAAAGTAGGAGCTATCATTACGTTTGAACGGACTTTTACAGTAAGGGATGTTGAATTATTTACAGAGATTTCAGGTGATGAAGGGAATCATCATATAACCCCAGATGAACAGGGAAGACTTGTAATTCAAGGGTTATTAACGGCAACTCTACCAACAAAAATAGGTGGAGATCATCACGTAATGGCTCGTACTATGAATTTTGAGTTTTTAAGACCTGTGTTTACCGGGGATACAATAATATGTGAAGTTAAAATTGAAAAATATGAAAGGCAAGAAAATAATAGAACAGCTATTATTGCATTCTTTTTATGTAAAAATCAGTATGAAAAAGAAGTATTAAAAGGGGATTTTTCAGGTGTAATACTTTAAATTTGGGGGTTAATATGTGTCTTAATGAACTAACGGGTGCGTTAGCTGAAGATCGGAGCTGTCTTTAAGGCAGCTTTTTTTTTATGGAACTAACGGGCAGGTTAGATACATAAAGAATATCTAAATATTAGCTCTAATAGCATCGTTGGGAATGATGGTATCCATAAAAGACAATTTTTTTGGACAGGATAAAAAGAAAAAGGAATGAAAGAGGTCCGGTCTATGGTTTCTTTTTTCAAACAAAAAGGACAAATGAAGAAACGTGAGAAGCGAAGGATTGATGAAAAGGACCAATCTAAAGGTATAACAACTGAACTTATTGACAGCTCCATTTCAGCCAATCTGGAAAAGGTGAGGCAGAAAACAGGTAACAGCCCCGACATTATTATCCGAAATTTGAAAATCAGTCAAAATCCTGAGATTAAAACGGCTATTTTGTATGTGCAGGGTCTGATTGATAATCCAAGCGTTACTGACTTTTTAATTGAATCCATCATGAAAAATCCTCATCTTAAAGAAAAACTACTTCCACAAGAAGCGTTGGAGGTAATCTCTAAAGACGTGGTTTCTCTCGGTGGTGTAGAATCCGTAACGGACTGGAAACAAATGGTTTTGTCATTATTATCAGGAGATAGCATCATTTTTGTTGACGGAATAAACATAGCCCTGGTTGCAAGTACAAAAGGGGGAGAAAGGCGTTCCGTTCAGGAACCTAGCACAAATTCTGTAGTTCGCGGTTCAAGAGAGGGATTTACGGAATCGAATGTAACAAACATAGCACTGGTACGCCGCATCATTAATAGTACGGATTTATGGATAGAGTCGATGAAAATTGGGACGGTGACAAAGACGGATGTTTCCATCATGTATATAAATGGGATTGCCAAAGAAGGAATCGTCGAGGAGGTTAAAAAGCGCTTAAAAGGAATAAATATTGATAGTATTCTTGAATCCGGATATATTGAACAATTGATAGAAGATCAGGTCATGACCCCATTCCCCACCCTGGATCATACAGAAAGACCGGATAAGGTCGCAGGCAATCTACTTGAAGGAAGGGTAGCCATTTTTGTTAACGGAACACCTTTTGTCTTGGTGGCACCTGCGTTATTTATTCAGTTCTTTCAATCTGTCGAGGACTACTTTGCTCGCTTTGATATAGCCTCATCTATACGTTTTTTACGTATTTTTATTTTCTTTATTTCGCTAATTGCCCCATCTGTATATGTGGCAGCTACAACGTATCATCAAGAAATGATTCCAACAAAGCTGCTCGTCATTCTTGCAGCCCAACGGGATTCCGTTCCTTTTCCGGCAGTTGTCGAAGCATTCATAATGGAAATAATATTTGAACTCTTACGAGAAGCAAGCCTAAGGATGCCCAAAGCCATTGGCGCGACTATGTCCATCGTTGGTGCTCTGGTGATTGGGCAGGCGGCAGTCCAAGCTGGAATTGTATCACCGGCAATGGTCATCATCGTATCGATTACGGCCATTGCAAGTTTTGCCACCCCTTCCTACGCCATGGCAATTTCGGCTCGCTTGCTGCGGTTCGTATTTATCATTTGCGCAGGCACAATGGGTTTATATGGTATGATTTTAGTCTTTTTTGTCGTCGTAGTTCATTTATGTAGCCTACGTTCATTCGGAGTTCCTTATATGACACCACTTGCTCCACTTAACCCGGAAGGACTAGGCGATACATTCTTTAGGAGACCAATGTGGGCGTTAAAATACAGACCCAAATTTTTAAGCTCCGATAATAATTTGAAAAGGGAAGGCGATAATCAAAGGCCACTACCTCCTACATCACGTGGGATGAAGACTTTTAACATGAAGAAGGGTGACGGCACTGAATCGTGACATGCTTTTTTCAAAACGGGTGCGTTAACTTAAGATCAGAGCTGTCTTTAAGGCAGCTTTTTCTTATGGCACTAACGGGGCAGGATAGTTGCATAAGAATTTAGATAGAATAATTTATAAATACCCTTGACCTGGAGTTCACTCCAGCTGTTATGCTTTCAAGAGTTAGGAGGACATTGTTATGATAATTTCAGAAGTAAGCGAAAAATTTGGTATCTCACCAGATACCCTACGCTATTATGAACGAATAGGTCTGATTCCCCCTATAAACCGTAACAAAAGTGGGTTAAGGGAATACACAGAACAGGACTGTCATTGGATTCAAGTAATTTTGTTTATGCGTAACGCAGGTATGTCTATAGAGTTGTTGCTGGAGTATGTAAAAATGGTTCATCAAGGAGATGAGACTATGCAAACAAGAAAGGAACTGTTAATAGAACAACGAAACCAGTTGGTTGCAAGAATTGAGGAACAACAAAAAACCTTGGAGCTTTTGAACGGGAAAATTGAGAGTTATGAAAAGTCTGTAGTTCCGAATGAAAAAAAACTAAAAAAACAAAAGAATAAGTAATAAACAGGGGTGATCAAACTTATGTCTAAACAGAATAGTTTACTTATAGTTATTTTGACCATAGGAGTTTTCGGTATCCTAACTACTGAGATGGGCGTAATCGGGATATTACCTTCAATTGCTGAGCACTTTGATATCAGTGTAGCCAAAGCAGGTTTGCTAGTGAGTCTCTTTGCACTTACTGTCGCAATATCTGCTCCGATTATGCCGATGGTGTTTTCAGGAATAAATCGTAAGAAGATAATGTTACTTGTACTTGGTATTTTTGTTTTCGGTAACATTGTCTCAATATTTGCATCAAACTTTACTGTTTTGCTAATTGCTCGTGTGATTCCAGCTGTTTTCCATCCAATTTATTGTTCGTTGGCTTTGACAGTAGCTGCCACATCTGTTAGCAAGGAAGAAGCTCCAAAGGCTGTTTCTAAAGTGATTATGGGAGTAACCGCAGGTATGATACTTGGTGTACCAATCACTAATTACATTGCTAGTGAAACCTCCATAGAAATGGCAATGTTATTCTTTGCCATCGTTAATGCAATTGCCTTCATAGCTACATTGATATTTATCCCATCCTTACCTGTTAAGGAAAGGCTATCTTACGGAACACAAATTAGTGTATTAAAAAAGCCAATTGTTTGGTTAGCTATTGCAACTGTCGTATTTATAGGTTCTGCAACTTCGAGCATTAATAGTTTCATTGCAGAATATCTTGGAACCGTTACAAATATATCGGGGAGGACATTAACTTTAGCATTATTTTTATTAGGCTTGGCAAGTCTTTTGGGAAATATTGCAGGAGGAAGGTTACTTACCAAAAATGCTATGAAAACTGCAACCCTTTTTCCAATCATATTAGGATTAGTTCTTCTATTGTCATTCCTTACAGGGAAGTCCACTGGACCTATGTTAATAACTATTATGTTATGGGGAATATTATTTGCTATAGGAAATAATGTTGGTCAATATTGGATTACCTCTTCGGCTCCAGAAGCTCCTGATTTCGCTAATGGATTGTTTCTCTCCTGCGGTAACTTAGGGATAACGATTGGAACCGCAGTAGGTGGATTATTTATATCAGGAATGGGTACACAATATGTTGTATTAGGGGGAATAGGATTCTTGATACTAACTCTAGTATCTATATTACTGAGAGGTTTTATATATAATCCTACAACAAAACAACTTGCTAACTAAGAAGTAAAGATAAGTATGTGAACATTTGTACTTAAACTAACGGGTGCGTTAGTTGAATTACAGGGTCCGAGGGTACGGTGATGTTTCTACAATTTTTTTACAAATAAAGGTAACTAATAATTAACAATTATGGCAAGCTTAATTTTGTTATAAACATCATTTTTCAAGGGATGGTGCAAGGGATGCTTAAACGAATAATAACTAAGTACGAACACCAGGGTCTGACCCCGGAGGAAATTGAGCATTTAAATTCTATAAAAGGACAAAATCCTTATGGGATGCTAACTCTATTATTAGGTTTAGTATCCTTTATTTTTGGGCCACAGTATATAATTATTCCTATCGTATCTTTGTTATTGGGTTTTATTACTTACCGGACCTTTGATTCTGAAAAAGAGGATAATCCTTGGACTTTTTACATTGGACTATTATTTGCTTTTACAGGATTAATATTGAACTTTTTACATTATGTACACGTATTGAACTGATGTTATGGTTCATTTCAGCAAAAAATGAAGAAAAGGAATAAGAAGGCAGAAATAGCGAAAGAATTTCTATTGGTCGTATGATGCTTTAAATTAAAATTGAAGTGAGTTTCTTCGGTAACTCCTTTTTTCTTGTTGAACTTACTAACGGGTGCATTAACTTAAGATCAGAGCTGTCTTTAAGACAGCTTTTTCTTGTGGAACTAACGGGGCAGGTTAGTTCCATAAGGAATACTGTTAAGTGACATTAAAGTTGTTTAATTTACAATAAAGTCGTTTAAAACATAATAAGGTTGTTTAAAAACGTCAGTCATGTTATTCCATTAAAGAGCCAGATTGTGAAAGATCACTAAACAAGAAAACTGGATATTTATGTTAAAATAATAGGGGGGATTGTGAAGAAATACTTAAGCTAACGTCGCAGATTAGTGTAACAACAATACAATTTTTTTACGTCGATGAAAATTGTTAACAACGTCTAAATATTTTTAAAGTGTTACATCCAAAGTGGATGAACAGAGAGATTTAAAATATGCCAAAATAGTGATCAAATATTTTGATCACTACTTTTGGTTCCAAATTTCCTATGTGTTCTATTCAATTTAAAATTAAATACCAGAGCAATGATCAATATGGGTTTCCTAAATTATGAATTATATATTTCTCTGTTTAGATTCACAATATCTTTATGTGAATATCCGGGCTGATAACTCTCTATCGCCTTATCCCGTAGGAATGGGGCTTTTTCTTTATTTGCCTTTTTCAATGCTTCTGTTAGTTCCTCTTTTGTAAGTTCTGTGCAATATGCAGGCGTTCCTGGTTGCTGTCTCCACGAATCACTTAAAGAACTACTATCTACTGCGTCGAAGCCTAGCTCGTTTACTACGTCCATGATTATTTGTTTTTGCGATAGGTCATTACCAGCAATCGCCATGGCAATGCGACCACTAGTACCTTCGGGGGTTCCTTTATTTTCTAAAGTATAAGCTAATTGATTGTTGAAAGCTTTAATGAAAGGTCTACCTAATTGATTTGAAACCCAAACACTTTCAACCATCCCGTTCTCAATTTCTTCAATTTTATTGTCTCTAAAAGGATAATAATTTGAAGTGTCTACAGCGATTAGTTCTTCTCCAGCTTTATCTACAATGTTGCGAATGCTTGGCATTACATGAAAAGGGATAGATATTATTAGAACATCAATATTAGTTATTACATTTTCTACACTCACAGGTGTTCCAGCAAACTCTTTTCCTTCTAAACGTTCAATTCCTCGAGCATCTGCGATTTTGACATCATGTCCATTCTTAACTAATTTTTTAGAAATAATTGTCCCTATTGGTCCTGCACCTATAATTCCAAATCTCATTATTGTTCCTCCTAAATATAATTTTGTCCGATTATGATTCAATATCAGCTATAGAATTTTCCAATTGCCTCAACGCGAAATTGTCTACATTCCTTTTTTTACAACCATTAAGGTAATTGAGTGGTAATTGTGTGTTTTGGTTATAAATAATACAATAAACACATTACTCTTACTTTTGAAGTAGGCAATAAAAAATGATATAGTACACTTTTTTGTACTTTACAGAAGAAAAGGGATGTAAGTATGGCCAGAATATGTAAGGATGGATTTGAAAAAGAGTTTATTAAGGAGCAAAGAGACGTTTATGGTATTGCGTATACCCAAAATATGCTTTCAGGACGCTGGAAGTATCTTATTCTTTGGTTTTTAAAAACAAAAGAACGTCGTTATAGCGAAATTAAAGCTTTTTTATGGGACATTTCACAAGGTTCTCTTACAAAACAGTTGAGAGAATTAGAAACAGATGGATTAATTAAACGAGAGGTTTTTCCTGAGGTACCTCCACGTGTTGAATATTCATTAACAACTAAAGGGCGTGAATTTATCCCAATACTTGATATGATGGAGAATTTCGGCAAAAAATTCGGGGAGAAACCTGAGTGAAATAATAAAATGATATTTTTTATTAATTGGGCCGATATTGTGAAGTGTTATTCTTAATTTAACAGGGGCGTTTCTGAAACAACGGAAACGCACTTTTCTTCTTTAAGTAACCAGCTAATAGAAGCTCAATCTTATTCCATTATAGGGCGCGATTCTTTAATAAGAATCGCTTTTCTTAATGAACTAACGGGTGCGTTAGCTGAAGATCGGAGCTGTCTTTAAGGCAGCTTTTTCTTATGGAACTAAAGGGGCAGGTTAGTTCAATACAAGGGAACTTTTACCTTTTTAGTTCGTATTAAAAGGAGCAGGAAATAAAGTTGTCCTTTGGAGTAGGTGTATTAATGAAAAAAATGTTATTGATCTCAACGATGGCTGCATTAGTATTAGCTGCGTGTGGTGAAGGAAAAGCACCATCTTGGAAAGGTACATGGAAAAATACGGATGGAGAAAAGATTGTTTGTCGAGACTCCTTTACCTTTAAAGGGGAAAATAATTTTGAAATTCAAAATTCAAGAGTCCAGGGCGGAGAACAATCTTCTGGAACATATAAACACATAGAGAATAATGATTACGAATTTGATTATGATGGTGGTTCTGACAATTTTACTATTATAGTCGAAAAAAATACGATGAAGGTTCAATTATCAGGCAAAGATACCATTTGCGAATATAATAAAGTCGATAAAATTAGAACTAAATACGAAAATCCATGGGAGTAATGATTGGAAAGCTTTATTAAACCTTTTTCTTATGCAACTAAAGGGGCAGGTTAGTTGATTAAAATTTGGTAGTAAAATTAGTTGATTATGTAGATTAGGGAGGATATTGAATAAATGAGTAATTGGTTATACATTCTTTATGCTGTAATTTTAGGAATAGTATCTTGGTTTACTGAGGAAATAGTAACCTTTGTTATGTTGGGGGTTATTCTAATTGCATTGAATAATATAAATTCAACTCTTAAAAAGATTTATCTTCAAAATAATGAGAGAAGTAATAACGAAGATAAATAGATGTGAAAATAATTTGATTTAAAACTAAACGGTGCTTTACTTCAATAACAGGAGCTGATTAGATTAGAAGCTCTTTTCCTTATGGAACTAACGGGGCAGGTTAGTTCAACAAGCGCAGTGTACTCGTACTGTCAGCTATTAGTTTGTTTCTTGAATAACCATCCCCTTGTTCGTTTAACTTTTTCTCGATGGAGGACTGCTTGGCTTTATCGAATGCTAAACCGATACCTAAACTTTGCTCTTCAATTTCATGACTGCTCCAGCATCCTGTAAAGGATAAGAACAAAAGAACGGAGAGGGAAATGAAGAGGGGGCGTATATTGTTATGTGCTTGTTTCATATTTTCCTCCCTCTTATTCTTGAGATAATAAGCAGGAGAAGCGGGAGAAAACCAAATAAAAACAATGCCATATGGCCGACGAAATCCCCTAGTTTAAATAGGTCATTCATATTTTTCGGAATCATGGCAATGATGTAGAGAATCGGAAGCAAGCCAAACATGAATGGGTGAATGCTCTTTTTCGTAAGTTGAGCCAGCCCTAAAGCAGCCGCAAGGTATGAGATGGTAAATGTGGCAAATATTTGCATGACCCAAACCCCGAGCAATAAAGATTCAAACCGTTCAAAGATTAAACCGGAGATTTCAAAACTCCGTATAAGGTCCAGTGTCGGCCATGTTCTCAGGACCACTCCATCAACAGATAATGCCCCGATCACCATTACGACCGTTATCACATAAAAAATCAATGGAATGGAAACTCCAACAAGCAGGGCTTTTACTGCTTTTTTTGGCTGATTCATAAACGGAACAAGCAGTAACATGATTTCAGGCCCTGAAAAAGCGAAAGCCGTTGTTTTTACTCCTTTTAGTACAGGGATGACTCCGTCTCCTAATACAGGACGCAGATTATCGATCTCAAATATTTTGAAGCTCATAAGGGTAACAACCAAAAAAAGGATAACTGCCAAAGGTAATACAATCTCAAAAAGACGGGCGATGGGGTTAACTCCTCCGATGATGAGATAAAGACTTACCCACATGAAAATCATGGTAATTGCCCATGTAGGCGTACCTTCCAGAAGTAAATACCTTACTACCTCAGCCATTGCACGGAGCTGAAATCCGGAAGTCATAATAAAATAAAGTATTATAACTAAACTAAGTGAACTCCCCACCCATTTTCCTACAATTTCATTGATGTATAGATAAACGGTTTTTTCGGGAAACTGTTGGCTTAATTTGACCATGATCACCCCAGCGATTATCGCGATAATCCCGCCTAAAATAACGCTTATCCATACATCTGGTGTATGCACCTTCTCGGTAGCTGATCTGGGTAGGGTGAGTAATCCTGTGCCTAGTACAAAGTTGATGACAATGACAGCTGTTTGAGGAGTTGTAATTTGGTCTTTCGGACTGAGAATCATTCTTTAACCACCCTTTCACCGATAGGTTATCCTTTGCGAATGGGATTTTTTGTATGCATCATCTTTGGACGGCGTTTCATCATCATAAGTGGCATGCGAACCATCAGGTCTTTCCACTCACTTAAGCGATAAGGAACGGCTGGATTCAAATAGGGCACACCAAAGCTTTTTAATTTAACTAAATGGCTGGCCATTAAAAGAAAAAAGAGAATGACCCCGAATAATCCAAATGTGGCAGCACATAGCATGGCGGGAAAACGAAGCATCCGTAATGTAAACCCAGTACTATATTGCGGAATGGAAAATGATGAAATAGCGGTTAAGGCTACTACAATGACCAAAACAGGGCTAACGATCCCTGCCTGTAAGCAGCTTCCCCAATGATTAAACCGCCGACAATTCCCATTGCGGGACCGATTGGCTTAGGCAATCGGAGTCCTGCTTCCCTCAAAATTTCGATGGATATTTCCATGAATAATGCTTCGATAAGTGCCGGAAACGGAACCCCCTTTTCCGCAGGTACAGAATACAGAGCGTCCTGATCGGGTGATCGCTGCTTTGATGGAAGGTCGAGTGGCCATCTTGTTAAACGGGAAGCCCTTCGCTTTGAGCATGATGTTACAATCACCGGAAGATTATTATGAAAGGTGGATTCCTGGTACATTCATCCGTATTCGTTACCTCGCAGCTATTCTGGCTCTTTTTACACCGTCTTTGTATATAGCTTTCATCTCTTTTCATTCAGGGATGATTCCGACCAAACTGGCCATTTCCATTATAGGAACCAAGGCTGGGATTAAGGTAATTATCCTCGATAAGTTGCTCTACATAACCCGATTCCGGAACACTATCAATATCAATTTTCTTAATTCGATTTTCTACCTCTTGAACTAATTCGGGATCAACAATATCTTTAATATAAGCGACAACTAAGTCTTTTTTTGACTGCTTACCTACTTGGAATTGTACTAACGATAAACTTTCAATTTCACCACTACTCCTTAAAAAAGATGTATTATCAACTAAAGATTCAGTGAAACCGATCCGTGGACCTCTGACTAATGCCTCTGATACCGGCTCTTCAACAGTTCTTGTTTTTAGTTTTGTTGTACCAAGGATTAGGGCATCCACTGATCCATCAAATAAAAGCGCGGTAGAACCTGTTAGTACTTTTGATGCTAACTCTTTAATGGAACCAACTTCTTCAACCTCACTAATAGATTTTTATGAATTCTTTTGAAATGCTTCCTTTGATGTAAGGAAGGACCTGTTTATATTCTGCTGAAAAATCAACCATCAATGATGTCATAATATGTTTATCAATGATGTCTTTATCTGATAATCCATCCGCAAAAATGATAATTGACCGAATACCGGTACGCCCTATATTAAATTCTCGAAAATGCACATCCCAATTATGGCCAATTTCTTGCCTAACCATTTCTAGATTTAAATTAAAATTATCTGTAAACTGATCAGTTGGGAGGTAGTTGCTACTTGTTTGTCTTTATTAGTAACTTTTCCTTTTTTACTGATCTTTGATATCCACTCTTTCATTTTCATCACTCATCCTTTGAGTTGCGAAGCCGATTAAACAATTTGGAGATTAAATAAGGAATAAAAAACACAATAAAAGCTTGTATAAAAACCTGCCATTCTGGAAGGTAGGAAACAATCGTTTTCCACATTTTCATCACCCTATACTTGCCTAATATCAGCAGCTAAAATCTGTGTAATCTTCTACAAAATTCCTTTATTTCTCAAATAGTATTAATATCTTATACGTTTCTTATGCAAGGAAGTTAAAGGCAATTCGCCTTATTTCCATCACTTTATACGTGTATTAGCTACACGGGACAATAAATGTCATCCAACAATCTCCACTGGTTGTAAATATGACTTGGATTTAAATGGAATAATATGTAATGGTAGCTTACATAAACAGTGCAAATGATCCCAATCTAATGGTTATTGGGAAAAGAGAGACCGTTAAGGTCTTTATTTGGTGGTAACTTTTTAAGTTCACGTTTCTTTACTAACCCAATAGCTGATTTATCAATTATGTTCTTAAATCTTAGTTGCGAACTAATAAAATTTTGTGAAGAAATATACTTAAACTATCGGGTGCGTTAGCTGAAGAACAGAGCTGTCTTTAAGGCAGCTTTTTCTTATGCAACTATCGGGGCAGGTTAGTTCCATAAGAAATTGGTTTATTATGGTATAATATTTGAGTTATTGTCTTCAAGACTCAATGTTAGGGTGGATAATTTAATGGTTCGAAATTTTCATCCATCTTTTAGGGGGGGGCAGGCCTTTGTTTACTTTGAAAAAGATCACAGTGGGGCTCCTGCTTTTAGGTAGTCTTGCTGCTTGTGAGACAGAACAAGTCAAACATACTGAAAAGGTAGATACCCAAGAAGGAATAACTAAGGAAGAACCCACAAGAACTAACAGCGTTCCATCTTATGAAGTAACCAAGTATCATATTTACGGCGGTTGGATGACAGATAAGTCATACATAGTGATTTCATCTAATGGCGATGAGCTAAAGTACGAAAATATCAAAAAGAAAAATGAAAAAAGGGATATCAGATACTTTAAATTAGCAGAATCCACGGGACACAAAATGACTGCGGTATTATACAGCAAAGAAAAGACCAATCGGACTTCATTTATAACTTTAGAGTTAAACAAGGATAGAACAGAATTAACTATCACTATGCCGAACGAAAAACCGGTCACCTACACAAAAGCAATGATGGATCCGGAAGAGTTTAATCCTGAATTTGAGTGGTGAAAAATTATCCGAAAAATGGTACTGAACTAACGGGGCAGGTTAGTTGAATAAGGAAATCAAGTTTATATATATTTTGTCCATCAACTTTTCATTGTAATGCAATCCTTCTTTCTATCGTTTTATAAGATTAAAATGGAATTATTACATCAATTGGATTCCTAACTCCTCCCAAAGTAGCAAGATAAGCGAATAAAAAAAGCAGTACCACCACTAATAAAAGTGTTGGTACTGCTATATTGAGTGACAAGTTTTTTATTAATTAGAACGTACTTGCTACTTTAACAGCTTTTTCAAGCCCTGCAGCAATAATTTCTTCTGCTTTATCTGCGAATTGGTTGTGACCTTCAATCACTATTTTCTCTATATCTTTTACACCGAAAAAGCCCATCATACTTGCTACATATTTAACAGCCATTTCTACTTCAGCTGCTGGTCCTTTAGAATACACACCGCCACTTGCATTTAATAATGCAATTTTTTTATTTCCAACAAGACCTACCGGACCTTCTGGCGTATATTTAAATGTTTTGCCCGCGCGGTTTAAATAATCAATATATGTGTGTAGTACAGCTGGAATTGTTAAGTTCCATAATGGGAATCCAAACACAACTTTATCAGCTGCAAGGAATTGTTCTAAATATTTATCAGCAACAGTTACTGCTTTTGCTTCTTCTGCTGTTAAATCAAGTCCTCTACTAGCCTTAAATGTACCGTCAATCATATCTACTCCTACATATGGCAATTCTTCCTTGTATAAATCAAGTTCTACCACTGTATGATTTGGATGTGATTCTTTATAGCTTGCTAAAAAAGCCTCATATAATTTCACACTCACCGCCTGGTTTGCGGGGCGATTGTTTGCTTTTACAAATAATACTGTTGTCATTCTATTTTCCTCCTGTTACTCACTCTTATGTTGTTATATATTTATTCACTAAAAAGGGAATCCTATTGTCTTTACATTATCTTTTTAAAACTATATTCCATGTCTCCACCTAGAGCTTCAGCTGTATCACCAGTTTCTCTGAAGTCATGTGTATGAATCTTTTCAAACGGACCAAAGTTTACTTGCTTATAAAATTCATAACAAGGGAATCCGTCATGTGCACCTTGAATATCGATAGTACCATCTTTTTTGACATGTACAGTTAATAGATAATCAACGGGAGGTGCATATACATTTAATGGGTTGCTAGCACTAGCACTCATTTGAAATTTGACGTCATCTGATCTCCATACAACATCAGTGCACAAAATACCTTCCGTACTAGCTTTTCCTGATTTTTTATTAACGGAACCATCAGGAGTTGTGATTCTTTCTGTTGTTATGCCAGTATTCGCATATGTGAAGATTTCTTTTTTATAAAAATCTACCACTACTTCTTGTTCAATTCTGGAACGCATAGCGTTTACAGCATATGGTGTAAATTCACGTGAGTCACCTTCGAATTGAATCACGTTTCCTGTTTGAGTATCTTTCTTAGGTTCAGTCCAAGACATTGGAATAAACACACTTGCTCTAACTTTAACGATATTAGTCATGAGACATACCTCTATGATTTTTAATTTTATGGATAATAATATTGAGTCATTGAGCAAAGCAGATCGCAATTTCTTTCGTATAATTATTGCTTTTCCTTTAATATTTGCTTCTTGTAAACTTCTACTTAGTATTTATATCTAGATTGTCGTTTTAAAACTGTATTCCATTTCCCCAGCTAGCGCTGCTGGAGTGTCACCAGTTTTTCTGAAATCATGTGTATATATTAATTCAAATGGACCAAAATCTGTTTGTTTATAAAATTCATAGCAGGGGAACCCATCATGTGCACCTTCAATTTGTGCAACACCACTCTTGTTAACATGTATAGTTAATAAATAATCAGCCGCAGGTGCTGCTGCATTTAAAGGGTTGCTTGCACTTGCCCTCATTTCAAAAGAAATTTCATCAGGGCCCCACATAACATTAGTACATACAATATTTTCTGTACTTGTTTTTCCTTTTTTATAATCAATAGAACCATCTGGATTTGTAACTTTTACAGTTACGGTACAAGCATTTGTATAGGTGGAAATTTCTTTTTTATAAAAATCAATAATCACTTCTTGCTCTAATCTTGACCGCATAGTGTTTACAGCGTTTGGTGTAAATTCACGTGCATCACCAGTGTATTCGAATATCTTTTCTGTTGCAGGATCTTTAATAGGTTCCAACCAAGCATACGGTGCAAATACACTTCCTCTAATTTTAACGATGTTAGCCATGAGAACCCTCCATAATGTATTAATTTTGTTTCGGTGAATCCTATTTCTTTTATAATCGAACTATAGTCAACTTGATTGACTACATGGTGTATAGTACAATGGATTTCAAGTAAAGTCAACTTAATTGACTTTATTTGAGGAGGTTTTATGTATGAATCATGAAGTATTTAGTGAATTGGATCTTACATCACTTTTATCATTATCCTTTAGTACATTAATTAATGAATTACATGACAGATTGAGTGAATTGGGATTTGGAGATATTAGACCTGCACATGGTTTTATGTTTAAATGCATCACTCCCAATGGAGCAACAGGTATAGAACTAGCCGAATATTTAGGAATTACAAAGCAAGCTGTGAGTAAAATGGTGGATTATCTTGAGAAAAGTGGCTATGTAATGCGCAAAGCTCATCCTACTGATAAGAGAGGGAAAATTATTGTTTTGACCGAACGAGGTTGGTTAGTAGTGAAAGCAAAAGAGAAAATACTAACTGAGATTGAGCAACGTTGGATTGAAAACATAGGTGCTGAACGCCTGCAAATGCTCAAAGAAGATTTAACAAAATTAGTTTATGAAGAAAATGAAGATAAACTATCATCGAGGTTAAGACCTGTCTGGTAATTATAGAGTTTATAAACCATTAAAGGGCGCGATTCTTTAATAAGAATCGTATGTCTTAATGAACTAACGGGTGCGTTAGTCTAACAAGCGAACAAAAAAGTCGATTCGATTCCTTATCAATACAGGAAATCGACTTTTTTAGGTTGATATTTGCTTAGCATACAAAATTTTCGAAATGTTGGAGGTACCCCTAAAAGTAGGAATATAAAAGAAAAGAAACATAGAGTTTCTAAAGTTTCACCCCATCTTACCCTGTTATGCTTTAGATAAAAAGAAAGCACCCTCGAAAGGATGCTTTACTTTTCAATCTTCATCTTCATCTTCTTCATATTCATTTGGATCGGTGGTTATGGCAATTTTTTTTTCATCGCTACGAAAATCGAATTTTAATCCCCAATTACAACTAGTTACACTAAATGTGTTGTTGTTGATAGAAAAGGCTATAATCATTTCGTTCATATCGTCTTTCTGCACTACAATATAGCTTTTTTCATTAGAGAAAACCGTATAATCCGGATGTGCTATAAGTTTCCAGCCGTCTACTAATTCTGTTTGGATTGTTTCCATGCATGCCACCTCATTTTATGTAATACCTAAATTATACAATAACATAATACAAAAGTAATGGTTGGAAGTTCTTTGTACAGGATAAAGTACCATACGAATATTTTGTACCCCATTATCAACTCTATTTTGTAGGTGATTGGATTGTGTCTAAAAAGGCTCTACACCATTGAGATTGTGAAAGAATGTACTTAAACTAAAGGGGCAGGTTAGTTCCATAAGATGTATAATATTGGATATATATTTGTGGAGGGGAATTCAATGTTAATCAGAGAGATAAAACCTGAGGATACTGAAAGTTTTGATTTGCTAATGAAGCAAGTTGAAACCGAGGCTGATTTTATGCTTATGGAACCAGGAGAAAGAAAAGGTTCTCCTGAACAACAACGTAAATGGTTGGAACGAGTGGACAAGGAGAATAATTCAACGGTACTTGTTGCAGAACAAGGTGGACAGTTAGTAGGATATTTAGCAGTCATTGGCGGAGATACAAGAAGAACAAAACATTCAGCCTACCTAGTTATAGGTATTTTAAAAGAATACACAGGGCGTGGTATAGGAACAAATCTATTTCAAAGGTTAGAAGAATGGGCAATAACTCATAATATCTTACGGTTAGAACTAACAGTAGTCATTCAAAATGAAGCAGGAGTATCTCTATATAAGAAAATGGGATATGAGATAGAAGGAATAAAAAGAAACTCATTATTGATTAATGACACACTTTTCGACCAGTATTTTATGTCTAAATTATTATAGGTACTTGTTAAACTAACAGGTGCTTTAGCTGAAGATCGGAGCTGTCTTTAAGGCAGCTCTTTCTTTATGGAACTAACGGGGTAGTTTAGTTGAAGAAATAAATTTAAAAGTAACATAGTTTTAGTTGTGGTAAAATATGTTATTGGAACAGTTAGAAATTATTGGGAGGTTTTTATATGAAAGGGAAATTATTTTTAACCCTTGGTTTTGCAGGAGTTTTAGCAGTATCAATTGGTTTTGCGAAAGACTTGCAAAAGACAGAAGCATCGGCAGAAGTTTCCTCAAAACAAACAGATACATATAAACTTGTTACTAGAGAGGAACAAGACCGTAGAGAAGGTATGGCAGCTGAAGGAAAAGATGTTACCACCGTTATAACAGCAGAAGAGCAAAATATGGTAGAAAATAGCTCAGCTCAACAAGGGTTTGTTTCACAAAAAAATGGGACAGGTTTCTATTTTATTAAAGAAAAATGACAATAAATATATAACACTACTTAAACTAACGGGTGTGTTAGCCGAAGAAATTTTTTTAGGATTAAACAAACATAATATCCGGAGGGAAAAATGGTTGATTATAGTTATGAGAAACAACATCTGAAAAAACTCAGGACTTTTATTTTTATCACGATAGCATTAATTTTTTCAATGATATTTATATTTATTAGCATTTTTCTTTTGTATTTTTCTATGTCAGGCATTTTAGACGTTGCGTATTTCCCACCAAAACTAGCAATTTTTTCATTCTTAATTTCTATTGTATTTTCTGTTTTAGCAATAAAAAATCTCTTTGGTAAGATATTGTTAGTATTAAACATATTTCTAATGCTATTTATGATTTTTTTTGGACCATAAATATTTACAAGAAGACTAACTTAGCGTGTAATAGTCAGGCTGTTGTTTAGACAGCCTTTTTTTAACGGGGCAGGTTAGCAAGATTGTGAAGGTTTGTACTTAAACTAACAGGTGCGTTAGTTCATTAAGGATCACAAAAATAATCAATCTTTTTATAAAGTAATCAAGAAGATTAAAAATATATGTTGTTCGAAAAAGGGGAGGGAATAGATATTGCCTTCCCCTTTGTGTTTACAGATAAATTTGTATGACTGTATTGTTTATAATGTACTCGATTTTGTATCTCAAAACAGTTTAGTGATTGAATTGGTGCGGTTTTGAGTGGATTAATAATTCTATGTACTCAAATTCATGTCCCCAATGTACTTATCTTTGTGTCTTCGTACAATCGGGCAGATTAGCTAAAAGAGGAAAAAGCGAGTATTCGATATTATTCGTATAGTAGACAAGGGGAGTGGAAAATGGAAAGTGAATCTTCGTTAAAAGAACATTTACGTCAACTAGAAGAGAAGTTGTTAAAACCTGAGATTCGCACATCACAAAAAGAGCTTAATAATTTACTTGCAGTCAATTTTTTTGAATTTGGAAGTTCTGGTAAAGTCTTGTACAAAGATGAGGGGATTGGTGAAAACGGAATAGGTGAGGTAAAGATGACATTGAGTAATTTTGAAATACATCCATTGTCTGAAGAAATAGTGTTAACTACTTACCGAATATTTAACGAAGTAAAACAACAACATTCATTGCGAAGTTCAATTTGGAAATTTCGAGAGGGAAGATGGAAAATGTTTTTTCACCAAGGTACAAAAACAACTCCTTCGCTCTAGTTTCTTAATGAACTAAGGGGTGCGTTAGCTGAAGATCGGAGCTGTCTTTAAGGCAGCTTTTTCTTATGGAACTAACGGGGCAGGTTAGTTCTACAAGGAATAATGCATTTGAAATAGAATTTATATAGTACGTCAATTAAGGAAGAAGGCTGAATGATATTGATTAATACAGTTTTTTCATATGTTCTTTTCGGTGTGATAATTTTCTACGCCTTGGAATGGGCAGCTGTTGGTTCAGGTTTTAAGGTACTAATTGGTGGGTGTTTTGGTTTACTTTTATATATAGCTATTCATTTTAGTAAGAATAAAAAAATAATGAGTGATATGGAAGAGCTCGATGACAGGCAATAATATCCTAACAGGTGCCTTAAATCAATAAGGGAGTTGCTTTGGCAGCTCTTTTTCTTATGGAACTAAAGGGACAGTTTAGTTGAAGATGGAACCACCCATTTTTTAGCAATTTACTTAAATTCGATGGCGGGATACCGAAGATGGCGGGTGTAAACCAATTAGAACGTGATCTTATCCGTATGCGGCAGCGTGAAGGGATTGAACTGGCTAAGAAAGAAGGAAAGTTTAAAGGTCGGTTAAAGAAGTACCATAAAAATCATGCAGGAATGAATTATGCAGTAAAGCTTTATAAAGAGGGAGATATGACTGTAAATCAAATTTGTGAAATTACAAATGTGTCTAGGGCCTCATTATATAGAAAGCTATCGGAAAGGAACAGATGATGAGTTATACCAAAAATCGGAAATATATAATAGGAAATAAATTCCATATAGAGGTGGAATCATATGCCTAAAATTGACAATATGTTAGCAATTCTATGGATGCTTCGTTCAGGTGAAAAAATTACTGCAAAACAAATTTCAGAAAAGTTAGAGATGAATATAAGGACTGTGTATCGTTATATTGATACAATTTCAACAAGTGGCGTACCTATAATTTCAGAACCAGGACATAACGGTGGATACACTTTATTGAACAATTTTATTGAGGCTCCTCTTTTTTTTGATTTTGAGGAGCAAACTTCACTATTTCATGCTGCTGTTTTTGCAGAAGAAGCCGGATATTATGGAAGTGAAGCACTAAATAGGGCCATTTCAAAACTAAGTAAATACTCAAATCAAGAGCAGGAAACAAAGATAAACCAACATTTAACTAGTCTTGAAGTAATAAGTCGATTAAGTTCAATCTCTATGGAACCTTTTTTGAAGGAGTTGGAGCAGGCCGTAGCTGACGGGTACTCAGTAAAAATTCTTTACCATAAAAGTGGCGAAAAGCAATTAAATTATAGATTGGTCCATCCGTACAGAATTATCTATTGGAATAATAAGTGGTATGTGATTGGATTTTGTCATCTTAGGGATGATATCCGTAGTTTTAGAGTAGATCGAATTGAAAGTCTAATGCTAACCGAAAATAAGTTTAACCGGCCAGAAAATTTTTCAGCACGTGACTTTTTTATGAAAAACCTCCTTCCAACTATAGAAGATAAGGGAGGGAATAATTCTTTAGTTATTAATGGGAATACAAGGACGTTGGGAGATATTTGCCAACATTGGTTTTTAGGACATTATTTACAAGAACGGACTTCAAATCAAGCAGTATTTCTTCTTGAAAAGGATATGATACATACATATGTACCTTATTTACTTTTACCGTACGGTAAATCTATTCAAGTTATTGAGCCAATAAGTCTAAAGAAAAGACTTATTGAAGTTCTGTCGGAATTAATAAAATTTCATCAAGTATGATAACTTCCCTGACGTTAGCTGTCAGGGAAGTTATATTATAATTGGCTATATCAATTGTGATTGGGAGTGTTATTGGATGCAAACAAAAAAAGTTTATCTATATGTATTTAACACAATGTCAGACTGGGAATATGGATATTTAATTGCCGAACTAAACACAGGAAGATATTTCAAAAAAGATATAGCACCTTTAAAAGTAGTTACAGTAGGAGCTAATAAAGAAATTATTACTACGATGGGGGGACTGAGCATAAAACCAGATATTCCCCTTGATGAGTGTACTCTTGAGAGTAAAGATCTTTTAGTTTTGCCTGGAGGGAATACTTGGGGAGAAGTTATTCATCAACCAATCATGAAAAAAATTGGCGAAGCTTTAAAGCTTGGCACTATTGTTGCTGCAATTTGTGGTGCAACTGAGGCCCTTGCGAATATGGGATACCTAGATTCTAGAAAGCATACAAGCAATAACTTAGAGTATATTAAAATGGTTTGTCCTAATTATAAAGGAGAAAAATTTTATGAGATGGGACCTGCGGTATCTGGTGAGAATTTGGTTACTGCATCAGGAGTAGCTCCTCTGGAATTTGCGATGGAAGTACTGAAAAAATTAGATGTATTTGCACCAGATACATTACATTCATGGTATAACCTAAATAAGACTCACAAACCTGAATACTTCTTCCAGTTAATGAATTCAATAAATAGATGAGCTAAAAAAACCAACTTAGCAGATTTATATTAGTTTAAATAATTTCCATGCTTTAGACAGTGTCAAAGCATGGTTTTTGAATATAACTTAAAAATGCTTATGGAGTAATGAAAAAGCCCAATTTCTCTTAATTAACGGTGAAGTTGGGCTTTTTAGTATTGAAAATTCCTTAACGTTGTAAATCCGCATTTTCCTGACGGTACCCCTAATTGTATTCCTTATGGAACTAACGGGTGCGTTCGTATTATAAGGTCGACCAGTAAAAATTACTGGTTGACCTTTTTTTAATAGAATCTATTATATCAGTAGCCAGAGTAGGACGTACGGGTGCGTGGGACTTGATCCCGTGAACTAAACTGTCCGCCCCCTACTTGTAGAAACATGTTTGAGGCTGGTTGGGACGCAGATCTCGAATAACAAGCGAAGCTATGACACTACATGGAGGACTTGGGGTACTGGTTAGTAAGT
>NZ_CAKKLN010000017.1:0-53319 GCF_918698065.1 Peribacillus sp. Bi134 | reverse complement strand
TAGCCATTTATTGTAAGATTGCTGAATACTTCAAGTCGAAAATATTCATTTTCATTTCAATATTCACGTTTGCCATTACCTGCTATTTCGGATTGGCTTTTGTGACGCCGACTATCGCGTGGATGTTTTTGGCGATTGGCGTTCTTAATTTAATGCTATTATGGAATATTGAGCAATTGAAAAATCAAAAAGCACTAACGTTATTTAAACCATTCATTTTTCAATTTATCCAGTTTAAGATTATCGTGGAGACTTTTGTGATCCTGACGTTATTTTCAAGCAACTTGGTGTATTCGCTAACGTTGATGGTCTTTTCTGTTTTGTTTTTAATTATTTCGGTCAAATTCCAAAAAAAATATTATGAAATGGCTTTTAGCGCCGTTTTCACGTATGGATATATCCATCTTGTTTATAACTCGTTTTTAAGTGAGTATATGATCACCGCATTTGCATTTGTACCAATCATTTTTACCATGCTATCGAAATATCTGGTTAAATCCAAAATGACTAAGCTTTCCAAGAACTTCACGTTCACCAGTTTGATTGGGAGCGGGATCGTTTTCTTATATAGTAACGCGATGGTGTACCAGGAGAACTATGCGCAAATATTCGTCGCGCTCATGTTAGTATCCGCTCAGCTTGCCTATGTTTCCCTTCAATCGAGAAATTCAAGCCTCACGTACCCGGCTGTTGTTATTTTCGACTTAGCGTTACTATACCTTTTCTTTGCATTGCCAGTCTCTTTTTCTACCATCTTAAATCTGATTTTTGTTATTCAGGTCATTCAATATCTTGGAGTATATTTATATAATCGTCACCCAAGGTACATCCTGTTTAGGAAGAGTATCTTACTTATCTCCCCAATGATCATGTTAGTGATACTGACCATTAAATTCAGCGAAATGGATTGGCTTGCAGTTAGTGTGGCGCTCGCCATGATCTCTGGGCTTTTCTTCATCACATTTATAAAAGACGAAACAAAGCATATGAAGGAAAATGCCTTATACGGATTTCCAATCACTTTCGTACTGGCTTTGGTTGCTTTCTATCCATATTTGATGGAGAGTTTAGAATGGGTTCGGTCAAATATCCCGCTCAGCGTCTATTTAATGGGTGTTTCACTGATTTCCATCGGTGCAGCTTACACATTTAAAAAGGGATATCATAAATTATTTCCAGTTTTTGCATATAGCGGACAGATTCTTTCCTGCCTTTCCTTGATATCGATTCCATTCGATTCACGGAATCCTTTGGAGGCAAGCGGAGTGATTGCCGTAGCTACCGCAATAAACGGCTGGTCCGTCCATATCCATCGGAAGCACATATTCTGGGTGCCTGTCGTGATTACAAGTGCCAGCTTATATGCTTCACTCTACGATGTTTTTGATTTTGCTTCAATGGTGCTGAGGATTGCGTTCGTGTTGCTCGGCCCCACTATCTTTTTCCTATTAGGAGAATGGCTTGGGAAATATTCAAAAAAATGGGAAACTGTATTTCATTTACGCAAGTCACCTTGCCAATTTACTGGCGATTCCTGTTGGATATTTGCTCATTATTTTTACGGAAAGCTCACCGTTACTATATGTTGCGCAACTGTCGATTTATATTTTAAGTGCTTTAAGGGCGCATGTGAAATGGGAAAAATACGTTTTTACGTACCTAGGGTTTTCAGTCCTTTTCCTACAGGTCCATTTATTTGTGGTAAACATGGAGCAAATGGTATTCATTACATCAATATGCATGATGATTACAGCAGGACTCATAACCATTCTGTGGGCGTTATCCAATAAGAATTGGAAAGGCATCATTGAGTATTACCTTATTCCATTCATTCATTTAGGGATAAGCATATCCATTTTTGAAACGGCAATCCGGGACTTTCCACTTAACCGCGAGTTAGTCTGGGTAGGAGTGATGACTGTACAGCTCTTGTTTGCCTGGTATCTGCTCATGCAAAGGAATTGGCGGAACTATGTTGCGGTTCCTCTAGGCCTGGCGTTCATCTTCTATAATATGTATGTAAATACATTAGCTCTGGTTATGGCGATTATCGTATTGCTTGTATGTATGGTTGTGATGATGATGGCTAGCAGACGCCTTTTCAAAGGATTGCTCAACCAAGAGGGAACGAAGAGAGTCATTGATTATTATCGAATTTTTGGCTTGTTATATCTGTGTACTCTGAATCTGGAAGTGTTTATGAGCGATACAGGTTCTGCGATTTTGGGGATTTTTGTTTCCCTGCTGTTGCCTAGCTACTTCATCCTGATGGGAAGATTCACGATCTATAAGAAAGAAAAAAGCATTTACTCGGGAATAGCGGCAATCATCGGCCTTTTCCCGTTCATCAATATCATAGTTTATGCCCATACACTCCCAATCGTCACGAGTTTGGCTGTTCTTTTTGGCTGTATGGCAGGTATGTTGTTGTTAAGCAGCCTGTATTCCAGCAGATTACTCAAGAAAAACGGATCAGGCATCATCAGCTTTGATCCTTTCAGGATTTATGGTTTATTCTTTTTGATCGATATGAATGCGGAGGTTTTTAATGATACTAAGCATCAGTTACTCCAAGTCTTTGTATCGCTGCTGTTAACCGCTTATTTCATTTTCCTGAGAAGCTTGACAGCGGAAAAGCTAGAAAGGAAAATCTATTCCAATATTGCTGCACTAGTCAGTCTGTATCCCTTCTTAATCATAGTCGGCTATGCCGACAGCTTATCTGTTGTAATGGGATTGCTATTCCTTTTTGGCTGTATGTCAGGGATGCTGCTTTTAAGCCGGCGTTATTTCGATGGTTTAATCAAAAAGGAAGAAACAGGAATCACCTTCGATGCATACAGGATATATGGCTTGCTGTTTTTACTGGCCATGAATCGGGGATTTCCAGCAACTGAAACATTGACCCAGTTACTCGAAGTTTTTGTATCGCTCTTGATCACGGTTTACTTCATCTTGATTGGAAGTTTCACAAAGGATGTAAAAGAAAAGGGCATCTACGTTTGGCTGACGGGAGTTCTCAGTTTGTATCCGTATTGGATCATCATCGTGTACGCGGACACATTACAGCCTTTCGTTGGAACGGCAGTCCTTTTTGGGTGTACGGCCATAATGGTCTTGCTAAGCAAGAAATACTTTAAAGGCTTGCTAGATAAAGGCGGGGCAGGACTTCAATTGGATTTTTACAGAGTCTATGGTCTGCTGTTTCTTCTTGCCATGAACATGGATGTTTTGACAGGGGGACCGGCACATTTCATTTTGGAAATCATCGCGGCACTTCTGATTCCGGCCTATTTCATTTTGATGAGAAGCACGACGACAGGCATGTTGGAAAGAAAATCCCAGTTGGCAGCAGCGATTTTGTTCAGCCTATATCCGTATTGGGTCATTGTCGATCAGCTCACGATCCCTCCTGTACTTGAGGAGGAGGTGAATATTCTGCCGCTGTTCATTGTCAGCACCACTCTGCTAAGGAAAATTTTTGTTAAAGGCAAAATCACACAATATATCGAAAGCGGTATTGTTTTCCTTTTGTTTTTAGCCCTGATCATTGATGCAATGGCAGGAAACACCTTATATGATGCCCTCATTATCGGAACCGTGTCATTGGCAGCAATGCTCTTTGGATTCATGATGAAATATAAATCCTATTTCATCGCTGGAACTGGGACGATTTTATTCAATGTATATATGAATACCAATTCTATGTGGAGCGAGATGCCATGGTGGCTGTATTTAATCATCGGTGGAGGGCTGCTTATCGGAATTGCATCTTTCTTTGAATGGAAAAAACAAAAAGACAACCGGACATCGAAGGAGGTTCTTGAGAAAAATAAACAAAGGATCAAGAATTGGTTCAATCGGTGGAATTAATGAAGAAGGAAATGGAATGCGTCAAATACCCGAGCTCTTAACCTTGGACGAAAATTCAAAGGAAATCTCAAAAAGGGTTCGGAATTTATAAATTCCGAACCCTTTTTGTCTGCAAACCGAGAGTACTTAAAAGCTCTCTTTCTCTGCTTCTATTTTTTTTATTTCCTCTTCCCAATCATGAATTTCTATTTCCCACTGATCTATATTAGTTTGCAAAACATTAATTAAAAATGGTGAAAGGGCATTTCTATATTTTTTTAATTCTTGAATTAATTTCACTCGATCTTCAGTTAAACCTTGCACTAATTTTTTCTTATTTTCCAAATTTGCATAGACAAAAACTGGTCTGAATTTTCGTATCTCATTATCATGCATATCAATTGTAACTCCTTTAAAATTGAGTAAAAAATTAAGCTTCATCAATCCAGTTCATCTAATTCTTGTGTATACAAAAACGCTTGGATTTCTCCAAGCGAAAAGCTCAAGACGAACAAGAACTGCATGAAGAACAGCTTGAAGAGGAATCAGAACTGCTGTCATGGGAACCGTTATGGCCACCATGATCTGCATGGCCGGATCCAGTGGAAACTGTGTTCGGTTCATTACCGAAAATATCTTTAAATTCGCTGTCGAAATCATCGGTGCTTGCATAAGTGAAATAGGCGGGAGCTGCGTAGTCAGTCTGATCGTACGTTTTCCGCCAATTCAATTCTGTCATGGGGCGATTTTCTTTAAATTGGGAAGTGAAAGATTCAAAGGTCCGTTCCGCCTGTATACTTGTCGGTTTCCGCATATATTTCTCTTTTAACTGCTCCAGCTCCAACGTTTCAAAATCTCGGAGAAGCGTTAGCCCTTTATCATGTTTGAAAAATTTGCCCCATTTTTGAATGGAATGGGAGTCCACCGTAAATAGCTGTACATAGTAAAAGTCAAAAAGAGTGCGCTCATCGGGTTTGAAAACAGGTTCTGAATGAGGATGGTGCTGAATGGTCCTACCGATGAAAACCTTGCAAAACTCATCATATTCCTGTCTATAGTTCAGCATGATATGCCATAACTCATCGATGACTGAATTAAACATTTCAACTTTTCCAAACACTGCAGCCATAATCAAATAGCGTTTCAATTCACGCCAAGCCTGATTGACCTTTAACTGTGAGTCCCGAGGATGCTTCAGGCGGAATTCAGTATTGACTTTTTCCATATAATTGAAATTCAGTGCTTTATTAAGCTTTTCTATCAATGCTTCTGAAACGATTTCCGTTGCATGCAGATCTAAAGTTTCACCATGGTATTTACGGAATTCATTTTGATAGCGTTCTAATTTAGCCGGTTCACTTAGCCCTTTAACGAAATTGACCAGGAAAACAGCAAAAATTGCCGCAAGAATGACATAAAAGAAGGTCATCTTTGTCCACTCCTCTTAATCTATGGATATATTGCTTTAACATTATCTTACATGTTAATGGAAGGGATTGTAAGTTGTTTTATCTAAAATGTTCCATTGGCGGAAATTGATTAAGCTGGTGAGGTTGCATGACAATACCCCGAATCGGGTATCGTCCTTTCCTTGGCATGTAAGGGGTTTTCAGTTAAAAATCAAGCGCTTCAAATAATGCTTCATATCTAGTATAGTTAGAGAGGAAAAGGGGTGAAGGCATGTACTTGACAGTAAAAGAGACTGCGGAATATCTATCGATGCCGGAATCTTATATAGAAAGTTTGATCGTTCAAAATAAAATACGCACCGTTCATGATGGTGAGCAGCATTTGATTTTTAAAGATCAGTTTAATATGCATCTTGAACAGATGGAGAAATATAAGAAGGATTTAGCGGATTATTATAACGAACCCATCCCCGAAGATATCGATGTGAAGGATGAAGATTAACATCTGCCCATTTGGTTGATTGGTGCGTAAGGTGCGAGACTCCTGCGGGAAAAGCGCGTCTAGAGGAGACCCCGCAGGCGCAAGCTGAGGAGGCTCCGCGACCGCCCGCGGAAAGCGAGTGGCTGGAGCGGAAATCAACGTCCAAATTCTAAAAAACAATAAAAAAGCTTAGACATACTCGATTTTCATTGAGTTTGTCTAAAGTCTGGCATCTGCCGATTTGGCAGATGTTTTTTCATGCAGAAAGTGCTGAGAAATTAATGGTCGAATTTTCGAAAACGGTCTTAACTACGTCTTCATCCTGAGTCTTACCGATCATTCAAATAATTTTGTTGTCAATGGAAGGTAATTGTAGTAGAATTCCTCAATTCCGTGTAAAATGAAAGGTAGATGGAATTATCACGGCAGAATGGTAGTTAGGAGATAGGTAAGTGGTAAAAGAGTATTTGCAAAGCGAAGGTTTTTCAAGGTTAATTACATTAATTGTATTAGTTCTCTTTTTAATAAGCATCGGCAGTATGGTTAATATCGTGTTATTCACATTTGTTTTCACTTTCCTGATGGGAAGGCTGGAGCAATTTATCATGATTCGGCTGAATAAAGTGATGCATATCAACTCTAAGGTTGTTATAAGCTTTTTATATGCAGTCGTCATTTCTTGTTTAGCCATCGTTCTTTATAAATATCTACCGGTCATTACGCTACAATTCACGGAATTAGTGACACAGATCGTTTTCTTCTTTCAACATCCACCTGATAGCAGGGTCATTCAATATGCCATTAATATAATGAACGAGCTGCGATCGCCGCTCGATCTTCAAACACAGATGAATACACTCTATCTTTATATATCCGATTTCGGTAAACTGGCATTTCAAATTTTCATTTCCATGTTGCTTAGTCTATTTTTCTTATTGGAAAAAGATAAAATCATTCGTTTCACTTCTAAATTCAAGCGGGCCAAATTTAAATCTTTCTTTATAAACTTAAGCCACTTTGGCGTCAAATTCATCAATTCATTCGGAAAGGTGATTGAGGTCCAGTTCTTGATAGCCATTACGAATGCTGTCCTATCTGTAACTTTCTTATGGATTCTTGGCTTCCCGCAGTTGCTCGGTCTAGGGATCATGATTTTCTTCCTGGGTTTGATTCCGGTTGCAGGGGTCATCATCTCCCTCATTCCACTTAGTATGATTGCCTATAGTATCGGCGGCATGCCCAAAGTGATTGCTGTATTAATCATGATAGTTGTAATCCATGCAATTGAAAGCTATATTTTAAATCCGAAATTCATGTCGGCAAAAACAAATCTTCCAACATTTTTCACCTTCATCATCCTATTGTTTTCCGAGCATTTCCTTGGGATATGGGGATTGATCATCGGAATACCGATTTTCATCTTCCTGTTGGATATGTTAGATATTGAAGAGGGGAATAAGGAAGTTCCATAATAATCATTTGAGCAGCGGCCACGCTAATATGGCCGCTGCTTATTTTTGTTCTATTAAACCTTTTGAAAGGTGGCAATATCTATTTTCAATATAATATCTATTAATTCGAATAAAGGGTAAAAGGGTGCATCTTTCCCCATTGGAGCTTAGCTGCGTATTTGATTTACCAAGTTAATTGATTAAAATTTTATTTTACTAAAGTTATTTGTCGACTTTTTATTGCATAAAAAAACAAATAAACGTATAATATTCTTAAAAGAATATACTGAATGTTCTCTAAAGTTAGATTTATCTGTTTTTTTAAAAAAAGAGAGTTTACGAGAGAGAAGAGGGGATTATTTTGAAAAAGGTTTCTTTTTTAGTGTTTGCCATGGTAGCTTCTTTGTTACTAGTCATGACAGGATGCGGGAAGGGTAAGGAAGTCTCGACAACTGGTAATGAAGAAGAGTCCAATGGAAAAACACTCAGGATCGTGACGGACGCCAACTATGCTCCATTTGAATATCTTGAAGGCGATAAGATTGTAGGATTCGATGTTGATTTCATCAATGCCGTTGCAAAAGAAGCGGGTTATGAAGTTAAATTGGAAACTGTTGGCTGGGATCCGATTTTTGTTGAAATCGAAGGTAAGAGAGCGGATGTCGCCATATCTGCGATTACAGTGAATGACGAAAGAAAACAATCTTATGACTTCTCGGTTCCGTATTTCTTATCCACAAACAAGATTCTCGTTCCTGAGAATAGTGATATAAAATCTGGAGATGAATTGAAAGGAAACGTCATTGCCGTTCAGACCGGTACTACTGGACAGGAAGCGGTAGAGAAACTCCTTGGAAAGAATCACAAGGATATCAAAAAATTCGAAAATAATAACCTAGCCATTCAGGAATTACTAAAAGGCGGAGCTGCGGCTGTCGTAGCTGATAATACGGTTGTTGAAGAATATGTGAAAAATAACCCCGATCAAAAACTGAAAGTCGTTGAAGATAGCAAAAGTTTCAATGAGGAGTTTTATGGTCTTATGTTCCCAAAAGGCAGTGAATTGAAATCGGAGTTCGATAAAGCCGTGAATGCCATTTATGAAAATGGTAAATATGCAGAAATATATAAAGAGTGGTTTGGTACTGATCCAGATATAGAAACATTGAAATCACAACAATAAAAATAAATGGATAGTAAAAAGATTGCGTAACTTTACGTGTGAAGTTACGCAGTTTTTTTGGCCTTAGGAGGGAAACAAAATGAGTTTTCGCTGGGATATTATTTTTGAATATGCTCCTTTCTTATTAAAAGGAACATTGCTTACTATAGGGCTGTCAGTTTCCTCCATCCTCATCGGAACCTTTTTGGGGTTATTGATCGGTTTAGGGAAAATCATGAGAAACAAGGTGCTTGCCTTTCCATTTTACTGTTATGTCACGGTTTTTCGCGGAACACCGCTTTTAGTTCAAATCTTTTTAATCCATTTTGGAATCGTGCCCTTTTTTACCGGGGAAACGAATGCAGTAACTGCCGGTGTCATTGCTTTATCTTTAAATGCAGCTGCATATATTGCCGAAATTTTCCGGGCGGGCATTCAATCCATCGATAAAGGGCAAATGGAAGGGGCCCGTTCATTGGGAATGACCCATGTCCAAACAATGATACATGTTGTATTGCCTCAAGCCTTCAAACGGATGATTCCTCCGTTAGGAAATGAATTCATCGTATTATTGAAGGATTCATCACTGCTTTGTGTCATTGCTGCCCCGGAATTGATGTATTGGGGGAAAGCGATGGGGAGTCAGTACTTTAAAGTATGGGAGCCATACTTGGCGTGTGCCTTCATCTATCTATTCCTTACCCTCATCTTAAGTTTTGTATTAAATAGACTCGAAAGTAGGTTGAAAACAGAATGATAAAGGTGGAGAATCTTAAGAAGTCATTTGGCGATAATGATGTATTGAAAAATATCAATGCAATCGTTTCCCCTCAGGAAGTAGTCGTGGTGATTGGTCCTTCTGGGTCGGGAAAATCCACTTTCCTAAGGTGCATCAATCAACTTGAAACGATAACGGGAGGCCATATTTTCATTGAAGGGCTTGATACGACAGATAAGAAGGTCAATATCAATAAAGTCCGGACGGAAGTTGGCATGGTATTTCAGCATTTTAACTTATTTCCACATAAGACTGTTCTTGAGAATATAATGCTTGCGCCGATAAAGGTCCGCAAGATATCCAAAGAACAGGCTTCCCAAAGAGGGATGGAACTGCTTAAGAAAGTCGGACTTGCCGAGAAAGCGAACGCATATCCGGATTCATTATCGGGGGGACAAAAGCAGCGCGTCGCAATTGCCAGGGCGTTGGCGATGGAACCGAAAATCATGCTATTCGACGAGCCGACTTCCGCTCTAGATCCGGAAATGGTCGGCGAAGTCCTTGAGGTCATGAAGCAGCTGGCTAAGGAAGGCATGACCATGGTAGTTGTGACCCATGAGATGGGGTTTGCAAAAGAAGTTGGAGATCGTGTGATTTTCATGGACGAAGGTTATATTATTGAAGAAAATATTCCTAGTGAGATTTTCAATAATCCCCAGCAGGAAAGAACTAAAGCCTTTTTGAGTAAAGTGCTTTAATTACACGTAAAGAAAAAAACCTTCCATAAAAGGGAGGTTTTTTTTTCGGAGTATATCAGGGGGCTTCATTTGATGCATGAAGCGCCTAAAAGCGATTCAGGGCTTTTACCGAGCACAAGCATACTGATTTTGGCATATCCAATATTTTTATTTTGGGAGAAGGTCTGAAGTAATGCCTGGATATTCGGATCATCCTTTAACTTTTGAACTTCCTCTATATATAATCCGATAACGGAGGGCATAACGAATTCAGGGGTGTATTCGTTAGGGTTTTCATCCATGAGTAATGTGCCCATATATTGATATTTAAATTGAAGAGCCCGTGTTAAGGCAACGACATGGAGCAGTTTATCAAATAGTTCGGGGTATGAATATTTAATTTTCTCCAGCGCTGCTTCTGTTGCCTGTAACTCATCGACACTAGATAAAGTGATCATGAAAATCTCCTTTTTAGAATATATGGATCCATCAGCATTTACCGTGCTTTTTACTTATACTAGTCTAACCCCGCCGTAACTCATTGTAAAATGGTTAGATGTTATCATGTGCATAACCTAAATCTATGATAATGCTTACATCAATCATGCTAGATAATTCACTGCTTAGTGTGATAACGCTTCCCTCGTATATTTCAGCCATTCTTTTGCAGCGTATGAAAGGTAATGGTCCTTACTCCAAATAAATCCTAAATTCCAACTAATAGAGGGGTTTTTAACCTTGATTGTCTTTACGCGATCATCATGACGGCATAAACTTTCAGGTAATAGAGCAACGCCAAGTTTACAGTAAACCATTTCCTCAATAAAATCCCATCGTGAACTTTCCGTGACGATATGTGGAGAAAAACCAGCTTCACTACAGGATGAAATGATGAGATCTCGAAGGACGTAATCTTTATTGAATAAGATGAAAGATTCCTTTTCCAGGTCGGCCAAATCAATTTCTTCCACACAAGCATGCGGATGGGAGGGATGGACAATCAAGTTGATGTCTTCTTCCAAAAAAGCAAAATGATGAAAAAGTGCGGTGTTGGTTGGCAGGACTATTACGCCTATATCAATTAAGTCACTTTGAACGGATTCTTCTATTTTCTTTGAACCATCCTCTACTAATTGAAAGGTAATATTAGGATAATCCTCGTGAAAACGGCTAAGTATCCGGGGGAAGAAAGAAGCGTTTATTATCGGCGGAAGCCCGATGCGTATATGTCCCTTTTTCAAACCTACTAAATTGTCCATTTCCGTTTCCAAATTGTGAAAGGCCTTATCAATCAATTTTGCCTGCTCTAAGACGACCCTGCCTGCATCGGTCAAAATCAGTTGCTTGCGTGAACGATCAAAAAGCTCAACTCCTAGCTCGGCTTCCAGGTTTTTAATCATCTTGCTGATGGTAGGCTGGGTAATGAATAAATGGTCGGCAGCCCGAGTGAAGCTATTGAAATTGGTTACCTCTATAAAGTATTGCAAATGTTTAATATCCATTGCGTCACCTGTTATCCTCGTTTAAATTAGTTTCATTTTACCTGTAAACGGAAGTGTTTGTAAAACATGATAAGTTTGGAATTCATGCACGCATAAATAAGCTGGATTCCAAGGGGAACCCAGCCTAGGAAAGGGCTGGTCATAAAGAGTACTGCCGTGAATTTTATTTGACCAGCAAGACAGGAACTGGGGAATGTTGAACGATATAGTGGCTCACGCTGCCAAGGAATTCCTTGAAGCCACTCAATCCGCGGCTGCCCATGATGATAAGGTCGCAATTCTGGGATTTTGCATGTTCCAATAAAGCCGTGATGGCTGAACCCTCTATGACAAATGTTTGGGATGCATTCGGGATTTCGGATAAAAGCGCTTCCGCTTTTTTAATCACTTCCTTGCCATACTTGAGCATGGATTCTTCAATTTCCTGAAAGGCATTGCCATATATATTTGGTTTGATTGGCAGCGTTACAGCGTGAAGCACCTGGATTTCGATAGCGGGATCCAGCTTCGCTAATTCAATCGCTTTTTCTAAAGATTTAAGTGCCAATTCGGATTCATCATAAGCAACTAATATTTTTGAACATAGCATTGAGCGATCATTCCCTTCTTTAAAAGAATATACCCTTAGTATATCAATTTAAATCTTTCATACAGTTTCATATATTATAAATTTTGTGAATAATTATTGAAGTTTACGTTAACGTCAATGTTAAAATGAAGGTAAATAATCCCTTTGCAAAGTGTGGTTTTAACATGTACACCATTTCTGATTTAGCAAAAGAATTCGGATTGACGACAAGGACCCTCCGATATTATGAGGAACTGGGTATGCTTAAACCAAAGCGTACCGAAACGGGAAAAAGGGTTTATGGAAAGAAGGAATATGCGCAGCTCAAAATCATAATGCGCGGTAAGAAGTATGGTTTTTCGTTAGTGGAAATAAAGGATATCGTCCTTTTATTCGATAAGGATAGGACAGGCATAAAGCAATTGGAAAAAACGATTGAAACTGCAGGACAGAAGCTGAACGAAATAAATGAACGCATTAAAGAGCTGGATGGGCTGAAGCAGGATTTTGAACAGGTAATCAAAGGCTTTATCGAAACCCTTCATGACTTGAAAGTGAACGATAAAGCAGGCAAGCGGTGAAATAAATCTTGAAAATAGGTTTTGATGATAGTGAAAGATGAATATATATTCTAGAAACAAATGGGGTGAGGATTTGGAAATTCAAGAAACGATTGCAGTTGTGACAGGAGGAGCTTCAGGTCTTGGAGCCGCGACAGTAAGAAACATCATTAAAAAAGGTGGAAAAGCGGTCATATTTGACCTTTCTGAGGAAAAAGGCGCTAAAATGGCTCAGGAATTGGGAGATTCAGTCCTATTTATTAAAACGGATGTAACAAGTGAAGAAAGCGTATCGGTGGCGTTGGATGAAGGGATGAAAAAATTCGGGAGCATCAATGCGGTCATCAACTGTGCAGGCATTGCAATTGCAGAGAAGGTCATAGGCAGAAAAGGTACGCATGAATTGAAAGCGTTCTCAAAAGTCGTGCAAATCAATTTGGTCGGTACGTTTAACGTAATCCGGCTTGCCGCGGAAAAAATGGTCGAAAATGAGCCGAATCAAGAAGGGGAGCGTGGCGTCATTATCAATACTGCTTCGGTCGCTGCCTTTGAAGGACAAATCGGACAAGCCGCATATAGTGCCTCCAAGGGTGGGATTGTTGGTATGACTCTGCCAATCGCAAGGGAGCTTGCCAGCAAAGGGATACGTGTCGTATCGATTGCACCGGGTTTATTCCATACTCCGATGTTCGATTCGTTACCTGATGAAGCTAGGACGTCATTAGGGAAAACCGTACCATTCCCATCAAGGCTCGGGTATCCAGAAGAGTACGCTAAACTAACGGAAAGCATCATAACGAATCCAATGCTGAATGGGGAAACCATCAGACTGGATGGGGCCATTAGAATGTCACCCAGGTAAGTTGTTAATTCCTTCAGGGCAATCCATTCTAAATCCAGGAAAAAAGCCTCCGACAAAGAATTGGAGAGGAGATAAAACAGATGAAACATCCATACCTAAGTGAAGATCATGAGATTTTCCGTAAGTCATTCCGAAAGTTTTTAGAGAAAGAAGCAGTTCCCCACTATGAACGATGGGAAGAAGAGAGGATCATTCCCCGGTCATTTTGGGTGAAAATGGGGGAACAGGGTTTTTTATGTCCGGACCTAGGAGAAGATTATGGAGGTTCAGGGGTAGATTGGGGCTTTTCAGTCATAATTAATGAGGAATTGGAAAGAGTCGGTTCTGGTTTCATTGGTTTCGGACTTCACAGTGACATCACCGTTCCGTATATTTCCGCATACGGAAATGAGTCGCAGAAACAGCGCTGGCTTCCCAAATGCACGACGGGGGAAATCATTACAGCCATTGCCATGACAGAGCCTGGTACAGGTTCGGATTTGGCCAATATTAAAACGACTGCCATTTTGGACGGAGATCATTACATAGTAAATGGCCAAAAGACATTCATCACGAATGGCATACATGCGGATTTGGTCATCGTTGCCTGTAAAACGGATCCAAATGCTGTTCCGAAACATAAAGGCGTTAGCTTAGTTGTGGTCGAAAGGGATACACCCGGGTTTTCCAGGGGTCGAAAACTGAAGAAGCTTGGTTTGCACAGTCAGGATACAGCAGAGCTCATCTTCGAGGATTGCCGTGTTCCAAAGGAAAACCTGCTTGGTGAAGAAGGCAAAGGGTTTAATTACCTAATGGATAAACTGCAGCAGGAACGCCTTGTGGTGGCAATTTGTGCTCAAACCGCATCTGAGGATATGCTGGCCGATACGATTGAGTATGTGAAGGGCAGGGAAGCGTTCGGAAAATCCGTAAGTCAGTTTCAAAATACTCAATTCAAAATTGCGGAAATGGCAACGGAAATCAAAATGGGGCGTGCCTTCCTAGATCAATTGATCACCAAACATATGGCTGGTGAACAGGTTGTAACGGAAGTTTCGATGGCAAAATGGCGTTTGACGGAGACTGCCAGAAAAATATCCATTGAATGCATGCAGCTTCATGGCGGCTATGGATATATGGAGGAATACAAGATTGCCAGAAGGTATCGGGATGTTCCGGTAGCGAGCATCTATGCAGGGACAAATGAAATCATGAAGAAGATCATCGCTAAGAATATGGGTCTTTAATTTAATAAAAAGGTTGAGAAGGGAAGAGTGTATATGCGGGAAGTGGTTATCGTTGAAGGGATTCGCACGCCAGTAGGCAGAAGGAACGGTGTCTTGAAAGACGTCCGCCCTGATGATCTGGCAGGGGAAGTATTGAAGAAGCTGATTGAAAAGGCGGGCATCGATCCGGCTATTGTCGATGATGTCATTTTAGGCTGTGTTTCACAGTCGGGCGAACAGGCCGGTGATATAGCAAGGGTTGCTACACTGATTGCCGGATTTCCGATTGAAGTGCCGGGAACGACGATTGACCGTCAATGCGGATCAAGTCAGCAGGCAGTCCACTTCGCTTCCCAGGCCATCTTGTCGGGTGATATGGATGTGGTAGTGGCAGGTGGAGTGGAAAACATGTCACGAGTTCCCATGGGGTCTAATTATCAAGGTGCTGTAACAAGCCAAAAGTATATGGACCTTTATGAGGTGATCAACCAAGGATTATCAGCTGAGAGAATTGCCGATAAGTGGGGAATAACACGTGAAGATTGTGATCAGTTTTCCGTGGAGAGCCATGCCAAGGCAATACGTGCTCAAAAAGAGGGACATTTTAATCGTGAAATGATATCAGTATCGGGTACTGATAAAGAAGGAAATCATATCGAAGTTACGGAAGATCAAGGCCCAAGGGGTGGAACTACGCTTGAAGTACTTGCTGGATTGAAACCGGTTTTCCAAGAAGACGGTTTAATCCATGCGGGGAATTCAAGTCAAATCAGTGACGGTGCTGCCGCTTTATTATTGATGGAACGCAGTAAAGCCGAAGAGCTTGGATTGAAACCGCGCTTTAAAGTGCATACACGGGTTGTTGTCGGGTCAGATCCCACCCTGATGCTTACGGGGCCGATTCCCGCCACCCAAAAAGCTTTGGAAAAAGCAGGTCTTACAATTGATGATATCGACATATTTGAAGTGAATGAGGCTTTCGCTCCTGTACCGATTGCCTGGCTAAAAGAAACGGGGGCAGACCCGAAGAAACTGAATCCAAATGGCGGGGCGATTGCCTTGGGTCATCCTCTTGGCGGCAGCGGGGCCAGATTGATGGTGTCAATGATCCATGAGTTAGAAAGGACTGGCGGCCGTTATGGGCTGCAAACAATGTGTGAAGGCCATGGGATGGCGAATGCGACCATCATAGAAAGATTGGACTGAATCTGGACATTCCATTTATGAATATTCGTAATTCGCACGAAAGTAAAAGCTGAAAAGGGATGAAGCCGACCATCGCAGGCTTTGCCTGAACTCTTCCTGTTGATGGTGGGCCTACTTGAGGAGGAAAATGATATGTCAGTGACGATTAAAAATATCTTTGATCAGACGGTTCAGGAATTCCCCATTAAAGAAGCTATCTACGACGTGAGAAGAAATATCCGCTATACGTACATTCAATGGAATGAGCAGGTGAATAGGTTGGCGGCGGCCCTTCAAGCGGAAGGGGTGCGGAAAGGGGACAGGGTCTCTACGTACCTTTACAACAATGAAGAGCTTGCAACAGCATTCTTTGCCTGTGCAAAAATCGGTGCAATCTTTAATCCAATCAATTTCCGGTTAATGCCGGAAGAGTTGGCTTTCATCTTGAACGACGCTGCTCCAAAGGTCGTTTTATTCGAACACGAATTGGAAGCGAACGTTGCCGCGGTTGAAAAGCGTTTTTCGGAAACGGCCTTTTGGTATATTGATGATGATGTACCTGGATATGCCAAAGGTTACCGCCAGAAATTGGCCAGCATCTCATCAAAGCCAGAAGAAGTGGATGTTCACGAGGATGATATCTATGCCATCATGTATACGAGCGGGACTACCGGACGTCCCAAAGGGGTCATCCACCTTCATAAAGATATGGTCAAACAAGCAGAGATTTTAATAGAAGCAATGAAGTACGAACGCTCTGATATCGGTTTGATTACTGCACCGATGTTCCATTGTGCCGAATTGCACTGTTCCTTTTTACCTCGCGTACAGGTCGGTGCCGCAAATGTCATATTACATCAGTTTAATCCCAAAAAGGTAATGGAACTGATTGAATCCGAGGGGATCACCAAGTTTTTTGCTGCTCCTACGATGTGGAACATGCTCATTCAGGAAAACTTGGATGATTATAAATTCCAGAGTTTGAAGCTTGGGCTTTATGGAGCAGCCCCGATGGCCCCCTCACTTGTAAGGGCCTGTCAGGAGAAACTCGGCATGCAGTTCATCCAAGCTTATGGAATGACTGAAATGGGTCCCGCCATCACTCTCCTATTGGAGGAAGATCAAATTAGGAAAGCGGGTTCTGCCGGCAAGGCATGCTCCGAACATGAAATCATCATTGTCCGCCCGAATGAAGAAGGGCCATCGGATCCCGAGGATATGCTTGAACCTGGGGAAACAGGGGAGATCCTTGTGAAGGGTCCATGTATCATGCAGGGTTACTTTCAAAAAGATAGAGAGACCGAAACGGCGCTTTACAAAGGCTGGTACCATTCCGGTGACATCGGTTTCCTGGATGAGGATGGATATCTGTGGGTCAAGGACCGGGTGGACGACATGATCATTTCCGGTGGGGAAAATATATATCCACGGGAAGTGGAGGATACATTATATGAGCATCCAGGAGTTCTCGACTGTGCAGTCCTTGGTCAGCCAGATGATCATTGGGGGGAAATGGTAACGGCCTTCATCGTAGCCAAAGACCCAACGCTAGCGGAATCCGACTTAGAAACCTGGTGTAAGAACAGTGAAACACTGGCGAACTATAAACGTCCAAGAAGATATATCTTCAGTAATGAGCTGCCTCGAAACGCAAGTGGGAAGATGCAAAAATTCTTGCTTCGTAAACAGTTGGAAGAAAATGCTGATGGAAAAAGTTTGGGGAACCTTCTTTAATGCTGGGGTCAATAGCAATAAGCCTACTAACAAGTTAGGGGTGGAAAAGTCATTTGGCATACGATAATACTTGGAGGTAAGACTTAATATAGACCGTAACAGATAGTTATTATATAAATAATAATCCTGTGGAACAATTCAAGGAGAGAGAATAGTTATCCACAAAAATAATGCTGAGTGGTTAGCTTGAAATCTACTTTATCCACATAATCCACAGGGTTATCCAGAAATAACATTATTTTCATGTTGATAAGGTGATTTATTGTACTTGTTTTTTATCAGTATTTTCTGAATATATCCACAATATACACAGGGCTGTGGATAAGCTATGTAAATAAAGAAAACATAAGGGGCTGATTTACAGCCCCTTGGTTGGTTTCTCCTGCTTATAAGCGGCGATTATGAGCACGGCGGTCAGCCGCATTTGCCCGGGCTTGTGCCTCGATGTCTTCCTGGTCAGCCAGTTCGGAAGAATATTCAACGTCAAGACCGTCACTTTTCAGGTTTTTAGGAACCTGAGGAAGTTTCTGTTTGTTCTTATCTCGATTATGGTGTATGTTATTGCGTCCCATGTTAGCGCCCCCTAGAATAAAAAATAAGCTGGAGATGAATTCATCTCCAGCTTATTTTGTGTTGAGTGGCTGTTCAAAATGTACGGGAAAAAACTCCAAACTTAACGACGGGATTTCTTTTCGGTATATCCACCAGCCCGATCTGCTTTTTTAAATTCGCGAGCATAAAGAATCGCTTGTGTACTAGTCAAGTTACTTTTCTCTTTATCGTGTTTTTTAAGCAATTAGATCATCTCCATTCCACTTAATATCCCTATTTTTTCCTAAAATGACCCTTTCATACGTGAGAATCTTCTTTTAAGGTATTTTGTAAAGCTTCTTTAAGGGTTGGAAAGGAGAAGGTGAATCCTTCCTCTTTAAGTTTAGCGGGAAGGACATTTTGCCCTTCAAGTACAAGTATGCTCATTTCCCCAAGCAGTTTCTTGAGGAAGAAGGGAGGTACGGGCAACCAATGGGGCCGGTGCAGGACAGCTCCTATCGTTTTCCCGAATGTATCCATCTGAACGGGGTTCGGTGCAGTAAAATTGACTGGACCTTCTATCCGAGCATCGTTCATGCAAAAGATGATTGCACGGACCACGTCATGGATATGAATCCAGGAAAGCCACTGATTCCCTTTGCCCATCTTTCCTCCGCCGAATAGTTTATAGGGGAGGACCATCATTGGCAGTGCACCGTCTTTTTCTCCAAGAATCACCCCGAATCTTGTCAGAATCAACCTTTTACTGTAAGAGCGTGATTTAGCCGCTTCCTTTTCCCATAGTTGAACAGTACGGGCCAAGAAATCATCACCAATTGATTCAGAGGTTTCGGTAAAGGTTTCATTGTCCGAAATCCCATAATATCCGATTGCACTTGCATTAATGATGACGGACACTTTATCGGGCAGTATGGAAATGATCCGGTTCATCTCTTTGGAAGCTTCGACCCTGCTTTCGACAATCCGGCGTTTCCGTTCAGGTGTCCAACGCCCGCTGTTTAAAGATTCACCAGCAAGGTTAATGAAAACATCGAGCCCTGCCAAGTGTTTTTCCGGCTTTGCTTCCTTGGTCAACCAGCCGATATATGTCAAATTAGTCTGTTTATTAAATTTTTCGGGATGACGCGTCAAAATATATATATCATGATTTTCTTTTGATAATTCATCAATAAGGGCTGTGCCGACAAAACCGCTTCCACCAGCAATGGCTATTTTCATGAAAACCACTTCCTTTCCCTTTCTTTCCTTCACTTTAACATGCCCATGTTCTTTTTTCATTTTTAGACATGCTATATATAGAAATGGTAAACGTAAAGGGGTAAAGTAGTGGAGGGGGTGGATTTATGCCAAACATAACAAAAATAACAACCCAAAAGAAACGTAAAGATCGTTATAACATTTTCGTTGACGAAAAATATACCTTCAGTGTAGACGAAGAAGTGCTATTGAAATTTCACTTAAAAAAGGGTATGGAACTTGATGACCTGCTTTTGGCTGAAATACAATTCCATGATGAAATCCAAAAAGCATTTACCGATGCACTTAATTATTTATCATACCGGATGCGCTCGGAATCGGAAATTCGCCTTTATTTAAAAAAGAAGGAAACGGAAGAGCCGATCATTAAGGAAGCGATACATAAACTTTACAGCTTTAACTATTTAGACGACCTTGAATTTGCCAAGGCTTACGTACGGACCCATGTGAATGGCGGCAATAAAGGGCCCATTACCCTTAAGCTCGAGCTTAAGGAAAAAGGGGTGCAAGAAAAGTTGGTTGTCGAGGCATTGAAGGAATACCCCTATGATATTCAGATTGAACATGCAAGCAAACTTGCTGGAAAAGCGGTCAAAAAGGAAAAAAACATTTCCGAACGAGCTTTAAAGCTGAAGGTTGAACAAACCTTGTTACGGAAAGGCTTCCCAAGAGATGTCATCCATGAAGCACTTGAAGATGTGACGGTTGAAAAGGATGAAGATGAACAATGGGATTCTCTTTGCCACCATGCCGAAAAAATGCAACGTCGATATAAAAACCATGAAGGCTTCGAATATGAACAAAAAATGAAGCAGGCATTATACCGAAAAGGTTTTCCAATAGAATTGATTGAGCGTTATCTTTCCAATCCTGATGGGGATTAAGTGCATCGATAGCCAAATCGCAAAATTTTGTTTAATATAGAGGTAAATTAATATTTCATTTAAGGAGTCATATATATGAGCGACGTAAGATACAGCAAGTTGTCCGCCTATGAACTACAGCAGGAAATTGCAGCGTTGACTGAAAAAGCGAGAAAAGCAGAGCAATTGGGAATGGTTAATGAATTTTCAGTATTGGAACGAAAAGTGACGATGGCAAAGGCCTATTTGTTAAATCCGGATGATTTCAAAAAAGGTGAAATATATCAAATTGACGGAGATCCCGGTGTCTATTTCAAAATTGATTATATGAATGGCGTATTCGCCTGGGGATACCGCTTAGGCGGAAGCGGTAAGGAAGAAGCACTGCCGATTTCAATGTTAAAATAAGAAGGAACCGGGGAACTACCCGATTCCTTCTGGTGCATCTTTTAATTCGATCGCTCGTTTGAGGCTTTCATTCTTTCTTGAGGGTGTGTATTTATACTGCCATCTGCACGCTTTGAAGCATATCTTGCTTTGGCACGAGGCTCGCCTTGGAATTTATTATTGTTTTGGTTGGGGAATCCTTTTTGTTTATTTCGCAAATTTTTCTCCTCCAAGCATCAGATTAAAGACAGAAGCGTTTCCGCTTACCACTAGTATGGGTATGGAACAGTATAGTTCATTCTGTAAAAATATTGGCAATGAGGTGGTTCTAATGAATGATTACCATGAAAGATTAACCAAGATACTGCTTGAGAAAAATGAACACATCACGTATGAGCAAGCTTTGACTTGGGTGGAATTATTATGGGAAGATTTCGAGGCGACCTATGCAAAGGCCGGGCATGAATATGCCGGAGAAGAAATGACATCGCGAGTTGTAAGGACCTGGATTGATAACTACGGTGAGCAATTCCACGAATTCATTGCAAAAAACCCTAAATATCAACAGTTATTAAATCAGCAGAATCGAGTGCATTAAAAAAGCTGATTCCAGAGGGGTTCCCTGGAATCAGCTCTTTTTCAATACGCAGTGACTACAAAATAATATTCAATTTCTTCTGCAGTTTCGCTTCGCTAAAGATCCAGCCGGTATAAGAATTCAAGATATTCAATTCGCTGTCTAAATGGACCACTGCCACAAACGGGTAATATCCATTGCTGCGGTATCTTAAATCGATAAAACGGACTTCATAATATTCTTTAATCTGTTCGATTTCAAATCGGTAAACCGGCGAAAAGGACAGAAAGGCTGCCAAGTTGATATCCTTTTTGGCGGCTTCAAGAATTTCACTTTCAGGCAATGGCACTCGATCGAAGGTATCTAGAATCGTCACATATCCATTATCGGCCCGTGCCACATAATAATTCTTTTCGGTAATCACCGCAATTTTCCAGCGATGAAAACGCATGGTCGGTGATAATAGGATTTTCCTTGCTCCTGGAATTTGCTTTTTGACCACTTTTTTTATAAAAGCTTGTTCCCTGAACCTGGAAATATAATAAATGACGAGTATTCCGTAAATGGAAAGAAATAAATAGCCTGGAGGAAATCCATAGCCCCATAATATCAGGCCGGCAACATGTATTCCAAAAATGAACGGGTCAAATGTATTGATGACCCCTAAAGCTACCCATTTAGACGAAATCGGCCTGAGAGCCTGGGTCCCATAAGCATTGAATATATCCACGAATACGTGAAGGAAAACGGCTAAAAAGGTCCAAAGCCAAAGATGAAGGTAATTTGCTTCAGGTAAGATGGCGAAAAGTGCTCCGCTGATAATCAAGGGCCAGAGTAAAACAGCGGGAATGGAATGCGTGATTCCACGGTGGTTTCGTATATATACAGCGTTATTCCTTAATTTTAAAACAGTGTCAATGTCCGGAGCTTGTGATCCCAATATCGTACCTGCTATGACTGCACTTGCAGTGACTGGGCTCTGCGCAATGACAGGATCTAATGTGGCAAGACCTCCAAGAGCAATTCCCATGACAAAGTGAGTACCTGTATCCAAAAAACTAACCTCCCTGCCACAATTTGAAAAAAATGGTCTTCTTTCATCATACCGTATTTATATATTAACCATCAAATGAATATAATTTTGATTTATTCCCGTGAATCTTTACAAATAAATGAATATGAACATGATATTAAAAAAAGAATGGCCTACTATAGGTATTCCCAATTTTGATAAGAGTGTAACATCTTTGGAGGAACTGATGTGAAAGAAATAACGATCCCGACAATAGAAAAAATAAAAATCGATGAATTTCAAAAAGATTTGGTTTCCTGGTTTCTCGAAGAACAAAGAGAATTGCCATGGAGGGAAAATAAGGACCCGTACCGTGTTTGGGTTTCTGAAATAATGCTGCAGCAAACGAGAGTGGACACGGTGATTCCTTATTTCAACCGGTTTGTGGAATGGTTTCCTACACTCGAGGATTTTGCCAATGCCGATGAAGAGAAAATCCTAAAAGCATGGGAAGGGCTGGGATATTATTCACGTGTAAGGAATCTGCATAGTGCCGTTCAGGAAGTGAAGGCATCCTATAATGGGATTGTACCGGATGATCCCGATGAAATATCCAAATTGAAAGGTGTCGGCCCTTATACAGCTGGTGCGATACTTAGTATCGCATACGGTAAGCCGGAGCCAGCTGTTGATGGAAACGTCATGCGTGTTTTATCAAGGATATTGATGATATATGAAGACATTGCAAAGCCAAAGACAAGAAAAACTTTCGAAGCAGCCGTCAGAAAGCTGATCGATCATGAACATACCTCAGCCTTCAATCAAGCGTTGATGGAACTTGGAGCATTGATTTGTACACCAGGTAAGCCTGCCTGCCTATTATGTCCCGTCCAAAGTCATTGTCTAGCATTTGAAGCTGGGGTTCAGTCGGAATTGCCGGTGAAAATCCAAAAGAAAAAGACGCGGGATGTACCAATTGTAGCTGCCGTTTTAACGAATGAAAAAGGTGAGTTTTTAATTCACAAGCGAGCACCAGAAGGATTGCTTGCAAATCTTTGGGAATATCCGAATTTCGAAAACCATTCATCCCTTTTGCATAAGAGGGAGTTCTTCGAAAGTAGGTTTCAGGAAATGTATGGCGTCAAACCGGAAATCACTGAATCACTTGTAAGAATTGAACATGTTTTCTCACACCTCGTTTGGAAAGTGGACACGTATATCGGAGTGGTCAAAGAAGCCATCAGTGAAGAGACATTAAGAGAACAGCAACTTAAGTGGGTGAGTGAGGCAGAGATGGAGGAGTTGGCATTTCCGGTTTCCCACCAAAAAATGATGAGAGCGTATAAAGAAAAAGAGTGTATCGAATAAATCTTTATAGTATTCAAGCATTCGTGGTTCAATCATATTACATTCTTTATTTTTTTGGTGCGATTTGTATTTCCGTGGGAACATGGATATTATGCTAAAAGAGGATATCCGCTAAGATATCCTCTTCCTTTTGTTGATTATTAAAGCGATATCCGTATAAAATCAATCGTAAATGGTTTTCGTTCCATGGGTATAATCTGCTTCTTGTCTATTAAGTCCCCCTCTATTTTCAATTTCTTTGACGATTTCGCTATGGATACTCTGTCCTTCTTGGTTTAAATAAGGTACCATTTGTTGAAGGGAGTGATGAAAATAGGCAAGTTCACTATTTTCCCAATCCGATTTTTGCATCATCGATAACTCTGTCATATCACGTCCAACATACATAACAGTAACACTCCTTAAAAAAATGATTTTTATTACTAGGTGTTTACTCAGAAAGGATGAATAAACGTATGGAACAAAAAGTGGCACTCGTTACAGGTAGCAGTAAAGGTTTAGGCAGAAGCACGGCAATAAGGCTTGCAGAGGAAGGTTACGACCTCGTTATTAATTATGCCCGGAGCAAGTCGAAAGCATTAGAAGTGGCGGCCGAAATTGAAGCGTTAGGGCGCAAAGCCCTTGTAGTTAAGGCAAATGTCGGTGACGTTGCGAAAGTGAAAAGCATGTTCGAGGAAATCGATGCTTATTATGGACGTTTGGATATTTTCATTAATAATGCGGCCTCTGGAGTGCAGCGCCCATTGATGGAGCTGGAGGAATCCCATTGGAACTGGACCATGGACATCAATACAAAAGCCCTCCTTTTCTGCGCACAGGAAGCGGCGAAATTAATGGAGAGGAACGGCGGAGGGAAAATTGTCAGTATCAGTTCACTGGGATCCATTCGCTATTTGAAAAATTATACAGCTGTTGGAGTTTCCAAGGCTGCACTTGAAGCACTGACAAGATATTTAGCGGTCGAACTGGCTGCAAAAAATATTTGTGTCAATGCCGTATCAGGCGGTGTGATCGATACGGATGCCCTGAAGTCTTTCCCGAATCGGGATGAAATGCTTGCTGAGGCGGCAGATCAGACTCCCGCTGGCCGGATGGTCGAGGTGGAAGATATGGTGAATACAATCCTGTTTTTAATTTCCGATGGAGCCAGTATGATTCGTGGACAAACCGTAATTGTTGATGGAGGCATTTCATTGCTTGTTTAATGTAACTGGAAAAATTTAAATGATTTTTGTTGGATAGCACTCCTGGATAATGGTTATCTTATTATCGTGGAGGTGATATCAATGGCTAAAAACATGAATAAATCACAAGCAGGTACAAATGTTCAACAAGTGAGACAACAAAACGCGCAATCTCAACAAGGTCAAGGTCAATTCGGTACAGAGTTTGCTTCTGAAACTAACGTTCAAGAAGTGAGACAACAAAACGCGCAATCTCAACAGAAAAAAGGCCAAGGTCAAGCACAAGGCCAATACGGTACAGAGTTTGCTTCTGAAACTAACGTTCAAGAAGTGAAACAACAAAACCAAAAATCTCAAAGCAATAAAAACCAAGGCTAATTGCCGATGAAAAAGCATCCTTCTTATGAAGGGTGCTTTTTTTTGCCTTTCATTGTATTCGACAAATGTTTCGTTGTGTTTACATTTTATGTCAAAGGAAAAAGCTGATTAAAATAGAATATACATACTTATAGAAAAAATACAGATTAGGAAGGTGCATTCATGGAGGAATTTAACCGGCTTATTAACAACCAGTTGAAAACGATGGATAAGCTTTTACTTTTACAATCCGAAATCGAAAGATGCCAAGATATAGAGAAGCAACTCCTTGCCCTGGAAGAGGAGAGTGAAGCGGTCACCATTCAGGAAGAGATTCAACTCAAAAAGCAGGAATTGAAAAGTATCCATGATATGTTCGAGAAGCAAACGGAAGAAGTCATCCGTTATTTTCAGCAAGGACAGGCTGCCATACGATAAATAACCGGCTAATTTCTTAGTTAAAATGGGTGGATGGTCAGACTTTTTCGACTTATTTACACATTTTCACTGGGAGATTAGCCACTTTTGTTTTAAATTTGTGAATAAATCGCTATAATATAGGAATATAGGGTAAATGGAAAAAAGTATATATTTTAAATACACACAACAACTGCAAACGGAATAGGGCACAGTACGCTGTCAGGGTGTCTATAGAAAGTAGGGAGAGATAAATGGGGATTGTTCCTGCCGAAGGAGGAAAAATCCAAATCCACAGCTATAAACATAATGGACATATCCATCGTATCTGGGAAGAGACAACCGTTTTAAAAGGGACCCAAAATCTGGTGATAGCAGCGAATGACCGTACTATGGTAACGGAATCAGATGGAAGGACCTGGATTACGAGAGAGCCGGCGATTTGCTATTTTCATTCAAAGTATTGGTTTAATGTTATTGGTATGTTGAGAGAGGACGGGGTTTATTATTATTGCAATATCAGTTCGCCGTTCACATACGATTCGGGAGCATTGAAATACATTGATTATGACCTGGACATTAAAGTATTCCCAGATATGACGTTTAATTTGCTGGATGAGGATGAATATGAAAGGCATCGGAAAGAAATGAATTACCCGGATGCCATCGATTCAATATTGAAACAGAACGTAGACTATTTGATTTATATGATACGCCAGCGAAAAGGACCATTCTCCGCAGAGTTTATTGATAGTTGGTATGAACGCTTTTTAACCTATCGATGATAGAAAAGGCCTGCTGCTTAATTGGCAGGCTTTTTCATTGTGTAACATATATCTACACAACTGTTTCAATCTATCACGATGCAGGAACCATTAAACCTCCTTTAAATGTGTTTGAAAGTTAGTGAATGAAATCCTTTTGTTACTTAATCATCGAAAAGGAAAATATAATTGAACAGTGCATATAAGATTCCAAATTGCTGGTATGGACTTTTTTCATTTGGATTTAATGATTCAGAAAAGGAGGTATTCCGTGGGGAGCATTAAGAGATATTTGCAATTCGTCAAACCATATAAATGGCAGATAATCGGAACGGTACTGATTGGATTGCTAAAGTTCGCAATTCCGCTTCTGCTTCCATTGCTCAGTAAGTATATAGTGGATGACATCATCGGAAATGGTGACCTGTCCAAAGCCGTGAAATCCGAACGCCTTTTATGGGCAATGGCCATCATGATTTTCATTTTCGTTGCAGTTAGACCGCCGATTGAGTATTACAGACAATATTTTGCGCAATGGACCGGAACGAAAATCTTATATGATATTCGTAATGATTTATTTACTCATATACAGAAACTGAGTTTTAAATATTATTCCAATACAAGGGTGGGCGAGGTCATTTCGAGGATGATCACGGATGTGGAACAAACGAAGAACTTTGTCATCACGGGTTTGATGAACCTTTGGCTCGATATAGCAACGATCATCATAGTGATAGTCATCATGTTTACAATGGACGTGAAGTTAACCGTTGTATCGATCATCATGCTTCCTTTTTACGCATTTTCGATTAAGCATTTCTTTGGCAAGCTGAGAACCTATACAAGGATTCGATCCCAAGCGTTAGCTGATGTACAGAGTCACCTTCATGAACGGGTTTCAGGGATGTCAGTCATCAAAAGCTTTGCGATAGAAGACAGGGAACAGGAATTGTTTGCGAAGCAAAACAAGAATTTCCTCGATAAGGCCCTAAAGCATACAAGCTGGAATGCCAAGTCATTTGCCGTCGTGAATACGATCACGGATATTGCCCCCTTGCTCGTAATAGGATTTGCCGGTTATCAGGTCATTCATGAACAATTGTCACTGGGTACCATGGTTGCCTTCGTCGGTTTCATTGACCGGCTTTATAATCCCCTCAGACGTTTAGTTAACTCTTCGACGACAATGACCCAGACATTGGCGTCCATGGACAGGGTTTTTGAGTTTGTGGATGAGAAGTATGATATCGATGACGAACCAGGGGCGAAAGAGCTTAAGCATGTGGAAGGCAGAATAACCTTTCAGGATGTATCGTTTGCTTATGACGAAAAAGAGGCACCCGTTTTGAAACATATAAACTTGGATGTCAAACCAGGGGAAACCATTGCACTTGTCGGGATGAGCGGCGGCGGGAAATCCTCGATCGTCAGTTTGATTTCCCGTTTCTATGATGTGACGGAGGGAAGGGTATTATTGGATGGGACGGATATCCGTAAGTATCAAGTCCGCTCCCTAAGAGATAAAATAGGAATGGTTCTACAGGATAATATCTTATTTAGCGAATCGGTTAAGGCCAACATCCTTATGGGACGACCTGATGCAAGTGATGAAGAAGTATTTGAAGCGGCAAAGGCGGCGAATGCCCATGACTTCATCATGGGTCTGAAAGAAGGATATGAAACGAAAGTCGGGGAGCGGGGAGTTAAATTATCCGGAGGCCAAAAGCAAAGGGTGGCCATTGCGAGGGTATTTTTGAAAAACCCGCCAATCCTTGTACTTGATGAAGCCACATCCGCATTGGATTTGGAAAGTGAACACTACATCCAGGAGGCGCTGGATATTTTAGCGAAAGACCGGACAACCATCATCGTGGCCCATCGGTTATCCACCATCACCCATGCCGATCGGATCGTTCATATCGATAATGGGGAAATTACGGAAATGGGAACACACGAAGAACTTATGAAAAAGCAAGGGCATTACTACAACCTATTTCAAGTACAACAATTGGATTCTTAAGAAGAAAAGGAAAAACAATATACAAAAGAAGACCATTCCTCTAACGGGAATGGTCTTTCTTGTGCGCATGCACGTTATGAAATCCTTTTTTCATGCATCGTTTTTTTTCTGTCAGGAAGGAAATGCGGCAGATGCTTTATTCCCTCAGGCAAGGCGATGCCTACGATGATCAAGCACATCCCGAACCATTGCAGTGACGTAACCTGTTCATGCAAAAAGATGACGGAAACGACCATCGCTGAGGGCAGTTCCGCAGCACAAAGAATCGTTCCAAGGCCGACACCCACTTTGGGCAAACTGACAGCAAAGAAAAAGAAAGGAACTAAAACACCCAATGTGCCGAGCAGCAGACCGTAGTACCATAGGTTCGTTTGGACAAGATTCGTCACAAGTGTGACGGGGTTAGTTGTGAATACAGCAGTCAGCATACCACCTGTTGCAATGTAAAACAGCCGTTTCATTGAAGATTCCCCAACTGCGAATTGAGAGTTGCAATACATATATAGCGCAAAAAGCAAGGCAGACAATAGACCGAACAATACGCCTTTTAGGCTTAGGCCGGATAGAGGCTGACCAAAGATCGCGCCTGCCAATAATGTTCCGATGAAGAGAACGAAAATGGCAATGAGTTTATTTTTATCCGGGCGTCTTTTATTTATGAAACTTTCAATGAGGACGCCTATCCAGGTAAATTGAAATAAAAAGACAACGGCAATCGAAGCGGGAAGCTCGGATACGGAAACGGCATATGCCTTTCCGACGAAAGTGGACATCATGCCCGTGATTAAAAGCAATCCGGCACTCTTCCATGAAACTTTATATTTAAACGAAAAAAGAAATAACACGGAGACAATCAGCCAACCGACGAGGTATTGACTGCCGACCAGTTCTCCGGATGAATGGCCATCCATGAATCCAAACTTCATCATGGTGGATAATGTGCCATATGAGATCGAACCGATTAAGACCATTATGGAATACTTCAAAAGTTGCATATTTTTCACCCCTGTAAAAATAAAAATCGCCACCTGCCAAAAAGGCAAGTGACGAACGAAAAAAGGAAATCCTTTTAAAATTCCGTCTCTCAACAAAAGCTGAGTTTAAAAAAATGTTTGTGTTGCATTACCTTAGCTTAAAGTCTTTGTGAATATTTGTCAACCAGAAAAATAAGTTAAGCCTGCAGGTCTATCTTTAAGCTAAAGGCGGTGAGGAAAACCCAAAAAGAGGCGAATATGCCGAAAGGGGTGACGTGCTTCAATCGCCATTTTGCCGGAAGTCTTCCAATGTACCACGGTATTCCTTGTCTTTCATTTTGCGAAGATTAGGTTTTTTTTCTGCAGTTGGCTCATCATTTGGCTTTTGATTGTGAAGCTTGGAAAGTGCCAAACGATAATCCTGATCTTTCATTTTCAATTCATCATTTTCTGCTGGGGAGATGATTTCGGTAACGGAATCATCAGCCGAAGAGAAAGCGGACTCTTCCAACGAGTTCTCTTCCTCGACACCCGGCGGCTTACCTTCAGGGGATAAGGCTTTGATATTGTATGTGATCAAGCCCGTAACCGCTAATATGGCAACGATGATAATTAGAATTATGCCCATTGAATCAAGCCTCCTAGAGCTCGTTTATGAATGAACGGGTGACATGGGCAACCCGTTTTCCTAATGCTTCTCCAAGCTGCAAGTCATTTTTGGTGATGTTGTCATCCACACCGGGCGGACAGCTTATTCCTACTCCATAGTAGGAGCCATATAAGGCGTTTTCCGGGACAGTGCCGGGCAAGCCAACAATGATCATGCCTTGATGGAGCATAGGGGTGATTAAGTTCAGCATGGTAGCCTCGAGTCCGCCATGTACGGTGGCCGTCGTACAGAACACAGCACCCACTTTATTGATCAGCGCACCTTCCGCCCATAGATACCCAAGTTTATCGATCCATGTTTTCAAACTCGAACTGATGGTGCCGAAATGACCGGGACAGCCCCAAATGATGGCATCCATTTCCTGGAGCTTATAAACATCCGCCTCGTTCACATGGTCAATGAGAACCTCAGCGCCGGGGACCGCGGCGGCCCCTTGAGCTATTGATTCGGCAAGTGCTTTCGTATGGTTGCCTTCACTGTCGTAAACAACATAGATCTTCATTTTTATTCCCCCATTTAATTAAACCGATTTTTTTACTGGTGAAGGAAGCAAAGGTACATCCAAGTGTTCTTGTTTAGCTTTTTTCATTGCTTTGTCCTTCCGAACGTCACGTAAAAACAGTGAAAGAACGATACCGGCAATTGCAAAGCCTGTTGCCCAAAAGAATGCATCATTGATTCCCATCACATTTGCTTGACCCTGGATTTGTGAAGAAATCAGCGACATGGCAGTTTCCTGTGCCTGTTCACTAGTTTGATTCATCGAGCTCATGATGGATTGAACGATTGTTTGGAAATTCTGAACAAAACCGGGATCACTCGTACTCATTTCCGTTCCTAAAGCAGTTCCATGGAAAGATGCACGGGTTGTATAAATGGTTGTGACGAAGCTCGTACCAATGGCTCCGGTCACTTGTTTAAGCGTATTGCTCATTGCCGTACCATGTGTATTCAAATGCTTGGGAAGCTGATTCATCCCAGCAGTCATGATCGGCATCATCAGTAAAGACATTCCAAGTGCGCGGATGGCATAGATGATGACCAAAGTCGAATAGGTAGTTTCCGTAGTCAATTTAGCGAACTCAAAGGTTGTGACGGCAGTAATCGCTAAACCAATTAGTGCTAATGGACGAGGTCCGATTTTGTCAAATAATGCTCCTGAAATGGGTGACATCACCATCATCACAAGGGCTCCGGGTAACATCAATAGGCCGGATTGAACTGGTGTGAAGCCTCTTAATGTCTGCAAATATATAGGCAATAAGAATATCCCGGTAAACATGGCCACAGTGACGATGGCGGAAATGATATTCGATAATACGAACATGTCATACTTAAATACACGGAAGTCGAGCATAGGTGTTACCGATTTAAGCTGTTGAACCACAAAAAGCGTCAAAAGGATCAGCCCGATGATGATCGTTCCCAGAACGATGGGATCCGTCCAGCCTTTGGAACCCGCTTCACTGACACCGTATAGTAAGGAAGCAACTCCCAGCAAGGAAAGAGACGCACCCAACAAATCCAATTTGATTTTCTTTGGTTCTGCTACATTACGCATACTTAAAAAGGCGAGTGTCATGACTATCATGCCTAATGGTACCATTGCGTAGAACATGACCCGCCAGCTATATTCCTGAATGACCCAACCAGATAAAGTCGGGCCGATTGCAGGGGCAAACATAATGGCAAGTCCAAAGATTCCCATGCCTTTCCCGCGCATTTCCGGAGGGAAGATGAAAAGAATGATCGTCATGACCAATGGCTGCAGGATCCCGCCGCCAGCCGCCTGAATCAGCCGGCCTGTAAGGATGACGGGGAAATTGGGTGCGATGCCGCAGATGAATGTCCCGATGGTGAATAAAAACATGGCAGCAAGGAATAAAATGCGCGTGCCAAACCGTTCAATTAAAAAAGCGGACAGTGGGATCAAGGCTCCATTCACGAGCATGAATCCAGTTGATAACCATTGAATCGTAGTCGCAGCTACATTGAATTCTGCCATCATTCTGGGCATGGCGACACTAAGCAGGGTCTGATTCAAAATGACCATGAACAAACCTAGCATTAAGATAATTAACATGGGGGCAAACTGCTTCATTCCCTTGTTTTCATTTACTGTGATGGTTTGAGAAGCCATTTAAAGAAAAGCCTCCTTTCTGTATAACTGTGAAGCCATTTTATTTAGTTGAAATTTTCACTTCTGCGTTCATTCCAGGCAGAACTTTATCGGATGGTGCTTTGATGGAAATTTTAACTGGTACTTTTTGAGTGACTTTCGTATAGTTTCCGCTGCTGTTTTGATTGCCCACCACTGAAAAGACGGACGTTGTAGCATAACCGATCTGTTCCAATGTACCTTCGAAGACAGTATCGGGATCTCCATCGATGATAATATCTACGCTGTCACCTTTTTCGATATCCTTTAATTTATTTTCTTCAATATTAGCCGTTATGGACAGATCATCCATATTGATGGTCTGAGCCAGCGTTTGACCCGCTTGAACAAGCTGCTCATCATGCACTTGTGTTTTAACGATAGTACCTTGTGCTGCGGTTTTTACCGCTTCTTTTCCATCTAAAGTGGTTACATTGGCAACATTGTCATCCTTACTTACACTGTCTCCTTCATGTAAGTCCCAATCTGCTAATTTACCGGCAGCGGGGGCAACGATGGTATATAGCTCTCCTGAAACCTTCGCTTCATCCGTTTTAATGAAATTCGTGCTTTCATAATAGTAATAAGCCCCACCGGCTAATACCGCTATGATAATAACCAAACCAATGACATTGATTAAAACTAAACGTCCTCTATTCACTTGTTTCGCCTCCAAAAAATATTGATGATGTATTCCTTTTTTCGATACTGTTCACTAGCCAGAAATGACAACGCCTCCTATTCTAATGTTTATTTGTTAAATTAAATAAATATTAACTTTTATAAGTATTAATATTATTAAGTAAAGAGTTTACCAGTTTAATTATTTTTTGTCATGTAATTTATTCGGAAAAATGGTGGGAAATAAATACAGAGAAATAGTAAAAATTTGAATTTTTTTTAGTTTTAAGGATATATGGAAAGTAAAGTTGACATTGGAATGCCATTTAATTAAATTTAAGAGGTAGGATTGTCCTATATAAGGAGTGAGAAGGCTGGAATTTAAATGGGAAGTAACTAATAGTATAGAAATGCAGATTTTTCGGATTAGGAAGAAGCTTAGGGCCATCGTAGCAAAAAATCTTCAGCCTTATGGATTAACATCGCCTCAGTTTTTCATATTATTGATATTGAAAAAAGAGGGGTCGATCAAATCGACTCAGCTGGCTGACTTCTTAACCGTAAAGCCAAGTGCGATTACCGTATTTGTAGATAAGTTGGTCGAAATGGATTATGTAAAAAGGCAGCCCTCTGATAAGGATCGCAGGGTCATCAACCTTGAATTGAAAGAGGCTGGGGAAGCGATTTTGGGGAGAGTCCTTGCGGATCATAACAAATTGATGGGCAAGAACTTCAATTCATTCTCGGAAGACGAGCTGCAGGATCTTTTGAAGAAATTGGATACGATTGAAAAGGCTGCTGATAAGAACCTTTTGGATGATTGAATGAGGTCATGCTCTAAATAGAGACGAAAAAAGACGGTTCCCGGGAACCGTCTTTTTTTAATCTTCTTCATACTGGACAGATATTTCGTTATCTTCCTTATGGAAGGACTGGAAGCTGACGATCAGCTTTTCAAGGTGTTCCAATTGTTCGTCATATTCTATGACTGCAGAAATCAATGGTACAAGGCGGGCAGAGAGGTGGCCTAGGTTATCATGCATTTCGTCCACTTGATTCTGCTGTTCGAAAAAATGGGCGAGCAGCTCTTTACGACTTAAACAATCCTGGTCCCAATCTTCAATCTCCTCGATTGACTTGATTTTTTCGATATGCAGTAATATCAACTGTTCATGCTTGCGGATCAAGGAATCAAGCTGCTGTAAGATGCTCCGTTGGAAATCTTCAGGCATTTGATATACTTCATTCTCGAATTTATGGATTCTCTTCAAGGTTTCAAATGCTTTTTTTGTCGTTATGATCATTTGCCGATAAACGACAAGCTTTCTTGCTTTAGCTACACTGTTCTTCTTGAAATATTCCCGTTCCTCTTTGTACATGGAATAGATATGTTCCAGATCGAGTAACTCCGCCTTCAATCGGCTGATGTCTTTTTTCAATAAAGTGTGTTCTGTAGCATGTCTTGTGCTGATCCTGATCCATTTCAAGATGTCTTCGGTTACATCTGTAATGCGTGTATAAAGCTTTGCTTCGTACTTTGGAGGAATGAAAACAAGATTCACGATAAACGAAGAAACGATTCCAAGCAAAACGGAAGAGAGACGAATAAAGGCAAAATTCAGGAATTCCCCTTCCTGGCTTTCCATGATGGCGATGACCGTCACGATGGAAAGGACGATCGTTTTATCCATTTTCAATTTTAAATTGATGGTTATGACAACCATTACGGCAAGACCGATCATAAAAATATCATTTCCGAACAACAAAACGAAGGAGACAGCAACCAATGCGCCAATGATATTTCCTTGAATTTGCTCCAACACCGTTTGATATGAACGGTAAATGGTCGGCTGTATTGCAAAAATTGCAGCAATCCCAGAAAGGACAGGAGCAGGAAGGTTAAGCAGTTCCGAGAGATAAAGCGCTAAAACGATTGCTATTCCTGTTTTGAGAATGCGGGCACCAAACTTCATATATGGGTTAATCCTTTCTTTGTATTGTAATGGATCGTGGCTCTATTTATATATAGGCTTTTGCTTAAAGTTGTATTCTAACTTATTTGTTAGTACTTTACACTAAAATAAGAAGATGTAAACAAAAAGTAATATACAGGATTTTCCTAAGAGTTACAATAGCTAAAATCAAGTTTAATATATAAAGAAACGATAGGCAATTTCTTGATTGCTTTCAAGTTTGTTTTTCCATCGTTTGAAGACATTCCAGAGGTATATGACTAGAAAAGGCTGATGCTCGCATTAACGAGCATCAGCCTTTTCTTATATTTTCGGCATCACTCCGTGGAAACAGCAGGGTCCGCCTGTTCTTTAACTGGAACGACCTGAAGGAAGTGCTCTTCAGGCTTTTGAAGAAGTGCCTCTAAAGAGGCCGCTTCTTCGGTTTGGCCATGATCTTTCAATAGGGCTGTGTATTTGCCCAGAAGTTCGGCCACATCCTGCAGGCCTCTTGCGGATAGGGGCTCAATGGAAATCTTTGCCCCTTTCGCAACCCGCTTCTTAATGACCTCTTTGGTTAATCCAGATTCAGGCTGTTGCCGTAAATAAACGACACCGCCTGTCATCCCTGCGCAAATCCATGGACCGGGATCTCCCAGAACCAAACCTCTTCCATTTGTCATATATTCAAAAGCGAATCCCTTAATATTGGAAGTTACCGCAATATTACCGGTTTCCTTTTTAGGAAGCGGTTGTTTCAATAATCCTCCAATGATCATATCCGCCCCGGAAAGCCGGATTCCCGCCCTGGCATCCGCATCACCTTGGGCAATGAGAAGGCCGTGTTGTGCACCGTATCCAAACCCCTTGCCTACAGAGCCATTGTAGAACTTTCCATCTTTTCCTGGAGATTTAAAGATGGAAATATTTCCGCCAATCGATGTTTTGCCGATACCATCCTGGGCACCGCCATTCACGCTGATTGTAATTCCCTCCGTATTGTATGCCCCGAGTCCATTACCCGGGATGGAACCATCCTGGTAGGATAGGTGAACGGGGGGAAGTTTTTTGTATGATCCGTCCAATCTGCCCCTAACGCGGTGACAGGACACCCTGCTGCCGAGAACACGCTGCTCGGAAGTGATTGAGCTATAGCTACGGGATTGCTGCAGATCATCTACATGCGAATCAAGATATTCAGCGCCAACGGCCACCTGCATGGAGCCTTCATTCAAATATGCCGCCGTTTCCTTATGTGAGAACGGTGTTATATCCAAGTTTTTCAATAAATAGGTTAAATCCAATGATTGTTGTCCTTTAACTTGCTGCAGTAAATCAGAACGTCCGACGATATCCTGAAGATTCTTCACCCCGAGTGATCCGGTCAAAGCTTTGAGTTCTTTTGCAAATGCATTGAACATATTCGTTAATCCCTGAACGGCTAAATCAAATTTTCGTGGAACAAAACGGCGCAGCCCGTGTTCTTTCGCCTGTGCTTCCGATTCAATTTGTGTGGCGATGCCCACATGGCAAGTGTCAAGGTGACATCCGCGGCACGTTGTACAGCCGACGGCAATCATCGAAAGGGTCCCAAAGCCTACACGGTTTGCACCAAGCAGCATTACCTTCAATACATCCATCGAGCTTTTTAACCCACCGTCAGCCCAAATTTCAACGTTCTGTCGGATACCTGACTCAAGCAGTGCATTATGGGCCGCTTTCACACCTATCTCAACTGGCAGACCAACATGCGCGAGTGCATGGATCCTGGCAGCACCCGTTCCGCCATCAAAACCAGAAAGCGTTATGATATCTGCCCCCGCTTTTGCGACGCCGACAGCAATCGTACCAATGTTAGGAACGACTGGTACTTTGACGGCAACTTTTGCTTTGTCGTTTGCCGTTTTTAGCTCATGGATCATTTGGGCCAAATCTTCAATTGAGTATATATCATGATTATTGGAAGGGGAGATCAAATCGGAACCGATTGTTGCATTTCGGGCTTCTGCGATTTTCGCTGTGACCTTGGAACCTGGAAGGTGACCGCCTTCACCAGGTTTTGCCCCTTGCCCAATTTTAATTTCCAATAGATTTGAAGAGTTCAATAGTTCTGCATTGACACCGAAACGGCCGGAAGCGATTTGCTGTCCGCGCGATTTCGGGTATTTGCCAAGCATATCCTTTATTTCCCCGCCTTCACCATTCATGCTGATCATGCCTAACCTCTCGGCAGCTTCTGCATAGGCCCGGAAAGCAATCTCATTTTGTGACCCAAAAGACATGGAGGCAATGACGAACGGCAATTCCTGTTCGCCGACCGAAAGACTGACTTCTTCAGAAGGGATGGAAGCATCTGAAGTTTTTAATGATGTCAAGTGGCGGATCGTCGTGGGATTGGATTCTTCCTGCTCGGTGATCTTTTCGCGATAAGCATCATAGTCCCCGGTTGAAGCAACTTCCCCGATAGACTTCCAAATCCTTGGGAACAAATGGAAGGTTTTGCCCATCCGTTCTTTTTCATTGCCGTAATCTTCTGCACGCTGGATGGCATCGGCCTTGATTTTATCAAAATTATAGTCCAGATCATTGGATCCGAAGAAGTTAGCCACATTTAAATATTTCGCGATTTCCTCATGTAAACCGATGCTTGAGAAAAGTCTTCCATAGCCGCGAAGCTCATGAATGCCAATGGTGGAGATGACTTTCTCAAGACCTTTCGTCAAGGAGTTATATAGATTGCTAACCCCTTTGAGGTCATCCGAAGATAAGGAAAGGAACATATAATAGGGGCTGATTAAGTTGGCCCCAAGACCATAAGAAACGATGATATCATGCAGTGACCTTAGCGATGCTGAACGTAAAAGTATGGAACAATCACGGCGCTTGCCTGTACGGACCAACGCTTGATCGACGGCTGAGGTGACAAGGTGGGGATCAAGCCAAAGGTTGCCGTTTTGATGGGCAAGGGCGTCATCCAGAACGAGCAGCGTTTTTCCTTCATCCACTGCATTGACACTTTCATCCGTAATCCTGGTCAAGGCATCCGTGATGTTTTCATCCTCTTTGAACGTGCTTGAAATGAAGTGTACGAGTTTTTGATCTTGGTTATATTTAATGAACTGATCATAGCTTGGCTGCGATACGATAGATGAACACTCATAACCCGTTGACCCTTCAATCAATAAGGGAGTCAGCAGCTCCGTAACCTTTCCTGCCTTATTCGCTTCGAAAAGGGAAGGACGTTTTCCGATGATCGTTCTTGTTGAGAAGTGCTCGGTTTCCCGGTCCCGGTCGATCGCAGGGTTGGTTACAACGGCCACACTTTCCTTAATGAAATCAGCAATGTTGGTCCGTTGGGGATTAAGTGCTGCGAGTGGCGCATCATGACCAAGTGAACGAATGGGCTCAGCACCTTTTTCGGCCATCTGTTCCACTAATTGGACATGCTCCCTTTCCCACCCAAAGGCTTTATACTGACCATTATGAATGGCTTGCGTATTTGTCATGGAGACAACCTTTTCAAACACTTGGGGCTGTAAGCGAACTCGGTCATTGGAAAGGACGAAACGATTATTGAAGAGTTCAAATACTTTATCCTGGTAATCCTTGTATGTGTACAATTCAATGCTGTCGCCGTTCCATTTCAAACCGATTTTTTCCCCTGGCCCCATCGGTTTCGGATCTCCGGTATATTCACTGGAAGGGATGATTCCTGGTTCGGAAGTGAACATATAAGATGATTCCGTTTCAATATTCCATAGTGGGCGCAAGCCTAAAGAGTCGACTGAGAACACGGCTTCATCGCCGAAACGGGAGATGATGCCTGCCGGACCTTGTGCAAAATGACCCCATGCTTCCCTTAAATACGTATATAAGTCTTGTAAGTGCTCGGGATATTCCTTGATTTCATTGATGATTGGCGGGAACATAAGATCGACAGCTTCAAATAAAGAGTAGCCATGACGGCAGATGAAAGTTTCGATCGTTTTGTTTAAATCCTGTGAGTCGCTTCCATCTTTAGCGATGGGAACTCCGATCATTTTCGCTTCATCACGCAATTTGGCGATGGTATTGATTTCGCCATTATGTCCAAGTACACTGAAAGGCTGGACCCGGAAGAAGCTTGATAGAGTATTGGTTGAAAAACGATTATGCCCCAGTGTCATGGTGGAGGCAGCCAAAGGGTCGGCAAGATCAAGATAATAGGCAGGGAGCGTATCTCCAGCACCCATCACTTTGTATACCGCATGATGCTGGCTTAAAGATGCAACATGGATGAAATCACTTTTTTCGATGTCGGAAGTCAGCTCAAAAAGAACATTTGAAAGCTCCTGGTTGTTATTGATGGTGGAGGAACAGGCAAATTGCCAGAACACTGGGTCTTCTTGGATGGCAATCGGTCCCAATGCCTCGGAACGGTAGGCTTTATCCGTTTCGAATATCAATGAGAGACCATGCTGGAGCAGTTTCTCCTTGACTTCGATTTTTAAGTCGTTAGCTTCTGTTTTTTTGCTTAAAAATAAATGGCCGACAATGAAGGTATCTTGATCGACGATGCTTGAATCGACATTTACCGCTTCAAGCTTCTTTTTCCAAAGAGCACGGGGAATATCGATATGGATGCCGGCGCCATCGCCCTCACCATTGATGAAGCCGCAGCGATGATTCATTTTAACCAGGGCGTCGATACAGGCAAAGATGTTTTCGTTAGTAGGGATCTTCTTTTTTTCGATGCAGGAAACGATACCGCAGGCATCATGTTCTTCCTTGTGAAATTCTTTGAATGTAGCAGGTGTCCATTGTTGGGTCATATATGTGGCTTGAATAAGGTTACCCTTATCCGCTGCCTTTCACCTCCTGTAGCATGTGTTTAATGGGGGAAATATTAGTAAACCCGAACAATAGTCCAAGTTTTGATAGATTGAAAGAAAGTGTATAAATGTATATAAATGTATCCATATCATATCATTTAAATATTCAGAAATCAATTTTTTATACAATGGACTGGATGCTGTGATTGGCGGGATTTTTGTGAGGAGTGGCTTCAAATGCCAATATTAAAGATTTATTACAGGGAAATAAGAAACCCTCAAGATTGATGTACATCCTGAGGGTGTATAAAAAATGCATAATTATGCTGATTTGATTTATTATATTAGGTTTTTGAATGCATGTTCAACCGCTTTTAGAGTATAAGCGATATCATCATCAGTGTGAGCAATCGTCAAGAACCAGGCTTCGTATTTGGAAGGTGCCAAATTGATTCCCTGGTTTAGCATGAGTTTGAAGAACTTAGCGAACATTTCGCCATCCGTATTTTCCGCCTGCTCATAGTTTTCAATTTTTTCTGTCGTGAAATAGATCGTCAACGCCCCTTTAAGGCGGTTGATGGTGATCGGTACATTATATTGGCGGGCTGCTTTCAGGATACCTTCTTCAAGGATTTTCCCCAGCCGGTCCAGCTCGTCATACAGCCCCTCTTCTTTAAGTACTTCTAAGCAAGCTATCCCGGAAAGCATGGAAGCCGGATTTCCTGCCATCGTACCCGCTTGATAGGCCGGTCCCAGCGGTGCGACAGAATCCATGATCTCTTTTTTACCGCCATAGGCACCAATAGGAAGCCCGCCCCCGATGATTTTACCAAGCGCGGTCAAATCGGGTTGAATTCCCAAAAAGTCCTGTGCCCCTCCGTACATGAAGCGGAACGCTGTGATGACCTCGTCGAAAATGACTAGTGATCCGGCTTCGTGAGATAATGAAATGACATCTTCCAAAAAGCCGGGGCTTGGCTCCACGATTCCGAAGTTGCCGACGATCGGTTCAACCAGCACGCCAGCAATTTCATTACCCCATTTATCCAGTGCTTCTTTAAATGGCTCAATATCATTGAAAGGTACCGTGATGACTTCTTGTGCGATGCTTTTGGGAACGCCGGCAGAGTCCGGTGTTCCTAAAGTGGACGGGCCAGAGCCTGCAGCGACGAGAACAAGGTCGGAATGTCCATGGTAACAGCCTGCAAACTTGATGATCTTATCGCGTCCTGTGTAAGCGCGGGCAACGCGGATGGTGGACATGACTGACTCGGTTCCTGAATTGGTGAAGCGGACTTTATCCATGGATGGTATGGCTTCTTTCAACATTTTGGCAAATTTGACTTCATGTTTGGTCGGTGTGCCGTATAAAACGCCCGTTTCTGCTGCTTTAACGATCGCCTCCGTAATATGTGGATGCGCATGACCTGTGATGATCGGGCCATATGCAGCTAAGTAATCGATATATTTATTGCCATCAACATCCCAGAAATAAGCACCTTTGGCATGATCCATCGCAACGGGTGAACCGCCGCCTACAGCTTTGTAGGAACGGGATGGGCTGTTAACCCCGCCAACGATATGTTCCAATGCCTCTTTATGTAAAAGCTCCGAATTACTAAAATCCAATCTTAAAACCTCCTAAAAATATAAACATATTTCCCCTTAATCATAGCACTTTTTCGTCCGTAAATCTGGGGTCGAAAACTGGGAAATGTGATTCATTCACTGATGGAAGAGCTGCAGCCTTATAAGCATCAGGGTTCCGGGCCATCATTCTGTATGCGAAATAGGGTCGGATTTCAAAACTCCTGTTATGAAAGTAAGAATGGCCAAGATGGTGTCAGGGTTTTCGATGTCGAAGGATTGGCGGTTCATTTCGCCCTGGGCTTGGTAATAGATTAGCTGGCCGGTCCCTTTCTCTTCATTAATGAGGAGGTGGAAACTGATGGGTGTGCTTTCGATGGACCCGCTGGAATCCCTTTGGATGACCTGGCATAATAATTCACCGTACTCATCTTCATAAAGGAAGTCATATCGAAGGTCGAAAACGACTTTTTCAATTTGGGATAGTAATAATTTTTTGATATTCATAGCATACTCGTCTCCTTTATATAAGTATCTGGTACAACGGCCATTTCCTCCCTGAAAATGGTATATGGCATCCAAGCATTTTTATTGTCTAAAAAGGTTGGTTTGGATAAACTAATTCATTAGGACAAGAGATTACGGAGGATGTAACAGGATGAGTGATGCAATTCAAGTGAAACAGCTTCGGAAGGAATTTAAGTCGGCATCAAGCCGTTCAGGGCTAAAGGGTGCCTTCCGGGATTTACTTACCAGAAATTATAAGGTCGTCCCTGCCGTCAATGATATCAATTTTACTGTAAAAAAGGGTGAGATGGTAGCTTATATCGGGGAAAATGGTGCAGGGAAATCGACCACGATCAAAATGCTGACAGGTATTTTGGAACCGACAGCAGGTGAAATCACGGTCAATGGCATGAATCCGCATAAAGAAAGGGAAAAGTTCACCCAGACAATCGGAGTCGTATTCGGTCAGCGCTCACAGCTTTGGTGGGATATTGCGGTTCAAGAATCGTTTAGGCTGTTAAAAAAGGTCTATAAGGTAACGGATGAACAATATAACGATCATATGGAACATGTCATCAAGACGCTTGATATCGGTCCTTTGCTGGACAAACCAGTGCGTAAACTCTCGCTTGGTCAGCGAATGCGCTGTGAGCTTGCGGCAGCTTTGATCCACAATCCGCCTTTGCTGTTCCTGGATGAGCCGACAATTGGACTTGATGTGCTCGTGAAAATGAAGATTCGTGAGTTCCTGAAAGAAATCAATGAGAAATATAATACGACAATCCTTTTGACTACACATGATCTAGGAGACATTGAAGCATTATGTGAGCGTGTAATCATGCTTGATGAAGGACAAATCATCTATGATGGGGAATTGCAGAGTTTGAAAGATAACTGGGCTGAGGAAAAACAGATTCATTTTCAATTCATCGAGCCGATCGCATTGAAGGAATTACAATCATTAGCGCTCCCATTTACCGCTAACTGGGTTTATGATGAGAAAAATCAAACTTACATTGCCTTGTTGAAAGAAGAAAGTGATCATATTTCACAGCTTGTTTCAGCTGTCGTATCTCATTTTAAAATAAAAGACATCAAAATCCATGAAACGTCCATTGAAGAGATCGTTCGCAATATTTACGAAGAAGGCACTGTCTGACTCTCTTATCAATAAGAAACAACGTGTCTATCAAGAAGGGGGAGGGCCATGGGGAAGTATCTTGCCATGATCCGCATGCGTTTTTTAATGATGCTTGCGTATCGAACGGATTATTATACCGGCATTTTAATTTATAGCATTAATATCGGTGCTTATTATTTCTTATGGAATGCGATATATGGAGAAAAAAGCTCCATCGAAGGACTTTCAAGCATGCAGATGACAACCTATGTCGCGGTTGCATGGATGGCGCGCGCTTTTTATTTCAATAATATTGACCGCGAAATCGCCACTGAGATTAAAGACGGCAAGGTTGCCATTGAGATGATCCGGCCTTATAACTATTTAGGCATGAAAACGATGCAAGGACTTGGGGAAGGGATATTCCGTTTCTTCTTCTTCTCAATTCCGGGGATGCTGCTGGTAGCTTTCATTTTTCCTATCGAATTGCCGCACGAGCCGGCTACGTGGGGGATGTTCGGCATTTCCTTGCTGTTCAGCTTCATCATCAATACACAAATTAACTTATTGACGGGAATCACTACCTTTTTCTTATATAATAATGCCGGATTAATCCGCGCTAAAAGGGTTATCATTGATTTATTTTCCGGCCTGCTGCTGCCCATCAGTTTCTATCCTATATGGGCGCAGGAAGTGATGAAATATTTACCCTTTCAAGGGATCAGCTATGTACCAAGCATGATTTTTACGAATGGGTACAGTTCAGGCGAAATTGGCATGGCGCTTTTACAGCAGTTAATTTGGTGCATCATTCTCATAATACCGATTCAGCTTTTATGGATAGTCGCAAAAAAACAGCTGATTATTCAAGGAGGTTGACGGGATGTTTTATGTATCGATGTTTTTTCAATACGTGAGTCAATATATGAAAACAAGACTGCAATATAGAGCCGATTTCTTCATGGAAATCCTATCTGACCTGCTGAATCAGGTCGTGAATCTGGTATTTATCTTAGTCGTTTTTGGACATACACAATTTTTAAGCGGCTGGAGCCGTGAAGAAATCATATTCATTTATGGATTTTTCCTTATCCCATTCGCCCTTTTTTCAGCCTTTTTCAACATCTGGGATTTTAATGACCGCTATATCGTCAAAGGTGAAATGGACCGGATATTAACAAGACCGATACATAGCCTGTTTCAAGTCATTTTAGAAAGAATCGAGCTTGAAGCGTTATTTGGTGTTGTGACCGGTTTGATCATTATATTCTATTCGGGGATTTCATTGGATCTGCAGCTTGCGTGGTATGACCCGATTCTTTTCATCATTTTTGCAATAGGCGGGGCCCTTGCTTATGCAGCCATATTCGTTGCGATAGCAAGCATTGGTTTCTGGTCGGATGCGAAAACATCCATCATGCCAATGATATACAATATCGGGAACTATGGGCGCTATCCTGTTGATATTTATAATAAGGTCATTCGTTTTGTCCTTACATGGGTGCTGCCATTCGCGTTTGTTGGTGTCTATCCGGCATCTTATTTCCTTAGAAAAGAAGAGTGGTATGCATATGCATTTGCCACACCTGTAATTGGGGTAGCCTTTTTCATGATATCCGTATTCATATGGAATCAGGGAGTGAAGAGGTACCGCGGGGCAGGGAACTGAAAGAAACCCCTTCAACAGCATTCATGTTGAAGGGGTTTTTGTTTATTTGCGTTTATTCTTTCTTTCAATATATCTTGCTTGTGCTTGAACATATAGCTGCTTTTCCACTTCGGTTTCCGGAATGACCTGTGGTACGTTTGTCGGCTTACCGTCTTCATCAATGGCCAGCATCGTTAAAAAAGCACGGGCCGTAAGCTGTTTCTCACCTGTTAATAGGTTTTCGCGCTCCACTTTCACGAATACCTCCATTGATGTGCGATGGGCACATGTGACATAAGCTTCAAGGTTGATCGCATCCCCCGTCTTGATGGGGGCCAAAAAATCAAAAGAGTCGCTTGAAGCAGTCACAACGGGTTTTCGACAATGGCGCATAGCTGAAATGCAGGCTATTTTATCAACATAGGCCATTACTTTTCCGCCAAAGATGGTATTGTGATGATTTGTATCCGGTGGAAAAACAAGGTCGGTTAAAAAAGTCCGTGACTGCTGTGTTGGGTGGGCAACGTGCTTTTCAATCATTTGCCGGTTGGTTTAGCTAACAGGTTTTCACGGACGATTTTTGCTGCTTCGACCATGTTTTTCAGGGATGCGACGGTTTCCGGGATACCCCTTGTTTTCAGTCCGCAGTCAGGATTGATCCAAAACTGGTCTTTATCCAATACCTTGATCCCACGTTCGATCATATCGACCATTTCTTCCACTGCCGGCACACGCGGGCTGTGAATATCATACACACCCAGACCAATACCTTTTTCATATGTTTTTTCCTCGAATGCGGAAGCAAGCTCCCCATGACTGCGGGATGTTTCGATGGAAATTACATCGGCGTCGAGGGAGGAGATGACATCCATGAAACTGTTGAAGTCGCAATAGCACATATGCGTATGAATTTGGGTTGTATCCTCCACGCTTGATGTCGATATCAAGAACGAATTCACAGCCCAGTTCAAATATTCGTCGCGATCGCTTTTTTTCAATGGCAGACCTTCTCTAAGTGCAGGCTCATCGACCTGAATCATTTTGATTCCAGCGGATTCCAATGCAATCACTTCTTTTTCCAAAGCGAGTGCCAGCTGATAGCATACATTCTCCCTGGAAATATCATCACGGACAAATGACCAGTTCAAAATCGTAACAGGACCTGTAAGCATTCCCTTTACCGTCTTCTTCGTCAGTGATTGTGCGTATACACTTTCCCTGACTGTCATCGGTTCGATGAAATGGATGTCGCCGTAGATGACTGGCGGTTTCACACAGCGGGATCCATAGGATTGTACCCACCCCTTTTCTAAAAAGACGAATCCACCTAACTTATGGCCGAAGTATTCAACCATATCCGTTCGTTCGAATTCCCCATGAACAAGGACATCCAAACCGATTTCTTCTTGGATTTCGATCCACCTGCCGATTTCTTCGTTAACGAATGTTTCATATTGCGAAGCGGTCCATTCTCGTCTTTTGAATTTCCCGCGTGCTTGTTTAACATCAAATGTCTGCGGAAAGCTGCCGATCGTAGTAGAAGGAAGAAAAGGCAATTTGAAAAATGCCTGTTGTTTTTGGTAACGCTCTTTAAATGGAAGCTGACGGCCGGCGGTCCTGGTTTTAACCTTTTCGACATTGGATTTTACAGTTCCGTGATTCCGGGCATTTGAACTTGCTAACGTTTGAAGCGTGAATTTATTTGCATCGACTTTCTCGGCGATTGCTTCAAAGCCTTGATTATTCCCTTTGACCAAGAGTGTGATTTCCTCGAGTTTCTCATCAGCGAAAGCAAGGGCCTCTTTCACTTCGTTTGATAGGGCGGTTTCATTACGAACGGTCACCGGGACATGAAGCAGGGAACAAGAGGGCTGAAGCCAGATTCGGTCTTCGGCTACCATTGTCTTAAGAGTCTCGATCAATTGGATTTTTTTCGATAAATCAGAAAGCCAAATGTTTTTTCCGTCAATCACACCTGCAGCAAGCACTTTGTCCTTCGGAAAGCCGAATGCTTCCAGGTTGCTTAGATTCCTCCCTTTGTCATGTACAAAATCAAGACCGATTCCTTGGACTTGTAATTCGATGACTTCCTGGTAATGTTCCACGGCATCAAAGTATGTTTGTAGCATGATGTTCAGGTTTGGTGCTGCTTCATTCAGTTTTTCATAGAGGTAAGTAACAGTTTGCATATCTTCTTTGGAAATCGATGAAACAAGTGAAGGTTCGTCCATTTGAACCCACTTCACGCCTTCTTGCTCCAACTCCCGGAGGATTTGCGTGTATAGGGGAAGCAGGCTCAGGATGATGCCAGGGATATCTTGTTTTTTGAAGCCTTTGGAAAGGGAGATGAAAGTATAAGGACCGATCAACACTGGCTTTGTTTCAATTCCTAGCTTTTCCTTGGCTTCCCGATATGCTGCAAGTGGTTTATTTTCCGTTAACGTCAGCTGTGGCACCTTTAATTCAGGGACAATATAGTGATAGTTCGTATTGAACCATTTCGTCATTTCGGAAGCGACTTCATCATTGTTTCCGCGAGCCATTGAATAATAAACGGAAAGGGGAACGCTTCCGCTTTCATAGGCTGAATAACGTTCAGGAACAAGACCGAACATTACGGACATATCGAGCATTTGATCATAGAAAGTGAAGTCGTTGACAGGAATGATATCAATGCCTCGTTTCTTCTGTTTTTGTAAGTTGCCTAAACGGATGGCTTTTAGTTGTGCCGTAAATTCTGCTTCATCGATTTTACCGGACCAGTAAGCTTCCAATGTACGTTTCCATTCACGATCTTCCCCGATTCGAGGGTAACCCAAACTACTGCTTTTCAATATTCCCATCCTCCTATATTCATTTAATTGAGCAATAAAAAAAGCATTCCTAACCGTCAAAAGAGATGGTTAGAAATGCTTAAAATAAAGAGGCATGCAAAATGCCCCTTACAATTATAAGGTCCCTAACACCTCCCTATCTCCCGTAGGTTAAAACAGTGTTGTCGAAATAGGCAGGTCTCCTGACTTAGGGATTAACATTAGCGGCGGGCCTTCCCGATCCGTTGATCAGTGGCATTGGATGGCGCTAACACTCCCATTACAGTGGCGGGACCGTGCCGGAATTACACCGGACTTCCCTTTTAATCCTAATTTAAAATTAGGAACCTATTTCCACATATGAAATTTGATAAAACCTGTCTTGATAACTGTTTGCAGGTTAAAAATTTATAAAATAAAAACTATTATAAAAATTTAGACAATCTTAACATATCCGACCAAAAGGGTCAACATGGAAAAACGATTCAGGAAAAGTATCCGGTTATAAGGCGTGTGGGTGATAAGGATGAGGTCTGTTCCTAAAAAAGAATATATTGTTTGGACAGGGAGTATGTATAGAGGAAGTGGCGTTTTGAAATGGGGCGTGGGGGATGACTTTCTACATCTTGATTGCAGGAATCATTTTTTGCATGGTGATGAGCATTCGTACGTTATTTCTTGTTGAGTCGGGAGGAAAGAAGTTTTCTCTGGAGGATATGCTGTGGCTTGGCAATTTATATGCGACGATATTAGTTGGATTTGCACTGATTTATTTATTATACGAACTTCAGAATCATTCGGTGATTCTTGATATGGGCAATCGATTGGATGGCACTTTCTATGAACAGTTGAAGACTTCTTTTTATTTTAGTGCGATGACGATGTTTTCTGTAGGGTATGGAGATATAGCCCCGATTGGAATGGGCAGGATGATAGCTACGATTCAGGCTTTCATCGGTTATACACTGCCGGCAGCGTTCGTGATCCGGACGGTGATCGATTTGGAGCACAAAGATAGGAAGGATAAATGAAAGTTGTGTTTCTTTCGATTATTGGGTACTCTTACCATAATGAAAGAAATGGAGGGTTCAATATGACTGTTAAAATTGGAGAAAAAGCACCTGATTTCAAGCTCCCTGCAAACAATGGTGAAATGGTGTCCCTATCGGATTTTAAGGGGAAATATATTGTTTTATATTTTTATCCAAAAGATATGACGCCAGGTTGCACGACGGAGGCCTGTGATTTCCGGGACCATAATGAGCAATTTGAGGAATTGAACGCGGTCATCATTGGAATCAGCCCAGACCCAGCTGCACGTCATGAAAAATTCATCGAAAAACATGGATTGCCTTTTCTGCTGCTGGCTGATGAAAATCATGAAGCGGCTAAAATCTTTGATGTGTGGCAGTTGAAAAAGAACTTCGGCAAGGAGTATATGGGCATTGAACGTTCAACTTTCCTGATTGATAAGGCTGGTATGGTAGTCAAAGAATGGCGTAAAGTAAAGGTCAAAGGCCATGTCGAAGAAGCTCTTCAAACTCTTCGCGACCTCGAAAAATAAGGGACAGGCAGATGAAGGATGAGCGAATAACGAAGCTTGCAGCCAGGCTGATTCATCATTCGATACAATTACAGCCAAAAGAGAGAATCCTCATACGGGGGAATATCAATACGAAACCATTATTGAAAGAGCTGATTGATGAAATATACAGAGTGGGTGCTTATCCATATGTAGAACTCGAAGACGATGAAATAAGCCGCCACCTGTTACAAGGGAATGTAAAGGAACAACTTGACACCTCTTCACAATGGGCCTTGAAGAAATATAAGGATATCGATGCGGTAATCATCATCACCGGGGAAGAAAACGATGTGGAAATGACCGATGTTCCCATCGAGAGGCACCGTCTTCAAGGGGAGGCTATGAATTCCCCCACTCTTTTCTATGTAAACAACCGACGTTGGGTCTTGCTTAATTATCCCACCAACGCATCAGCGCAAAAAGCCGGCATGACCTTCGACAGGTACGAAGATTTTCTTTTGAATGTATGCAACATGGATTACGGGAAAATGGAGACGGCCTTGAAACCGTTAAAACAATTGATGGAACGAACTGACAAAGTCAGGATCGTTTCGCCAGGAACAGATTTGACCTTTTCCATCAAAGGTATGCCGGCCGTCATATGTGCCGGAAAAAAGAATTTACCTGATGGGGAAGTGTTTACGGCACCCATAAAAGATAGTCTCAATGGTATGATATCCTTCAACACACCAACAACCTATGAAGGATTCACCTTTAGTGACATAGAATTAAACTTGGAAAAGGGAAAAATCATTAAAGCTACTTCCAATCGTGACTCTGAAATGAACCAAATTCTGAATATTGATGAAGGGTCCCGGTTTATCGGGGAGTTCGCAATTGGGATCAATCCATACATATTGGAACCTATGGACGATATCTTGTTCGATGAGAAAATAAGCGGAAGTCTGCACTTGGCTCTTGGACTTGCCTATGAAGAAGCGGATAATGGAAACCGATCATCGATTCATTGGGATATGGTCTTGATCCAGCGTCCCGAATATGGGGGTGGTGACATCTTCTTTGACGACGTCCTGATAAGAAGGGATGGCGTTTTCATTTTGCCGGAATTAGATGCATTAAACCCAAATTCCTTAAAATAAAGCCTTTTTTAATAAGGCTAAGGCTTTTGTCCAACTCAAAAAGGGGACACCTGAATATGCTTTATTAAGGGAATACCTCCTCAGAGAAAGTTGCGCGGGACACATAGAGCCCGTGTTTTTTTATGTTAATTAAAAGGGAGAGATGAACATGTTAATACTTTCAACTGTCATTCCGAATGAAGGCATCCAAAAGAAGATGACGGAAGCTTTTCCTGACTTGAGCTTCATTTATCAAAAAGGATGGACGGATGGGCCGCTTCGTGAAGCGGAAATCTTAATTACATATGGTGAAGACTTAACTGAAGAAATCATTGGGATAGCTACGAACTTGAAATGGATCATGGTCATGAGTGCAGGGATGGAATTAATGCCATTTAAAGCCATAGAGGAAAGGGGCATTCTGGTGACGAATGCTAGAGGCATTCATAAAATACCGATGGCAGAGTATACGATAGGGATGCTTTTGCAATATGAAAAGAAATTGAAACTGCTTATGAAGAATGAAAAGGAAGAACTGTGGGATAGAAAGATTGAAGTAGGGGAATTGAACGGCAAGACGATGCTCGTTATTGGCGTGGGTGCAATCGGAGGGGAAGTGGCTCGTCTTGGGAAAGCCTTTCGGATGAAGACGATAGGAGTGAACCGGAGCGGGAAGCCAGTGGAATCCATCGATCACCTTTATGCCCTGGATAATTTATTGGAAGCCATACCGGGAGCCGATTATATCGTATCCGTCCTGCCAAGTACGGATGAAACGAAGGGCCTTCTGCAAAAAGAACACTTTGAAGCAATGAAAGAAACTGCAGTATTCGTGAATATTGGCCGCGGCGACCTGATTAACGATGAAATGTTGATCGAAGCCCTGGATGCCGGGGAATTATCTCATGCCATCTTGGATGTATTTGATCCGGAACCTTTAGGAAAAGGGCATCCGTTTTGGAGGATGGAGAATGTTACAGTCACTCCGCATCTTTCAAGTAAAAGCGGAGAATATTTACCAAGAACCTTTGCCATATTCGAAAAAAATATGCGTGAATACCTGAAAGCTGGAAAAGACTTCACCAATGTAATCGACTTATCCAGGGGATACTAAACTCAATGCAAAAATGGGAAAGATTCAATGTGTTCATGAATAAACTAAAAAAGAATGGTTAAGCCATTGAATTATTGACAAATTCAACGCATAAAAGGTACACTATTTATAAACATTATAATTTAAGAATGCATACTTAATGAGAAAAAGAGGTGGATGACGGTGTCTGAAGTTCAGTTAAAAGAAGCGTTGGATTCCTTAAAAGATACCGGTGTAAGAATAACTCCTCAACGCCATGCGATACTTGAGTATTTGATAAGCTCCATGTCCCACCCTACCGCTGATGATATATATAAAGCGCTGGAAGGCAAGTTTCCGAATATGAGTGTGGCAACGGTTTATAACAACCTGCGTGTGTTCCGTGAGGTAGGTTTGGTAAAAGAACTTACGTATGGTGATTCTTCGGCAAGGTTTGATTTTGTGACGACGAATCATTATCATGTAATTTGCCAAACTTGCGGGAAAATTGTGGATTTCGATTATCCTGCATTGGATGAAGTCGAGCATTTCGCAGCACAAGTCACCGGTTTCAATGTTAGTCACCATCGGATGGAAATCTACGGCGACTGTACGGATTGTGCGAAAAAAGAATCGCATTAAAAAAAGTTCCTCCACTTGGTTGGAACTTTTTTTCATGTTATGAAGGAAATGATACAATTGTTAAAGACTTCTTTAAAGGGAATTCAGCTAGCCGAATTCCTTTAGTCATGCAGGCTTTTCCGGTTATATTTTTCGTTGAATTCTTCGCCTTCCAACTTTTTGTCAAGTGTCAATGGTTCTTCACAATGCATGCAAATATCTACACGCCCTAGTATTTTTGTAGGTTTGCCGCAGTTAGGACAGACAACCTGGATCGATTTTGTGGAAAGCATTCCAATCCAAAAATAAACCCCTGTACTTGCGATTATGAATAAAAGGCCCAGCCCCATGAAAATCGTCATGACAACAGGATGCGTTTTGAAGAAAAGCCCAAGGTACATTACGATGAAGCCAATGAAAATCAAACTCAAAGCAAAAGTGCGTATTTTATTGATTTTGCTAGAATATTTAGCCATGGATTGTCCCTCCTAAAATATAACTTTAACTATAACATAAACAGCGGATGGAACAAAAAAGAAATAAAGGATACATATTACTTTTGAATTGAGATGGTTTGGGGTAAGGGAGATAAGCAGGAATTTGAAGAGTTTTGTCGAAAGTCTAAAAAAAAAGGTTTTGGAGGAATTTATGATGGAAGATATCCTTCGCCCGATTTATCAAGAGCGAGCAAGTTTAAAATCTACACTTGGAATCTTGTTAATAGAAAAAAGGGATGATAATAGCCCGATTACCGATACATTTGACTACATCCTTTTTGTGATTGCAGACGAAGCCGAAGAGGCCGTGTTTTTAAAGCATTACACTTACCGGGATAAAAAGGCAGCCTTGCATATCGTACAGGAAGACCAGTTAAAAGAATGGCTTCTATTAGGTACGAACCGCAAAGTGGTTGACTGGATATATAACGGGAAGGTTCTATTTGACCGGAATGAATATTTGGACCGTTTGAAAACAGAAATCCGGGAGTTCCCCTTCTATGGAAGGAAGTTAAAGATGGGGATGGAGTTTGCGAAGTTAATTCGCAGGTACATGGATGGGAAAAGCTTCTTTGAAAAAGGCCATTATCTGGAGGCATACAACCATATCGTTCATTCCTTGCATCACTTGGCCCGTTTGGAAATAATAGAACAAGGTTTTTATCCGGAGGTTACGGTCTGGAACCAAGTGAAGCATATGGAACCTGAGATCTATAAGTTATATAAAGAATTGATCAGCAGCGAGGAAACACTCGAAAAAAGATTGGAGCTTCTTTTCCTTGCGAGCGAATTTCTTATTTATTCGAGGACGAATGCAGGTTCACAGCATTTGATCGAAATAATGGGGACGAAAGAAGATCCGTGGACGATTGCGGAGCTTATGGAGCATCCGGAAGTTAAGTTTTATTCAGTCGACCTTGGTGTTTTATTGGAATATTTGATAGAGAAGAAGGTTATCGACGTCATCAAGGCGGAGACAAAAGGTCACGAGGTATATCACCGGTTTTATCGGGTATCAAAAAACTTTTAAAAAAATGCATTTTTATTGTTGACCAATAGTAATATAGGTGTTATATTAATACATGTCGCTGCGGGACATCAGCTTTCGCAGCTTCATCAAAACAAAAAAAATAAAAAAACATGTTGACAACAACGTTGAAGACATGGTAAGATGTAAAAGTCGCTTACGAAGTAAACGACAACGAAATTGCTCTTTGAAAACTGAACAAAACAAAGCGCCAACGTTAAATTTTAAGTGAGCACACACTATCAAAAAAGCAAATGAGCAAGTCAAACATTTCTTCGGAGAGTTTGATCCTGGCTCAGGACGAACGCTGGCGGCGTGCCTAATACATGCAAGTCGAGCGAATCGATGGGAGCTTGCTTCCTGAGATTAGCGGCGGACGGGTGAGTAACACGT
>NZ_CAKKLN010000016.1:0-57264 GCF_918698065.1 Peribacillus sp. Bi134 | reverse complement strand
ACGTGTTACTCACCCGTCCGCCGCTAATCTCAGGGAGCAAGCTCCCATCGATTCGCTCGACTTGCATGTATTAGGCACGCCGCCAGCGTTCGTCCTGAGCCAGGATCAAACTCTCCGAAGAAATGTTCGACTTGCTCATTTGCTTTTTTGATAGTGTGTGCTCACTTAAAATTTAACGTTGGCGCTTTGTTTTGTTCAGTTTTCAAAGAGCAATGTCTTTCGGAACAGCTTATTTATAATAACATTTTCATTACTGCAAGTCAACAACTTTTTTAAAACTTTTTAAAGTTTGTAATCTGTTTGCAACTCGTTCGTAACGACAGATATAAATATAACACCATTACGTTAACTGCGCAATACCTTTTATAAAGTTTTTTTGAGATAATGTTGTTTTTCTTATAAACCCTAGAATCCACTGTATTGAAAGACATGAAATTATAATTAAAAAACAAAAACCGAATTGGACTTACCAGGATCAAGAGCTACGCCCATGATCCCGGCCATCCGAATTCGGCCCTGCAATCAAAACTCATTTTTGCTTATATTAGCGATGTCTCATTAAAGGGAATAACAGGACGTCACGTATAGAAGGAGAATTGGTCAATAGCATAACCAAACGGTCAACACCAATTCCCAGTCCGCCTGTCGGCGGCATTCCGTATTCTAATGCCTCCAAGAAATCTTCATCCATTTCATGAGCTTCATCATTACCTTGCTCTCGTTCTTTCAATTGAGCTTCAAAGCGTTGACGTTGATCAATGGGATCATTAAGTTCAGTGAAGGCATTTGCGTGCTCCCTACCTACAATGAATAACTCAAAACGATCTGTGAAACGGGAATCTTCCGGATTTTTCTTTGCTAAAGGAGAGATTTCCACTGGATGCCCGTAGATGAATGTAGGTTGAATTAACTTATCTTCGACCTTTTGTTCAAAGAATTCATTTACGATATGGCCGAACTCCATGGATTCCTTAACTTCAATCCCATTTTCTTTAGCAAGCTGCTGGGCTTCTTCTTTACTCATTTCAGTCCAGAAGTCCACACCAGTATATTCTTTTACAGCGTCAACCATGTGAAGTCGTTTCCATTCCGGTTTCAACTCTATCTCATACTCCCCATACTGGATGGTCGTCGTCCCAAGAACTTCTTGAGCTATATGGGCAATCAGGTTTTCCGTTAAGCTCATGATATCTTGGTAATCCGCATAAGCTTCGTACAATTCGATCAATGTGAATTCAGGATTGTGCCTTGTGGACACTCCTTCATTTCTGAAAACCCGGCCAATTTCATAAACTTTCTCCAATCCGCCGACAATTAAGCGTTTTAGGTGCAGTTCAATGGCGATCCTTAAATTCAAAGGCATATCCAAGGCATTATGGTGAGTAAGGAAAGGGCGTGCAGCAGCTCCACCAGCAACAGAGTGCAATAGCGGCGTCTCCACTTCAAGGTATCCATGATCGTCCAAATACCGTCTCATGGCTTGTACAATACGACTGCGCATGATCAACGTATTTTTACTTTCCTCATTTGTAATTAAATCGACATAACGTTTACGATAGCGCTCTTCAACGTCCTTCAAGCCATGAAATTTATCAGGTAACGGGCGAAGCGCCTTAGCAAGGAACACATACTCTTTAGCTTTAATGGAAAGTTCCCCGACTTTCGTTTTGAAGATAACGCCAGTTACCCCAACGAGATCACCAAGATCAGTTTGGTTGAAAATATGGTAAGAATCTTCCCCTATGTTATCCAAACGGACATAGATTTGGATTTGGCCGCTAATATCCTGGATATGGGCAAATCCCGCTTTCCCTTTTCCGCGCTTCGTCATGACACGGCCAGCAATCGTAACTTCAATTTCTTTTTCTTCAAGCTCTTCCTTTTCTAATCCACCATAAGCACTGATTATCTCCTGAGTGTTATGTGTGCGTTCGAATCTGCTCCCGAAAGGGTCTTGTCCATTATCAATCATGGCCTGCATTTTATCGCGCCTTACCTGCAGTTGGTCATTCAATTCTTCATGACTCACGAAAATCATCTCCATCTTTATTAATAAATGCCTTATATAATTAATCAAAAATTCTTTTGCATACATATTTATTCTTACATAAAGTAAAGGAATTCAACAGCTTTTTATCTTAAAACATTGTTTATATACATATAAAAACTGCCAGGATTACTGGCAGTTAAGATAAGCGTATTATAGGAAAATAGGAAGGTAATGTCAAACATCAGACCATTTGGATATTTTGTTGCTTCGCTTCAATATCATCAACAAGTCCATAAAGAAGATTTACAACATCTTCCCTTGTTTCACAAACATTAATTCCTTTGCGAGCCTGAGCATTCCCTTTAACACCCTTTAAATACCAAGAAGCATGCTTACGCATTTCACGAACTGCTACATTTTCATTTTTCAACGCAATCAGTCGATCCATATGAAGCACGCAAACGTCCATCTTTTCACGAACTGAAGGTTCATCCATAAGTTGACCGGTTTCTAGATATTTTACAGTCCTGTAAATCATCCACGGGTTACCTAGGGCTGCACGGCCGATCATGACTCCATCAACACCCGTTTCCTTCAGCATTCTTTCCGCATCCTGTGGAGTTTCCACATCACCGTTACCGATAAGGGGAATATTAATCGACTTCTTCACTTCACGGATGATGTCCCAGTTAGCTTTTCCTTCATACATTTGAACTCGTGTCCTGCCATGCATGGAAACGGCTTTACCGCCTGCACGTTCAACAGCCTGAGCATTCTGAATCGCAAAAACATGCTCATCATCCCAGCCAATGCGCATTTTAACCGTTACCGGCTTTTCAACGGCATCAACCACCGCTGAAACCATCTCATAAATTTTATTTGGATCGAGAAGCCACTTCGCACCCGCATCACATTTAGTGATTTTAGGAACAGGGCAGCCCATATTGATATCAATGATATCAGCATTTGTATTTTTATCTACAAATTGTGCAGCTTCGACCAAAGATTTCTTTTCACCGCCAAAGATTTGCAAGCTTAACGGCTTTTCTCTTTCATCTATATAAAGCATATTCATCGTTCTAGCATTTTGTAAAACGATTCCTTTATCACTGACCATCTCCGCACAAACAAGACCAGCACCAAATTCCTTGACGGTCAAGCGGAATGCCGAGTTGCAGACTCCCGCCATCGGTGCCAGCACTACCGGATTCTTCATTTCTATATCGCCTATTTTTAACACGTTGACCTCCTATAACATTCTTTCATTTATCGTCAGGTGGCTGAAGCTCCTCAATGGAAACATGAAGAATTTCCGCCACTTCCAGTAAAAATGCTTCTGAAGGGTTGCGGTTCCCTCGTTCAACTTCTCCCAGCAAGGAAACGGAAACACCTATTTCCCTCGCAAACCCTTCCTGGGTATAACCCTTTAACTTTCGAAAAGCGCGAATACGCCTTCCCCATTTTTCACCTTCCATAATCGAACTCCTTCTTTATCCGAAATCTGTTCAAGCAGGTCGCTCAAAGGTGCATCCATTTGCGGAAGTGATATATCAGGGTCCACTTCCATTAATGGCACGATAACAAAAGCCCTCTCGTGCATACGAGGGTGCGGGACTGAAAGAATCTCTGTCTCAATATTTTCTTGATTATATAACAAAATGTCAAGGTCTATAGTCCGGGGACCCCACCTAATCTCCCTTTTTCTTCCTAGATCTTGTTCGATTTTCATACACGCGTTAAGTAATTCCTCGGGTTCTAAATCGGTTTCCACTTTAAGAACAGCATTTAAAAAACAGTCCTGGTCTTCATATCCTATCGGGTCTGTTTCATATAAAGAAGAGCAGGCCATCATCTTGATATGCGGATTCTCAGACAATAATTGGAAAGCTCTTTGGAATGTTTCAAGGCGATCCCCTAAGTTCGACCCTATTGAAAGGTAAGCAATATTTATCACAATCAGCGTCCCCTTACAATCTCTATAGCAACCGACTCATAGTGGCCTGCTATCGGGGGATCTGGTTTATAAACCTTCACGGTGCAAGTCTCGATGGAAGAATATTTATTAAGTAGTTCTGAGGCAATTTTTTCAGCGACAGCTTCCACTAACTTAAAAGGTTCTCCCTCAACAACACTTTTACACACTTCATATAACTCGCCATAGTTGATCGAGTCTTCAAGCTTGTCACTCTTCCCAGCCTTGGCTAAATCAGTCTGAACGATTAAGTCCACTTTAAACCGCTGACCAAGCTTCGTTTCTTCCGGAAAAACTCCATGATAACCATAAAACTCCATCTTATTCACATATATCTTATCCATTTCATTCACCTTTTCCTAATAGAGCGTCCATCATCTTTGCAGCCCGGGCCATTTCCTTCACGTCATGTACACGAACCATCTGACAGCCTTGTTGAATTCCATGGCAAATTGTAGCGGCAGTGCCTTCCATCCTCTCACTAGGCGGCAGGTCCAGAACATGGCCAATCATGGACTTTCTCGATGTCGCCAGCAGCACGGGATAACCTAATGATACCAGCTTATCAAGATTCCTCATCATTTCCAAATTAAACTTTAAATCTTTCGCAAATCCAATACCTGGATCGAGAATGATGTTTTCATCCTTGACTCCCGCATCTTTTACCAATATGATGCTTTCGAATAAATCTTGAAGTACATCCCGGACAAAATGTCCATACTCCATATTATCCCTGTTATGCATCAAGATAATCGGCACTTTATATTCCGCTGCAACCTTTGACATCAAGGAATCAGCTTTACCTCCCCAAATATCATTTAATATATGGGCTCCTGCCTTTACCGCCTCTTCTGCAACTCTTGATTTATACGTATCGACCGATATTGGAACCTCAATATTACGCGATATCGCCTCAATTATTGGGGCGACTCTCTCTATTTCCTCTTCATCCGATATCCTCTCATAGTTAGGACGGGTTGACTCACCGCCTACATCCAATATATCCGCCCCATCGTTGACCATTCGTTCGGCATGCTTCAAAGCAGCATCTATCCGATTATATTTTCCGCCATCCGAAAAGGAGTCCGGCGTAACATTCAAAATCCCCATGATTAAGGTTTTCTTGCTGTAATCCAATTCAAATGAACCGCATTTTATTTTTGGTGCTCCTGCTAATGACATCCAACGTTCTCCTTCGCCTAAAGAAATCTATATATACGAGTTTACCCATTTACATAGGTATAGTGCAAGCTCCATGAAAATCAGGGATACTTCTGCATACTTTGCCACAAAAAGAAAAGCAAAGCCCCATAGGAACTTCGCTTCTCATTTAGTGTCTGTCTTACTCAAAGTTATATAATGGTGTACTTAAGTAGCGTTCACCATTACTCGGTATGATGGCAAGGACCTTTTTGCCTTTACCCAGTTTGTCAGCCACTTTAATGGCAGCTGCAATTGCGCCTCCAGAAGAGATACCGCCAAGGATTCCTTCCTCTTTTGCTGCGCGGCGGGCATAATCAAACGATTCCTCTGTATTTACTTGAATGATTTCGTCATAGAGATCTGTATTCAAAATGCTAGGAACGAAGCCTGCTCCGATTCCTTGGATTTTATGTGGTCCTGGAGTACCACCCGATAATACTGGAGAGTCCGCAGGTTCAACAGCGTAAATTTTAATGTCAGGGAATTTTTCACGCAGGACTTCACCGGCACCTGTTATGGTTCCGCCAGTACCGATTCCGGCAACGAATGCATCCAGGCCTTCATCTCCAAAGGCTTCAACGATTTCAGGGCCTGTAGTGTTCCGATGTACTTCAGGGTTGGCTTCGTTTTCGAATTGCTGTGGAATGAAGTAACCTTTTTCTTTAGACAGCTCAGTCGCCTTTGCGATTGCACCCTTCATTCCTTCAGGCCCAGGAGTAAGAACTAATTCCGCCCCATATGCGCGAAGCAAGTTACGGCGTTCCAAGCTCATCGTCTCCGGCATAACCAGAATTGATTTATAGCCCTTTGCCGCAGCTACCATTGCCAAACCTATTCCCGTATTTCCGCTTGTAGGTTCAATGATCGTATCACCTGGCTTAAGGGTACCATTTTTTTCTGCCGCTTCGATCATCGCAAGGGCGATACGGTCTTTTACACTGCTGCCTGGGTTAAAATACTCAAGTTTCAAATAAATATCTGCACTGTTTTCATTTTGAAGCTTGTTTAACTTAACAATAGGTGTTTGTCCAATTAAATCGATTACAGAATTAGCTATACGTGCCATTTTCTCCACTCCCTTATCATTTCAATACCGAGTATGTTTATTGGTTTTATAAATTAAAGTTACCAGTTTTAATAGTTCATTGTCAATGATTAAATACTATATTCTAAATTTTCTCACACAACCATTGACCTACTTTTCTTCCTTCAATCCATAAAACCATTCTACATCAAATTCGTCCCAGAAAATTTTCCCTGAGACCGGTGCCTGAATCTGTTCAAGAGCTATTTGGCGGTGAATCTTGTCTTTAACTTCTTCATATTCATACTGCTTGCCCTTTATTCTTTCATGCAGGTAGAGAACGGCCCAGCCATCCTCCGTTTGGATTGCATCACTCCACTTTTTCACCTTCAATTTCTCGGCAGCGGCAATGTATTCCTTGGAGACTTGCTCGTTATCCTGGGATATATAACCCATGTCGCCTCCTTGATTGGCAGTGAATTCATCAAGGGACTTCTCCATTGCCAAGACATCAAAGGAGACACCTTTCTCCAGTTCACGTATGACTTGGTCTGCCTGCTTTTTTGTAGAAGTGGTGATATGGGAAATATGGAAAGCAGTAGGAATTCTATAGATATCCTTATTATTATCATAATGACTCCGCATTGCCGATTCGGAAACCGAAACGTCCTTGGTGAGGAGCTTCTCGAGAAGGAGACTCGACTGAATTTCCTGCCTCAGTTGATCGTTACTTTTATTAAGGTTCTGACCGGCAGTCCCATACATCGTTTTCATCATTTTAAGTTCCCGATCAAGCTCTTCATCCGAAGTCTTCACTTTGTATTTTTCAGCTGCCTGTTTCACTACCTCTTTATCGACCATTTCCTCAAGTACATCTTCCCCATATCTTTTTTCGAGCTCATTAATCCATGCTTCCCGGGAAATATCCTTGGATCCAACCTTTGCGGCCGTTTCTTCCCCAATGACGGATTTTGAAATGATAAGTGGTTTTATGACAAAGATAATGATAGTCAATAGGTTCAACAAGGCAAGGCCAGCAATAATCGCCCGAAGCTTTTGTTTTGGCAAACCCTTATCCCCCGTAAATTATTTTTTTGTTTCTGCCTCTAATTTCTCGAGTTCTTCCTTCGAGAATTGGTAGGTCTGATTACAAAAATGACAATGCGCCTCCGCTTGTCCGTCTGTCTCAATGATATCCCGGATCTCAGCTTGTCCTAGGCTAATCAATGCATTCGCAATTCTTTCCCTGGAACATTGACAGGAGAATTGGACATCCATTTTTTCTAGTATATTCACATTGCCCTCACCTAAAATTTCGATTAGGATTTCTTCAGGAGTCATGCCACTTTGAATCATTTTGGAAACAGGAGTTATCGTGCTTAGTCGATTTTCGATTTTGGAAATCGTATCTTCGGATGTACCCGGCATCAACTGAATGATAAATCCACCCGCTGCAAGAATTGAATTATCCGGATTCACGAGAACCCCAACCCCCACAGATGATGGCACCTGTTCGGAAGTAACAAAGTAATAAGTGAAATCTTCACCTAACTCTCCCGATACAAGCGGTACTTGCCCCGAAAAGTAATCACGAAGACCAATGTCTTTAATAACAGTCAGCAATCCATCGGTACCCACCGCTCTCCTTACATCCAGCTTTCCCTGCTCATTCAAATCAAAGTGGGTTTGCGGGTGAGTGACATATCCGCGGACTTCTCCCTTTGCATTGCTGTCGACCAGGATGGAACCAATCGGTCCACCGCCCTCGATTTTAATCGTCAGCTTTTCTTCACCTTTTAACATTCCGCCCATCATAACGCCTGCCGTCATAGCCCGTCCAAGGGCAGCAGAAGCAGTAGGCCATGTATAATGGCGACGCTGCGCTTCTCCTACGGTGTCTGTTGTTGAAACAGCATAGGCCCGTACCTGTCCTTCATAGCCTAACGCCTTTATTAGATAATCCTTCATTTATTTTGCTCCTTTCAAGCTTTGTATTACTTCTTCACTTGCTCACGATTACGTTTATAAATCAACTGCAGCCCCTTTAAGGTCAAAAATGGCTCCACAACGTCAATAACAGTGGACTCATTGGCAATTAAGGTAGCCAACCCACCTGTCGCTATTACCGTTGGTTCTAGATTACTTTGCGCCTTAATTCGATTAACGATTCCTTCTACCTGCCCAACATATCCATACAAAATGCCAGCCTGCATCGCGGACACCGTATTTTTCCCAATAATCCCTTCCGGCCGGCTGATTTCTATTCTTGGAAGTTTGGCTGCTTTTGAATAAAGTGCTTCCGTAGAAATATTTATACCCGGAGCAATGGCTCCGCCCATGTATTGTTTATCCTCGTTTATGTAGCAATAAGTCGTGGCCGTGCCAAAATCCACGATAATGAGAGGGCTTCCATATTCCTGAGTGCCTGCAACCGCATTAACGATTCGGTCAGCTCCCACCTCACGGGGATTTTCGTATTTAATATTCAATCCAGTTTTTATTCCAGGTCCAACTATTAGCGGTTTAATTCCAAAGTATTTTTTGCACATGCGTTCAAGCGCAAACATAATTGGCGGAACTACCGAAGAAATAATGATTCCATCAAATTGATCAAACGAAAGACCCTCATGTTGCAGCAAAGACTTTATGATCATTCCATACTCGTCTTCTGTCTTGTGACGGTTAGTCTCTATTCGCCAATGATATTTTAAAATATCTTCATCGTATACGCCTAATACAGTATTCGTATTCCCAACATCTAATACAAAAATCATCGTTTCATCACTCCGGTAAATTATTCTCCAACATCATAACACACTGTTATTTCCCACGCTATTAGTCGCACTTTTCGAAAGGTACCCCAAAAAACCTTATCATAAAAGTTAAGAAAAGGGTATTTCCGAGGCGGAAATACCCTTTTGAATTAAGTCAACTTAAGACTTTTTATTGTCATCTTCGTTCGGGAAGGAAAGCGGCTGATCTTGAGGTGCACCTTCTTTGATTGGAGGGGTATTCAAACCTTCCTCCGTTATTTCAAGGTCCTCAGGTCCTCTTTTATCCAATGGATCTAATAGGGCCTCTTTTTCTTCCTTCTTCTTATTGATGTTCACCTTGACATTCTCATCAGTGGTTAAATTCCCATTCAGTGCAGTATAATCACGTTCTGGCAATTTACCCTTATGGAATAAACTTTTGATTTGTTCAGCATCAAGTGTTTCCACTTCAAGCAAGGTTTTTGCAACCAAATCAAGTTTTTCACGATTTTCAGTAAGTATCTTCTTACATCTTTCGTAAGCTTCCTTGATGATACGTTGAATTTCAAGATCGATTTCATATGCTATTGCATCTGAATAGTTTTGATCATTGTTGAAATCGCGGCCTAGGAAGACCTGACCTTGGGAATTACCGAATTGAAGCGGTCCAAGCTTACTCATACCATATTCCATAACCATGCTCCGAGCTATGCCCGTTGCACGCTGGAAGTCGTTATGCGCACCGGTGCTCACTTCTCCGAATGTAACTTCTTCGGCTACACGGCCACCCAATAGTCCTACGATTTTATCTTTAAGCTCAGGTTCCGTCATGAAGAAACGATCTTCTTTCGGCAGCATAACTGCATAACCGCCAGCTTGACCACGAGGGACAATCGTAACTTTATGAACGACCTCGGCATCATCCAGAACCAATCCAATAATGGTATGGCCCGCTTCATGCCACGCTACGATATTTCTTTCCTTTTTGGAAATTACACGGTTTTTCTTGGCAGGTCCAGCGATAACACGATCCGAAGCTTCATCCAAATCGGACATGTCGATCTTCTTCTTATCTTGACGGGCAGCTACAAGAGCCGCTTCATTCAGTAAGTTTTCAAGATCGGCACCAGAAAATCCTGGGGTACGCTGAGCGATCGCTTTCAAATCGACCGTTTCTGCTAAAGGTTTATTGCGTGCATGCACTTTAAGCACTTCTTCACGGCCCTTGACATCAGGTCGGCCTACCGTTATTTGACGGTCAAAACGTCCTGGACGCAATAATGCAGGATCCAATACATCAGCACGGTTAGTCGCAGCAATGATTATGATTCCTTCATTACCACCGAAACCATCCATCTCCACCAGGAGTTGGTTCAATGTTTGTTCACGTTCATCGTGACCGCCACCAAGACCTGCGCCACGTTGACGTCCGACTGCATCAATTTCATCGATAAAGATGATACATGGTGCGTTCTTCTTAGCATTTTCAAACAAATCACGAACACGGGATGCACCGACACCCACAAACATCTCAACAAAATCAGAACCACTGATTGAGAAGAAAGGAGTTCCGGCTTCACCAGCCACTGCTCGTGCCAGTAAAGTTTTACCTGTACCAGGAGGCCCAACTAAAAGTACCCCTTTAGGAATACGGGCACCAAGCTCGGCATATTTGCGAGGGTCTTTCAAGAATTCGACGACCTCGACAAGTTCCTGCTTTTCTTCGTCCGCTCCGGCAACATCATTGAAGCGCACTTTTTTCTTATCATCATTATACAATTTCGCCTTACTTTTCCCGAAGTTCATGACACGGCCACCGCCGCCGCCTTGAGCTTGGTTAAGTAAAAAGAAGAAGAGGATAAAAATGATTACAAATGGAATGATGGAAGTGAAAAATGTCACCCAGCCACTTGTCTTTTCTGGAGGTTCGACAGTGATGATGTCTTTATCCAGCTTGGTTACAGCGTCATTGATCCGGCTTTGCGAATACTCACTGAAAGGCACGTACGTCACAAAGAATTTGTTTTCCTCATAACCTTTGAGCTTTCCTGTGATTTCAAATACACTGCTTTCGGGCTGCATCGTAAGTGATGTAACGTCCCCACTCTCCAAATGCTTATAGAATTCATCTTGGGTCAATTTTACGTTTGGTTCATTGTTATTATTAAAAATGCTTACAATCCCAATGATGACCAAAAAGATCAGTAAATAAAATATGGTATTACGGAAGATCCGATTCATCCCTTACCTCCTCCCACGGGTAAACAAACTATAGTAAATACTATCATACAAAATTAATGAATTACAATAATTTAACACCGCTGTTTTTATCTGGTCTTCTCTTTCAAACAGGTACGATTAATTCGAGTAAATTTCAGGCTTCAATATGCCAATATACGGGAGATTACGATATTTTTCCGCAAAATCAAGACCATATCCGACAACAAATGCATCCGGTACGATGAACCCGGCATAGTCCGGAGTGATATCCGCTTTCCTGCCTGTTGGTTTATCCAATAAGGTAACGATTTTAATTGATTTTGCTTTTCGATAACGGAAAAGTTCCGCAAGATAGCTAAGAGTCAAACCGCTGTCGATAATATCTTCGATGATTAAAATATCCCGGCCCTCAACTGATGTATCAAGATCCTTGATGATTTTCACTTCACCGGAAGATACAGTGGAGTTACCATAGCTTGAAACATCCATAAAGTCCATTTCAAGATGTGTATCAACGCGTTTCAGTAAATCTGACATAAATGGCATGGCGCCTTTCAGCACTCCGATGGCCAACGGGAACTTACCTTGGTAATCAGCTTCAATCTGCGCACCCAATTCCCTGATTTTCTTTTGAAGTTCTTCCTCTGTTATTAAAACCTTTTCAATGTCGTTTTGCATGGTCATTGTAATTAATTGCCCCCCATGAAGAATTAAGCTTTTTTATATTCTAAGTAGATTAAAGATTTTTCATCAGAAATTATATCCGGCTCAACATTCGATTTCTTTAAACCAGGCAGCCAAATGACCGTTCCCGTTTGATCGATGATGACCGGCCACACATTTCTTTCTAGCATCGGGATCTTTTCATTAATAAAAATATCCTTTAACTTTTTAGTTCCACCTAATCCCTTGACGGCCATCCGCTCGCCTTCATTCCTGTTTCGGATTGTAAGAGGAAGCTGAACAGCTGATTCGGGAAGTATAAAAGAATGATTTCCTCTAAGTACCGGAATTTCTTCTTTTATATAGTGCGCTTTAATCTTATATCCATTCGGAAGAATAGTCTCACCGGGAATTTGTAATTTATAGGAATATTTTTGGCTTTTTTGCCGGAAAAACCTAAACGTGCAAGTTTGATATGATTTTTCCGCAATAAGGCCCTCCGGAAGATGCAATTCTGCAGATGGTTGAGGATTCAAAAACAAAACTAAAAGTTGGTCAATATGTAATGCCGAAAGCGATGAAGGTCTCTCCAAATAAAGATAGTTTAATATTAGTTGAATCGCCCTTCTTTGTAAAGGTTTAGGCATCGCGAGAACCTTATCAATCTGAATAACCGCTTGATCTTTATCCTGTGTGATCCAAACATCGGACATTTTGCTTGAAACCAGGTTCAAAAAAAACTCTTCATCTTCATAAAGCTCTTCACTGAATCGTTGAAAATGCTCATGAACCTTGCCATTTTCTTTTTTTAAAAACGGAAGGACTTCATGTCTAAAACGATTTCTAGCATAGACACCGGTTTCATTGCTCGGATCAAATCTTGGTTCGATATCATGAAGGCCCGCATATTCGATTATTTGGCTTTTCGTGATTTCAAGAAAAGGCCTGATCAGATTTCCGGTATGGAAACGTCTCTTTATAGGAATACCTGCCCTTGCCTTCCCTGTCGCCCCTCTTGTTAAACGCATGAGCATCGTTTCGATTTGATCATCTCCATGATGCCCCAGGACAAGAGTGGAGGCTTGGTGCTTATCCATCATTTCTTCATAAAAGGCAAAACGCAGCTTTCTTGACGTTATTTGTGAACTTTCCCCCGTCTGTTTCATCCGGGCTGGAACATCAATCCTTTTTCCCTCAAATGTAATGCCCCACCGTTCACATATATGCTCGACATATTTATAATCCTCATAGGATTCTTCACCACGAAACATATGGTCAACACTCGCAACAATCATCTCGTAATGAAAAAGAGATTGAATTTCCTTAAGGATATGGAGAAGCACCAATGAATCCGGCCCTCCGGAAACGCCTATTAGCAACTTCGAGTTTTCCTTAATCAATTCGTTTCTATAGATGGTGCTCAGAACTTTTTCCTTTAACATACAATCTTCCTTCTTTATGAACAGGCATTAGTTTTATACGATTCAATCATGAAATGGTTTCAATTATTCCATGGCATTTCACCTAATAACTATATCATAACAACTGTTCATATATGTAAAGAACATAGAGCATCGATATGATGGCAACCAACAAAAAAGTTTCAAAAAAACCGCCACTTTTCTTTTTTGAATGGTTTTGGGACCTTCTTGCTTGTCTCGTTGCAGGTTGAATTGTTTGTGACTGGCTGGTAGCTGCCTTGGTCGGACTCTTTTTCTTCGAGTGATTTTGCTTACTTAGCACCGTGACCAAATCCTCCCGCATTTGGAGGGCAGAATCATACTGCCCGTGAAGTGCTTTATCCAACATCTTTCTATATGGGTGCAATTCCTTTTTCTGCTTAATCAAGTCGTTAAGCTGTCTATACCCCTCCCCTTGCTTGTGGAAACGTCCAGGATAGGCCGAATTGATTATAATCATCGCCACAGCGAACAAGTCATATTGCGGATCTGCCTTTCTTGATCCAAGACCCCAGTAACCCCTGTCAAAGAACTCGGTGAATTCTTTAACAGATCGCCCAATTAAGGTGGTTCCGCCTACATCCACGCACCTCACCTTATAGGCTGGTGAAGTCACGATCAAATTCTCAGGTTTTAAATCGCCGAACACCCAGCCATTGGTATGCAAGGCAGACAAGCTGGTTAAAAGCTGAAGCATTAAGACTCCAATCCATGATGACCCTTTCTTATCGATGAAACGCAAAAAATCGTGTCCGTGGATATATTCCATGACATAAAAAGGGAGCTGCTTTCCTGTTTTCATGAAATCATCCGCTTCCAAAAAGGAAGGTCCAAGGGTAGACCCCTGGACCTTTGAAAAGGATTTTAGGATATTCATCTCCGAAATAATGGACGTCCCATTATCACTGAGCTTTAAAGCATAATGACGATTTTTGCTTTCAACCAAATAGACGATCCCGTTCGCTCCACACCCCAATTCCTTAATTATTTTGTACTGGTTTTTATTCCATTTTCCAGTGACCAAACTGCCAGGCAGGAGTTTACATTGATTCCTCAAAGTATTGTTCATCATCATGTGATAACAATCCCCTCAATGAACGTTTTTTATTGAAATATGTTAAAGCTTCACGAATGGCTGGACCTGTCGGAGTGAGTCCCCCTGTACTAAGCTTAGGAAAAGTTGCCGTCAGGGCTTCAAGGTTCGGGGTCCAATCCAGCAACTTTTCAACATCATTTCTTTTCCCAGGAAATACGAATACGGAAAAACTGCTGTCACCCATTCTTGCATTCATGCTAAGGGAAAGATCTAATAAGGAATCTTTTACTGTAGGCAGTTTATGTTTCATGCTTGCACTGGTATCTACAAGAATCAGTACTTCGAGCTTGCTCGTTTCCCCAAGCTCATCGACCACCTCCATCACTTCTCCTCGTTTATCCGGCGGAAGATCCTCCATCGTTTTTGAATCTCCAAGTATTTGTTGAAGTTCGCGATTGATAACTCCCTGTATAGTTTGAGTCATTGCCTTTTGTGTGACCATTTGGACGGTTTGTGACAACTGCTGGGAATAGACTATTTGACTTACGCCACCTCCTGAACCAGCAATCTTCTCGATCTCCTTAAGACCCTTTTCATCTATAACATCATTTTCCATGACACCTATGACATTGATGGTTATGCCTTGCTTCCTTGCTAATTCAGCCATGGCAGACGGCTCCTCACCATGATTTGAACATCCGTCGGTTATAAGCAAAATCTGTTTTAATGTTCCTGCTTTCATGTTTTGCTCTCCCTTCCTATCAATTTGTTACCATAATTGACTAAAAAGGGGGAATTTATACGCTAAGACATCGCATCAAGTCACATCATGGAGTGGAGTGATTGAAAAGTCTCTTTACCTTTTAACCTTCTTCCATTTCACCACCTCATTTTTGGTTTTATTTATTATATATATAAACGGCCTACTGGGCCTTTTTGCGTTTTGGAGAAACGGGAATGGATGCCCATTTCGGTGTGTTATGCTTGATTTTCGATGTTACCACTGTCATGTCATCATCTATGATCCCTTTTGTTCGGATGACCTCTTCCAATATTAAATCAGAGATTTCCTGCGGATCGTCTGTTTCCATTTCCTTGATTTTCCGTTTAAGCCAGAACTCGATATTTTCAACATGTGAGGGGCCATCGAACACTCCATCGCTCATCATGATTAGTATGTCCCCTGCCTTGAGCTCTTCTGATACAACATCAACATCGAAATCCTGGATGATTCCCATAGGGAGGTTACTTGATTCAATTTTTATTATCCTATCCCCCCTTTTAATGAAACTCGGTATTGAACAGATTTTTAAAAACTTAGCCTTTGCGTCCTGAAGATCAATCATTGCCAAATCAAGAGTCGAAAATATTTCATCGGTAGTGCGTAGAGATAATACGGAGTTTACGGATTTAATGGCTATTTTTTCTTCAATTCCCGATTGTAAAAATTTTTGAAGCAGCTTCAATGTCTCTGTACTTTCAAAATGGGCCCTTTCCCCATTTCCCATTCCATCACTAATGGCTATTGCGAATTTGCCGCAGCCAATTTCCATGGTCGTATGACTATCTCCTGATACAAGCCCTCCCCCCTTGGCAGCATGAGCAACACCCGTTTCGACCGTGAATTTTTTTGCTGACCTAAATATCACCTCACATTGCCCGTTTGGATACGTTGCACACTCTTCTGAATGAACGACTATCGTTTCCCCTAAAATGTCAGAAAGCATAGGTGCAATCAATTTTTCACATTCCCCTCTGCCCTGGCAGTATGGGACACTCATTTCTATATCAACATTCCCTTGTTCTAGACTGTATATTTCTACATACCCTATGTGCAGTCCAAAATCCTGGATGGCTTCCAAAATGGATTCTTCATGTACATGATGATTCTTCCTTTCCCTTTGAATTTCTTTCGCAAAATCATCCATTACTGCCGAAACTCCCCGCAATTGATCCGCAACTAGCTTCCGGCTTTCCTTCACCTGCCTTTTTAATTTTTGGTTGGCTTCAAAATAAGTAAGCTCCTGTGATATCGCCCCAATGACCTGAGGGCCGCGGCTACAATATTTCCCCCATTCCTTCGAAGTCTTTTGGGGAAGCTGACCATTATTTTCACTTAATTGAAGCATAATTTCCTGCATGCCGTCATAGGTTGTATTAAAGTTCTTGGACCAGCACTGTTCCTTTTTAAAACAAAGCTGGCACGTCTTTTCCGTTACATTACTTAAGAAGTAGTCGAATTCTTTCTCATCTTCCTCCAATCTCCCCCTTTCATCCACTTGGGAAAAGCTATTTGAGAGCGCCTCAAATACATGTGAGAATTGCTCCACCCTTTGAGCGGTGACATCCCTCACTTTCCGGGCATACTGCTGCTGTTCATCAGAATTCTCGACTGTTCCCGGTATATGTTTCGCTATTTTGTTGATTATGGATGACGGTGTCAATATAAATAGGGCCACAGCTATAATTGATTCATAGAGGGTCACCATAATATTGCCGGTGCCCTCACCATATAAACCTATCAGTAACGTAGCAATCATGAGGCCCGCGGCAACCCCTATCTTCCTTCCCTCCTTCAACAGACCGCCCAGAAGCCCGGAAAAAGCGAGAAGGCTCATTTGATAGAGACTAGCAATACTTGCCAGACTGAATATCAATCCAGTAACTACACCTACAGTGGAGCCTATGGCGGCCCCTCCCGCCAGCCCGAAGAGGAGGACCAAGTATCGCGAGAATATATGGTCGAGTGATAGATCGTATATCATCCAGCCTATGGTTCCGGTCATCACCGAAGCCAGCAGGATGATGATGCTGACGATTTCCTCCGTCTTTAATGATTGGGACTTTGTCCGAATGGTCAGCAGCGGGATGGACTGTATGAAGATTAAGGTTAAGATCATTGCGAGTCCCGCCTCTACTCCTATCATCATTAAGTCGTACAGCTGAATCGTTCGGAATACCAGATATTGCTCGGCCAGGTTGACCAGGAATAGTGAAGCAAAAACGTACATCGACATCGTCTTGAATTGTCCTTCCACGGCGGGCTTCTTGATCTTATGAAATAACAGGAGCAGAAACGCCGATGCAAAGATGACTAAACTATTAGAATAGTGAACGGTCAGCCCACCTGCAATCAATCCGAATAAAGCAAGTGGTGCCCTGTCACGTCTCATGAGAAACACGGCTGCGAAAAACGGAAGTCCAAATGGTGCCAGCTGTGAAAGAATTAATGCCCGTCCTAATAAAAAACCAATAATTGCTAAAGAGATACCTTTTTTTATGAAAATGTCTTCCGTCTTCATTTGCAGTTGTTGGATCCAATTGATGGCCCCTGCCTTCGCTTCTTTTAACTGAACATCACCAAGAGGTTCCATCATAGGTCTTTCTACTTTTTCCATTTCAACACCCCATTCGTATTAGTGATTTTTATTATATAGAGGGCTTGTTTATTTTTTTGTCAGAATTTTATAAGCGGATAAGAAAAACGTTCGACGAAATTCTTCTTGAACAATCATTTGTATACAGGTTTTTGTGCCTTTTTTTCCAATACAGAAACGGGTGTTCTTTTTTTTTTGAAGAAAAGCAAAGTTTTTAGGTTATTTTTGCGGAAAATAACACGAATAAATAATCAGGAAATGGAAACCGACAAACTTTATTTTTTTTGTTGACATTTATTCTTCACGAATGTAAGATATAACTTGTGCTTCAGTAGCACTTATCATTATGGCGGCGTAGCTCAGCTGGCTAGAGCGTACGGTTCATACCCGTGAGGTCGGGGGTTCGATCCCCTCTGCCGCTATCTTTTTTCATGAAAATAATGGCCCGTTGGTCAAGCGGTTAAGACACCGCCCTTTCACGGCGGTAACACGGGTTCGAATCCCGTACGGGTCATCAAATACAAAAGCGCCTCTTTACACCTATCTCAGTAAGTGTAAAGAGGCGCTTTTTTTATGTTGTTGATAATTAAAAGAAGACAAGCCGGCAAGCTTGCCTTTATCTACACTATGAATAATTTCACAGGAAAAGTTGCTAAACTATTATTTTCAGCAGCAGTTTTATCCGCGTCTTCCTCCTCGACCTCCCCGTTTCGTTTCGGTGCTACGTTTAAGGGTCGTTAAGCGGTCTTCGCTATCTTTTAAGAATTTAGCCATTTTTTGCTCAAAGTTTTCCTTCGGTTGGAAACCATTACCTTTCGAGCGGAAGTCTTTGGAACGGCTGTCATTCCCTCTTCCTTGGCGCGGACGTGGTGTGTATGCAGGTTTTTGCTCAGCTTCAGGACGGTCTACCGCTTTTTTTATGGACAAGCCAATCTTGCCATCTTTAACATTGATGACTTTCACCTCAACTGTATCGCCCACTTTTAAATGATCATTGATATCCTTGACATAGTTATCAGCCACTTCACTGATATGGACAAGACCGGTTGAACCTTGAGGTAGCTCTACAAATGCACCAAAATTAGTTATGCCTGTTACTTTACCTTGTAACTTGCTGCCTACTTCGATTGACATAAAAAAAATGTTCCTCCTTAGAAATGTTAAAAAATCTCTTCACTCTATATTATAACGAAAGTAAAAAAACAGTGTCAATATTAGTCACTATCTTCCTTCCCTTTTGGAAGGGTAAATATGATTTCGCCTTTTTCAGATAAGAAATAATCCCGTCTGGCTATTTTCGCTATATAGTCGTCGTCATTAAGCTTTACGATTTCTTCTTTAAGAAGGGTCTCGTCTTTTTTCAATTCAGCTAACTTTCCCTTCAATTCTTCCTTCTGTTGTACTTTCTCATCCAGTGCAACATTTTGCGTTATGAGGGTGGAAACGGCAAAAATCAAAAAGACAGCGGCGAAAACTGAGTAAAGAGTTAATCTACGCATTAGACCACGCTTCTTTTTTTCTACGGTTTGTACTTTTTTCTCTTGTTGAGCGACGTAGGGATTTTCTATTTTTGCCACTTTCCTTTTACGCAGGCTACTCATTTTTTATCGCTCCTCATTTCTTTTTATTTCTCCATCTATTTAGCGTTCTAAATATAGAATTCTTTATTTTCAATAAAATCCCTTTTCCTTTATTATAAAACTTCCCGACGTTTTTCGTAACAAAAACCGGCAATAAATTCCATATATAGATCAAAATCCATTTTAATGGCCTCCAGAAAATATTCAAAATGAAAAGAAGTATTTTCCCCGCCCATTTTAATAATGCTAAAACGAACTTACATATCCCGAAGATAATGGCTATTACAGATACTATTACCCATTTTATCGGAACAAATATCAGCATGTGAACCGAATTCGTTATAAATCTCGCCAACTTTATCACAAGTATTATCAAAAACTCTAAAAAACGTTGATAGAAGCCTTTGAAAAGTGCTTGATAAGCTGAAAAACCGCATAATAAGGCCAAAAATAAATAAAGGCGAAACTCTCCCTCATTCACTAAAAACAAAACATAAAAAATAAGGAGACCCTGAATGATCCAGAAAAGGAAGTCATGGATGAATACAATCCACCTTTTCCTTTCTGATCGTTTCAGGAACCGGTTATACGTATCCAGGGCAGCTCCAAAGCCACTGCCCATGCCTATCATCGCAAGCAACGTATAAAATTGAATCGTTAAGGTCATTTGAACAATTTGCCAAAGAAGCCTTTAGCTTTCTCCCCTGATTGCTCATCTAAATAAACAAGGTCGAAAATCTTTCCCTTAATGGAGACGATGCCTTTATCAACGTCTAAATTCTTCATTTGCAAGTTTTGGCCCCGGATAGATAAGAATCCCATTACAGTTTCGAGCAGAAACTCCTCATTATCAAAACTTTCAACTTGTTTGACACCGGTAATATCAAGCAAACGGCGGCCTTTCATCGTTACATCGTGCTCTTGGGTCGTTCCCTTTGTGTAACCAGCATTCGGATCATTATATTGGCTCATTTTTTCATCCCTCACAGTACCACTGATTTTGTACAAGTGTATGTCCGTAAGAGCGGAATTAGAACCAAGCCTGTCCTTACTCCACCGCTAGCTTTTCTTCCTTTACGATGGTATACATATCTGCAGCCGCTTCTTTTTTGGTCGTTTCTTGAATTTTATCAACACGTACCGTAACGAGCTTTTGACCGAATCGTACAGTCAATTCATCGCCATCTTTCACATTTGAACTTGCTTTGGCCTGTTGTCCGTTAATCGTGATTCTCCCTTTATCGGCAACCTCTTTCGCAAGTGTGCGGCGCTTGATCAATCTTGAAACTTTTAGGAATTTATCCAATCTCATCGACATTAAAATCTCTCCCTTAATTAAAGTCCTTTAGCTTTTGCTTCATCCCAATATGAATCCAGTTCTTCCAATGTATAATCCTCAAACTTTTTGTCTGCCCTTTGAATGCACTCTTCTATATATGTAAAACGCCGGTGGAATTTCTGGTTTGCTTTGTAGACGGCTTCTTCCGCTTGTATGTCATAATAACGTGAAATGTTGACAAGCGCAAAAAAGAGGTCGCCCAGCTCTGATTTTATTCTTTCGACATCCATTTTCGGGCTTAATATTTCAGCTTCCAATTCCTGCACTTCTTCCCTGACCTTTTTCCAGGCTTCGGAAACCTCATCCCAATCGAATCCAACCTTCGCAGCCCTTTTTTGGTACTCTTCGGCCCGAAGTAAGTTTGGCAGCGATTTCTCAATCCCATCAAGTATGGATTGCGATGCTTTTGTTTCGCTCCCTTTTTCATTCTCTTTGATTTTCTGCCAGTTCACTAATACATCTTCCTCGCCGTTCACTTCAACATCTCCGAATACATGAGGGTGGCGTCGAATCATTTTCGCCGTAATGCCTTCAATCACATCGTCTATCGTGAACATGCCCTCATCTTCACCGATTTGTGAATGAAGCATCACTTGAAGCAGGACATCCCCAAGTTCACCAACCATGCCCTCATCGTCCTCTTCATCGATGGAATCAATCAGCTCATATGCCTCTTCTATTAGATATTTCTTCAAGCTTTCATGAGTTTGTTTCTTATCCCAAGGACATCCGTCAGGACCTCTAAGTTCTGCGATGACCTGCCGCAGCTTAGAAAACTCCCTGTATCGTAAAGCTTCTTCCCTAACAGGCGGGACATAAACACTCGTCAAGTTACTTAACTCCATCTGACGGTCGAGCTCGAACAGAGCGCATCTTGTCACTTTTTCCTGACTGCTTCCTGCCGCTGTAACGATATATACCTCGTAGTCATCCGGTAGCTTTTCCATTAAAGTCAGCTTCACATTGGACGCACTGAATGCGTCATACACCTGTCCGATTATCATATGCTGGGTAATGTGCAAATCATCTGGTGAAAGATCTGTTCCATCCAATAGCTGGAACCCTTCAATCGGATCGATTTTAACAGCCTGAAACAAGGGATCAAGGAAACTTTGCCCGCCTTCCAGCTTAATGGCTATTCCAAGAGCCGGACCCTTTTCGAGCAAAAGCTGAACCGTTTTTTCCGCTACCATAGGATGCCCCGGAACTGCGTAAAGAACGGAACGGTTTGAAGCCTCTTGTAATAATGTTCCGGCAATTTCTTCATATACCGCTTCAAATTGGTCGTGCTTTTCATATATCCCGTCAAACGCCGTGAAATTGATTCCTTCCTTTTTCAAATCCCAGATAACCGGATGATCAATAGTTCTGATGAAGCATTGTTCTGTTTGCAGCAATTTTTTATAAATTCCTAGTGGAAGCTGATCTAAATCCCCTGCACCAAGGCCTATTATCGTAATCTCATTCATGATTTCGTATACTCCTATTCGTTATAATAAATCGTTTAAGCTTTGAACCTGCAGGTATAAGTGCAAGTTCTTCTTCACCAAATAAGCCTGAACGAATGGCGGTCATCACAAAAACGGCTGCACCGATCCCTACACCGGTCAAAGCTTGAATCGTAGCTAACAACCGGCTCTCGCCTGAGGACATCAATTCGAATAAGCCATTGAATATAACAACCGCCGTACCCATGTAAACCGTACTCTTCAAGATTATTAACACGTGCTTCTTTTCAATTAATGTCTTTTTAATATGCACTCTCAATACCACATAAAATAATACAGACATGATCATAAATGCAAGCACTGTTGCCGAGGCTGCTCCCGCGATTTTGTAATGAGGCACCAGGACAAGGTTCAAAGCCCACTTGCTGACCACACCCACAAGCGTAATGATCACCGGTATGAACGAATAGCCTAAGCTTTGAATCACTGCCGCTTCTGCCATTATGACGGATGTGAATAAAATCGATAAAGAGAAAATTGCTAAAGTAATGGTCCCTTTAACATCCGTGAACAGCATATGATTGACAGGCTCCATCGTCACCACCAGCCCGATCGCAGCTGCGAGTCCTATCGTCGCGCTTACACGAAGCGCCAATTTGATTTTATTCAATAATTCATGTTCACTTTTCCTCTGAACGAATCCGGATATTACAGGTACCAGTGCCAATGCAAAAGAATTAGCCACGACTGTACCTAGCTGAAGCAAAGGCTGTCCCCGGTCATATACCCCTTTCCATTCCTTGGCTTCCTTTTCCCCCATCCCCGTTTCCCTTAGTAGGGAATATAGGTGCAGGGAATCGACAAACTGAAACAAGATAAGGATCAAGCCAGTTATACAAAAGGCCAACCCTTGGAAAACCAGGACTTTGGAGATTTTGATGAAATTTACCGGTTTGATTCTCATCCGTAAAAAAAGCTTCCATTCTTCTCTTAAAATAACGAAAGCAATAAGCAGTACCAGGCCGGTCATGCCGCCGGTTATCGAACCGAGGACCGCCCCCTTGCCGACCCCATAAGGAGAGTAGCCCTGATTCACGAATATTGTTGAAAGAACCAGTATCGTCAACACACGGATGCATTGTTCAGCGACCTGCGAACTTGCTGTCGGTAACATGTCGTTTATTCCTTGAAAATAACCTCGTAAAACAGATGAAATCGGCATTAATAGATATGAATAGGCAACGATTCTCAGCAGACCGGCTAAACGCGGATCCTTCATCCATCCTGCTATCCAATCAGCGCCAAGGAACAGTGCAGCAAACATCATGACTCCTATCGAGCTTAAGACGACGAATGATGTCATTAAAATGTCATTGACCGCAAAGTTATTTTTGGAAGACTCCCGTTCAGCAATAAGTTTGGATATGACTACCGGAAAGCCGAGTGTTGATAATGTAAAAGCAACACCGTAGAAGGGGTAGACCTGTTGATAGATATAAAACCCGATGTCACCCGCAATGTTCTGATAAGGAATGCGATAGGCCGCACTCAATACTTTTACGATAATCGCAGCTGCGCTCAAAATCAGCGCACCTCGAAAAAGTTCATTTGATGTTTTATTAGGCTTTTCAGCCATTCTTTTTCCCCTTTTCACTCATATGTGGTAGTTATTATAGCATAATTCTAATGGTTATTTTTCAATTCCAGCCATACTGTTAATTAATTTCCATATCCACTTCTTTTTTAGAAATTGCAAAAAGGACAGCGCGATTGCTGCCCTTTCCACCTTTAAAAATATAATGGCATGTCCAAGGTTACTGTTCCATTTGTCTAGCTAGGAAACTTGCTGCTGTTTCAACCGATTTCTGTTCCACTTCACCAATGGTACTATCTTTAGAGAAAATCAAGACGGCACCAATCGGGTCGCCACTCGCAATGATCGGAGCTGCAGTATAAGATTGGACCTCTTCATCATTGGAATCAACGAATGAAATTTGTCCATTTGGAGACTCCAGGACAGGATTTCTTTCTTCCATGATTTTTTCCACTAGTTCACTAACGCTTTTATTTAAGTATTCTTTTTTGGAGCCGCCTGCCACTGCAATGTAAGTATCCCTATCACAAATCATAACTGGATTTCCAAGGCTATCATAAAGTGCTTCTGCATATTCCCTAGCAAAATCGCCTAATTCACTAATAGGAGAGTATTTCTTAAGGATGACTTCCCCATCCCTATCCACAAATATTTCCAGTGGATCTCCTTCACGGATACGGAGGGTCCTGCGAATTTCTTTCGGGATGACGACTCTTCCTAAATCATCAATTCGGCGAACGATACCAGTTGCTTTCATCTAATGTTGCCTCACTTTCATCTAATTGATTTGATAAATCCTCATTTTGTAGCAAAATCATCACCAGCTATTGTACTTAGTATTTTTCTAATGGTAAGTTCTATGCACTTTGAAAAAATTTTTCTTTTTGTTGCATTTTTTTACCATGGTACCTAAAAAAATTTCTTCAAGAGGACTATCATTCAATTTTAGTTTTTTGTGGCTTGAGTCTCTTTTTTTACATACTGTAAACCCTTGGTCATCTCAAATAAGATATTAAGCCATTTGCTTTGTTCTACGCCCTTTATGTGCAGGACCAGCTTCATTCTATTGCCGTCCATGCCGAAGCCGACCATACGGCCATACTTCGATCCCAGCTCGAACACCTTTTGTCCATCCACATCGCTGCTGACCTTTTCCCTAAGGATAATGCTGATTTCCTGCTTTAATTGTTTAATGCTTTCAATTCCGGCCTTTTCAGCATATACCTTCATTTCGGCAATCATGAATAAAAAGGAAACTTCGTCTGGATACTCTCCGAAACGATCGATCATTTCATCCTGTAATTCTTCCACTTCTTCAAGCGAAGCAATACCTCTGAACCTTTTATACATTTCTATTTTCTGATGTCCATCCATTATGTAGGCATCAGGGATATAAGCATCCACTTCAACATCAATTTCAAGGGTGTTCTTTTCTTCGGCTGGCTGGTCATTACGTTTCGCATCTACCGCTTCTTTCAGCATTTGTGAATACAGATCAAAACCGACTGAATCGATGAAGCCATGTTGTTGAGCCCCCAAGATGTTTCCAGCTCCCCTGATGGATAAATCACGCATCGCGATTTTGAACCCTGAACCCAATTCTGTAAATTCCTTAATGGATTGAAGACGTTTTTCTGCCACTTCAGTCAACACTTTATCTTTCCTATAAGTGAAGAATGCATATGCCACCCGATTGGATCGTCCTACACGCCCACGCAGCTGATAGAGCTGTGAAAGTCCCATTCTATCCGCTTCATTCACGATAAGCGTATTGACATTCGGGATATCAACACCCGTCTCTATAATGGTTGTACTCACCAAAACATCATATTCGCCTTCTAAAAAGCTGAACATGACGGATTCCAGTTCTTGCTCAGTCATTTGCCCATGAGCATAGGTGACACGGGCATCGGGCACAAGCATGGAAATTTCTTCTGCTTTTCTTGCTATATCCTCTACCCGATTGTAAAGGAAGTAAACCTGACCATCCCTGGCCAATTCCCGTTCTATCGCTTCCGTTACCAACGAGCCATTATACTCCATGACATAAGTTTGGATCGGGAACCGGTTCTCAGGCGGTGTTTCGATGACGGACAAATCCCTCACGCCCAACATGGACATATGAAGGGTTCTTGGAATCGGCGTCGCAGTCAAAGTCAGTACATCCACATTAGTTTTTAACCGTTTGATCTTTTCCTTATGTGTAACGCCAAAGCGCTGTTCTTCATCAATGATTAGCAATCCCAAATCGCGGTACACGATATCTTTGGATAAAATCCTATGCGTACCAACCACAATATCCACCGTGCCGGCCTTCAATCCTTTAATCGTCTCGGTTTGCTGTTTTTTAGTCCGGAAACGGCTCATATGACCAATCGAAATCGGATAATCTTGAAAACGCTCCCTTAATGTTTCATAATGCTGCTGGGCGAGGATTGTGGTCGGAACAAGAAATGCAACTTGCTTGCCATCCATTATGGCTTTAAAAGCGGCCCGGATGGCCACCTCTGTCTTCCCATATCCAACATCACCGCATAATAAACGATCCATCGGCCGTTCCCGTTCCATATCCTTTTTGATTTCGACGATGGAACGTAATTGATCTTCCGTTTCGTTATAAGCGAATGATGTTTCGAATTCCCTCTGCATATCACCATCAGGTGAAAAGGCATAGCCCTTTGCCGCTTCTCTTTCTGCGTATAACTTGATTAAATCATCGGCAATATTCTCAACGGATGATTGAACCTTGCTTTTGACACGTTTCCATTCCGTTCCGCCTAGCTTATAAAGCTTCGGTTCCTTTCCTTCAGAACCGACATATTTTTGGACAAGATCAATCTGGTCGACAGGAACATACAATTTGTCATCCGCTTGATAACGAATATTCAGGTAATCTTTATGGACCCCGTTGATCGTAAGGGTCTCAATACCCAAGTATTTACCGATTCCGTGGTTAACATGAACGACATAGTCACCGATCTTCAGTTCGGAATAACTTTTGATTCGCTCCGCATTCGATAGTTTCTGTCTCCGTATTGATTTCTTTGACTTCTTATTGAACAATTCCGTTTCCGTTATGATACTGAATTTTTGCATAGGTAATTCAAAGCCGCTATTCAGACTGCCGCGTAAAATCTGTACTTTACCTGGAAGAATGCTGTCCGCATTAAACAGTTCTGCGGCCTCTATATCATAATCGGCCAAAACCGAATGCAGCTTTTTTACCCGTTCTTCATCCTGTCCAAGTATGACGACTGTGTATTTACCTTTTTTCCAACGTTCCAGTTCAGCTTTGAACACATTCATCTGTCCATGGAAATTTTGCATTTGTTTACTGGCAAAATTCAGGATATTCTGAGGATTCGTATGCGGTACATGCCGTAAAAACAATGAAAGGTATACAAACGGCCTGCTGGATTTCACTATTAATTCCTGCATGGGATGAGCCAATTTTATATCATGGATAATTTGTCCCTGACTTAAAAGGTCTGTGTACCACCCAGCCTCTTCCTTTTCCAAAGAATCATTGATTTCCTGGATTCTACTGATTTCATCTAAGAAAACCAAACCATTTACCGGTAAATAATCTATTAAACTAGCTGGATCCTCATACGCTAAACTTAAGTATTTAAAGATTTTGTCAGGTATATTTCCCATTTTCAGCTGTTCAAGTTCATAACTGATCGTTTGAACCAGCTGTTCCTTAGTTTTCTCGTCTTTAAGTTTTTTCAAGCTTTTACTTAATCCGCTCTCGAGCCTTGTTATGATTCTTTCGATATGCTCTGTCTCTAGCAAAGCCTCACTGACGGGACCAATCGTCACCTTCTTGAGTTTCTCGATGGATCGCTGATCTTCGCTTGAAAAGGTCCTTATTGAATCTATTTCGGTATCGAATAATTCAATTCGTATTGGATTAGGTTCGGTGATCGGATAAATATCGATTATGCCGCCCCTGATACTGAATTCACCTGGAGAAGCAACCATTTCAGACCGGTTATAACCCATGGCAATGAATTTATTAAGCGTTGATTCAAGCTCGATGTCTTCCCCTAAATTAAATGCTAGCTGATGCCTCTTCCAAATATCCTTTGGAGGAAGCACACGACGTACCCCTGGAATTGGCGCAATGACAATCCCTTTCTTTCCTTCCGCCCAAAAGTTCAATGCCTCTACACGTTGAGCCCTTAATTCCGGGCTGGCTACACTCAAATCAGCCGCTATCAATTCATTGGCTGGATATATATATAATTCTTCCTCGGGAATGAAACTGGATAAGTCCTCATGGAATTTTTGTGCTTGCAATAAATTATGGGTAACCAATAAAATAGGCCTATTCGTCTTTTCATATACGGAAGCCAGCAATAGTGATCTCGAGGAACCTGTCAGACCAGAGACGATTTGCTCCTTAAGTCCTTCATCGATGCCGGCTATTAACGAATGAACATCATCTTGTTTGGAGAACAAGTTCTGTAATCCATTCATTTTATTTCCCCCCTCTCTTAACGTGCGAAAAACATTTGAATTCTTTGTATTAGAACTTGGCCATTTAACCAAGCGTCCTTTTTATTAAAGGCACTTTTTTGTGCCCTGGATTCCAGACAAACGGAAAAATGCTTTGGATTTTGTCCAAAGCCCTCTCCCGCTAATGAATAATATAATCGTTTTCATATAAATCAGGGTTTCTTTGCAGCGATTCATGACAGTCTTCACATATCGCCCTTACATGCATATCCCCTTCAGAATCATAAACGATCATCTCTTGTCGCTCTTCATCGGTAAGTTGATTAAAACCTAACTGCTCCGTACTCAGTGAGTGTGCCTCGATTGAGCCCAGCTTAGTTCCGCAATGTCGGCATCGATAATGGAGAGCCATTTGGTAACCCCCTATTTTAGTAATAGTGTTAGTATGTACAAAAATAGAGGGGTTTTATTCAGCGAAACAGGAAGATATTATTCTTTACTTATATCTACTCTCTGCTTATTGGTTATATTCGTTCATTACCTGTAGAAATGGTTTTTCCAACCAGGCTTCACAAGAAGCTGCACTCTTTTCGATCGTTGCACCGACATGATCCCATTCTTCAGGCGAAAAGCGCCCTAAGACATAGTCAGATACTGGAATACGGCCAATCGGGCGGCCAATCCCTATTCTGATTCGATTGAATTCTTGCGTACCCAAATGGGCAATTGAAGATTTTATCCCATTATGACCGCCTGCACTTCCTTTTTGACGAAGGCGAAGCTTCCCTGGAGGCAAATCAAGGTCATCATATATAATGACAACATCCGCGATATCCACCTTAAAGAAATGCATGACAGCCGAAATGGATTCTCCTGACAAATTCATGTAGGTTAAGGGTTTAAGCAATAAAACCTTTTCTCCCTTTACCATTCCTGCACCATAGATCCCCTTATGCTTTGCTTGATCAAGTGGGATCGACCATCTTTTGGATAACTCATCTATTACTTCAAATCCGACGTTATGCCGAGTTTTTTCATATTGTTTACCTGGGTTCCCTAACCCTACAATAATTTTCATGATTCACACTCCGTCATTACGGTTATTTAGGGAGTTACGCTGGGACGAAGTTTTTCCAAGATCATTGACCTTAGAAAAATAGTACCCTAATTTCAACCTTGCCTGCAAGCTACCGGAGAACTAATTAGTAAAAACCCTATTAAAGGAGTCGACCACGAAAAAATGGTCCGGCTTAAATGGATGATCCAGAGATTGAAAAGACGTAACTCGTTAAGAGCTACGCCTATTATATCACGATTCACTTGTTTAATCCCGGCATCATGACTCTGGTGATGCCTTGGTTTCCCTGCCTTCTTCATTTTCAGGGATACCGCCATCTTGCTGTTCACCTGTACTTATTTCCTCTTCCTGACGAGGAGCCAGAACAGATGCAACGACTTCTTCACCATCGTTGTCGATTGTAACTTGTTTATTCGTTTGGATATCGGATATGTAGATTGTATCTCCTACCTGAAGTTCGGTAACGTCAACATCGATGGAGTCAGGAATGTCATTAGGTTTAGCTGTAACCGTCACTTCATGAAGAGACTGCTGAAGGACCCCGCCGTCTTTCACGCCTTTACAAACACCTACAAGGTTAACGCGTACTTGTGCCTGTAATTGGGCGGACATATCTACAATTAAAAAGTCTGCATGATAAATGGAGTTCTTTATTGGATCCTTTTGATAGTCAGAGAGCATGACTTTATAATTCTTACCTTCCAAGTCCAAAGAAATGATTCCATTACGGCCTATTTCCTTGATTGTCTTTTGAAGCTCAATATTATTGACTGAAATGGCCGTACTGTCATTTTTATTGCCATATACTATCGCAGGGATTTCGCCGCTTTCTCTCAAATTCCTTAAATTAGAGTGTTTTGAATCCGTACGTTCTTTTGCAGCTAATATATTACTCATACATCCTCCGCCTTCCTGAATATGAATTGCAAGTTTCTCTATATTTAACATTTCCCTAAATGGCGAAGCATTAAACATGAAAGGTAAAATCCAAAGGGAGCAAGAAGGTGATAAACATATGGTAAACATAGGAACTTGCTACAAAAAACTTTTTTCATTTTTTTCTCTGATTCAAGCGTGAATCGCCTTTTTTTCCATTTCCCCCTCAACTTGCATCACCCGGTTAAGGATTTGGGCTGCTAGTGATGAATATTGAATGCTATCCTTTTTCCGCGGTCTCGGCAGATTGATTTCCTTATTCATGACGACTTTGCCTTCTTCGATTAATAAGACACGATCGGCAAGCATTACGGCTTCTTCAACATCATGTGTAACAAGTAAGGCAGTAAAGTCCCTTTTCCTCCATAGTTCCTCAATCAGCCTTTGCATGCCAATTCTAGTCAAAGCATCCAATGCCCCTAACGGCTCATCCAAGAGGAGTATGTCAGGTTGGTTCACCAATGCCCTCGCTAATGCCACCCTTTGTTTCTGCCCTCCAGATAAAACGGACGGCCACTCATTTGCTCGATCGGCAAGGCCCACTTGCTCCAGTAATTCCATAGCACTTGGCTTCCAATCCCCTTTTAAGCCTACACCAATATTTTCAAGGATTTTTTTCCAAGGAAACAGCCTTCCATCCTGAAACATCGTACGTGACGATTTATTTAATCCATTCAAAGGCTTTCCATTCACCAGTATCTGCCCGTCCGTCGGCTTTTCCAGTCCTGCCACAAGACGAAGCAATGTGCTCTTTCCACATCCACTTTTGCCGACAATGGCTACGAATTCCCCTTTTTTAAAGGTGAGGTCCATTCCCTTTAATACTTCAAACTCCCCAAAATTCTTTCTTACACCCTGCAACTCCAACGAATTTCCACTTTTCATGCAAATGACCTCCTCATTGGTATGATGGATGCCACTTTAAGCATCTTTTTTCAATTATTTTGGCCGCAACGTCCGATATTTTTCCCAATAAGGCATATAAGAGAATACTGAGAACAACAATATCCATCCTCATGAATTCCCGGGCATTCATAGCCATATATCCTATTCCGGAATTGGCAGATATAGTTTCTGCTACAATTAATGTGACCCACATGATTCCAAGGGAGAAGCGGATACCCACCAAAATGGAGGGAAAGGCTGCAGGGAGGATCACATTCCAGAATAAAGAAAAACCACTTAGCCCATAAACCCTCGCCGCTTCGATTAATTCCTTATCCACCGATTTCACTCCATGAAATGTATTTAAATAGATAGGAAACAGAACCCCTAGGGCGACAAGGAAGATTTTCGCTTCTTCTTCTATACCAAACCATAGAATAACCAGCGGTATTAAAGCTAAATGCGGAATGTTACGTAACATCTGAAGCGATGTATCGAATAAGGTTTCTGCAATGGATGATAATCCATTTAATAAACCCAGTACAAAACCAATGACACCGCCTATTAAAAAGCCGATGAAGGCACGCTGAGCACTGATGCCGATATAATCAATAAGTTCACCTGTCTCCAATAAAGCAACACCTGCTTGAAATACTTCAGTCGGGGCAGGCAATATCCGATCCGACAAAATCCCCCACAATGACAGCAGCTGCCAAGTTACCAAAAGGAGAATGGGCACAAGCCATGATATGAGGTGGAACCTATTGAACTTTTTGTTTAACTTTTTCTGCATCATCAATTTCACTTCCTTTTGTAGGGTAGTGGTCATTAGCCAGTATTTCCCCGAATGGGCTCGTAGCTTTTGAAACGGGAGCTTGCTGCTGTTCAACAGGGAGCAAAGGGAATAATAATTCAGCAACTCTATACGCTTCTTCCAGGTGAGGGTACCCGGATAAAACAAAGGATTCTATTCCGATTTCTTCATATTCCTTCATTCTGGCGGCAACATTTTCAGCACTTCCGACTAGTGCTGTACCGGCGCCCCCGCGCACTAGACCAACACCCGCCCATAAGTTTGGACTGATTTCGAGTGAATCCCTGCTTCCTTTATGAAGTTGCGACATCCTCTTCTGTCCCACTGAATCAAACCGTTCAAAAATCTTTTGTGAATTTTCAATCATTTCATCATCCACATATTTAATGAGTTCGTCCGCTGCCTGCCAAGCTTCTTCTTCCGTTTCTCTTACGATGACATGCATGCGAATGCCGAATCTGACTTCACGTCCGTACTCTGCTGCCTTTTTACGTACCTTTTCAATTTTTTCAGCCACTTGCACCGGCGGCTCACCCCAAGTCAAGTAGACATCAATATGCTTTCCCGATATATCGATGGCTGGATCGGATGAACCTCCGAAATAGAGCGGTGGGTACGGTTTTTGTACAGGTGGCAACAGAATATTTCCACCTTCAACCTTTAAGTGCTCCCCTTCATATTCCACACTCTCACCAGACATTTCCCTTCTCCATATATCAAGAAATTCATTTGTTTGCTCATAGCGTTCCCCATGATTCAGAAATACGCCATCACCTGCCAATTCGACCGGGTCCCCCCCAGTTACAACATTGATCAAAAGACGGCCATTCGACAACCTGTCGAAGCTTGAAGCCATACGCGCAGCTAAGGTTGGCGACATTAAACCTGGACGGATAGCAACTAAAAATTTCATTCTTTCCGTTGCAGAAATCAATGAAGAACCAACTACCCAAGCATCCTCACAGGATCGTCCCGTTGGAAGCAAAGCCCCTTCAAATCCCAAATGATCAACTGCCTGTGCAATTTGTTTTAAATAAGGAAGTGTAATCGCTCTCCCTCCCTTTGTCGATCCTAAATAGCGACTTTCCCCATGTGATGGCAAAAACCAAAATACTTTCATTTTATTTCCCCCTTAATTTTTTTTAACATCTGCAGATGCATCTAGAACATTAATTTTGCTTGGAATTAATTTAAGATTGTAAAATGTATCGGCAATATTTTGTTGATCATCCAAAACCGTACTGGAAATCTCCTCAAGTCCGTATTCTTTTCTATTTAATGTTTTTTCTAATGCCTCCACACTCATTCCAATTTCCGGAGATAAAAACTCAGCGACTTCCCCTGGGTTTTCTTCAATCCATTTATCAACTTTTATCAGTTCTTCTTTGATGATCTTCAAAGCCTCTTCGTTCCGGGCAAATGAATCAGTTGCCAAGAAGAATTCTCGATTCGCAACCAGTCCTTCTCCATCCCGGATCGTTTTCGTTTCAAGCTCCAATTCCGCCGCTGATAAAAATGGATCCCATATTACCCAGGCATCGATTTGGTTTCCTTCAAAAGCAGCTCTCGCATCAGCCGGTGGCAAGTAGACGGGCTGAATGTCATCAAGAGTAAGACCTGCTTCCTCTAACGCTTTGACCAATAGGTAATGAACATTTGAACCTTTATTCAAGCCAACCTTCTTTCCCTTTAACTCTTTCACATTTTTAATGGGTGAATCCTTTTGTACGACTATAGCCTCTCCTGATGGGTTTGCCGGTTGATTGGCAATGTAGACAAGTGGTGCCTTGGCTGCTTGTGCAAATATCGGCGGCGCCTCCCCTGTGTGCCCAAAATCAATGCTGCCGACATTCAAGGCTTCAAGCAGCTGAGGTCCTGCAGGGAATTCAGTCCAATCGACGGTATATCCCACTTCTTTTAAACGTGTTTCCAGATTCCCTTTTGATTTTAAAATATTTAATGTCCCGAATTTTTGATAACCGATTTGGATGGTTTTCTCTGATTCTTTTGCGTCAGCACTTGTGGAGCTGTTCTTTTCCTGCCCACATGCACTCACTATCAGCATGAAGATGCTAAAAATGGATAGGAGCCATATCTTTCGTTTTTTCTTCATATTCTGCACACCCTTCTTAAACTATTTATATAAAAATAAAAGGCTCCTTTCCTTCACCGATAAGACAATAGGGCAAAATGCTGCCCAATGTTTTATTGGTAAGTGAAAAGGAGCCTTCGGTAGTCCGATCGGCGTTAACCAGTATGTACCTGCGTTAGTACAGTTTTTCATTCCATGAATATGAATTGAATTTGTATAGCTATTTTATTATTACTATTCTCATCTGTCAACTAAGAATTAAGTATTTTCTGAAACTTTTAAACAAAAACACGGCGAGCCCGATGGCCCGCCGTGTTTTTGTTTATTATGTTATCAATCGAATAATGTGCTGACTGATTGTTCCTCATGCACACGAATAATTGCCTCTGCAATCAATGGTGCTACAGAAAGTCCAACAATTTTATCGATTTTCTTATCTTCAGATAGGGCAATCGAGTTAGTCACGACCAATTCCTTGATCGTTGAATTTTGAATCCTTTCGATGGCAGGACCTGAAAGGACTGGGTGTGTACAACAAGCATAAACTGCTTTAGCGCCATTCTCCACAAGGGCATTGGCCGCTAGTGTGATAGTTCCTGCAGTATCGATGATGTCATCAATCAGTATTGCTGTCTTCCCTTCAATATTACCAATGATGTTCATGACTTCAGCCACGTTCGGTCTTGGACGGCGCTTATCGATAATGGCGATCGGCGCTTTTAGGCGATCGGCCATTTTACGGGCACGAGTTACACCGCCATGATCTGGGGAAACGATGACGATATCACTTAAATCTTTTTCCTTGAAGAAATCAGCTAAAATCGGAACAGCAACAAGGTGATCAATCAGAATATCGAAGAAACCTTGAATTTGTGGTGCGTGAAGATCTAATGTGATTACACGGTGGGCACCAGCCGTTTCTAAAAGATTTGCGACAAGTTTAGCTGTAATTGGTTCACGCGCACGCGCTTTACGATCTTGTCGGGCATAACCGTAATATGGCATTACAATATTGATCGTTTTAGCTGAAGCACGTTTAAGAGCATCGATCATAATTAAAAGTTCCATTAAATTTTCATTGACTGGTTGGCTTGTTGATTGGATTACGTATACGTCACAGCCACGAATACTTTCTTCAATATTAATCTGAACTTCACCGTCACTGAAACTTGTTACGCTACATTTTCCAAGTTCAACACCGATTGCAGCAGCAATTTCCTGAGCTAAATCGAAGTTTGAATTTAAAGAGAATACTTTTAAATTAGGATCTAAATACTGATTTGACATGATGACCTCCGTCGGTTATTTATTAAATTTCAAATTCTTTACATAATCTTCTTTGTTAACTTGACGAGCCCGGGCAACGGATAGGGCATCCTGCGGTACATCTTGCGTGATGGTTGACCCAGCAGCTACATATGCTCCTTCTCCTACCGTTACAGGTGCAACCAGATTAGAATTGCAGCCTATGAAAACATTATCTTCAATCTTCGTCAAATATTTATTTTTCCCGTCGTAATTCACGGTAATAGATCCGCAGCCTATATTAACATTCTCCCCAACCTCTGCATCACCAATATAACTCAAATGCGATACCTTGCTTCCTTTGCCAAAAACGGTCTTTTTAATTTCGACAAAATTACCGATCTTAACGGAATCCTTAATATCTGATTGAGGTCTAACATGTGCGAATGGACCGATTTTTACAAAACTTCCAATACTGCTTTCATGTACAACCGATTGGAGGACTTCCGTTCCATCACCAATTTCACAATTACTGATTTCCGTATTCGGGCCAATTAAGCAATCCTGCCCGATAATACTTTTTCCTTTAATGAATGACCCAGGGTTAATGACTGTATCCTGCCCGATTTGTACATCCGCTTCAATGAACGTAGTAAGCGGATCGATGATCGTTACACCATTCCTCATATGCTTTTCATTGATGCGTTTCCTTAAAACCTGCTCAGCCTGTGATAAAGCCACACGGTCATTCACACCCAATGTTTCCTCGAAATCACTGGATTGGAAGGCCGTCACCACTTCGCCTTCCTGTTTTAAGATTTCAATAACATCCGGTAAGTAATATTCTCCCTGGACATTTTCATTTGAAACTTTTTTCAGCGCGTTAAACAATGCTTGATTGTCGAAGCAATATGTACCGGTATTTATTTCCTTAACATATCTTTCTTCATCAGAGGCATCCTTATGCTCTACGATTTTTTCTACAAGTCCGCCTTCACCGCGAAGGACCCTTCCATAGCCAGCAGGGTTATCTGCATATGCTGTTAAGATTGTTGCTTTCGCCTGACTTTGCTCATGCAATGCTATAAGCTCTTTCATCGTTTCCGCTTTAATCAGAGGCGTATCACCGCAAATAACAAGGGTCGTACCACTTTTTACGGATAAAACGCTTTCCGCTTGCATTACAGCATGTGCCGTACCTAATTGCTGTTCTTGTAAGGCATACTTGCATGAATCACCAAGTTGTTCTTGAACTTTTTCAGCTCCATGGCCGATGACTGTTACAATTTCTTCTATTTGAAGTTGATTGACTTGATCGATAACATGTTGTACCATTGGTTTCCCGCAAACAGGGTGCAAAACCTTATAAAGCTTAGATTTCATCCTAGTACCTTGCCCAGCGGCCAATATTATTGCATAGCGATTACTCATAACAGGCCTCCATTTTCACCTTTTTATCCACTAAAAATATTATCTCAAATAGTGATTCTTTTCAAGGTAACAATTAAAAGTACATATAATTGTCAACCGATCAGGTGAAAAAAGTTCGATTTTCGACAAGGTTATAAATGTTATTATTGGACCTTGGAGAATTATTTTACATCATGGTCGATGTCATTTTCATTAACAGCATAATACAGAAACAATGTCTCCTGCCTTTTATAACACCAGCCAACCCCATTATCCCAAAACACTATCATGGTGCGCCATACCCTATGTACAAGCCATTTGGGCATACTTCACCCTTTGTTAACTCCCATTCCGAAATCAGGTTACCAAATCATTTCATCTTCAACCAGATGGCTAGATTAAGTGGCATCCCTTTAATTCCACTTACAGGAATTTCAATATCTGGGTAGACAAAAAAGGTTTAAAAATTAAAAAGGACGGGTACTTAAACTTTTGAAGATAACAACGTAGGTTTATAAATTCATTAGGGTAAATATCTGCATGATGAGCGGACAAGTTCTAAACTTATCCGATTTTGAATAAATAAAAAAGAGCACTACTTATGAAGTAGGCTCTAGATGCACGAATTATAATTTTAAAGTTTAAAAGTAATGTTATTTTAAGAAGCACCTGCTCCAGCTTCCTCTAATTCAGTTTCAAGTTCTCCCAATCGATGATATTCTGTCAAGACAGCTTCTTGAATTTTCCCGCGTGTCGAGGAATTGATTGGATGAGCGATATCCCGGAATTCTCCATCTGGAGTTCGTTTACTTGGCATTGCTACAAATAAACCATTGTTTCCGTCGATCACACGAATATCATGAACCACAAATTCATTATCCAGTGTAATTGATGCGATAGCTCTCATACGACCGTCCGTATTCACACGGCGTAATCTTACGTCAGTTACTTCCATTTAAGCTCACCATCCCTTTTTGTTGTTGTTAAAACTTAAAGTACATATTCAACAAAAAAACGTGAACTCCTTCTATTATCTGTAATTTTTTTAGAAAATTCAGCCTAGTTTTTTAAAATACTAAAAATCACCCTTATATTAAAGGAAAATTACCCATTACGAATTGCCTTTAAAAAAATAAAAAAACGCCCGTTTATTTAACGAGCGCTACTACTTCTATTTCCACTAGTGCGTCTTTCGGAAGCCGAGCAACCTCTACACAAGAGCGAGCAGGTTTGTGAGCAGAAAAATATTCTCCGTATACTTCATTAATCGAACCGAAATCGTCCATACTTTTAATGAATACTGTAGCCTTAATGACAGTTTCCAATGAAGCCCCAGCTTCTTTCAATACAGCTTGGAGATTCTTAAAGACCTGGTGCGTTTGTTCCTTGACATCCCCTGTCACCATCTCACCAGAAGCAGTAAGTGGGATCTGTCCTGAACTGAAAAATAACTTATCCACGATCACGCCTTGTGAATATGGTCCGATCGCTGCCGGTGCTTCATCCGTATGTATCGTTTTCATGATATGATTCCCCCTATTCCTTTTTCGTAAAATAATTCCCTCGGCTGACATTGATTTTCTTGTCTCTTTCAACTACCTGCGTCAACTTGATTAATGAAACATAGTCCTCGACAAGACACTCCTCCGTATGTTCGGATTCGACCAGCACCGCAATTCCGGCAACTGTTGCCTTGAATTCATCCAATAGACTGACCATACCGTTGATGGTACCCCCAGCCTTCATGAAATCGTCTACAATTAATACATTCGAACCCTCAACCAAGCTTCTCTTAGAGAGTACCATAGTCTGAATCCTCTTTGAAGAGCCTGAAACATAATTGATGCTCACTGTAGAACCTTCCGTTACTTTGTTATTCCTTCTTACAATGACAACTGGAACATTCAAATAATTTGCCACGGCGTATGCTAATGATATCCCTTTGGTTGCCATTGTCATGATGACTGAGACATTTTTCTTGGCATACATTGAGGCGATTATCCTTCCAACCTTATTCACGGTTTGCGGATGTCCTAATATGTCTGTCATATATAGATAACCGCCAGGAAGCAACCTTTCGGGACTAGCAATCGTATCGCATAATCCGTCAATGAAGGCATTGGCTTCTTCTTCCTTGATGGAAACAATATATTTCACTCCACCGGCCGCACCTGGAACGGTTGTTAAAGATCCTATCCCGCGTTGTTCAAAGGTATCTTTGATGATCGTCAAATCTTCACTGATAGAGGATTTTGCCGAACTATACCTTTCAGCAAAATAAGTCAGCGAAACAAGTTCCCCCGGATGTTCTAATAAATAATTGGTCATATCGACTAGCCTCTCGCTGCGACGAAATTTCATTGAGACACCCCCTTTGTGAATTCCGAATATTATATAGCAACTATACCACTAATGTACGTTTCTATTCAAGATTGTTTCGATCACCCAGTAAACGGACTGCATAGACTTGATCACAAAATCCGCGAAGTCCATTATAAATTCTTTGCATGCGCGAATCATGTTCCACCAAACCAAAAACGGTCGGACCACTTCCGCTCATCAAGACCGAATCTGCTCCAAATGTCTTCATTTGATCTTTAATGTTCGCAACCTCTGGGTATAACTGCAATGTCACCTGTTCCAGAACATTGCCCAATCCCTCGCATACATCGTGATAATTGTTTTCCATAATAGCCGTAATCATTCCAGGTACATCCGGATGCTCCATTTTTGAAGTTTGGAGCCTTTTATATATATCCGCTGTCGAAACGCCAATCGTCGGTTTGGCCAAGATGACCCAGCATTTTGGCGGTGCAGGAAGATGCGTGATTTTTTCCCCGCGCCCTCTGGCCAACGCCGTACCTCCGTATACACAAAATGAAACATCGGAGCCAATTTCAGCTCCTATTTCCGCAAGTTCATCCATGGAAAGACCTAGCTTCCACAGTCTATTTAAGCCCCTCAATGTAGCTGCGGCATCACTGCTTCCACCAGCAAGCCCTGCGGCTACAGGTATATTTTTCTCTATAGTTATAGAAACACCTTTATTGATTCCAAAACGTTCCTTTAGAATAAATGCGGCTTGATAAGCTAAATTCCGATGATCATCCGGAACAAATCGATTATGGGATAGAATTTGGATATGATTCCCCTTTATTTCCTTTAGTTCAATTCTATCGGCAAGGTCGACTGTCGTCATGATCATTTCCACCTCATGATACCCATCAGGCCGTTTGAAAAGCACATCCAAAGCCAAATTAATCTTAGCCGGGGCTTTTTCCATAAGCTTCAATATGTCCACCTACTTTAACGTTCTTAAAAGTTCTTGTCCTATTCTATCATATTTGTTTATATTCTAAAGGTTTTTTCATCGTAATTTCAATGTAATGAAGCTAAGATTGGCCTTTAGAGGGGAATAGACACATGTAGGCACATGGGAGAGCAGCCACTTCCTGAATCCCAAAAGACTTGCTACAAATCCAAATAGCAATTACCGATACATAAAAAAACCAGACTCCTTAACTACAATGTAAGCAAAAATGAATAGAGCTATACATCGCATAAGAAGTCTGGCTACTTTCAACATGACGGCATGATACAATTAAGTGTTTATCTTACTCCTTGTTCACCAATTGACGTTGTGCTTTTTCGATAGCAAGTTTTACCATGTTACCTGCGTCCCTGGCCCGGATTCCTCCCCAGCCTTCTTTCTGGACAACATCGTAAAATCCAAGTTCTTTAGCCAATTCCTCTTTAAGACCATTTGACATAATCCCTTTTTTCCTGCTCAAGCGAAGCAACCCCTTTCACATGCCGTCACATGCCTAGTGTTTGCATCATAAGCTATTTCATTACATCCTTTTTAAGCCTTTATTGGGGCTCACAGGATATTTTATACAAAACAAAAAGCAGCAAACATAGTTGTTCGCTGCCTCGTCTAAGTTAAATCTCTTGTTGTTTGTTTAAAAATGTTAGTTCTACGGTTTCCGTTAAAACATCCGCATAGCTGTAAGATACTCTTTCAAACGCATTTTCATCTTGGTCGAGCTCAATTACAAAAACAGCCGGATAAGTTTCCGCCAAAGTTCCAAATCGTTCTACAGTCTTTCTTCTTCCACCGTTTGCTTTTAAGAGCAATCTTTTACCTAGGTTTGAATCAAGTGCAGTTTTAATATCAGCTAGAGTTTTTGGCATTTTCGGTCCACCTCACTAAGTTAAGTATATCACAATTCACAAATATACGCAAACAAAATAATAAATTATATCAGCACTTAAAAATGTAGTCAATATATTTTTATCTGAAATCCGGCAAAATCGCGAACAATTTTATTATATCCTGGGAAATGAAAAATTATGTAAACGAACTATTTCATTAATTATTAAACCGAATTTTCGTAGTTAAATCATTACTTAGTGACATTACCAAACAAAAAAACCGTTTTTTTGTGAGGATATCCGAATTCTTCCCCACCAAAAGCAAGCTGCATTCTTTTAAAATGCAGCTCGTTCATTCTTCCTGAAATGGCTTGAAAGGCAACCCGGTCCGTAACACCCCTTTAGTCTCAATTCCCCCCAACCCCTTCTCTCCCGTTAATGTATTCCGAAGGACATCCCAAACATGAATATGATCGGAAAAAGGTGTAAAGCTTATCTTTCCGACGATATATACCGGATCAAGAGCATGTATATTAACACGGGAGGGAGAACTTGCAAAATTAGCCCCCGCTTGGATTAATGATTCAAAATGCGATTGACAAGCCCCGGCAAATATAATCAGTTGGTCTAAATGGGAAACCCTCCTTCGTGCTTCTCTAACTGTCTGTACAAAATCCTTTGAGTGACGGTAGGCATTGATATCGGACATCGGTCCTTTTGATTTTGAATAGGCATCATGACCGGTGACAACAAGAATGTCCGGCCGATAATGGTCCAACAACCCCCCGATTCTTTGGGGCATTTCCTTTTCATTGCAATAGATGCCATTGACCGGAATACTGAATTTCTGATATAGTTCCATGCATTTCCTTAAGTAAGACGCATCCCCATCAACATGGAGGACCCTCCCTGGTATCTGAAAATATTCACCGCTATACCGATAGCCATTACTCGATTGATAGCCATTTTTTTGTTGTTGCAGCTCTAGATCTTGTGTTAATAATCGGTAAGATTGTTCTTGAAGTACCTCATTCGATTTTTGTCGATCATTTCTTTCATTATCATTAATGATCATTAAATCTTGAAAAGGTGCATCTGCAATCAGTCGGATATCTTCCCCATAAAGAATAGCTTCACGCCTTCCGTCAATATCACGGATATCGATTACCCGGAACAACACATCGCATTTATAAGAAACCCGACCGACAATATCGTTTATTTGAATATTCATGGCCTCACCCCATGAGAAGACTTATTTTCAGCCCGCCCTAGTTTATTTTCATTCTTAAGTTATGCGAACCATTCTTGAATGGTGAAAGGTTGGGATTGATTACATTTTTTGGTACGGTTCCATCATGGTATGCCAATATCAAAATAAAAAAAGCCGGAAGCTGGGAGTGACCCCATTCCGACTTTAATCTTTCACATTATCTTTATTTGAAATTCGGCAATAACGCATCACTTAAGCGGCCAAATTCTTTGATGCTCAGTGTTTCTCCTCGTCTGGAAGGATCAACTTCTGCGGCTTCGAGAGCGGCAAGTATGAGCTCTTTTTTCGACTTACCATCCGGCAGCTGACTGATTAGGTTATTTAATATCGTTTTCCGGCGCTGTGCAAAGCTCGCCCGGGTCACAGTGAAGAAGAAATCCTCATCCAGGACCTCAACGATTGGCTTATCGCGCAAGGTAAGGCGGATTACGGCTGAATCAACATTAGGCTGAGGCATGAATACCGTTTTGGGTACGATCATCACTGTTTCGGCTTCGGTATAATATTGAATCGCAATGGATAAAGAACCATATTCCTTTGTCCCAGGTTTTGCGGCAATTCGATCAGCCACTTCCTTTTGCAGCATGCACACGATGCCTCTAATGGGCAGGTCCTCGGACAATAGCTTTAAAATGATCGGCGTCGTGACATAGTATGGCAGATTTGCAACAACCATCAGGTCCGAGAAGCCAGCGAATTCTTCCTCGATTACCTTCTTGACATCTGCCTTGAGAACATCCCCGTGAATGATGTTTACATTGTTATAGGGAGACAGTGTATCCGATAAGATGGGCAGTAGACGCTGATCTATCTCAAAGGCCGCAACCTTTTTGCTGCTTTTCGCTAGTTGTTCCGTCAATGCCCCGATTCCCGGCCCAATTTCGATGGCGCCGCTTTCCTCTGTCAAATTGGCATGTTCGACAATACGTTTCAAGATATTCGTATCGATTAAAAAGTTTTGTCCTAAGCTCTTTTTAAAGGAGAATCCGTATTTCTTTAATATTTCTTTCGTTCTGACAGGGGTTGCAATATCCTTATTCATTATTTTCCTCCTGAATTATCTGTACCATCGCTTTCTCAAAAGCATCAGTTGATATTTGGAACATTTTTAGTCTCTTATATAACTGTTTACCATTGGTAAACCCGATTTTTAAAATAGATCCAAGTTTTTCCCTTCGTTCCTTGGCACCGGCCCCGCCGATTAAACCTGCATCTATTAAATCCTGCTGTGAAATCTCTTCTGAAGCCTCTTCATCCATTAACTGGGCATCCTTTAAAGCATTACGAATCGCCTCAGGAGAAGCATGTTCCACACCAATTCCTCTACCTGACTTAGGAAGGGCTTCCTCCTTCGTTAAAAAGGCGTGTTTACAGCCTTTTACTTGTTCTGAAATGATGTTCCTGATTTTTTGACCAGGAAAATCAGGGTCCGTGAAAATGATGGCTCCACGCGTCTTTTGTGCAAGCCTCACCTGCTCGATACAGGACTCATTCACCGCGGAACCATTGGTTTCTATTGTATCAGCATTAACAGCCCTTTTTATCGCTACCGTATCGTCTTTTCCTTCTACAACAATAATCTCTTTAATCTTCTTCATGGTTTCCTCCATACAGAAAAGCGCAAGCGCTTTGATTAGCTCTTGGATAAACGTAACCGGTCCCCCGTAAAATTTTTCTGGATAGAGAATCCAGTCAAGATCATTTATGAAAGTTTACACACATAAATTGAAATCTTATGGAATAGTGAGACGTCTATCTTATTAAAACAGTTTTACATAGGGTTTTTCAACAAGTGGAAAATAAAACGCAAAAAACAGGAGACGAATTCATCTCCTGCGAGAGAAACCTTATTAGTCCAATACACGAACCTTTACTCTCTTTACACCCCAACGATAGGCATCATTTTTCGAGGAAAAGAAGACATCAATCCTATTTCCCTTTATTGCCCCGCCTTTGTCAGCAGCTACAGCATAGCCGTATCCATCTACATATACTTTCGACCCCAAAGGAATCACGCTTGGATCGACAGCAATGATCTTTGCACCCGGATTACTCTTAAGATCTACGCCTGTAGACGTGACACCGGAACAGCCCTTACAACTGGCAGTATAAGCTGTTGATGATACGTATATTTCTTTTCCACTTGAAGAACTAACGTTAGTTACTCCGCGTGATGCCTGGGCAACTGTCGTTCGAGTTCCGACCGTTACAACTTTATCCTGCTTTTTATTAACTACTCTTTCTGAAAGTAATTCTCTTTTGACCTCTTTGCCATTTTCCTTAACAACTTCATATTTCTTGGAAATGAGTCCGTCTTTTCCTTCTTTGACAATTTTCTCTTTCCCTTTTGATAAAGAGTCATCTTTTTTTGTTATGACAGCAAAGTCAACTGGTTCTTCCACTACATCGGTGACTTTTTCAATTCGAACTACGTTTACCGTATTCTCAGCTTCAACTTTTTCGGTTAATTCTGGCTCAACTCGATCCAAATCATTGAGTTTTACTCCTTGTTGCTTTAAAAAGTCAGCGACAGTAGTCGAAGTTGACCATACCTGCTTTTCGTTTCCACCTACCACTAATTTCAGTGAAAAGGCTTTGTCTATGGCAACTTCCATATTCGCTTTCAGCTTCGTATTTTTTGAAGGGGTGATCTTATCCTGTTCCTTCACACTAAGATCTTGATCCTTTAAAAGATCTTCTACCGTTTCGGCAGTGGACCAGACTTCCTCCGTCTTACCATCCTGTACCATGACGATTTTTTGTGCAGGCTTCCAAACCACCTCTAAATCATCATCAACCTTCGTGGCTCTTGATGGATGGACATAGTCTGCGGCTTGAACGGTAATCTCTAAATCTTCCAACATATCATTTACAGTAGCCGCGTGTGTACGCACTACCTCTTTTTTTCCGTCTAGCATGATTGTTACTGTATCCTTTGTACCTTGATATATTAGTATTCCCAATGCTGTAGAAACAAGAATAGCACTGCAAATGGCAATTGCCATTCTCTTCTTCCCAAAAGGTTTGGGAATAAGGTTTTTCATAGTTTTTAATAGAATGAAAAACTCCTCCTTCCTCCCGGTGATTATATAGACTTAGTTATCAAGCTGTCAACCCATTCACTTCTCATTCAGGAAATTACTACCTATTATGCATATTCCATATTGAAAAGGAAAGGGTGACTTCTCGACATAATAAGCCTATAGTTGGAGCGAGATTTGTAGAAACTTTAAAATAATACGATTTTAGCTAGCGAACCCCGGGAGATATTGTAAAATAAAATGTCAGTTAATGCCGAATAATTTTTTGGCATTTTCTGTTGTCGCCTGGGAAACTTCCTCGATTGTAAGTTGTTTGATTTCTGCAATTTGTTCAGCAACAAGCTTCACATACGAAGGTTCATTACGCTTCCCCCTATAAGGATGGGGAGCCAAATATGGACAATCGGTCTCTATCAGTAAACGGTCTAAAGGTACGGCCGCTGCCACTTCCTTTGGTTTTTTTGCATTCTTGAAGGTTACAGGGCCACCCAATGAAATATAAAAATTCATATTAATGCATTCCAAAGCCGTTTCCGCACTTCCGCTAAAGCAATGCATGATGCCTCCAACCCTTGATGCCTCTTCTTCCTTGAGTATGTTCACGATATCCGCGGTCGCTTCCCGATTATGGATGATAATGGGCAGCCCAACCTTTTTTGCCAGACGGATTTGCTTCCTGAATACCTCCATTTGAACATCTTTCGGTGATTTATCCCAATGATAATCCAGGCCCATCTCACCAATGGCCACAACCTTTGGATGGTTGGATAATTCCTCGATCCATTGTAAGTCCTCTTCTGTCATATCTATAGCATCGACAGGATGCCAGCCGACTGCGGCATACATGAAATCATAAGCTTCTATCAATTCCATTGCCCTTATAATAGTAGGCCGGTCAAAACCAACGACAACCATATTATTGACTCCTGCTTCCTTAGCTCTTTCTATTACTTCTTCGAGATCCTCGTTGAATTGTTCCGCATTAACATGTACATGTGTATCAAATAACATTATTTTTCTTCCTTTCTAGCACTATTTTATAAAAAAATGAAAGTTTTATGTTTCACATTTAGGTAACAAACAGATTACAAAGGACCTTATATGCCCAACTAATAATCCAGCACTAAAAACAAAACCTGTATAAAAGTACTTTTTCCAAAAGCATAAAGAAAAAAACATAAAAATGTTTCATATGAAACACCTTTATGTTTTCATCGGTTTATTTCACCTTTGAACCATTTGGAATCGATGAATCTATTGTAGCGACTGAGAGTACACCATCTTGGCTTCCCGCCAAAATCATTCCTTGCGATAGCTCGCCACGAAGTTTAACAGGTTTCAAATTCGTTACGCATATCACCTTTTTGCCCACTAAATCTTCGGGTTTATAATGCTGTGCAATGCCTGAAACGACTTGCCGTTTCTCATAGCCCAAATCAAGCTGAAGTTTAAGAAGCTTATCCGCCTTCTTTACTGGTTCAACTTCCATGACCTGAGCAACACGAAGCTCCACTTTTGTAAAGTCATCAATAGTGATTTCATCAACCTCGGGAATCTCCACTTCCACTTTTTCCTCGGCCTTAGGTGCATCGCCCTGCATTTGTTCTTTAATATATAAAACTTCCTCTTCCATATCCAAACGAGGGAAGATCGGATCTCCCTTCAAAACTTTTGTTTCAGCAGGAATTTGACCGAACTCCGCTAAACTGTCCCAGGATTTCAACACATCATCTTTGATGCTAAGCTGAGCAAAGATTTTTTCCGGTGTTTGCGTCAAGAACGGTTTCAAAAGGATTGCCGTCCTGCGTAATGATTCCGCCAAATGAACCATGACACTAGCAAGGTCCGCTTTCCTTGATTCATCTTTAGCAAGAGTCCATGGCTGGGTTTCATCGATGAATTTGTTAGTTCTGCTCACTAATTGCCAAATGGATGTTAGTGCAACTGAAAATTCCATGTTTTCCATTGCTTCCTCATACTTGCCTACCGTTTCTTGGTTCATTTCAAGCAAAGCCTTTTCGAATTCACCATTGGATCCATCGTAATTTGGAATTACACCATCAAAATACTTATTGACCATTGCAACTGTTCGATTTAATAAATTCCCTAAATCATTTGCCAGGTCAAAATTGATCCGTTCAACAAACCCTTCCGGTGTAAATACTCCATCGGAACCAAATGGAACTTCACGCAATAAATAGTAGCGTAAAGAATCCAAACCGTAACGATCAATCAATGTAACGGGATCCACTACATTTCCTTTTGATTTGGACATTTTACCATCTTTCATGAGAAGCCATCCGTGGGCAAAGACTTTCTTTGGAAGCGGCACATCAAGAGCCATTAACATGATCGGCCAATAGATCGTATGGAAACGCACAATTTCCTTTCCGACCAGATGTACATCGGCAGGCCAATAATTCAAGTATTTAGAATCATTATCCGTTCCGTACCCTAATGCCGTTATATAATTGGTCAAAGCATCTATCCAGACATAAATAACATGCTTTGGATCTCCCGGCACCTTGATGCCCCAATCGAAAGTAGTACGTGAAACGGCCAGATCTTCCAATCCAGGCTTGATGAAGTTATTGATCATTTCATTTTTGCGGGATTCCGGTTGAATGAAATCCGGATTTTCCTCATAAAACTCCAGTAACCGATCCGCATATTTACTCATCTTAAAGAAGTAAGATTCCTCTTTCACCTTCTCAACAGGCCTGCCGCAATCAGGACAGTTTCCATTGCTTTCTTCCACCTGACGTTCCGTGAAGAAAGATTCGCAAGGTGTACAATATAGCCCTTCATATTGGTCCAAATATATATCACCCTGGTCCAATAGCCTTTTGAATATCTTGGCTACAACCTCTTTATGGCGATCTTCCGTCGTCCTGATGAAATCATCATATGAAATATCAAGCTTTTCCCAGAGCTCTTTAATCCCTGATACGATATTATCTACATATTGCTGTGGAGTGATTCCTTCCTCAGCCGCTTTACGCTGGATTTTTTGACCATGTTCATCAGTGCCTGTTAAATACATGACATCGAAGCCACGCATCCTTTTATAACGGGCCATGGCATCCCCTGCAACTGTCGTATACGCGTGCCCTATATGTAAATTACCACTCGGATAATATATGGGTGTCGTGATATAGAATGTTTTTAATTTATCTTGCACTACGTTCCCTCCTCATCTTTTGAAAAACCGGCTAAAGGATTGACCCAAGCCATAAGAATATATTTAAGTTATTATCTCTATTTTAACGCTATATGCGACAATAATCACTAATCTAATCATCGTGTTAATAGAATTAAAAAATTATATTTAAAAATAAGTGATCTGGACGTGACTACCCTTATGACAGCATTACCTCTTACCTCAACAAAATATACCTAAATTTCTTTTTTTGTGCAACAACTCACATATTCGTAAATTTTTTCAGAAAATTACCCTTAATTCAGAACTTTTGTTTTGAAACTAAATTATATTAAACATATAATGATGAAGTATGTTTTATATGCACACTTTGTCGAAATCTGGTGAAGTGAGGGGTTCCTTGTAGTCTAGCTATTTCTTTACTTTTAAAGGCATAACCGATTTTTTCTCTTTAAAAGCCTTTTTGTTACACGAAATGAGCCATGCTATTTCTTACAAAAAAATGAAAATAAATCATTGACGAATTTGGGAATGGCTGGTATTATAAATTTATAAAAAAATTTGTCGAATAATGGCGAAAAAAATAGAAAATAGGGTACTAGATTGTAACTGAGAGGAGAAATTATAAAAATGAAATCTACAGGTATTGTTCGTAAAGTTGATGAGTTAGGCCGGGTGGTTATTCCAATCGAACTTCGTCGTACATTGGGTATCGCTGAGAAAGACGCTCTTGAAATCTATGTTGATGATGAGCGCATCATCTTGAAAAAATACAAACCAAACATGACTTGCCAAGTTACAGGTGAAGTTTCCGATAACAACCTTACACTTGCTAATGGTAAATTGATCCTTAGCCGTGAAGGTGCAGAATTACTTATTCAAGAAATTCAACAAAACTTCACTGCTTCTAAATAAATGATATAAAAAAAACTTCCGACCTTCGGAAGTTTTTTTATGTTTATTATTCTTGTATATCAATATGATACGCTTGATATACATCCCGTTTTTGCATATTTCGATCTTTTGCGACCTGCTTGATTGCGTCCTTTGAAGTGAATTGCTTGGTTTCCATATAATGATTAACATGACCGACGATGTCAAGGACCATCCACCAAGCTTCTTCAGGTTCCTCCTCCGACCATTGCCCTCCTTCTATTATTAAACAGAACTCTCCGCGAATTTCGGATTCCGTCGCCCATGTCAATGCTTCACTCACAGTCCCTCGAATGAACTCTTCAAATTTCTTGGTCAATTCACGGCATAATACTATACGACGGTCACCTAAAATTTCATGCATATGTTTCAATGTATCTTTCAATCGATGTGGCGATTCATAAACGATCCAAGTCGATTCCAATTTTTTTAATTTTTCCAGCTCCTGCTTTTTTTCTTTTGCTCCCCGCTGTAGAAAGCCATAAAAGTAAAAGGGCTGCGGAATCAGTCCAGATGCGATCAATGCAGTTAATGCAGCATTTGCCCCAGGCAACGGGATGACTTTAAACTGTTCGGCAATGGCTTCTTTGACCAGTTCATATCCCGGATCGGATATCGTCGGCAAGCCCGCATCACTTACCAATGCAATGACCTCTCCAGACCGAAGCCTCTCAAGCATCTGCTTTCCGCTATATTCCTTATTATGTTCATGGTAACTGACGATAGGTGTTGAAATTTCAAAGTAGTTGCATAATTTCTTTGTATTTCGCGTGTCCTCAGCAGCAATGACATCCGCTTCCTTTAAGATTCTTAAAGCCCGGAAACTCATATCCTCAAGGTTTCCTATCGGTGTAGGAACCAGATATAGAGCTGGCTCCAATCCTTCTTTTTCAAAACTCTTTTGCTGCCACATATCATGTATCCTCCTTTGCCATCCACTTTTGCTTTTGTTTTCTGGTTAATTGCTTGAATTTATATTCAGCCTGCATGGCCAATGTCTGTGTTTCGAATATTTCATGATAAATCAGTTCAACCGGGGTCCGGCCACGTGTATACTTTGCACCCCTGCCTTGATTATGAGCATCAATCCTGCGGTCCAAATTATTGGTATACCCAGCATAATAGCTTCCGTCCCTGCATTTTAAAACATAAAAATAATGCTTATTCCTCTCCATATAAAATCCTTCTGATTTCCGGATTATACTCATTTTGATCATTATATACAACAAGCGGAGGAAGAATCTTCAAATCAGGGTTGCCGTCCTTTATCCCTTCAATAAGAATCGTATTCGCTTCTTTTGAACTCTTTGGATAAACGAATTGCAGTCGCTTCGGTTCAATTCTGTACATCCTCATGAAATGGAGGATATCCATCAGACGGCCAGGTCTATGAACGAATGCCGCTTTCCCACCTTGACGCAACAACTGACTTGAAACACGCATGACGTCCTCTAGATTACACATTAATTCATGTCGGGCAATTGCAAAATGCTCATTTTTGTTAATTTCCTCGATAGATGGCGTCGGGAAATAGGGTGGATTGCAAGTAACTACATCATATTTGCTATACCCTATCTGTTTTGGTATTTCCTTTATATCCCCATGAATCATCTCGATCTGCGAGGATACGCCATTATAGTCCATGCTCCTCTGGGCCATATCATATAACCGCTCTTGAATTTCAACACCGGTAATTTGCCCTTTCGTTCTTGTACTCAGCAGCAAAGGTATGACCCCATTCCCTGAGCAAAGATCTACGATTTTCCCTTTTTGGATCGGGACATTTACGAACCTTGATAATAAAACGGCATCTAATGAAAAAGAGAACACCGACGGGCTCTGGATGATCCTTAATTTCTCAGCCAATAGATAATCCAGGCGCTCATCTCCTTTAAGTTCCACCATTGCTGTTACCCTCCTAATCATGTATGGAAAAAGCATGTATAGGGTACATGCTTCGACATAAATATCGTACAAAAAGGGGCCTGACTCATAGTATGCGTCAGACCCCGAATCACTATATATTGTAAACGGTCTATCTATCACGTAAAAGAGATGGAACATCTTTTATATTATTCCATTATCACTTCTTGTTTAAAAAAGATAAACAGAACAAGCAATCTCCTTCTTTTCTTAAACTGCCAAAATGCAGATTGCAAATGTGAAAGCCTTCTTGATAGATACGGGCTAAATTATCATAGCCTTCCCCGATATCCATAACCTTGTCCGCACTTGCAGTACGGTTTTTCACTTTTTGTTTGACCTTTACTGCAGCAGGAGCAGTTTCGACTTCCACAAGGCCCAACCGATGGCGCAAATGCTCGTTCTCCAGCTTGATCGACTGATTTTCCTCAAGGATTTCAGCTAAGTTCTGCTTCAATTCTCCAAGCTGCTTATATAATTGGCCTATCTGGGTTTCCATATTGGTCACCGACTCAAAAATATCTTTCTTATCCACGCTCTCCCACCACCTTAATAATCTGTGGCTTGAATAGAAACGGCTCCCTCTTTAAGAATCTCATCTAGAGTATACTCTAATACTCTTTCTTGCTCGATTAGTTCAATCTGAAGTACGCGTTCTAGAATATTAAGCCCCACTACCTTGCCTTTGCCACCAGGCGTATTAATCATTTCACCTAAATCAGGAAGCATTTCCTTCGCACTTTCATACTCATCATTTTCATATTTCAGACAGCACATCAATCGACCGCATAAACCTGAGATTTTTGTAGGATTTAATGATAAATTCTGATCCTTCGCCATTTTGATGGAAACCGGTTCAAAATCCCCAAGAAATGTGGAGCAACAAAGCATTCTGCCACAAGGTCCGATGCCACCAAGCATCTTTGCCTCATCCCTAACCCCAATTTGGCGCAGTTCTATGCGAGTTCTGAATATGGCAGCTAAATCTTTGACTAAATCACGGAAATCCACGCGACCATCCGCTGTAAAATAAAACACGACTTTATTTCTGTCGAAAGTATATGACACATCAACCAGCTTCATATCCAGTTTATGCTCCACAACCTTTTGACAACATATAGAGTAAGCCTCTTCTGCAGCCGCCTTGTTCTCGTCTACAATCAGCTTATCTTTTGCATCAGCGACCCGAAGTACTTTTTTCAATGGCAGGACAACATCGTTTTCATCTACTTGTTTACGGGCTGTAACGACTCTACCGAATTCAACACCGCGGACAGTCTCCACTATTACAAAATCGTCCTTAGGAATAGTGAATTCACCCGGATCGAAGTAGTATATTTTGCCCGCCTTTTTAAAACGGACACCTACAACATCATACAAATCATGATCCCTCCTGCAAATTCAGCACAAGCTGTTCCATCAACAGCTGTGGATTCGTGTTGGACATCAGCTTCCTTTTTGCTTCCAAAATGCAACCCATATGTTCAGCAAGGCGTCTTGGGGAAAGATGAAGAGCGTGAGTTTCAAATTCCTTCAGTTTATTTTGGAATACAACGAAGTCCTTTTTGTCCAACTGAATGTATAATAAATCCTTATATATAAGAAGTAACAAATCAAGACCTCTGTCAACCTGTTCTCTTTCTTTAAAGTGTGTGGACCAATCCGTCTGAAGGTACAGCAATGCCTTCAAGGAATTGATTTTTAACACTTCATATAATTTTACCACTATTTTTTGAGCTTGTACAAACCATTCATCATGGCTAAGCTCGATTCCAGCTTCCAGATTCTGTGTTATGTGTGCGATGACCGAGGCCAGCTGTGGTTCTAACTCCTGTTCTATCAGCTTCCGTCTCACATTCTCCGGAGATAATGGTTTGAATGAAATCACTTGGCACCTAGATAATATAGTCGGTAGAATCCTCTGAAGCTGTTCGGTCATCAATATTGCTACAGTATCAGCCGAAGGTTCTTCTAAAAATTTCAATAGACTGTTGGCTGCCCCCACCGACATTTTGTCCGCGTCGGCAATCATATAAACCTTTCGATCTGCCTCTACGCTTTTTTTCGAAAACTCTTCCTGCAGCCCCTTGATTTGTTCTTTCTTTATTGAGAGACCGTCTTTTTCTATCAAATGGACATCAGGATGATTCCCACTTGAAATCCGTTTGCAATTCCGACAAAGTTCGCATGGCTCATAACCTGCTGTCGGGGCTTCACATAGTAAGCTTTTGGCAAAGGCAATGCTTATCTCTTGCTTACCTGTCCCTTTTTCCCCTTCAAATAAATACGCATGAGCCACCCTGTTCTTCGTTATGCTATTTTGCAGCATCGTCATTACCTGCGGCTGAATTTCACTCATGTCCTGCCATGTTTTATCCAAAACCATCAACTCACTTAAGTATATAAATTAATCAGCAAACCTTTAATCTCGCCAATCATTTCCAATATTTCAAGCGAGCTTTTCTCTTTATTAAGAATTTCCTCGCTTAACTCAACTAATCTTGCATCTATCGTTTCCACGGTTTTCAACTGCCGGCTTTGTCCATATTCGTTCCAGCTCGTAGATTGTTTCAGTTCCAGTCCATATTCAACCGCTTCTTTAACAAACCGTTTCACCAATGCTTTATATTTTGCCAATTCCCTAAAAGTACGTGACCTTACTAAACGCTGACCCGCACCTTCAATATCGCCTATCAAACGGTTTAATGTTTGGATTTGCATCTTTTGATCCTGTGTCTGAACCATTTGTTGAAATCTTCCATTCCCAGTTTGGAACTGTTTGGCATCCTGACGCGATTTATCAAGCTTAATAGGGATATCATGGTTGATTTTCATAATGAACCTCCCTGTAACTAACCGTTAAAATTGTAAAAAGTTTTCAACCGGCAGAACAAAAATGGTCGCACCGCCTACTTGAATCTCCACTGGGTAAGGTACATAGGACTCGGCATTCCCGCCCATCGGTGAAACCGGTGATACTAATTGGGATCGTGACTGACAATTCTGTTTGATTATCTGAATGGCTTGGTCAACGCGTTCATCCTCTGTGCCAATCATAAAAGTCGTATTACCTGATTTTAAAAACCCGCCAGTGCTGGCTAGCTTGGTCGTTCCGAAATTATTTTCCACTAATTGATTCAGCAGGCGATGACTATCCTTGTCTTGAACGACAGCAATGATCATTTTCATTCTCATCATCCTCCGGTTACTCTGAATTTTTACTAACTCCATTATATCAACTAGTCCTTGCCTGGAATAGTATTGGTTGAATAATATGGAAACCTATATATTCAGTTTCCCGTTTTTGCTAAAAAATCCAACAAGCTGGCTTTCGTTTCTTCAAGTACTTCATCTATTGTCCGGCCTGCATCCACGATGATGAAACGGTCTTTCCATCTATTTATAATGAATTGATACCCCTCACAAACTTTTTTATGGAAGTCGAGGGCTTCAAGATCCAGCCGGTTCACTTCCCTTTCCCCATTGGACTGGATACGTCTTAATCCCTCTTCTGGGTCGATATCAAAAAAGAGCGTGGCATCTGGCATCATATCTCCAATTGCGAATTTATTGATATTGTAAACTTCTTCTATATCCAAACCCCTTGCATGGCCCTGATAGGCTAACGAGCTGTCTATAAATCTGTCACAGAGGACAATTCCCCCTCGTTCCAACTCAGGAATGACCACTTCCACTAAATGCTGACGCCTTGCTGCTGCGTATAATAAAGCCTCTGTTCTCGCGTCCATGGCTGTATTATCTTTATTAAGGATCACTTCCCTAATTTGTTCCGAAATGGGTACTCCACCTGGCTCACGCGTTAATAGTACTTGGTAGCCTTCTTGTTGCAGAGCCTTGCCAAGCATTTGGGTAATTGTTGTTTTCCCGGCACCCTCAGGCCCTTCCATTGTTATAAAAATACCACGTTTCATCGATGTACCTCCAAGGTTCTTTGTTTGTAGTATAACATTTTAACCAGTCTGCCCGCTTTCATAAACGATCAATTCTCCGTTTGAAAGGGAGGAACCTCCATGAAACCTTGATCCCAGTTCTAGCAGGCTTCTCAAAATGGATATATGTTCAGGAGTAATCATTTCCCCGGACATAATCAAAGGGATGCCTGGTGGATAAGGAATGACCATCTCGGCAGATACCTCACCCACTGCTTTGTGTAATGCGACAGGTTTTGATTTACTATGCTTCATGACAGAGTATGGCATTTCAAGTCCTATCATTGACCTTCGTTCAGGCAAGCTTTCCCCAAGATTCTCTTCCTTGAATCCAATTCTGCCTTCAGTGGCACTTTTTATAGTTTGAACGATTTCATGAAAAGGAAATTCGGCATCCATTTTTAATAAGGGTAAAATCAGTAATAAATTATCACGATCAGCCAATTCCGTAAAAATGCCTTCGGCTTCACATAGCTGCTGTAACTCAAACCCGCTTAAACCATTTGTTGATTGAATGACCACTTTCAACGGGTCCGCCGCGATGCCTAGTGGCGCCTCCAGCACCCTTACTGTATTCAGGGCACCTAATTCGCTTCTGAAATCTAATATCTTTTCAATAAGGGAACTTTTATCTTCTGATGTAAAAGCGGCTAAGTAGGCCCTGGCCAAGTCGAGCGATCCCATAATCGGGTAAGATGGACTGCTCGACTGAAGCATTTGTAAATAGAAGGCTACTTGATCGACATCAACTAAGGATGAATTCACATGAAGAAATGACCCCATTGTCATGGCCGGAAGTGTTTTATGCGCAGAATGGACAACTGCATCTGCCCCTGCCAATATGGCCGGCTTTGGAAACGGGCTTCCTAACTGAAAATGAGCGCCATGTGCCTCGTCCACCAGCACCGGAATCCCCTTTTGATGTGCGAGTCTTACCATTTCCGTCAAGTCTTCACCAAGACCATAATAATTAGGATAGGTAACAATGATCGCTTTTACATCTGGATGTACACTCAAGGCTTCTTCAATTAGTTTTGAACTTACACCGCCAGCAATGCCCCATTTCTCATAATAAACCGGTTGTAAAAAGATCGGTTGTACATTCGCTAACATCAATCCATGTAAAATTGATTTATGGCAGTTTCTTTGGACAAGGACCTTATCGCCTTCCCTGCAGGTAGCAAGAATCATGGCAATGTTGCCTACGGTTGACCCATTAACGAGAAAATAACTCCGCTTTACCCCATATAGGTCAGCGAGTAGTTGCTCGGACTTTAAAATGGCGCCCTCTGGAGCATGCAGGTCATCTAAACCGCTTAACTCCGTGGCATCAATACCAAGCAGGGAGTTATATAAAGCTTGGCCCTTTTTACTAAACACCCATCCATTTTTATGTCCTGGGACATGCAGGGATATTGGGCTTTTTTTTTGAAATGCACTCATTGCATCGAACAATGGTGTCTGAGATTGATTCATTTTTCTCTTCCCTCACGTCTTAGTATTTTTTCATTTTATCAAATAAGTTCAATTTTATCTCATATTACGACAATAGGAAGGCGATTATGTATCCCTGAACAGTCTGGTTGCAGCTAGAAGCGTGTTGGCAAGCATTCTTCTAAAGTACCAAAAAAAGAATCAGAGACTAAAGAAACACACCATTTCTTTTTTCTCTGACTCTTTAACTTTCCACAAACTATTTTTTCATGATAATATTTCAGGATTAGTGATTTTTCTTAATTTCTTTAAGTAATATTGGTACTTGGGGTCGTTCGTATCCGTCCCGATCATATCCCTTTCGCATTCCTCGCAAATAAAAGTCGTATATAGATGTATACCCATCCCTTTTATTTCTTCACAAACCGCGCATGTTTCCCCTGCCGTTGTTTTGGTTGTTGTTGTCCCCAACATCTCCACCTCCATACCTGCATTCTCCCCAAAAACCATTGTTCGCATACATTAATTTAAATAGTTTAAGAGAACCGGGGATGCTTTTTACAATGTATGATGAAGAATTTCATTACGTGTATGTCTTTATAAAAGTTTCCATAATTGATAATCCCTTTATATCCAATGATTTTTCTTAGCATTATGCAAAAAAAAGACCAGCCGGATGGCTGATCTTTTGAAATGGCTTGGCGGCGTCCTACTCTCACAGGGGGAAACCCCCAACTACCATCGGCGCTGAAGAGCTTAACTGCCGTGTTCGGAATGGGAACGGGTGTGACCTCTTCGCTATCGCCACCAAACATATA
>NZ_CAKKLN010000015.1:0-62812 GCF_918698065.1 Peribacillus sp. Bi134 | reverse complement strand
ACGTGTTACTCACCCGTCCGCCGCTAATCTCAGGGAGCAAGCTCCCATCGATTCGCTCGACTTGCATGTATTAGGCACGCCGCCAGCGTTCGTCCTGAGCCAGGATCAAACTCTCCGAAGAAATGTTTGACTTGCTCATTTGCTTTTTTGATAGTGTGTGCTCACTTAAAATTTAACGTTGGCGCTTTGTTTTGTTCAGTTTTCAAAGAGCAATTTGTTCGCCGCATCTCTTAGCGACTTTAATATCTTAACATCTTATTACTACTTCGTCAACAACTTTTTTAAAAAAGTTTTTTCATTCTTTTTCAAAAGCTTTTACGTTGCAGCAACTTTTATAATATACCAGCGTATAAATCAATAGTCAATAGATTTTTTGAATATAATTCACTTTTGAATCTCATGACTGATTCCACTTGGACAAATTCTTTTTTCCCCTCATATAGATTAGGCATTCCTCCTCGGTGCTCACCCTTTTAAACAGTCTGAAAAGGATGTTATATTTCTCGTTTATAGCCCTTTTGACCAAGTGATCGATTCTGTCATCCTGCAGATCGAATAGTATTTCATCCATCTCTCTTTTTAAAAGGTACTCCAATTCCATCTTTTCCTTGTCATTAATCAATAAACCGAGCATGGTTCACACCTCCATCAGACAGCATTCCCCATTGCCAGCATTTTTATGAATTTTCAACTGACTTTTTTGCATAACAATAATCCTCTCGCATAAATTTGAAGACAAGAGTACTTTGGACAAGGGGATGGATTAATGAAATTTTTCATGGTGCTTCAAGCCAAGAAGATCAAATATTATTCGTTAATATTACTTACGGCACTTTTTACCGCTTGGTTCCTTTTTGTACAAAACATTCTTCATGCTCCCGTTTTTTCTACAGATGATGGGCCGAAAGCTGTTTATAAAGGGGAAAAGAATGTTGCGATCACGTTCAATATCGGCTGGGGTGATGAGAAAGCCGCTCCGATAATAGAAACATTAAAAAGGGAAGAGATTAAATCCGCCACATTTTTCCTCTCGGGATCCTGGGCTGAACGTCATCCTGACATAGTAGCGGAAATTGTGAAAGAAGGATATGAAATCGGCATCCTCGGTTACGATTATAAGGATTATTCCGAAATGGAAGATCAGGAAATCATCCGGGATATTTCTAAAGCCCAGGAAGCATTTAAAAAACTTAATATAAAGAATATAGAACTTTTACGCGCTCCCACCGGACACTTTGATAAACGCCTTTTAAAGATCAGCGAGAAATTCGGATACACCGTTGTCCATTGGAGCATCGATTCAAAGGATTGGACCAATCCGGGTGTGGACCGGATCGTACAGAACATCACCAAGGCCCAAAAGGGTGATATCATCTTATTACATGCTTCAGACTCAGCAAAACAAACGAATAAGGCTTTACCGGAGTTAATAAGTGAACTTCGAACAAAAAATTTAAACTTCGTTAACGTTTCAGAGATGATTTCCAATTCATCAGCAAGCAGTGAGGAAATTCGCTAACTGAAAAAACTGCGTACTAATGGTCTCCTTGAACCTTTAGTACGCAGTTTTTATGTTTTGACTTCCTCAAGTATGGCCCGGCATACATATAGGTTATCTGCCTTCACCAAGTTCACCGGCTTTCATCTTTCCATTTGCCGGAGTTTGCTTACGCCCTCTTTTACTGGCCAATTCCTTTTGTGAAATTTCAATCAATTTGCTCAGGACCAATAATTGATAAGCATTGCAGACCAGCAATGGAAACAGCATGAAGTAAAGCCAGCTTTCATCATTGGCACTTAGGACAGGTATCCACTCCAACACCGTGAACACGACCATGAAAAACAAAGCCGGGATGAATGACTGTTTATTCGTTTGTTTCATTTTGAAATAAGCTGTAACAAGCCCCGAGGCCAATACAACCAATGCTAACACGATGTAGGAACTGATTCCCTCGCCTGAACCAAAGCTAAGGTATCGCAGGTAAACAAGATCGAAAACAACAAAAAGAATGAGTACAAGTTGAACGGCATTCCATAAGGAAGCGCTTTTAAATATTCCGAGACCAAAACGATGTATCGTTAAATAGGCAAAAAAGCCAGCTTGGCTTATGACACTGAAAATTAATCCAACACCGAATAACCAAATAAAAGTTGATAGGATGGCACTGGCATCAAAAGAAGAGAAATAAGGCTTAAACTCATTCCACCGGGCCAAGAAACCTACAACTCCGCCCGTTACACCACCTATAAGCAATGTTGTTAAAAACAATTTAACTAAATTACGGCTGTTCATTGTTTTCCTCCATACATTTCTATTTCATTTCCTTAATTGTACCAACCAAATTTGGAAAAATCCACTTATTCCACCAAGGAATAATATCGCCGATTGGAACCATATTAACAGTAAGAAGGATGAAAGGGGCCCTGCGTATGAGAGTGGGAGTTGCTTTGCTTTTCACGTCATTCTTACTCGTTTGTTCCGGTTGTGCTCAAAATGGAGCAGGCGCAGAAAAAATGGAGTATGAAGAGACAAAGAAGATGGTCGTAGATATCTTGAAAACAGATGATGGAAAAAAAGCCATCCAGGATATCATTACTGACGACAAAACGAAAGCTGAACTTATTATGGATTCGGATGACATTAAGAAATCCATTGAAGATATGGTCACTTCAGATAAAGGGAAGGAATTTTGGAAAAAGACATTTAATGATCCCGAATTCGCTTCCGCGTATGCTAAAGCATTAGAAGACGAACATAAAAAGGTATTGAAGGACTTAACTGCCGATCCTCAGTATCGTGGAATGCTCATGGAAATAATGAAAGAACCGGATATGGAAAAAGAAATGAATAAGTTATTAAAAACCAAGGAGATGCGGTCGGTCTACAAAGAGCTGATCATCGAAACCATGGAGAGTCCTCTCGTCCAGGCTAAAATGCAAGAGAAATTGGATAAAGCAGCCACTAAAGCGGCTGAGAAGGAGAAAAAGTAAAAAGAATGAAATAAGGCTGATTCCAATCGGAATCAGCCTTATTTTTATTGTAGTTTTTCAATGACTTTCTTAGCAATATCTTCGTAAATCCTGCCGAGCCTATGGTCCGCTGCGTAAATGGATGGAGCAAAGTCCTCTTCGTTCCAATCCGGCTGTTGCAGGGGAAGTTGACCTAAAACTTCTGTACGAAGCTCTTCTGCAAGCTTCTCTCCGCCGCCTTTTCCGAAGACATATTCTTTTTCACCCGTCGTTTTACTTTCGAAGAATGACATGTTCTCTATGACACCAATGACTTCGTGTTCTGTCTTGATGGCCATGGCACCAGCTCTTGCAGCAACGAAGGCTGCAGTCGGATGCGGTGTCGTAACGATGATTTCTTTACATGATGGGAGCATCGTATGAACGTCCAAAGCAACATCGCCTGTACCCGGCGGTAAGTCAAGGACCAAATAGTCCAAATCTCCCCATTCCACTTCATTAAAGAAACTGTTGAGCATTTTCCCCAGCATTGGCCCTCTCCATATGATCGGCGCGTTATCCTCTACAAAAAAGCCCATTGAGATAACTTGAACGCCAAACCGTTCTACAGGAATGATTTTTTCCCCGCGAACAACCGGTCTTTTTGTTATCCCCATCATATCAGGTACGCTGAATCCATAAATATCGGCATCAACCAGTCCGACCTTTTTACCTAAACGAGCAAGTGAAGTGGCGAAATTCACTGAAATCGTAGATTTTCCCACTCCGCCTTTACCGCTGGCGATCGCGATGAATTGTGTCTTGCTATTAGGGCCAAGCAAGCCTTGGTCCGCTTCATCCTGAGGAATGCTTTCACGGTGCTTGGCTAACTCCTCTTCAGAAAGCTCCGCGAAACGGATGCCTACCGATTCCGCTCCGTTTGTTTTCAGTAAGTCCACAACTTCCGATTGCATTTGCATTTGCTCGGCGGTCCCCGTTTTCGCAATCGCAAGTTTAACGCTTACATGATTCTTTTCAGGTTTTATTTTGATTTCTATAATTCCATTTGTCTCTTCAAGGTTTTTATGTAGAAAAGGGTCTTTAAGATCCTTTAATAAATTCAGTACTTTCTCTTCTGTTAGCAAGTCGAGCACCCCTTTGAATTTTATTTTCCCATTTTTCAGTATAACATATTACGGAAAGAAAGATTATTATCTGCCCCGCATAAAAAACCTGATTATTTTCCCATAATAAAGAGGCCTTGTACCTTACAAGACCCAGACATCACTTTTCTTCTGATAGTTTTCCCTCTGTAAAGTACCGTAAAATCCCCATATAAATCGAGCTGGCAACCTTTTCTTGATACTTATCACTGACAAGGCGTTCCCTTTCCTCGGTATTGGAAAGAAAGCCAATTTCCACAAGCGCTCCCGGCTTCTTAGCATAATTCATCAAATACACATGATTAATCGTTTTTGCATCACGCTTTGTATTTTCCAGGTTCCTGATGATTTCAGTCTGAATGAATTTTGCCACCTGTTCATTTTCTTCAAACCTGCTTGTATAAAAGGTCTGGGCACCTTTCGATGACGCTGATGGAAAAGAGTTCAAATGAATACTTAAGAATAAGTCCGCTTCCGAATCATTGATCATTTCAACCCGATTCCGTAAGTCCTCCTGTTTTCGCTGGCGGATCCCCTTTGTATTTCCCTGTGCCAAATCCTCATCTTTCTCACGGGTCATGATGACAAGGGCACCCTGTTCCTGCAAATAGTCCCTGACCTTTAATGAAACGGAAAGGGCAATTTCCTTTTCCATAATCTCTTGTACATTTGCCCCGCCGTCCATTCCTCCGTGACCTGCATCCAGAATGATGACCTTACCTGCCAACGGAAGGTTCCAGGAGTCCCAAGAATCATCTTCAACAAATTTAAAAGTTACAATTAAAAAAAGGACAAACAATCCCATAGCGATTCCTGTATATTTCAGCTTCCTGCGCATGACCGTTCCCCTTCCATGATCTCTCTACTAAAAAGTATGGGACAAACCATGGAAATAGAACAAGGAATGGGAATTTGCCTTCCTAATGCAGTTTCATTTTATATCGTTTTTCACCAGTCTTAAAGCCGTCCAGCCACCAATCCCCTACAAATCCTTCACAGCAATAAAACAAACCCTCATCAAAAGCATTATTCGCCGTAACTTCCCGCCAATACAAAATGAAGTTAAAAAGAGTATCCACCAAAAATTTCTCTTCCTTCCAGCACCTGGACCTAACATCTTCTTCCGACTCACCATAATAGCCAAACTTACTATAGTTGGCTCCTAATAAATAAGCCTCGATGGCAACATCAAAGTAGCCCTCCTCCAAAACATCCATCAAGTCCTGTCCGAAGTAACGCTGAATCCTTCCCTTCATATCCTCGATAGAAAGTTCCCTGAGCAGCCTGCGTTCGAACTTCAATTGCCTTTCCCTTTGCATCTCCTGTAAACCTAATATCACAGCCATAATTCACCTCCGGGGCAATTCCCCATTTCCCAAAATTATTTCCCAAGACATAATTTAGTTTTAGCCTTCTATTTTGAACCATTCATTTATTCCATTGGCAAAAAATAATAAGGATAGGTTTGGCAAGTAATTTAATAATGCGTATCGATATGCAAAATGCTATCTTCCATGGTCCAAGGGCAAACTGAACATTTCGGATGATGTTTAATGGCAGAAAACTCGGAACTATCACCCATGACTCGCCACTCAGGCCGCTACCCGAGGCTGACCTTGTCGACTTGGGTCGCTCACTGCGTGTGTCTCTTTGAACCTTGATCAATACTATTTGAGATCTATTAAGATAAAAGGACATCCATGGTAAACGGATGTCCTTTGATATAACTTTTAAACTGTCCTAAATTCAATCGGTGGCGCCTACACAATGTTTTGAAATGGTTTCCCATGTTTTACTTTATATCTGTCCAGCTCTTTTCTTTAATCTACCAGCAAGCGGCACTACAATTATACCGGCTATTACGACCTGCATCACGTTTCCGGGGATGGAGCCAAATGGCTGTATCCAGTTACCATAAAGAATAACCTCGACAAAATAGTAGCCGACGATTTTTATAACCAATGCAACGGCAACTGCCATAGTGTATACCCATTCTCTTTTGCCCGGTACCTTTTCGGATATAAGGCCGGCTAGAAAGCCCATTGTACCTACGATGACGAATGTAAACGGTGCCCACGCTGCCCAACCAGAGAAAAGGTCGAAGAAGGCCATACCGAAGGCGCCTGCTATCGCTCCTGTTTTTTTGCCATATACCAAGGCTGCTATAAAAAGGGGAACGTTACCAAGATGGATCAGGCCGCCGTTACCCATTATTGGAAGCTTGATGTTGATGAACATTGTCGCTACAAGAGTTAATGCAATGAATAGCGCATTGATGACCAAGGCTTTTGTTTTAGTTGTTTCAATTGGTGAGTATGTTGAATTCATATGAAGTCCTCTTTCTTTTTTAAGTATTATCATACTCCTAAACAGGAACTTAATAAATATGGATTTTACAAAAAATTCTGTATTACATAAATAAACTCAAGTGTAAACAAATGGAACACACCCGTCACCAACGCAGCCGCGGCCTTTTACTTGGATCTGATGCTGAAAATGGGACAAATCTTTTTCCGGACAAAGAACACCCCCAACATCATTGCACCTTGTACATTAAATATATTTGATTGGCAATATAATCTGAACTAAAATGAAGCCCCTTTCTTAACCACCATATTATAATGCCTACCAATGAGGCTGTTTTAATGTCAATGTCAACATATTCAGCAGGTAGATCCTTTTTGGTATTCTTCCTTCTAATTTCTACTAATTGCTTTAACAATGAAAACAACTGGTCCTCAAACTGATTCGTTTTAAATAAAATAAGTAAATAATCCCGATGAATATATAAATAATCAAGCAATTGTGTTAGCTGTTGTTTTTCAGATAAATCTTTTGCATGTATTAAAGCAAAAATTTTATCTGAAAGCTCATTTAAAATCTCATCGGTGATTTGCGTTAGTAAATCTTGAATATCCTGATAATGCAGGTAAAATGTTGTCCGATTTAATCCTGCTTTGTCTGCGATTTTCTGAACCGTTAAATTTGAAATTATGGGGTCCTCGCGTAAGAGAGCAATGACAGCGTCCTTAAACATTTCCCTTGACCGAATTGTACGAGGATCTTCTTTTTTTGGTATAGACATTTTTAACTCCTTTATAGATTTTTCCCTGACTTTCTCAACAGCATATATTTCTATGTCGATTAGTGAACATTTTCAAAAAAACTGTTCATGGTAAGCAACATATTTTTTTGTTACCATCGATTTTATCGACACGGTGTTGAGAATGCAAGTCGAAAATGAAGGGGTTGTCGACAGAAGTGGACATAACGGAAGGAAATAAAAAAGTTTTATTAATTGTATTGATCGCTGGGTGTTTTTTATCAACATTAAATCAGACACTATTAAATGTTGCATTGAGTGGTTTAATGGATGTATTTCATGTAACGGCCGCAACTGTACAATGGCTATCAACAGGATTTATGCTAGTGAATGGTGTGTTAGTGCCGATTACTGCCTTTTTAATGAAACGGTTTACAACAAGGCAGCTATTTATTAGCTCGATGTTCTTTTTGCTCATCGGATCTTTACTTTGTGCATGTGCAGGGAATTTTGGTGTGCTGTTAACGGGAAGAATGATTCAGGCAATTGGTGCCGGGATTATTATGCCTCTAATGATGACAGTTATTTTATATTTATATCCTAGCGAAAAGCGTGGAAGCATTATGGGGACAATTGGCTTTGCGATGATTTTCGCTCCAGCCATAGCCCCTACATTATCTGGTTTTATCATTGAATATGTTTCATGGAGATGGCTATTTATTGGGTTAATGCCATTTATATTAATCGTCATAGTTCTAGCGTTCAAATATTTAATGAATGTTGCCGAGACAACAAAAGCAAAATTGGATATCATAAGTGTCACTTTATCGACGATTGGTTTTGGCTGTGTATTATTTGGATTTAGTAGCGCAGGAAGCAAGGGATGGGATGATCCCGTTGTCATTACTGCAATACTCGTCGGAATGATCGTGTCGACTCTATTCTGTATACGACAAATGAAATCCAGCGATCCATTATTAAATTTATCTGTATTCAATTATAAAATTTTCACTCTCACATCTTTCATCAATGTACTAATTACGATGATCATGTATGCTGATTTAATTCTTTTACCCATTTACTTGCAAAACGGAAGAGGCTTTACAGCATTTGAAGCAGGTTTACTGTTATTACCTGGAGCTGTGATTAATGCCTTCTTATCCCCTGTCACAGGTAAAATGTATGATAAATATGGTGCTAAACCGCTCTTCATTACAGGTTTGGTATTTATCATTGTTTCGATGTGGGGAGTCATAGATATAAACGAATCCACAACCTATAGCTATTTAATGGTTCGTACCATTATATTACGAATTGGCTTGAGCTTTATTACCATGCCATTAAATACAGCAGGGTTGAATGCTTTACCAAGAGAATTGGGTTCCCATGGTTCAGCTGTAAATAATACCATTCGCCAATTGTCAGGTGCTATTGGAACGGCAGTTGTCATCACAGTGTATACAATGCAGGCAACTTCGCATGCCTCAGAGCTATCAATGAAAAATGAAAATATTTCAGCTATTCAACTAAAGGCATTAGCTTCCATCTTTGGCTCAAGTGATGCCTATGTTTTCATGTTAATCTTATCTTTTGTGGCATTTATTTTTGCATGCTTCATGCCGGGAAAGGCCGTAATCAAAAAAAGCCAAGGTGAATCTCATAACTAAAATTATTAAATGGAGTATTTAAAATAAAGCATATCCGGGAGATCCCAGATATGCTTTTTAATATTTCCAGTCACACACTTTTCCGGGCATAAAAAAAGACTCCCAACCGAAATGGTTGAGAGTCTTTGAAACGGTAATAGAATTAACGTTTTGAGAACTGAGGTGCACGACGTGCGCCTTTAAGACCGTATTTTTTACGCTCTTTCATACGTGGGTCACGAGTTAGTAAACCAGCAGTTTTAAGAGATGGACGGTATTCTGGATCAACTTGAAGCAATGCACGAGCGATACCGTGACGGATTGCTCCAGCTTGACCAGTGTATCCACCACCGCTAACGTTTACTAGAACGTCGTAATTTCCAGTAGTTTCTGTTGCAACTAGTGGTTGGTTTACAACTTCACGTAATGCTGCGAAAGGAATATATTCATTGATGTCACGACCGTTAATAACGATGCGACCTTCGCCTGGTACTAAACGTACACGAGCTACTGAGCTCTTACGGCGACCAGTACCATAATATTGAACTTGTGCCAAGATAGTAACCTCCTTAGTAATTATCCGCGTAATTCGTATACTTCTGGTTGTTGAGCAGCGTGTGGGTGCTCAGCTCCAGCGTATACGTGTAATTTTTTGTAGATTTGACGACCAAGAGAATTCTTTGGAAGCATACCTTTGATAGCAAGTTCAAGCATTCTCTCAGGGTAGTTTGTACGCATTTCAAGAGCAGTTCTAGTTTTAAGACCGCCTGGATGCATAGTGTGACGGTAATAAATTTTGTCAGTCAATTTTTTACCAGTCAAGTGGATTTTTTCAACATTGATTAGAATTACATGATCACCAGTGTCAATGTTCGGTGTAAAAGTTGGTTTATGTTTACCACGTAAGATGGATGCTACTTCAGTAGAAAGGCGACCCAAAGTTTTGCCTTCAGCGTCAATCACATACCATTTACGTTCTACTTCATTAGCTTTCGCCATAAATGTCGTACGCATGGTTAACCTCCTAAAAAACTTTTTAATTTTTTATATTTATTTTCAATCACAATAAACTTCCGGGGCTTATCGTGGGATTAAAATACATACCATATTATATTAACTTCTCCCAGATTCATTGTCAAGGGAATGTTACACTAGGATAAGTTGTCTATAAAACACTCTCTGCAACTCCATAAAAAGGTCAGTGTAGCGTCAAACCGCTCCATTACTGAGTTCATCTCGTTTCCCAGTTGTAAAAAAACTGGTATCACTTCGAAAATAATTTTATTTGTAAAAAACTTTCCATAAATATAAGCCTTGGGCTGGTGCCGTTTTCCCTGCAAAACTGCGGTCCTTTTTGGCCAAAATCCCGCTCATATCATGGGGTGACATCTTGCCGCTGCCGACATCCAGGAGCGTCCCAACCAAGATACGCACCATGTTATACAAAAAACCTTCGCCAACGAAGCGGAAAACCATGTAACCATCGCTCTCTTCAAAATCCATCACTTGTATCGTTCGAACTTTATCGACCACTTCCGTTTTAGCCGAACAAAAACTTGTAAAGTCATGTGTCCCGATCAAGTAGGAGATTGCTTCCCTCATCGCCTCCCCATCTAATGGGTAGGGATAATGATAAGCGTAATTTCGCTGGAACGGATCCCGCAGTTTAGAGCGGGCTATGATATAACGGTACTCTTTCCCAGTCGTATGGAACCTTGCATGAAAATCGTCAGGCACGATGTCGACTTCCAGTACGATGATATCGGTCGGAAGAAGGGCGCTGAACGCCTTTACCCAATTTTCCGTAGGGAATGTAAGGGGCGATTCAAAGTGAAGTACCTGCCCCTTTGCATGGACCCCTGAATCTGTCCTGCCAGAAGCAGTCACTTTTATAATTGTGCCTTTATGCATTTGGGCCAAGACTGCCTCGAATTCACTTTGTATGGTGCGCTTCTCAGGCTGCACCTGATAACCAGCAAAATCCGTGCCGTCATAAGCGATCACACATTTATATTTTGGCATAGTTCTCTTCCTTATTATGAACGTAATAAAAATAACATGACCGTAAGAACACCGATTGAGACCATCAAAAGACTATCACTCATCTTCCAGTTCAATTGGCGATATTTCGTGCGGCCTTCCCCGCCACGGTATCCTCTTGATTCCATGGCAGTTGCCAATTCCTCAGCCCGTTTGAACGAACTAACAAATAAAGGAACAAGCAGCGGTACAATCGATTTAACCCTGTCCTTTATCGGGCCAGATGAAAAGTCAACGCCCCTTGCAGTTTGAGCCTTCATGATTTTTTCCGTTTCCTCCATTAGCGTTGGAATGAAACGAAGGGCAATGGACATCATCAATGCCAGTTCATGTACAGGCATCTTCCACTTTTTCAAGGGCCCCAACAGCTCTTCCATCCCATCTGTAATGGATATCGGGGATGTCGTCAAAGTTAAAAGTGACGTAACAAGGATTAATAAAGTAAATCTTACTGATATGAAAAAACCTTGAATCAGACCGCCTTCATAGATTTCAAACCAACCGTATTCAAAAAGCAAATCCCCTTCTTTCGTAAAAAATATATGGAGAAGGAATGTAAATACGATCAAGAAAAAGATTGGTTTTAACCCATTGTAAAGATAACGAAGCGGTATTTTGGAAAGAATGATCAATAGGATGGTGAATACAGCAAGCAAACCGTAAGAAACGACATTATTCGCCAAAAAGACGACACAAACAAACAGGAACACGAGGAGCAATTTAGCCCTTGGATCCATCTTGTGAATCAGTGAATTTGCAGGGACATAACGCCCGATAATCATTTTATCCAGCATCAGCGGTTCCCCCGTTTCATGGCTTTATCTATTTCTATCGCTAAATCACCGATATTAAGACATGGGTGATCAAATCGAACACCAAGTTCCTTCTGGAGCTTTAGTTGAAAACGGACCGTATCAGGAACATCCAGGCCAAGCTCCATTAATTGTTCCGGCTCTGAGAAAATTTCCTGGGGGGTTCCTTTTTTGAACACCGTACCCTTATGCATGATAATGATGTCATCCGCGTACTTGGCTGCATCCTCCATGCTATGAGTCACCAGAATCGTTGAAATGCCTCTTGCTTTATGCAGATCATAAAACATATCCATGATTTCTTTGCGTCCTCGCGGATCCAGACCCGCTGTAGGCTCGTCAAGCACCAATACTTCCGGCTCCATGGCAAGGACCCCAGCGATGGCCACCCGTCGCATTTGTCCGCCGGATAAGTCGAATGGAGATTTTTCAAGAACTTCCTCATTCAAACCGACTTGCGCGATGGCTTTCCTGGCCAGTTTCTTCGCATCAATTTCAGAAACACCAAAGTTCATAGGACCGAAACATATATCCTTTTCAACAGTTTCATCAAATAACTGATGTTCCGGAAACTGAAAAACAATTCCGACCTTTTGTCTTATTGGCCGCAAAGCCTTTTCTTTTCTTCCGGCTTCAATCGTCCGATCCCCAATGAAAACCCGACCCTTCGTCGGTTTTAAAAGAGCATTTAAATGCTGCAGTAGCGTGGATTTCCCGGACCCTGTATGCCCGATGATTGCGGTATAGGTTCCCGGCTCCATTGAAATATTGACATCATGCAGGGCTAGATGTTCAAAAGGAGTATTCACCTGATAGCGGTATTCTACATCATCGAGTGTAATTCGCATAAATCCTTCACCAACTCTTCCTCTGTCAAATGCCCATCAACTACACGAACACCATTTTTTTGTAACTCCTTGGTTAGTTTCACTGAAAAGGGAATATCCAGACCAAGAGCAATCAATTCTTCCTCTAATTCAAAAATATCCTGAGGCGATCCTTCACGATATAGCCGACCTTGGTTCATGACTATCATTCGATCAGCTTTCGCAGCTTCCTCAAGATCATGGGTTATTGATATGACAGTAATATCGTTTTCCTGCTTTAATTCCCTAACTGTTTCAAGCACTTCTTCACGGCCTCTTGGGTCAAGCATGGAGGTTGCTTCATCTAAGATGATTATGTCTGGCTGCAGGGCTATTACACCTGCTATTGCCACTCTTTGCTTTTGACCGCCGGATAGATGGTGCGGCTCTTGATTAAGAAAGGCATTCATTTTAACCTTATTTAACGCACCATGAACACGCTCCACCATAACCTGCTGAGAAACACCGGCGTTTTCTAAACCAAAAGCCACATCATCCTGAACTGTAGTGCCTACAAATTGATTATCTGGGTTTTGAAAAACCATGCCAATTTTCTGGCGTACATCCCAAACTGATTCTTCTGTCAAAAGTTGATCATTAATCGTAATGGTACCTGAGTTAGCGAACTGAAGACCATTCAGTAACTTCGCTAATGTCGACTTGCCAGAGCCATTATGTCCGACAATCGCAAGCCACTCCCCCTGATGAATATCAAAAGAAACATCATCCAAGGCGTTTCGAGACTGACCCTCATATTTAAAAACAATATTATTTAAAGAAACCAGCTTCTTCACCATGTGGCCCTCCTCATTCTCGACTGCACTCGTCTAAACTAAACTCTGCTCACTCAATATAAATATAGTAATTTTCCTTCTGAAAATATAAAAAAACGCTGCACCCCTTCCACCGAAAGAATTTTCGGTAAATTAAGAGCAGCTAATAGCGGGCCTGTTACGAAAAACAGGTTATCTTATAATCGCTTATCAAAAGCGGGAAGGGATGCTTGAGCTAGACGTGAAGGCTCCCTGCATGATACAGGTTCCGCCAGCCATCGTAACACTCAATGCGAATTTCTAAAGTACAGAATTTCTATTTAAAAAAAAGAAAAAGGGCATAGAACAAGTGAGTATATTCATTTGTCCCGCCCTCTTTCATCGTTGTTATTAAACTAATTCAATAACCACGACTGGTGCACCGTCACCGCGGCGTGGACCAACTTTCATGATACGAGTGTATCCACCTTGACGTTCTTCATAACGTGGAGCCACGTCACTGAATAGTTTTTGAAGGGCATCTGTGCCATTCTCAGCGTCAGCGATTTCGTTACGGATGAAAGATGCAGCTTGACGGCGTGCATGCAAGTCACCACGTTTACCAAGAGTGATCATTTTATCTACTACAGAACGTAATTCCTTTGCACGTGCTTCAGTAGTTTCAATGCGCTCATGGATAATAAGATCCGTAGCTAAATCACGAAGTAATGCTTTACGTTGTGCGCTAGTGCGTCCTAACTTTCTGTAACCCATTAGAGATTCCCTCCTTTGTTGAAGTTCTATATTGTGTGTCTATAACAAGGCTCACAACATAATGGATTGATTCCGCCATGTTATCAGTCGTCTTTACGAAGACCTAAGCCTAATTCTTCTAGTTTCGCTTTCACTTCTTCAAGTGATTTACGTCCTAGATTACGTACTTTCATCATATCTTCTTCCGTTTTATGAGCTAGCTCTTGAACGGTATTGATTCCAGCACGTTTCAAGCAGTTGTAAGAACGAACAGAAAGGTCTAATTCTTCGATCGTCATCTCAAGAACTTTTTCTTTTTGATCTTCTTCTTTTTCAACCATGATTTCAGCATTTTGAGCTTCATCGGTTAAACCAACAAAGATATTTAAATGCTCTGTTAAAATCTTAGCTCCAAGTGCTACCGCTTCTTGCGGACCAGTACTGCCATCAGTCCAAACATCGAACGTTAACTTGTCAAAGTTAGACAACTGTCCAACACGTGTATTTTCAACTTGGAAAGATACGCGTGAAACTGGAGTGTAAAGAGCATCGATTGGAATTACACCAATTGGCTGGTCTTCTCTCTTGTTTTGAACAGCAGGAGTGTAGCCGCGGCCGCGACGTGCAGATAAACGCATACGCATATGACCGTTTTTACCAATTGTAGCAATATATAAATCCGGATTAAGAATTTCTACATCACTATCATGAGTGATATCAGCAGCCGTGATGACTCCGTCACCTTGAACGTCAATTTCCAGCGTCTTCTCTTCATCAGAGTAAATCTTAAGAGCTAGTTTTTTCACATTAAGAATGATAGATGTTACATCTTCCACGACGCCTTCAATTGTTGAGAACTCATGTAGCACTCCATCAATTTGTATAGCTGTGACAGCAGCACCTGGGAGTGAGGATAAAAGGATACGACGTAAGGAGTTACCCAATGTAGTACCATACCCACGCTCTAGTGGCTCTACGACGAATTTACCGTATTTGGTATCGTCGTTGATTTCAACCGTTTCGATTTTTGGTTTTTCTATTTCGATCATCAATAAACCCTCCTTCAAAACGTCAAAACCCCGGCAAGTAAACGAATTCACTTAAACCGAAATTCCCCATGTATACGTTCCCGCTGTGCGCAACAACTGAAAATTAATCCTCTGTAAGAACGCAAACTCAGTATTATATCCCATTATTGACAGGAATACAAAATCTATACAGAAAAATTAAACACGGCGACGTTTTGGTGGACGGCATCCGTTATGTGGAACTGGAGTTACATCTTTAATTGCAGTTACTTCTAGGCCAGCAGCTTGAAGTGCACGAATAGCAGCCTCACGTCCAGCACCAGGTCCTTTAACTGTAACTTCAAGAGTTTTCATACCATGTTCAATTGATGTTTTAGCAGCTGTTTCAGCAGCCATTTGTGCAGCGAACGGAGTGGATTTACGAGATCCACGGAATCCTAGAGCTCCAGCACTTGACCAAGAAATAGCATTACCATGAGAGTCAGTGATCGTAACGATAGTGTTATTGAATGTTGAACGAATATGTGCAATACCAGTTTCTATATTCTTTTTCACACGACGTTTACGTGTATTAGTTTTACGTGCCATGAAAAGTAACCTCCTTTACTAATTATTTTTTCTTGTTAGCTACAGTACGACGAGGTCCTTTACGCGTACGAGCATTGTTTTTTGTATTTTGACCGCGGACAGGAAGACCACGACGGTGACGTAAACCACGGTAAGAACCGATTTCCATTAAACGTTTGATGTTTAGGGAGATTTCACGACGAAGGTCGCCTTCTACTTTAAGCTTGTCAATGATATCACGAATTTTGTTCAATTCGTCTTCCGTTAAGTCACGAACGCGAGTTTCTTCAGAAACGCCTGCTTCTGCAAGAATCTTGATCGCTGTTTGTTTTCCAATACCATATATATATGTTAATGAGATAACAATACGTTTGTCACGGGGAATATCTACTCCAGCAATACGTGCCATGCTTGAGTGCACCTCCTTCTATTTAGCCTTGTTTTTGTTTATGTTTAGGGTTTTCGCAAATAACCATAACTTTACCTTTTCTGCGGATAACTTTACACTTTTCGCAGATTGGTTTGACTGATGGTCTGACTTTCATTGCTATCTAACCTCCTTATACAGATCGGAGCGAAACCGGATTATTTGAACCGGTATGTGATTCTGCCGCGAGTTAGATCATACGGGGAAAGCTCAACCGTAACTTTATCTCCAGGCAAAATGCGAATAAAGTGCATACGAATTTTACCGGATACATGAGCTAAAACAGTATGACCATTTTCTAATTCTACCTTAAACATTGCATTTGGCAAAGTCTCTTGTACTGTGCCTTCTACTTCAATTACATCATCTTTCGCCATTAAAGTGATTCTCCCTTCTCTATGCGTGAACCTATTAAAGGTACACATCTTTCCGTCAACATTACTACAGTCCAATCATCCTCATAAGTCTTACAATTCTGCATCAAGTATTCACCATTTTGTAGAACCAGGCTTTAACTGAGGACCTTTATCAGTTGGACCGAAATGAGGATTTTATGGGTCCTCATGTAAGTCTTGACCGATTCCGTGACCGACATACTCTCGAAATAGAGAAGCAATTAGTCTCGACATAGGTTTGAATAGCATGGGAGATGTTTGAAAGGCGCACGCCTGACATAGCTTCTTTCAACCCTCTATATCACGACTCTTTAGGAATCCCAATAGAGTCACTGCATTTCTTCATCAATTTTGCCGACCGGATATGTCCATGAAGATCACTTAAAAAGTAATCGCCCAATTCAGGGAATACCAAGTACAAGAACCTGATTAATAAATGTGCGAATGCTCTCGCGAAATCCATTATACCCTTTGTATTATAGGAATGCACCAAGTTTAACTAGTAAGTTAGAAAAATGGTATGAATTTCATAAATCAATACGAATGATTAATTTTGTAAAGCACCAAGCAACACATCGATATCTTCAAATACCTTATTAATATCTTGCTGTCCGTTAATGTTCACCAAGTATCCTTTATCTCCGTAGAAATCAAGAAGTGGCTTGGTTTGTTTCAAATTCACATCTAAGCGATTTTGAACCGTTTCTGCATTATCGTCGGCACGTTGATATAATTCTCCGCCGCAACGGTCGCATACATCATCTTTAGCAGGAGGATTGAATACAAGATGGTATGTCGAACCACAAGATTTGCAAATACGACGTCCTGTCAATCTTTCCATTAAGATGCTTTTATCAACATCGATATTAATGACAAAATTCATTTTGCGATCTAAATCAGTAAGAATGCCCTCAAGTGCTTCTGCCTGTGCCACAGTACGTGGAAATCCATCAAGCAAAAATCCTTTGAGACAGTCTTCCTTGCTTAACCGTTCGCGTACGATGCCAATGGTAACTTCATCAGGTACCAATTCGCCTTTGTCCATGAATGATTTCGCCTTTAGACCTAATTCTGTTCCATCTTTGATAGCTGTTCGGAACATATCTCCAGTAGAGATATGAGGGATATTATATTTTTCTACGATTTGTTCAGCTTGAGTGCCCTTACCAGCACCCGGCAGACCCATTAACACTAGATTCAATTTTCTTCCCCCTCAAACTCTATAATGGGTAAAGGGAACAAGCCGTTCCCAAAACTCATTACTTTATAAAGCCTTTATAGTGTCTCTTCACAAGTTGTGATTCCAGCTGCTTCATCGTATCAAGGGCAACCCCCACTACGATCAGCAAACTGGTTCCACCAATCTGTGCAGATTGAGGAAGATCAGCAAGCTTAATGAAAAATACCGGTAAAACGGCAATGATGGCTAAAAATATAGAGCCTACAAACGTCAGACGGTATAAAACACGTGTTAAATATTCTTGTGTACTCTTACCTGGACGAATCCCCGGCACATAGCCACCTTGCTTTTTCAAATTCTCAGCCATTTGTTCAGGGTTAACCTGAATGAATGCATAAAAATACGCAAAAGCAATGATAAGAGCAACATATATGATCATACCAATTGGCTTGGTGTAATCAAGATTTGTTGATATCCAACTAGTCACGCTGTTCTTTCCAAAGAAAGAAGCGATTGTAGTGGGAGTAATGATAAATGCCATTGCAAAGATTACCGGAATAACCCCCGCAGCATTTACTTTCAATGGTAAATGAGTAGACTGGCCACCCATTTGTGTACGACCTACCGCAGCACGTTTCGCATACTGAATAGGAATTTTACGTAATGCCTGCTGAATGAAGATAACAGCAACCACGATTGCTAATACTGCTAAAACAATGAGGATAATCGTTATGATTCGTAAGAATAATTGATCACCGGCATTTTCAAATTGTTGGGCGTAAATCTGATTTGCCGTAGTTGGCAAACTAGCTACGATACCAGCAAAGATAATGATGGAGATCCCATTACCCACACCCTTAGCAGTGATCAGCTCCCCTAACCACAGAAGAAAAGCTGTTCCTGCCGTTAAGACAGTCGCAATAAGCAAGTATGTTGCAATTCCAGGATTTTCAATCAACTGTCCACCTGACATATTATTGAACCCATAAGACATACCAACTGCTTGGATAAATCCTAGGATAATAGTGAAGTAACGAGTGAATTGTGCTAATTTACGGCGCCCTGCTTCCCCTTGTTTAGACCATTCAGTGAACTTAGGAACAACATCCATCTGTAACAGCTGAACGATGATGGATGCCGTGATGTAAGGCATGATACCCATCGCTAAAATCGAAAAGTTTTGCAGTGCTCCGCCGCCAAAGGTATTTAAAAGACCGATGACGCTCAGCTGGTCCTGTTCAGCGAGAAAATCGGCATTCACATGCGGTACAGGTATAAATGTACCGATGCGATAGACGATTAACATTAGAAGGGTAAAAATAATCTTATTCCTTATTTCACCCACGCGCATAAAATTGGAGATCGTGCGAAACATTAGATCACCTCTGTATTACCGCCAGCAGCTTCGATAGCTTCTTTAGCAGTAGACGAGAATTTGTGAGCTTTAACAGTAAGCTTTTTCTCAATGCTTCCTTTGGCAAGAATTTTGATTCCTGCTTTTTCTTTACTTACAACCCCAGTCTCAAGTAAAAGAGCTGGTGTTACTTCAGTACCGTCTTCGAAAAGATTTAACGTATCAAGATTCACGATAGCATAGTCTTTACGGTTGATGTTGGTAAATCCACGTTTAGGTAAACGTCTGAATAGAGGAGTTTGACCCCCTTCAAATCCAAGACGCACACCGCCGCCGGAGCGAGCGTTTTGTCCTTTGTGTCCTTTACCTGCTGTTTTACCGTTACCAGATCCAATACCGCGACCTTTACGTTTACGTTCTTTACGAGAACCTTCTGCAGCTTTTAACTCATGAAGTTTCATGTTGGCACCTCCTTGTTAAGTTAAAAATTATTTTATTGTTCTTTTACAGTAACAAGATGAGCAACTTTGGTAATCATACCGCGAATCGCAGGGTTATCTTCTTGAACAACCGTTTGATGCATTTTGCGTAAACCCAAAGTGTTAACTGTAACACGTTGATCTTCAGGACGACCAATCAAGCTGCGAGTGAGGGTGATTTCTAATTTATTAGCCATAATTCGATTTCCCTCCTTATCCTAACAGTTCTTGTACTGATTTTCCACGTAACTTAGCTACGTCTTCAGCACGTTTCAATTGCTTCAATCCTTCAATTGTTGCGCGAACCATATTAATAGGTGTATTAGTACCTAGTGATTTAGACAAGATATCGCTAACTCCGCCTAATTCAAGTACCGCACGAACAGGACCACCAGCAATTACTCCTGTACCTTCAGAAGCTGGTTTCAATAGAATGTGACCTGCGCCATAGCGACCGTTCACAAGGTGAGGAATAGTAGTACCAACCATCGGTACAGTAATTAGATTTTTCTTAGCATCCTCAATAGCTTTACGGATAGCATCCGGAACTTCTTGAGCTTTACCAGTACCAAATCCAACATGACCATTTTTATCACCAACTACAACTAGTGCAGTGAAACGGAAACGACGTCCGCCTTTAACAACTTTAGCTACACGATTAACTGTAACTACGCGTTCTTCAAGTTCTAATTTATTAGGATCAATGCTACGCATCTGTTATGTCCCTCCTTATCCATTAAAATTCTAAGCCGTTTTCACGAGCAGCGTCAGCCAATGCTTTTACACGACCATGGAAGAGGTAACCACCGCGGTCAAATACCACAGCTTTGAAACCTTTTTCAACAGCACGTTTCGCAATAAGTTCGCCAACTTTTTGAGCTGCTTCAGCATTGCTACCTGCTTCGATATTGATCTCTTTATCAAGAGTTGAAGCACTTGCCAATGTTACGCCTTTTGCATCGTCAATTAATTGTGCGTAAATGTGTTTGTTTGAACGAAACACATTTAAACGAGGACGAGCTTCTGTTCCAGAAAGCTTAGCACGTACACGCGCATGTCTTTTCTGACGAGTAGCATTTTTATCAAGCTTCGTAATCATTTACGTCACTCCTTTCGTTTACTTATGCGGCATTACTTACCAGTTTTACCTTCTTTACGACGAACGAATTCGCCTTCGTAACGGATACCTTTACCTTTATACGGTTCAGGAGGGCGAACATCACGGATATTAGCTGCTAGAGCTCCTACACGTTCTTTGCTTGCACCTTTTACGATTACTTTTGTATTAGAAGGAACTTCGACTTCAACGCCAGCTTCTGGCTCTATTTCTACAGGGTGGGAATATCCTACGTTAAGGATAAGCTTGTTACCTTGCTTTTGTGCACGGTACCCAACCCCAATAAGTTCAAGTGATTTTACGAAACCTGTTGATACACCTTCAACCATGTTAGAGATAAGTGCGCGAGTAGTACCGTGTAAAGAACGGTGAGTCTTCTCATCAGACGGACGTGTAACAGTTAACACGTTCTCTTCAACAACGATTGAAAGGTCAGGACTGAATGATCTAGTTAATTCACCTTTAGGACCTTTAACAGTTACTTCACTTCCAGTAACAGTAACTGTTACGCCTGCAGGGATTTCAATAGGTTTTTTACCTATACGAGACATAATGTGCACCTCCATTCTTGTGAAAATGTATTACCAAACGTATGCTAAAACTTCTCCGCCAACTTGTTTAGAGCGAGCTTCCTTGTCTGTTAAAACTCCGTGAGAAGTAGAAACAATTGCGATACCTAAACCGTTAAGAACGCGTGGTACCTCTCCAGTTTTTGCATATACACGCAAACCAGGTTTGCTGATACGTTTTAGACCAGTGATAACACGTTCGTTGTTTGCACCGTATTTTAAGAAGATACGGATGATACCTTGTTTGTTGTCTTCGATTAATTCAAAGTCACGTACGAAGCCTTCACTTTTTAAGATCTCAGCAATTTCCTTTTTGATCTTTGAAGCAGGAACTTCCAGTTTTTCGTGACGAACCATATTCGCATTACGGATGCGAGTAAGCATATCTGCAATAGGATCTGTCATGACCATTATATTTTACCTCCTTCCCAAACTCGGGTTTTACCAGCTAGCTTTTTTAACGCCAGGAATTTGTCCTTTATATGCAAGTTCGCGGAAACAAATACGACAAAGTTTAAATTTACGTAGTACTGAATGTGGACGTCCGCAACGTTCGCAACGTGTATATTCTTGTACTTTAAACTTCTGTTCGCGTTTTTGCTTTACGATCATAGACTTTTTAGCCACGATTTCGCCTCCCTTTATTTAGAGATTACTTTTGGAACGGCATTCCAACTTGAGTAAGTAGTTCACGAGCTTCTTCGTCAGTGTTGGCAGTCGTTACGATAACGATGTCCATACCACGAACTTTGCTCACTTTATCGTAATCAATCTCAGGGAAGATAAGTTGTTCTTTAACGCCTAATGTATAGTTCCCACGTCCGTCAAAGGATTTCTTTGAAACGCCGCGGAAATCACGTACACGCGGTAAAGATACAGATACTAGCTTATCAAGGAATTGATACATACGCTCTCCACGTAATGTAACTTTCGCTCCGATAGGCATACCTTCACGCAAACGGAAACCTGCGATTGATTTTTTTGCTTTTGTTATAACTGGTTTTTGACCAGTGATCAATGTAAGTTCTTCAACAGCTGTATCTAAAGCTTTCGAGTTAGAAACTGCGTCACCCACACCCATGTTAATAACGATTTTCTCAATGTTTGGTACTTGCATTACTGATTGATAGTTGAATTTACCCATCAATGACGGTGTAATTTCACTTCTGAATTTTTCTTTAAGGCGGCTCATTGCTTAGTGTACCTCCCTTCATTTATGACTTATTTATCTAAAGATTCACCTGATATTTTAGCTACGCGTACTTTTTTACCATTTTCGATCTTATATCCAACACGAGTCGGTTTACCTGATTTAGGATCAAGTGGCATTACATTGGATACGTGAATAGCAGCTTCTTTGCTTATAATTCCACCTTGTGGATTAAGTTGAGATGGCTTGGAATGCTTTTTCACGATGTTAATTCCTTCAACAAGCACACGATTTTGTTTCGGATATGCAGAAAGAATTGTTCCTTGTTTGCCTTTGTCCTTACCAGAGATGACTACGACTTTGTCACCTTTTTTAACATGCATTAGCTTGGCACCTCCTTGAAAGGCTTTATACAAATTTTACATATTATAGAACTTCTGGAGCAAGAGAAACGATTTTCATGAAACTATTGTCACGTAATTCACGAGCAACAGGTCCAAAAATACGCGTTCCACGTGGGCTCTTATCGTCACGGATAATTACACATGCGTTTTCATCGAAACGAATGTAAGAACCGTCAGGACGACGCATACCACGTTTTGTACGGACAACAACAGCCTTAACGACTTCACCTTTTTTAACAACGCCTCCTGGTGTTGCCTGTTTGACTGTACAAACGATGATATCACCGATGTTTGCAGTTTTACGGCCAGAACCACCTAGGACTTTAATTGTTAGCACTTCACGAGCACCAGAATTGTCAGCGACTTTTAAACGAGATTCTTGTTGAATCATGTACGGTACCTCCCTTCGGAATTAGCTTAATCCGAACTATATTAAATGATTACTGCTTTTTCTACTACTTCTACAAGACGGAAGCGTTTTGTAGCTGAAAGTGGACGAGTTTCCATGATACGTACTACGTCGCCTGCTTTAGCTTCGTTTAGCTCGTCATGAGCTTTAAACTTTTTAGAGTATTTCACGCGTTTACCGTATAAAGAATGCTTTTTATAGGTTTCTACAACAACTGTAACTGTTTTATCCATTTTGTCGGATACTACGCGTCCAGTGTAGATTTTGCGTTGGTTGCGTTCGCTCATTCTGCAAACCTCCATTCATTATCGATTAGTGACACCGATCTCTCTTTGACGAACAACTGTTTTCATACGAGCAATCGATTTGCGAACTTCACGGATGCGAGCTGTATTTTCAAGTTGTCCAGTAGCTAACTGGAAACGAAGATTAAATAGTTCTTCTTTAAGAGATTTTAGTTTTTGTTCAATTTCAGCAGTGGTTAGATCTTTGATTTCATTAGCTTTCATTTGTTTCACCACCAATTTCCTCTCTTTTTACAAACTTGCATTTGATTGGAAGTTTGTGTGCTGCAAGGCGCAATGCTTCTCTTGCCACCTCTTCAGATACACCAGAGATTTCAAACATAACTTTGCCCGGTTTAACTACTGCTACCCAACCTTCAGGAGCACCTTTACCGGAACCCATCCGTACTTCAAGCGGCTTAGCTGTGTAAGGTTTGCTTGGGAAGATTTTGATCCAAACTTTCCCTCCACGTTTCATATAACGAGTCATCGCAATACGAGCTGCTTCGATTTGACGGTTCGTGATCCAGGAAGCTTCTTGAGCTTGAAGTCCAAATTCTCCGAAATGAACTTCAGTGCCGCCTTTAGCCATCCCTCTCATCTTACCGCGGTGTTCACGACGGTATTTTACGCGTTTTGGCAATAACATATTATTTTCCTCCTTCCTCAGATTTCTTCTTAGTAGGAAGAACTTCTCCACGGTAGATCCAAACTTTCACGCCTAGCTTACCGTAAGTAGTATCTGCTTCAGCATGAGCATAATCTATGTCTGCACGAAGTGTGTGAAGTGGAACTGTTCCTTCGCTGTAATGTTCAGCACGAGCAATATCAGCACCGCCAAGACGACCAGAAACTTGTGTTTTGATTCCTTTTGCTCCAGAACGCATAGTACGTTGGATAGCTTGCTTTTGAGCGCGACGGAATGAAACACGGTTTTCTAATTGACGAGCGATGTTTTCTGCAACTAATTTTGCATCAAGATCTGCTCTTTTAATTTCGATGATATTGATATGAACTCTTTTGCCAGTCAACTGGTTCAAAGCTTTACGAAGTGCTTCGACCTCAGTACCGCCTTTACCGATAACCATTCCTGGTTTAGCAGTGTGGACAGATACATTGATACGGTTAGCTGCACGCTCGATTTCAACTTTTGAAACAGAAGCATCATTTAGACGTTTCGCGATATATTCACGAACTTTGATGTCTTCATGCAAAAGAACTGCGTAGTCTTTATCAGCGTACCATTTGGATTCCCAGTCACGGATTATCCCGATACGCATACCGATTGGATTTACCTTTTGACCCACAGATTACCCCTCCTTCTTTTCTGATACAACGATTGTAATATGACTAGTACGTTTGTTAATTGCACTCGCACGACCTTGAGCGCGAGGACGGAAACGTTTTAATGTTGGTCCTTCGTTAACGTATGCCTCTGAAACGACTAGGTTATTAATATCCATTTCGTAGTTATGTTCTGCATTTGCGATAGCAGATTTCAGAATTTTTTCTACGACTGGAGAAGCAGATTTTGGTGTTAAGCGAAGAATCGCTACTGCTTCACCTACTTGTTTTCCTCGAATTAAATCTGCGACTAAACGCACTTTACGAGGAGCAATACGAACTGTTTTAGCGACAGCTTTAGCTTGCATGAGATGCCCTCCTCTCATTAACGTCTTGTTTTCTTGTCATCACTTGCGTGACCTTTATAAGTGCGTGTAGGCGCGAATTCGCCTAGTTTGTGACCTACCATATCTTCTGTTACATAAACCGGCACATGCTTACGACCGTCATAAACGGCGATTGTGTGTCCGATGAATTGCGGGAAGATTGTTGAGCGACGAGACCAAGTTTTTACTACCTGTTTCTTGTCAGCTTCATTTAATTTTTCAACTTTTACCAATAAATGATCATCAACAAAAGGCCCTTTTTTTAAGCTACGACCCATGCGAGTACCTCCCTTCGTGACTGTTCTACGGTTCTATATATGAACCGTAGCTCAATCCCGTTATTTTTTACGACGACGTACGATAAATTTATCGGATTTGTTTTTCTTCTTACGAGTTTTGAATCCAAGAGTAGGTTTACCCCATGGAGACATTGGTGATTTACGTCCGATTGGCGCTTTACCTTCACCACCACCGTGTGGGTGATCATTCGGGTTCATTACAGATCCACGAACTGTTGGGCGTTTACCTAACCAACGGTTACGGCCAGCTTTACCAATGTTGATAAGTTCATGTTGTTCATTACCAACTTGACCGATTGAAGCACGGCAAGTAGCAAGAATCATACGAACCTCACCTGAGTTTAAACGTACAAGTACATAACGACCTTCTTTACCAAGTACTTGAGCAGATGTTCCTGCTGAACGGACTAATTGTCCACCTTTTCCTGGTTTAAGTTCGATGTTATGAATTACTGTACCAACTGGGATGTTAATAAGAGGAAGTGCGTTACCCACTTTGATGTCAGCTTCTGGACCTGACATAACTTCCAAACCTACTTCTAGGTTTTTCGGAGCTAGGATATAACGTTTTTCTCCATCAACGTAATTAATTAATGCAATGTTTGCAGAACGATTTGGATCGTACTCAATAGTAGCAACGCGTCCTGGTATACCATCTTTATTCCGTTTGAAATCGATGATACGGTATTGACGCTTGTGGCCGCCACCTTGATGACGAACTGTTAACTTACCTTGGTTATTACGGCCGCCTTTGCTGTGTAAAGGAGCAAGTAATGATTTTTCCGGTTTGTCTGTAGTGATCTCAGCAAAATCGGAAGTTGTCATATTACGTCGACCGTTAGAGGTAGGTTTATACTTCTTAATCGCCATTTGTATTTCCCTCCTTCTCTAATGAATTAAGCCTCGAATAGCTCGATTTCTTTGCTGTCAGCAGTTAATTTAACAATAGCTTTACGGCGCTTGTTAGTATAGCCTGCATGTTTGCCCATGCGTTTGAATTTACCTTTGTAGTTCATGATGTTTACTTTCTCAACTTTAACGCCGAAAATTTCTTGAACAGCATCTTTAACTTGAGTTTTATTAGCTCTAACATCAACTTCAAAAGTATATTTCTTTTCAGCCATTATGTCTGAAGAGCGTTCAGTGATTACGGGGCGCTTAATGATATCGCGTGCATCCATTATGCAAGCACCTCCTCTACTTTTTCGACAGCTGATTTAGTCAAGATCAATTTGTTGTGTGAAACAACATCAAGAACATTAAGACCATCAGCTTCAACTACAGTAACACCAGGGATGTTACGTGCAGAAAGAGCAACTTTCTCATCTAAACCGTCAGTAACTACCAACGTTTTAGTATCAACAGAAAGGTTTTTAAGTACAGCTACAAACTCTTTTGTTTTTGGAGCTTCGAAAGACAAGCTTTCAAGTACCAAAATGTTCTCTTCCAATGCCTTTGCAGACAATGCAGATTTAATAGCTAAACGACGTACCTTTTTAGGTAGCTTGTAAGCGTAAGATCTTGGAGTTGGTCCAAAAACAACGCCACCGCCACGCCATTGTGGAGAACGGATAGAACCTTGACGCGCACGTCCAGTTCCTTTTTGTTTCCAAGGTTTACGTCCACCGCCTGCAACTTCAGAACGGTTTTTAACTTTATGAGTTCCTTGACGTAAGGAAGCTCGTTGCATGATGATTGCTTCAAATAATACGTGATTATTAGGTTCGATACCAAAGATGGATTCATTTAGTTCGATGTCGCCAACTTGTGAACCTGTTTGGTTGAACAATGTAACTTTTGGCATTCTATTGCTCCTCCTTTCTCAGAAATTACTTTGCTTTAACAGCAGTTTTAACTTTGATCAATGCTTTTCTAGCACCAGGTACATTACCTTTGATCAATAGTAGGTTACGTTCAACATCAACTTTAACGATAGCTAAGTTTTGAACAGTGATTTGCTCTCCACCCATACGTCCTGGTAAAAGTTTACCTTTGAATACGCGGTTTGGAGCTACAGGACCCATTGAACCTGGGCGACGGTGGTAACGAGAACCATGAGACATAGGTCCGCGAGATTGTCCATGACGCTTGATAGAGCCTTGGAATCCTTTACCTTTTGAAATTCCTGATACATCTACTAAATCGCCTTCAGCGAAAATACTTACATTGACTTCTTGACCGATCTCATATTCAGTAAGATCCGTTCCGCGGAATTCGCGAATGAAGCGCTTAGGAGTAGTATTTGCTTTTTCAACATGGCCCTTTTCAGGTTTGTTAGAAAGCTTTTCACGTTTGTTTTCAAAACCAACTTGAACTGCTTCATAGCCATCAGTTTCAACAGTTTTCTTTTGAAGAACCACGTTATTAGCAGCTTCGATAACTGTTACCGGAATAAGTTCACCGTTTTCAGCAAAAACTTGAGTCATACCGATTTTTCTTCCTAAGATTCCTTTGGTCATAAGTCACACCTCCTAGAGTAATTGTTCATATTTATATGAATTATAATTTGATTTCAATGTCAACGCCTGATGGTAAATCTAAACGCATCAATGAATCAACTGTTTGTGGAGTTGGATTAACGATGTCGATTAGACGTTTATGCGTACGCATTTCGAATTGTTCACGAGAATCTTTGTATTTATGAACCGCACGTAGGATCGTATATACCGATCTTTCAGTAGGTAATGGAATTGGACCAGATACAGCCGCACCAGAACGTTTTGCAGTTTCAACAATTTTCTCAGCAGATTGATCAAGAATTCTGTGATCATATGCTTTTAAACGGATACGAATTTTTTGTTTTGCCATAATTTTCCCTCCTTTTCGCCTATTTTGAAATAGACCTTCTCAATGGAAATTTCCCACACACTCGCCATGGCAAAGCGGCCGGGTGTGTCAGCAACCTTCCATATCATCGCAGTCAAAGACCAACATTGTCTATTATACATAAAACACAAGTTAGATGCAAGTTAAACTTGAATATTTCTTGTGCAGCACACTTTTATTATTATACATACTATCACAAGTATTTACAAGTACATTCTATGAGGTCTTTCATATCCATTTTCTTCAATTCAATAATCTTCATGATACCCATTAAATACACTTCATTATTTACAGGTATTATAGAAGAAAGATTCAATATTAATAAGAAAAAAAAAAGAAGCAGATGGCGTCCCATCTGCTTCTCCCGGAAGGCGTCCCTTCCAATATTGTTTTATCAATCAATTATTCTTGGATTGTAGCAACTACGCCAGCGCCTACAGTACGTCCACCCTCACGGATAGAGAATTTAGTACCTTCTTCGATAGCGATTGGAGCGATAAGTTCTACAGTCATTTCGATGTTGTCTCCAGGCATAACCATTTCTACGCCTTCAGGAAGGTTACAAATACCAGTTACGTCAGTTGTACGGAAGTAGAACTGAGGACGGTAGTTTGTAAAGAATGGAGTGTGACGTCCACCTTCTTCTTTAGAAAGAACATAAACTTCAGCTTTGAACTTTGTGTGTGGAGTGATTGTGCTTGGTTTAGCAAGAACTTGTCCACGTTGGATATCTTCACGGGATACACCACGAAGAAGTGCACCGATGTTGTCACCAGCTTCAGCATAGTCAAGAAGTTTACGGAACATTTCAACACCAGTTACAGTTGTTGGTTTAGACTCTTCGTTGAAACCGATGATGTCAACAACGTCACCGACTTTAACTTGTCCACGCTCAACACGACCAGTAGCAACTGTTCCACGACCAGTGATTGAGAATACATCCTCAACTGGCATCATGAATGGTTTGTCAGTGTCACGAGTTGGTTCTGGGATGTACTCGTCAACAGCTGTCATTAATTCATGGATTTTTTCTTCCCAAGCAGCTTCTCCTTGAAGAGCTTTTAAAGCAGATCCTTTGATAACTGGAATGTCATCGCCAGGGAATTCGTATTCAGATAAAAGATCACGGATTTCCATTTCTACTAATTCAAGAAGTTCTTCGTCATCTACCATGTCGCATTTGTTCATGAATACTACTAGGTATGGTACACCAACTTGACGAGAAAGAAGGATGTGCTCACGAGTTTGTGGCATTGGGCCATCAGCAGCAGATACTACTAGGATTCCGCCGTCCATTTGTGCAGCACCAGTGATCATGTTTTTAACATAGTCAGCATGTCCTGGGCAGTCAACGTGTGCATAGTGACGAGTAGCTGTTTCATACTCAACGTGTGCAGTAGAGATTGTGATACCACGTTCTCTTTCTTCTGGAGCACCATCGATTTGGTCATAAGCGCGAGCTTCTGCGCCACCAGATTTAGCAAGTACAGTTGTGATTGCAGCAGTTAGAGTTGTTTTACCATGGTCAACGTGACCAATTGTTCCAACGTTAACGTGCGGTTTTGAACGATCAAATTTAGCTTTTCCCATTAGGAATTCCTCCTTAAAATTATAAATAAAAGATTAAGTATATAGGGGCTGTGAAAGAAGACTAATTCTTCCATCACAGCTTACATAAGATAGTTATACTTTAATAAGAGATGAAAATCAATTATTCACCTTTATTTTTTTTGATGATTTCTTCAGAAATGCTCTTAGGTACTTCTTCATAATGATCGAAGTGCATAGAGAATGTTCCGCGTCCTTGAGTGTTAGAACGTAAAGATGTAGCATATCCGAACATTTCAGATAGAGGAACCATCGCTTTAACCATTTGCGTGTTACCGCGAGCTTCCATACCTTCTACACGACCACGACGAGATGTGATATCTCCCATGATGTCGCCTAGGTAATCTTCTGGAATAACTACTTCTACTTTCATGATAGGTTCAAGGATGACAGGACTACATTTAGATGCTGCATTTTTAAGTGCCATAGATGCAGCGATTTTAAATGCCATTTCATTGGAGTCAACGTCATGGTAAGATCCGTCAAATAATTTTGCTTTGATGTCGACTAGCGGGTAACCAGCAAGTACACCACGGTCAAGTGAATCAACTAATCCAGCTTGTACAGCAGGGATATATTCACGTGGTACTACACCACCGACGATAGCATTTTCAAATTCGAATCCTTTACCTTCTTCGTTTGGACCGAATTCGATCCATACGTGTCCGAATTGTCCACGACCACCAGATTGGCGAACGAATTTACCTTCAACTTTAGCTGAACCACGGAAAGTTTCACGGTATGCTACTTGAGGAGCACCAACGTTTGCTTCCACTTTGAATTCGCGACGCATACGGTCAACAAGGATGTCCAAGTGAAGTTCACCCATACCAGCGATGATTGTTTGACCAGTTTCTTGGTCAGTATGCGCACGGAATGTTGGATCTTCATCTTGAAGCTTTTGTAAAGCTTGAGACATTTTGTCTTGGTCTGCTTTTGATTTCGGTTCAACTGATAGTGAGATAACTGGCTCTGGGAATACCATGGACTCAAGAATTACTTGATTCTTGTCATCACATAGAGTATCTCCAGTTGTAGTATCTTTCAATCCAACAGCAGCTGCGATATCTCCTGCATATACAGTTGAGATTTCTTCACGGCTGTTTGCGTGCATTTGAAGGATACGTCCAATACGTTCACGTTTTCCTTTAGTTGAGTTGATTACATATGATCCTGATTCTAATGTACCTGAGTACACACGGAAGAATGTAAGTTTACCAACGTAAGGGTCAGTCATAACTTTAAACGCTAAAGCAGAGAACGGTTCAGAATCGTCTGAATGACGTTCCACTTCTTCTTCTGAATCCGGTAATGTACCTTTGATAGCTGGTACATCCAATGGAGATGGAAGGAAGTCGATAACGTTATCAAGCATTAATTGAACACCTTTGTTTTTGAAAGCTGATCCGCAAATAACAGGGAAGAATTCAACATTAACGGTTGCTGTACGAATAGCTGCTTTTAATTCAGCAATGCTGATTTCTTCGCCGCCAAGGTATTTTTCCATTAAGTCTTCATTAACTTCCGCTACTGCTTCAATTAGCTTTTCACGGTATTCTTCAGCTAATTCCCGGTGTTCTTCAGGAATTTCACCGATAGTGATGTCAGTTCCTAGGTCATTACCATAGAAATGAGTTTTCATTTCAATAAGGTCAATGATTGCAGAGAATTGATCCTCTGCTCCGATTGGTAACTGAACTGGGTGAGCGTTAGCTTGTAAACGATCGTGGATTGTTCCAACTGAATACAAGAAATCTGCACCGATTTTGTCCATTTTGTTTACGAATACGACACGTGGTACACCGTAAGTTGTAGCTTGGCGCCAAACTGTTTCAGTTTGAGGCTCAACACCTGATTGGGCATCAAGTACAGCTACAGCTCCATCAAGTACGCGCAAAGAACGTTCAACTTCAACTGTGAAGTCTACGTGTCCTGGTGTATCGATGATGTTTACACGGTGACCTTTCCACTGTGCAGTTGTTGCAGCGGAAGTGATCGTGATTCCGCGTTCTTGTTCCTGTTCCATCCAGTCCATTTGAGATGCACCTTCGTGCGTTTCACCAATTTTATGGATTTTACCAGTGTAATATAGAACACGTTCTGTTGTTGTCGTTTTACCAGCATCGATGTGAGCCATGATACCGATATTACGAGTGTTTGCTAAGGAGAACTCTCTTGCCATTTGTCTTTCTCCTTCCTTCTATAAGGATTTTATAGTGATTAATCTTACCAGCGATAATGTGCGAAAGCTTTGTTGGCTTCAGCCATTTTGTGTGTATCTTCACGTTTCTTAACTGCTGCTCCAGTATTGTTTGCAGCATCCATGATTTCATAAGCTAAACGCTCTTCCATCGTTTTTTCTCCACGAAGGCGAGAGTAGTTTACTAACCAACGAAGTCCTAGAGTCGATTTGCGATCTGGACGCACCTCAACTGGTACTTGGTAGTTAGCTCCACCCACACGGCGTGCTTTTACTTCTAGTACAGGCATGATGTTTTTAAGTGCTTGATCGAAAACTTCGATCGGCTCATTGCCAGTACGTTCTTTGATTAAATCAAATGCAGAGTAAAGAATTTTTTGTGATTTACCTCTTTGTCCATCAACCATTAATTTGTTGATTAAGCGAGTCACAAGTTTTGAATTATATATTGGATCTGGTAATACGTCTCTTTTCGTTACAGGTCCTTTACGAGGCATTGTATTTCCTCCTTTCAAGAAAGTTCAATTTTTGTTTAAGATTATTTTTTTGCTGCTTTCGGACGCTTAGTACCGTATTTAGAACGGCCTTGCATACGATTGTTAACTCCAGCTGTATCAAGAGCACCACGTACGATATGGTAACGTACCCCTGGTAAATCTTTTACACGACCGCCACGGATAAGAACCACGCTGTGTTCTTGTAGGTTGTGACCGATACCTGGGATATAAGCTGTTACCTCGATACCGTTTGTTAAACGTACACGCGCATATTTACGTAACGCGGAGTTTGGTTTTTTCGGTGTCATAGTACCCACACGAGTGCAAACACCACGTTTTTGCGGAGATGATACGTTAGTTTGTGCTTTTTTAAAGCTGTTGTAGCCTTTGTTAAGTGCTGGAGATTTTGAATTAACCTCTTTAGACTCGCGTCCTTTACGCACTAATTGATTAATAGTAGGCATTACATTTTTCCTCCCTTCACGTTTTCATTTCTAGTACCACACATCCAGGTGGTTCATAAATGGGTAAAAACAAAGTCTTTGCAAATACATTTGCAAAAACATCTTTACTTTTTGATGGCAACAGTTGCTGCTCCGACATCAATACCACATGCTTTGCCAAGCATTCTCATCGAATCAACATATGTGATAGGAACATCCAATTCTTTGGCAGTCTCAACGACACGCCCAGTCAAGTATATATCTGCATCATCAGCGATGATAACTTCTTGAATTAAATTGTTTTTAAGAGCTCTAACTGCTTGCTTCGTCCCTATAATCACTGACTTTGCCTGTATTACTTTTTCATAAGACATGGTCCATATCCTCCAAAGTTACAGGGTAACATAGGAGCACCTTTGCTATAGTATCATTATTAGTCGGATACTGTCAACTTCTTTCAAAAAAATAATTCAAGCAAAAGGTTTTCCTTACAAAATTCTATTAAGATTATCAATTTGCCTAAACGGAATATATCAAATTCTCATAGTGCCTTTCAGCCGGTCATGAGTAATAAGATAGACCAGCTCAATAACCTTCTGATCCATCAGCTCCTATAGGAAACAGGAGCGCGGTTTTCAGTTTAAATTATTGAGCTGGTCCTTTTCCCTTTAATCCACTGTTACTGCATCAGCATTTTCGTCTCCAACAACGACAGGGTTTGCTTTTCTGTATCTAAGCATTCCCGTTCCTGCAGGGACAAGTTTACCGATGATGACATTTTCTTTAAGTCCAAGCAATTCATCACGTTTTCCTTTTATTGCTGCATCAGTCAAGACCCTAGTTGTTTCTTGGAATGACGCGGCGGACAAGAAGGAATCCGTTTCTAGAGATGCTTTTGTGATACCTAGCAATACAGGGCGGCCTGTTGCTGGTAATTTATTGGTCAGCAATGCATCAGTGTTTGCAGTAGTGAACTGGTTAACATCCAATAATGTTCCTGGAAGCACTTCAGTTTCTCCTGCATCAAGCACACGGACTTTACGCATCATTTGTCTAACCATTACTTCGATATGTTTATCTCCGATTTCAACACCTTGCATCCGGTATACTTTTTGAACTTCATGAAGCAGGTATTCCTGAACAGTAAGCACGTCTGTAACCTTCAGCAATTCTTTCGGATCGATGGAACCCTCTGTCAACTCTTCACCACGACGGACAGGTGTATCAACAGTTACTCTTAGACGAGCTGTGTACGGCGCAGTATACGTGCGTGATTCAACAGCACCCTGAACGACGATTTCCTGTTGTTTATCGCGAATTTCATTGATCGAAACAATCGTTCCTTCAATTTCAGAAATGACAGCTTGACCTTTAGGATTTCTCGCTTCAAATATTTCTTGGATACGAGGAAGACCTTGAGTGATATCGTCCCCGGCAACCCCACCTGTATGGAATGTACGCATCGTCAACTGTGTACCAGGTTCTCCGATGGATTGAGCGGCAATAATACCGACTGCTTCGCCCACTTCAACTTCTTGACCGGTAGCCAAGTTGCGTCCATAACATTTTTTACATACACCATGGCTGGTGTTACATGTAAAGGCAGAACGGATCCATGCTGTTTCAATTCCAAGTGATTCAATATAATTAGCAAGATCTTCAGTAATAAGATCGTTTTCAGCCACGATTACTTCATTTGTTTCTGGATGTTTGATCGCTTTTCTTGCATAACGGCCCACTAGGCGCTCTTCAAGATGCTCGATTATTTCAGTACCTTCTCTTAAGGCAGAAATTTTCAAGCCGCGGTCCGTACCACAATCGTCATCACGGATGATGACATCTTGGGCAACGTCAACAAGTCGACGCGTAAGGTAACCGGAATCGGCTGTTTTAAGGGCTGTATCGGCAAGACCTTTACGCGCACCATGTGTAGAGATGAAGTACTCCAACACTGTTAAACCTTCACGGAAACTTGATTTGATCGGTAATTCAATGATTCGTCCAGCCGGGTTGGCCATCAAACCACGCATACCCGCAAGCTGCGTAAAGTTGGAAGCATTACCACGGGCACCGGAGTCACTCATCATGAAGATCGGGTTGCGTCGGTCCAGTGAGTCCATAAGTTTGGACTGGATGGTATCCTTGGCAGCACTCCAGATGGAAATGACGCGATCATAACGCTCATCCTCTGTAATTAGACCACGTCTGAACTGTTTCAAGACGTTATCCACTTTGGTTTGAGCCTCAGTAATGATTTCTTGTTTTTCTTTTAAAACGACAATATCAGCCACACCAACGGTAATACCGGCTTTTGTCGAATATTTGAATCCAAGATCTTTCATCCGGTCAAGCATTTTGGATGTTTCGGTAATTTTAAAGCGTTTAAAGACTTCTGCGATGATATTTCCAAGAATTTTTTTCTTGAAAGGATCGATAGCAGGTTGAGCCTTAATCAATTCAGGGATATTAGCGCCTTTTTCCACAAAATATTTCTCTGGAGTTTTGGTTTCCAAATTATATCGTGTCGGCTCGTTAATATACGGGAATGATTTTGGTAAAATTTCATTGAAGATCAATTTACCGACAGTGGTAATAAGCAGCTGGCGGTTTTGTTCTTCAGTGAACGTTTCATTATTCAGTGATGATGCATGTACGGCACAACGGGAATGTAAGTGTACATATCCGTTTTGGTATGCAAGCAATGCTTCACTTGTATCTTTAAAGATCATACCTTCGCCGATAGCGCCTTCTCTTTCCAATGTTAAGTAATAGTTACCTAATACCATATCTTGAGAAGGTGTAACGACAGGTTTACCATCTTTAGGGTTCAAAATGTTCTGTGCTGCAAGCATAAGCATGCGTGCTTCGGCTTGGGCTTCAGAAGATAGAGGAACGTGGACCGCCATTTGGTCACCGTCAAAGTCAGCGTTGTAAGCTGTACATACGAGCGGATGCAAACGAATTGCGCGACCTTCAACCAACGTTGGTTCAAACGCCTGGATACCAAGTCTATGAAGAGTCGGTGCACGGTTCAATAGTACTGGGTGTTCTCTAATAACTTCTTCAAGCACATCCCATATTTCAGGAGATAAACGTTCAATTTTGCGCTTAGCGGATTTGATGTTATGCGCTAGGCCTCTTTGAACAAGCTCCTTCATAACGAATGGTTTGAATAATTCAATCGCCATTTCTTTAGGAAGACCACATTGGTACATCTTTAAGTTTGGTCCTACTACGATAACGGAACGGCCAGAGTAATCAACACGTTTACCAAGAAGGTTTTGACGGAAACGACCTTGTTTACCTTTTAACATGTGAGATAAAGATTTTAACGGACGGTTACCAGGTCCAGTTACCGGACGGCCGCGACGGCCATTATCGATAAGAGCATCGACAGCTTCTTGCAGCATACGCTTCTCATTTTGAACGATAATGCTTGGTGCTCCAAGATCCAGTAATCTTTTCAAACGATTATTACGGTTGATAACACGGCGATATAAATCATTTAGATCAGATGTGGCAAAACGTCCTCCATCAAGTTGAACCATAGGACGAAGTTCCGGTGGAATGACCGGAAGCACGTCAAGGATCATCCATGAAGGCTCATTTCCGGAGTTACGGAATGCTTCAAGCACTTCCAAGCGTTTGATTGCACGGGTTCTGCGTTGTCCTTGAGCTGTTTTAAGCTCCTCTTTCAACGACTCTACTTCCTTTTCCGTATCAATATCTTGTAAAAGTTTTTTAATAGCTTCCGCACCCATGGCAGCTTGGAATTTCTTACCGTATTTTTCACGGTATGTACGATATTCTTTTTCAGAAAGAAGCTGTTTCTTTTCTAAAGTTGTATCGCCCGTTTCAGTTACGACGTAAGATGCAAAGTAAATAACTTCTTCCAATGCCCGTGGAGACATGTCAAGTACAAGTCCCATACGGCTAGGAATTCCTTTAAAATACCATATGTGTGAAACTGGAGCTGCCAGCTCAATATGACCCATACGCTCACGACGCACCTTAGCACGAGTGACTTCAACGCCACAACGGTCACAGACTACGCCTTTATAACGAACACGTTTATATTTTCCGCAATGACATTCCCAGTCCTTTTGAGGTCCAAAAATTCTCTCACAGAATAAACCGTCTTTTTCTGGCTTTAGCGTACGATAGTTGATTGTTTCTGGTTTTTTAACTTCTCCATGTGACCAAGAACGAATCTTGTCTGGTGAAGCAAGACCAATTTTCATATACTCAAAATTATTAACGTCTAACAAGGGGCCTACCTCCCTTTTAATCTCCAGGTTTAACCCTTGATTGCCGTCAAATATCAGGCAATCTTACACCGGATGATGGTTGATTGAATCAATAAGGCTCTAACAAGGCAGCATGATCTTCAAATGAACATCTTGCTGCCAGTCAGAGCGGGTGATATATAACTAGATATGTTTATATTTAATTTTATTCTTTGACAGGTGCCCCTACTTCGGAAGCAACCATATCTTTAGTTTCTGAATCAAGGCTTAATTTGTCTGCTTGGTTGGCTTCATCTTCATCTTCCAAATCACGCATTTCGATTTCACGATCTTCGGCATTGAGGATTTTAACATCCAATCCTAAACTTTGAAGCTCCTTAATCAATACTTTGAAGGACTCAGGAACGCCTGGTTCAGGGACATTTTCACCTTTGACAATCGCTTCGTACGTTTTCACACGACCCACGACATCATCTGATTTAACGGTTAGGATTTCTTGTAATGTATAAGCAGCACCATAAGCTTCAAGTGCCCATACTTCCATCTCACCGAAACGCTGACCACCAAATTGCGCTTTACCACCAAGTGGTTGCTGCGTAACAAGGGAGTAAGGACCAGTTGAACGTGCATGAAGTTTATCATCGACCATATGTGCCAGTTTGATCATATACATGACACCAACTGATACACGGTTATCGAATGCTTCACCTGAACGGCCATCATAAAGGACGGTTTTTGCATCACGGGACATCCCGGCTTCTTCAATCGTACCCCAAACATCTTCCTCAGTAGCGCCATCGAATACAGGAGATGCCACATGGATGCCAAGTGCGCGTGCAGCCATACCTAAGTGAAGCTCCAGCACCTGACCGATGTTCATACGTGAAGGTACACCCAATGGGTTTAACATGATGTCGACTGGAGTGCCATCCGGTAAATAAGGCATATCTTCTTCAGGAAGAATCCTGGAGATTACCCCTTTATTACCATGTCGTCCAGCCATTTTATCGCCTTCATGGATTTTACGTTTTTGAACGATATATACACGCGCGAGTTGGTTTACACCAGGAGGCAGTTCATCGCCGTCTTCTCTGTTGAATACTTTAACATCAAGAACGATTCCTCCGCCGCCGTGAGGTACACGAAGTGATGTATCCCTTACTTCACGTGCTTTTTCACCGAAGATTGCATGTAATAGACGTTCCTCGGCAGTCAGTTCCGTTACACCTTTAGGCGTTACTTTACCAACGAGGAGGTCTCCGTCTTTCACTTCAGCACCCACACGGATAATTCCGCGCTCATCAAGATTACGAAGCGCATCTTCCCCTACGTTAGGGATATCGCGGGTGATTTCTTCAGGCCCTAATTTTGTATCGCGTGATTCAGATTCATATTCTTCAATATGAATGGAAGTGTACACATCATCTTTAACCAAACGTTCACTCATGATGATGGCATCTTCATAGTTATATCCATCCCATGTCATGAAGGCAACCAATACGTTACGTCCAAGTGCCAACTCACCTTTTTCCATTGAAGGACCATCAGCAAGAATTTCACCTTTTACGACGTTGTCGCCAACACTGACGATAGGGCGTTGATTATAGCACGTTCCTTGGTTGGAACGAATGAATTTTAATAGACGATATTTATCAAGATTTCCTTTTACTTGCTGTCCATCTACTTCACTTACCCTACGTACCCATACTTCACGTGATTCAACGTGCTCTACGATACCAGGGTGTTTACAGATTACAGCAGCACCGGAGTCTTTCGCTGAAACATACTCCATACCCGTTCCGACTCGAGGGGCTTCCGGTTGAAGCAAAGGAACTGCTTGACGTTGCATGTTCGCTCCCATAAGGGCACGGTTGGAGTCATCGTTTTCCAAGAAAGGAATACATGCAGTCGCAGCTGATACAACTTGTTTAGGAGATACATCCATGTAATCTACGCGGTCACGCGGAACAACGGTGTTTTCACCGCGAAAACGTGCAACAACATCATTATCAAGGAATGAGCCGTCATCTGACAGTCGTACATTCGCTTGGGCAACTACATAATTATCTTCCTCATCAGCTGTTAAGTAATCGATTTGGCTTGTAATTTTACCTGTTTCAGGGTCCACACGACGGTATGGTGTTTCAATGAAGCCGTATGGGTTAACCTTTGCAAAACTGGATAACGAGTTAATCAATCCAATATTCGGTCCCTCAGGCGTTTCAATCGGACACATGCGGCCATAGTGGGAATAATGAACGTCACGTACTTCAAAGCCAGCACGCTCACGTGTCAGACCACCAGGTCCCAATGCAGATAGACGACGTTTATGCGTCAATTCAGCCAAAGGGTTCGTTTGATCCATGAATTGGGAAAGCTGCGAGCTTCCAAAGAATTCTTTAATAGATGCAATAACTGGACGAATGTTAATTAGTTGCTGCGGAGTGATTGTATTCGTATCCTGAATGGACATTCTTTCACGAACAACACGCTCCATACGGGATAAACCAATTCTAAATTGGTTTTGCAGCAATTCACCAACGGAACGCAGACGACGGTTACCTAAATGGTCAATGTCATCCGTGATTCCCACACCATGCAATAAGTTAAAGAAATAACTTATGGAAGAAATGATATCAGCCGGTGTAATGTTTTTGACCTGATCGGTCACATAGGCATTACCGATGATATTGATCACTTTTTCGCCTTCAGCATCGTTTGGTGCAAACACTTTAATAGGTTGAAGAAGAGTTTCCTCCTCCACTACACCACCTGATGGATGGAATGTCTTGAAGCCGATTCCAGCTTCGATATGAGGCAGAATCCTATCAAGGGTCCGACGATCAAGCATTGTACCTTTTTCAACGATGATTTCACCTGTTTCAGGATCAATCAAAGTCTCTGCAATACGTTGTCCGAATAAACGGTTCTTGATATGCAGTTTTTTGTTTATTTTATAACGGCCTACATTAGCTAAATCATAACGTTTTGGATCAAAAAAGCGTGATACTAAAAGACTTTTCGCGTTTTCGACAGTAGGCGGTTCACCTGGGCGTAGACGCTCATAGATTTCCAGTAATGCTTTTTCCACACTCTCGGTGTTATCCTTTTCAAGAGTGTTGCGAAGGTATTCGTTGTCTCCGATCAAATCGATGATTTCTTGATCTGTTCCGAATCCAAGGGCACGCATCAATACCGTGATCGGTAATTTCCTGGTGCGGTCGATTCGAACATACACAACATCCTTGGCGTCTGTTTCATATTCGAGCCATGCGCCACGGTTAGGAATAACGGTCGCAGAGAATCCAAGCTTACCATTTTTATCCATTTTCCCATTGTAGTAAACACTCGGTGAGCGCACTAATTGGGATACAATTACCCGTTCAGCACCATTGATGACGAATGTACCTGTTTCAGTCATCAGCGGGAAGTCACCCATAAATACATCCTGGTCTTTCACTTCCCCTGTTTCTTTGTTAACAAGGCGCACTTTCACACGAAGTGGTGCAGAATACGTAACATCGCGTTCTTTTGTTTCTTCCACAGAATACTTCGGCTCAGCTAAGCTGTAATCGATGAATTCTAACGATAAATTACCTGTAAAATCCTCAATAGGAGAAATATCCTGGAACATTTCCTTTAAACCTACATCTAGAAACCATTGATAAGAAGCTGTTTGAATTTCAATCAGATTCGGAAGGTCCAAAACCTCACTGATTCTTGCATAACTTCTACGTTGGCGGTGTCGTCCATACTGAACAAGTTGACCTGTCAACTGATTCACCCCTTAAATCAAGCGTTATAAGGATCCATTTGCCTCGGAAAAGGAATCATTTCCATAGACAAAAAGAAAATGGTTTTTATTTTAAAAACCACTATTTCTCATAAAACGAACTATTATTTATATATTTTTCCCATATTATCCATTGATTATACACCAATGGTATAAAAATTGCATAGTTACGGAATTATATATATGCATTTTATAATACTAACATAGCGAAAATTTAGAGTCAAACCTTTTTGGATAATAGTATATAGTATCCCTTTTTCTTAACGGGCACTTCAACATTTCCAAATAATTGCTCCATTTTATCCATTGCGGATGGAGCTCCTTGTTTTTTTTGAATGACAACCCATAATTCTCCACCAGCTACCAAACTGCGATAGCTTTCTTCTAAAATTTCGTGGACTACACTTTTACCTGCGCGAATGGGAGGGTTCGTAAGAATCGCTGCGAATTGATTGGAGGCAACTTTGTCAAAACGATCACTTTCGTAAATCTTCACGTTTGCGATCCCATTAGATGCAGCATTCTCTTTTGACAATTCAACTGCCCGGCTATTTATATCAATCATTTCTATCGCTCTATCGGGATAAGCTGCCGCAATCGATATTCCAATTGGTCCATAACCGCAACCAACATCGAGAATATTTCCTTCCACAGCCTCATTAAGGTTAAAACTCTCAACCAAAAGACGCGATCCGAAATCAACTTCCTTTTTCGAAAAAACACCATTATCACTTTTGAAGCGAAATGTACGTCCCTTTAATGTGAAATCCCAAAATTTCGGATTGCTTACGACATCCGGTTTTTGTGAGTAGTAATGCTCTGTCAGAGTCATCTCCCCCTATCAGAAAGGAATATTGAAGATTTAATGAGAGAAGAGAATTGAAGAATGGATGCTTGCATGCCGGAATGTCGGAATAACGAAGTCCTCGTTATCAAACCATTAACGGCTAATTTCCGTCATTTCTTTAAAAATGAAGAAAAAAAGCCCGCCAGTGATAGCGAGCTTTTTGTTTATGCAAGATTACTTAACTTCAACGCCAGCTCCAACTTCTTCAAGTTTAGCTTTGATTTCTTCAGCTTCTTCTTTAGAAGCAGCTTCTTTGATTGCTTTTGGAGTGTTGTCAACAAGTTCTTTTGCTTCTTTAAGTCCAAGACCTGTAACTTCACGTACAGCTTTGATAACTTTGATTTTTTGATCTCCAGCAGATGTAAGGATTACATCAAACTCAGTTTTTTCTTCAGCAGCAGCGCCACCAGCAGCAGCTACAGCTACAGGTGCAGCAGCAGTTACGCCGAATTCTTCTTCGATTGCTTTTACAAGGTCGTTTAATTCTAAAACAGTCATATTTTTAACTGCTTCAATGATTTGATCTTTAGTCATTTTTATTTCCTCCTCGAAATGGTTGGTTTTTTTTGAATCAGCAGGCTAAATAAGCGGTCAGCTTACGCGCCTTGTTCTTCTTTTTGCTCTGCAACAGCTTTTGTAGCAAGAGCCAGTCCGCGCATAGGTGCTTGTAGCACGCTGAGTAGCATTGAAAGTAGGCCTTCGCGTGAAGGTAGTTCTGCAAGAGCTTTAATTTCTTCAGCAGTTGCAACATTTCCTTCGATAACTCCAGCTTTGATTTCTAAAGCTTCATGTTTTTTCGCAAAATCGTTAAGGATTTTTGCTGGCGCAATAACATCTTCAGTTGAGAATGCAATTGCGTTTGGACCTGTTAATGCTTCGTTTAAAGCGCTAAGTTCAGCACTTTCAGCAGCACGGCGAGTCATAGAGTTTTTGTAAACTTTAAACTCAACGCCAGCTTCACGAAGTTGCTTACGAAGTTCTGTTACTTCAGCAACAGTCAATCCACGGTAGTCAACAACTACTGTTGATTGGCTTGAAGTTAACTTATCAGAAATCTCAGCAACGATTTTTTGCTTTTGTTCAATAATTGCGTTCATCCTTACACCTCCTGTAGATTTGCTTGAAAACATTTATACCGTTTCAAAGAAAAAGCCTTCATCTCTATTGCAGACATGAAGGCAGTAATTTCAAAAGTCATAGTCCAGGACTATTATTATCGAATTACCTCGGCAGGGAATTAAGCTCGTAATGAGCACCTACTGTCTACGGTACAAATAGTATTCATTTATTCACAACAAAACTTATTATAACAATAATAGTTTTGGTATGTCAATTATTTATTTGAAAGAAGAAGGATCAACTTTCACACCAGGGCCCATTGTAGTTGTTACAGAAACGTTTTTCATGTAAGTTCCTTTAGCAGCCGCAGGTTTAACTTTCAATAATGTATCATAGATAGTAGTGAAGTTTTCCACTAGTTTAGCATCTTCGAAAGATACTTTACCGATTGGAGCGTGGATGTTACCAGCTTTATCTACGCGGTACTCAACTTTACCAGCTTTGATTTCATTAACAGCTTTCGTTACATCGAAAGTTACTGTGCCAGTTTTAGGGTTAGGCATTAAACCTTTAGGTCCTAATACACGGCCAAGTTTACCAACTTCACCCATCATGTCTGGAGTCGCAACGATTACATCGAATTCGAACCATCCTTGTTGGATTTTGTTGATGTAGTCAGATTCGCCAACGTAGTCAGCACCAGCAGCTTCCGCTTCTTTTGCTTTTTCGCCTTTTGCGAATACTAATACGCGTTGAGTTTTACCAGTACCATTCGGAAGAACAACTGCTCCACGAATTTGTTGGTCGGCTTTCTTAGGGTCTACGCCTAAACGGAAAGCAACTTCAACAGTCGCATCGAATTTTGCGAAGTTTGCTTTTTTAGCAACTTCGATTGCTTCAGTTACAGCATAAGCCTTAGATACTTCTACAAGCTTAGCTGCTTCAAGATACTTTTTACCTTTTTTAGCCATGATATAAATCCTCCTAAATTGTGGTTTTAACGGAATGACCTCCCACGAATAAAGGTTGCGAGTATCAATCGCAACCCCGTAGAAACAAATAGCAATTACATGGATTAGTCTTCGATGACAATACCCATGCTGCGAGCAGTACCTTCAACCATACGCATTGCAGCTTCAACGCTTGCAGCGTTTAGGTCAGGCATTTTAGTTTCAGCAATCTCGCGCACTTGATCACGCTTGACTGTAGCAACTTTATTACGGTTAGGTTCACCAGAACCAGACTCGATACCAGCTACTTTCTTAAGCAATACTGCAGCCGGTGGAGTTTTTGTAATGAATGTAAATGAACGGTCTTCAAATACCGTGATTTCAACAGGAATAATTAGACCAGCTTGATCTGCTGTACGAGCGTTGAACTCCTTACAGAATCCCATGATGTTTACACCAGCTTGACCTAATGCAGGACCGACTGGCGGTGCCGGATTCGCTTTACCAGCAGGAATTTGCAATTTAACCATTTTAATTACTTTTTTAGCCACGAGACACACCTCCTTATAAGTCCGTGATGTGGTAATAGGGTAATACCCTCCCACTCATCTTGAATTCTTTATATATTAATAAAGAATGCTTGTATCGTTGAGGCCTAAAAATTGAAACATACTGACCTTTGAAATTTTACCACTTTCAAAAGGCAATTTCAAGTTTTTTTCCGTTTATAATTTTTCCACTTGATTAAAATCAAGTTCAACCGGTGTATCACGGCCGAACATATTGACTAGAACCCTTACTTTACCTTTATCTTTATCAAGTTCTTCAATAGGTCCTGCAAAGGTTGCAAATGGCCCTTCCTTAACTTGAACCGTATCACCGATTTCAAAATCAACCTCGATTTTGCTTTCATCTACGCCCATTCGCTTAAGAACGACTTCAATTTCTTCCGGCAGCAATGCAGTCGGTTTTGACCCAGCTCCAGATGAACCTACGAAACCTGTTACTCCAGGCGTATTCCGGACAACATACCATGAATCATCAGTCATGATGATCTCAACCAATACATATCCTGGGAATACTTTCTTTTTGGTCACTTTCTTTTTGCCATCTTTCACTTCTGTTTCTTCTTCTTCTGGAACTACTACGCGAAAGATCTTGTCTTCCATCCCCATAGTTTCAACACGTTTTTCCAAGTTAGCCTTAACTTTGTTCTCATAACCTGAATAGGTGTGAACTACATACCAATTCTTTTCCATGTGTTAGGACTTTAACGTCCTTCCCTCCCTGCAATCAATCATTTTCTTTATTAATCTTTATCTTTGAACGTTTTAGCCAAAAAACCATACGGCGTCATTCCGACTTAACTAGAATATATTGTGATGAACATATTACAGCAGTGCTCGATTTTGAACTTACTAAAAAAGACAAATTAAAAAACCCGTTTCCGGGCTTTTCTGCTGACACATATTATTCTATCACTATTATACCTTATTTTCGAATCTCTTATTCAATAACTAAGCGAATTAATTCGGAAATGCCCAAATCCACCACTGTAAAGAATAAAGCCATAAATACTACAGTCGTTACCACCACGATTGTATATTTGGTAAGCTCCTTGCGTTTCGGCCAGCTTACCTTTTGCATTTCGCGAGCGACTCCGCTGAAAAATTCGGTAAAACGTTTCATGAATGTACCTCCAAGCATTAGAAGCTTCTGTCAATCTATTTATAAAACGGTTATTTCGTTTCTTTATGAATCGAGTGTGAGTTGCACGTACTGCAAAATTTCTTGATTTCCAGTCGTTCGCCGCTTGTCGATTGTTTGCTCTCATAACTATAATTCCTTGTACCGCAATCAGTGCAGGCAAGAACTATTTTTTTTCGCATTAGATACACCTATCCTATCTACTATATCCATAAAACCTTATCACGGCTGTTTTTTATTGTCAATATCAAAGCAGGTTTCGACGATTATGGACACCGGAAATCAGAATATCGGTTTACTTGCCAACCATTAAAAATCTTTGTGAATAATAAACTTCCATGTGGAGAAGGGACAGATGAAATTAAGCGGAAAAAGCGGAGGGATTATAAACTGATTTCCCTTACTTCCAGATAGCGCTCGAGCTTTCTTTTCACCCGCTGAAGGGCGTTGTCGATTGACTTAACATGCCGGTTCAACTCTTCCGAAATTTCTTGGTAGGTTTGTCCATCCAGGTAAAGAGCTAACACTTTTCTCTCAAGATCACTCAGGAGCTCGGCCATCTTTAATTCGATATCGTCAAACTCTTCTTGGTTGATGATCAGTTCTTCCGGGTCCAAAACTTTCGTACCCGATATAATATCCATTAGAGTTCGATCCGATTCCTCATCGTAAATGGGCTTGTCCAGGGAAACATAGGAATTGAGCGGAATATGTTTTTGACGTGTTGCTGTTTTGATAGCTGTAATGATCTGCCTTGTAATGCATAGTTCTGCAAATGCTTTAAAAGAAGATAACTTATCCCCTTTAAAATCACGGACGGCTTTATATAAACCAATCATACCTTCTTGCACGATGTCTTCCTTATCGGCACCAATCAAGAAATAAGTCCTTGCCTTAGCTCTTACAAAATTACGATACTTTTGGATCAAATAATCCAGCGCTTCACTGTCACCAGTGTGCACCAACCCTATCAATTCATCATCCTCAAACTGCAGATACTTTTCGTTCAGCTTCATTCCGAATTTGAGACCCACATTATATCCCCCTGACCTGACTCAGATAGAAATATTATACAGCAGGTAAAATTTACCCGTCAATGGTTCATATTTTACCCCGGCGCCATTTTTCGAAAATTTCTGCCACTTCTTCACTTAAAGGAATTTTAGCCACGGGTCTTATCGTCGTTGTTTTTCTTACATCTTTCTTGATTTCGCCTTGAATTTCTTCCATTTCAATAAGCAGTTCACGAGCGGATTTCCTTAGGGCCCCTTGGCCGAAGATCACCCACTGTTCCGTGAAGTCCGAGGTTGCCACTTGAATTTGTGTTTTGACATTATTCAGTTCAATGGCCATCTTTTCAATTCTTTCATCCGCAGTTTCATTTTCTTTTGTAAAAATTACGTCAACTTTGTGATTTTTGAATATGCGGGCAATTCCCTGAACATATTGAGCGTCAAATACGACAATTACACGGTATCCGGTAAATGCTTGATATTCCGCCATCATTTCTATCAACCGGTCCCTTGCAGCAGCAAGATCCCGTTCCTTTAATTCTCTCAGTTCCGGCCAAGCTCCAATAATGTTATAACCGTCCACCAACAGAATATTCATTTCATCATTGCCCTAGGGGATTTCTTTTTCTATAAACCTCATACATCAATAAACCGGCTGCTACCGATGCATTTAACGAAGTTACTTGACCTGCCATAGGGAGACGGATGAGAAAATCACATTTATCCTTCATTAATCGTGCCATGCCTTTTCCTTCGCTGCCGATAACAAGTCCGATAGGCATCTTTCCATCCATGTTACGGTAATCATCGCTGCCTTTCGCATCGGTACCGACTATCCATACCCCGCGCTCTTTCAACTCTTCCACCGCTCTCGCCAAATTTGTAACGCGGGCTACCGGAATATATTCAATTGCACCCGTCGAGGCTTTTGCCACTGTTGCCGTCAAGCCCACAGCTCTCCTTTTTGGAATGATGATTCCATGGGCACCGACAGCATCAGCCGTCCTCATGATCGACCCTAAATTATGCGGATCTTCAACTTCATCAAGAATCATGAAAAAAGGTGCTTCGTCCCGTTCAGCCGCTTTTGCGAATAAATCATCCAGCTCCACATATTCATATGCAGCCACTTGTGCGATAACGCCTTGATGGATGCCTTCAGCCATTTGGTCAATTTTTTTCTTCGGTACGATTTGCACGAATACCTTCTTTTCCTTCGCCAGACCGATGAGTGGCTGCATCGAGCCTTTTTGCGAGCCTTCGGCTATCCAAATTTTATTAATATCCCGTTCGGAGCGAAGAGCTTCCAATACGGGGTTTCTGCCAATGATATATTCTTCGCTCATGGGTTACTCCCCTTTTCTTCTTCAATGTATTCAATGGATTTTTTGATGAGTTCTTCCATTCTTTCTATTCGGCCGGATAAATACAAAAATCCCATAAGTGCCTCGAAGGCTGTACTGTAGCGATACGTTTGCACATCTGTATTCTTCGGTACCGTACCGGATTTTGCATTTCGGCCGCGCCTAACGACTGCGGATTCCTCTTCCGATAACCAACCTGACTCCAGGAAAAAGTGGATGACTTTATTTTGTGCTTTAGCCGCTACAAAAGATGTAGCCTTTTTGTGAAGTAGATTTGGCTTGACCGATCCTTTTTGAATGAGGTGATGCCGTATATACGTTTCGTATACGGCATCACCTATATATGCTAAAGCAAGACTGTTCAGCATTTTTGCATCTACCTTACTATCGTAATGAAGCATTAATTACCCTCTTTTCCATCTTGTACCTTGAGGGGTATCCTCTAATATGATATTCATGTTTTTCAAGCGATCACGAATTTCATCAGATAACCCAAAATTGCGGTCTTTCCGCGCTTGAATTCTCTGCTGTATCAACCCTTCAATTTCTTCATCCAAAAGCCCCTCTTCTTCAAGGGATAAACCGAGGACAGAAAATAAGATGTTGAATTTATCAAGGAAAGCATTAATCACTTCCTTGTCTGTGTTTTTCTCCATCAAGTAATAATTCGCCTGTTTGGATAGTTCAAAGAGCATGGATATTGCATTAGCTGTGTTGAAATCATCGTCCATTTCCTTAATGAATTGTTCATGTAATTCATTAAGCTTCTCCAACCAAACATCATTATTCTCAGTCAATCCATCACTTACTTGAAGGCGATGCTTTAAGTTTTGATAAGATGTCCTTAAGCGTTCTAGGGACGCTTTTACATTTTCAAGCACTTCTTCGCTATAATTGATGGGATGACGGTAATGTACAGATAACATGAAGAAGCGTAACACTTGTGGATCATGCTTCTGTATGATGTCATGCACAAGGACGAAATTGCCTAAGGACTTAGACATTTTTTCATTCTCAATATTTATATACCCATTATGCATCCAATAATTCGCAAAGGTCTTACCCGTCAATGCTTCGGATTGTGCAATTTCATTTTCATGATGCGGAAAAGCCAGATCTTGACCCCCTGCATGAATATCGATCGTATCGCCCAAATACTTTTTGACCATTGCGGAGCATTCGATATGCCAGCCAGGACGCCCCTTACCCCATGGGCTCTCCCAAGATATTTCATCATCCTTGGCCGTTTTCCAAAGGGCAAAATCAAGGGCATCTTGTTTTTTCTCCCCTATTTCAATACGGGCTCCTACTCGCAGCTCATCGATGGACTGATGTGAAAGCTTTCCATATCCCTCAAACTTACGAGTGCGGTAATACACATCCCCTTCAGATTCATAAGCGAATCCTTTCTCAATTAATGCCGAAATGAATTCAATGATTGCATCCATGTTCTCCATTACGGTTGGGTGAGCATCCGCTTTTTTGCAGCCCAATGCCGATACGTCTTCAAAATAAGCCTTGATGAAACGCTCTGAGATGGTCGGGACATCTTCACCCAATTCTTTTGCCGCGCGAATCAGCTTATCATCCACATCCGTAAAGTTCGAAACGAATTGCACATCATATCCACGGTAATCCAAATACCTACGAACGGTATCAAATACGATTGCCGGTCTTGCATTACCTATATGAATGTAATTATAGACAGTGGGCCCGCATACATACATCTTCACCTTTCCCTCTTCAATCGGGACGAAGGTTTCCTTTTTTCTTGTTGCTGTGTTATATATTTTAATCGCCATATTATAGACTCCTTTCTTCCTGCTTCTGTTCAGCCAGCTTCTCTCTTAAGGCCCTGAGTTCACTATCCAATTCCTTAAAGCGATCAGCGATTGGATCAGGAAGATCACAATGATTTAGGTCTTTGTTGATTTTGATACCATCTTGAATGACCACTTTACCTGGAATGCCCACCACTGTAGAATTAGGTGGCACTTCCTTTAAAACAACCGATCCTGCACCGATTTTTGAGTTTTCCCCAACAGTGATGGAACCAAGCACTTTTGCTCCTGTAGCAATCAGGACATTATCCTTTATCGTAGGATGACGTTTTCCCTTTTCCTTTCCTGTTCCCCCAAGGGTTACACCTTGAAAGACAGATACATTGTCGCCAATTTCACAAGTTTCGCCAATGACGATCCCCATTCCATGGTCAATGAAGAAACGACGGCCAATCGTAGCCCCTGGATGAATTTCAATTCCGGTAAAAAACCGACTGATTTGAGATATACTTCTTGCCAGGAAAAAGAATTTCTTCTTGAATAGTGCGTGAGCCATCCTATGACTCCAAATTGCATGTAAACCCGCATACGTCAATATGACTTCCAAATAGCTGCGCGCAGCAGGATCTTGATCAAAAACCACTTCGATATCCTCTTTAAACATCTTTAACAAAATGATTCCCCCCTATGTTCCGTCCTTTTCCAACATCCCCTTTTGAAGCTTTTAAAGCATATAAAAAAGCGTCTCTGTCCAAATAGACAGAGACGCTTGAAGCGCGGTTCCACTCTGTTTGGAATGTAAAAACCAGATAAAGCTTTTTCCTGTTTTTTCATCCCCAACTTTAATCCCTGTAACGGAGGAAATTCCGCCTGTGCCTACTATAAGTTAGTTCAGCAAAGGACTCAAGGGTGCATTTCAGAAAACGAGAGGCTTGAACCACTTTCAGCAGGTTATGGTTCTCTCTAAAAAGCTTCGTTTACTTACTTCTCCCCATCTACGCGTTCTTTTGTAAGATTATTAAATACTATATTACATTTTCGACAAATTGTTAATATAAAATACTCTGAATACGCTGTTTAATTTTTTCCTTGCCCAGTAATGAAATCGCCTTAGGCAAGTCAGGACCATGTGTTTGACCCGTGACGGCAGCCCTTATCGGCATGAATAATTTTTTCCCTTTATGACCTGTGCCTTTTTGTACGGCTTTAATCGACTTCTTGATTTCATCCGCGTTAAATTCTTCAAGCCCTTCAATCTCCTGAAGGAAAGCTTTCATGACTTCCGGTACCTGTTCTTCAGCCAGCACTTCCTTAGCTTCTTCCTCGAACACGACCTCATCCTTGAAGAACAGTTCAGATAGCTCGACTATTTCCGCTCCATAGCTCATCTGCTCTTGAAAAAGGGAAACTAGCCCATGTACCCACTCTTCTTCTTCGGCGGTCAGTGTCTCTGAAACCTTCCCGGCTTTAATTAAGTGAGGCATTGACAATTCCACTGCACGATTGAGGTCCAATTGCTTAACATATTGGTTATTCATCCATGTAAGCTTTTGTTTATCGAAAAGTGCAGGTGACTTAGAAAGACGGTCAGCATCGAAAATATTAATGAATTCTTCCTTCGTGAAAATCTCTTCCTCCCCGACCGGAGACCACCCTAGTAATGTAATGAAATTGAATAACGCTTCAGGTACATAACCAAGCTCTTCATATTGCTCAATGAATTGAATGATCGACTCATCACGTTTACTCAGTTTCTTCCTGCTTTCGTTTACAATCAGCGTCATATGTCCGAATACCGGCGGTTCCCAGCCGAAAGCTTCATAAATCATCAATTGTTTTGGAGTATTGGAGATATGATCATCACCGCGAAGGACATGGGAAATCTTCATCAAATGATCATCGACGGCCACTGCAAAGTTATAGGTTGGAATGCCATCTTTTTTAACGATAACAAAATCACCAAAGCCATCTGTTTCAAACGAAACCTCATCCTTGACCATATCTTTGAAAGTAAGGACCTTCCCAGCCGGAACGGCAAAGCGAATGCTCGGTTTTCTTCCTTGAGCCAATAGTTCCGCTTGCTCTTCCTCAGTTAAATGCTTGCACTTCCCTGAATATTTTGGCGTTTCATTGCGTTCGACCTGTCCTTCACGCTCTGCTTCAAGCTCTTCTTCCGTACAATAGCATTTATATGCCAAACCCTTATCTAAAAGCTCTTGATACAATTCCTGATAAAGGTCGTTCCTTTCGGATTGACGATATGGCCCGTATTCACCGCCAACATCAACACCTTCATCCCAATCCATACCAAGCCATTTTAAATATTTAAGCTGACTATCCTCTCCGCCTTCAATATTTCTCTTTTGGTCGGTATCTTCAATACGAATGATGAATTTCCCGCCTTTATTTCGTGCATATAAATAATTAAATAAAGCAGTCCGTGCATTACCAATATGTAAATGTCCAGTCGGACTCGGTGCATAGCGAACTCGAATATCACTGCTCATGATATATATAGACCTCCCAGTCGTTCTATTCTATTGTATATATTATCATTTAAATACATTGGGATAAAGGCATCCACCCTAAAAATGAATTTAGTTTGATTTAACCAATAAGACTACAGCCTGTGCCGCGATTCCTTCGCTCCTGCCTGTAAATCCAAGTTTCTCGGTAGTGGTCGCCTTTACATTAATTCTGTCTATCGACGTATCTAAAAGTTCAGCAATCCTGCCTCGCATCTCCTCAATATACGGTGCCATTTTCGGGCTTTGTGCAATGATTGTACAGTCCGCATTGCCCAGGGAATATCCTTCTTTTTTTACAATTGCCCAAATATACTGCAGCAGTTTTGCCGAATCGGCATCTTTAAATTCAGGATCGGTATCCGGAAAATGCTTACCGATATCCCCTGCACCAATTGCACCCAAGCAGGCATCAGCAACAGTATGCAGAAGGACATCCGCATCAGAATGCCCTAGCAAACCTTTCTCATACGGAATCGTAATCCCGCCAATAATCAAAGGTCTGCCCTCTACAAGCTGATGAACGTCATATCCTTGTCCTATTCTAAACATATCATTCTCCCCAATCATCTTTTTCCATGTTGTTGTTTATGTAAAATCGCTTCTGCAAAATAAAGGTCTTCCTGAGTCGTAATTTTAATATTATCATAATTGCCCTCAATAATAACTACCTGTTCATTGATCCGCTCTAGCAAACTTGCATCATCCGTCCCTAAAAACGCTTCAGCTTCTGCCTGTTCATACGCACTTTTTAATATGGATACACGAAAAGCTTGTGGAGTTTGCACCGCCCACAAGCTTGATCGTTCCACTGTTTCCACTACCTCTTTGTTTGCCGCTTTTTTAATCGTATCCTTAACGGGCACTGCAATTACGGCACCTCCATGCAGGGAGGCAGCAGCAGTCAATTCACTGATTTGCCCAAGATTGATAAAAGGGCGGGCACCGTCATGGACCAAGATGATGTCTTCTTCTGCATGTTGCAGTCCATTATACACGCTTTGTTGGCGCTCCTTGCCACCCATGACCAGTTTCTTGACCTTTTTAAGCCCATACGCTGCTATCAATTGATTGAAATAATCCTTTTCTGCCGGGTTTATCGAAAGGATAATCCCCCGACAGTCAGGATCTTCTTCGAAGACACGCAGTGTATAAACAATGATCGGGATACCCGATAGTTCAATAAAAAGTTTATTCTTGCCCGCCTTCATTCTTTTGCCTTGTCCAGCTGCAGGTATCACTACTTCATAAAACATAACGGTTTCTCCTACTCTTCTTTATAATGCTTTTTCTAATAGTTTCGGTTTAGCGAATATCATCCGGCCTGCAGAGGTCTGCAATACACTTGTGACAAGTACATCGATTCGTTTCCCGATATGATCACGGCCACCCTCGACTACGATCATGGTACCGTCATCCAAATAAGCGATGCCCTGGTTCTGCTCTTTCCCATCCTTGATGACTTGAACATTCATCTCTTCCCCAGGAAGTACAACAGGTTTAACGGCATTGGCCAGATCATTGATATTAAGGACCGCCACGTTTTGAAACTCGCATACTTTGTTTAAATTGAAATCATTGGTAACGACCATTCCGCCCGATATTTTGGCAAGCTTCACCAGTTTACTGTCCACTTCCTGAATGTCTTCAAAATCACCCTCGTACATCTCCACTTTAATCGGCAGGTCTTTTTGAATTCGATTCAAGATATCCAAACCGCGTCTTCCGCGATTCCTTTTCAATGCATCAGATGAATCGGCAATGTGCTGCAGCTCGTTTAAAACGAATTGAGGAATGACTATGGTACCCTCCAGAAAGCCCGTCTGACAGATATCCGCAATTCTACCATCAATGATGACGCTAGTATCGAGAATCTTAAGCCGCTTGCTATACCCCTCTTCATCCTCTTCGTTCGCTTCACCATCAGTATTCTTTTTCTTATTGCTTTTCATGAATAAACTCAATAGCTCATCACGTTTTTTAAAGCCCACCTGAAAACCAAGATAACCAAATAAAAGCGTAAGGATGATAGGTACCACTGTATTTAAAATAGGAACCTTGATGGCACTGAAGGCGGAGCCAACCAAGAACGCCGCAAGCAGTCCCACTAAAAGGCCGACGCTGCCAAAGATTATATCCGTAATCGGTATCTTAACAAGCTGTTCCTCCAGCCACTTCATAAAATAGATCACATGATCTACTGCCCAAAAAGTTATAAGATAAAAGATAATGGCACCCAACAGTACACTTACATAAGGATTGTTTAATAAAGCAATATCGTCTGCATGTAAAACAATTAATAATTCAGGAATTAGTAACATACCAAGTGTTCCGCCGACTATTAAGAAGCATGCTTGTATAATGCGTTTTAACATCCCTTTCACCTCCCTCTACTCATTATTGACCAATAAAATAAAATGAAACCTTCGAAAATTCGTTTTCATTATATACGTTAAATTCACTTAAGGAATTAGTGGATTTACAAATACGACTTCTTCTCTTTTTCGTAATATTAGCCTAGCACCCTGAGTTTTGAGTGTCAAAAATAAACACCAACCAATTTCAAGCTGGTTCAGGTGAATGTTAAAAGGCCAGCTGCTCCTTACATCCTTCTATTTGTGACCAGCTGATTTTTTAAAATGCGGAGTCCTTCTTTGATTTTATTGGCGCGGACTTCGCCTATACCCTCCACATCGTCAAGGTTTTCAACCGTAGCTTTATTGACTTCACTAAAGCTTCCGAACTGTTTCACTAAATTTTCGATGATCAAACCCGGCAGGCGTGGGATTTTATGAAGAATACGGTAACCACGGGGATGTACTGACTCATCAAGATGTATGTATCCATGATAGCCCAGCACCTTCAGAAGAATGCTTTCATCCAGCTTTTCCTGCATGGCCAACTCTTGAAGCCTAAAAATGATTTCCTCGGGATTTTCATCATTACTGGAGGTATAATCCTTGATAAGCCATTTTCCTTCCGTTTCAATATCTGCCAGGATTTCATTCATTTGCAAACGGATCAATCTTCCTTCCGTACCAAGCTCATTAAGGTACGTTAGTAGCTCGGCCTTGATTCTGAGCACCATTACATAACGGTGAAATACCTGCAAAAGGTCGGCATAGGTCACGATTTCCTCAAACTCGAGCGCTCCTAAAACCGATATGCTCTGCTGCAGGACCACCTTGTATTTTTCCAGGGTCTGGATGGCCAAATTAGCCTTAGCAAGTATGACTCCTATATCTTTAAGGGCATACCGGAAATTGCCCTGATATAAAGTGATGACATTCCGACGTTGTGAGATTGCGATGACCAACGACTTGGTCTCCCTTGCCACACGTTCCGCTGTCCTATGCCGCATTCCCGTTTCAGTGGAAGGTGTGCTATTGTCCGGCACTAATTGGGCATTTGCGAAAATGATCTTATCGGCCGTTTCATTTAAAATGATGGCCCCGTCCATCTTCGCCAACTCATATAATGTGCTGGGGGTACAGCTGCAGTTGATTTCGAAGCCGCCATCCACGATCGTTCGCACCTTCTCGTTATATCCGACCACTATCAAACCACCTGTATTTGCCCTCAGGACATTTTCAATACCCTCACGAAGCGGGGTACCCGGTGCTACAATTTGCAGAATTTCCAATTTAGTTTTCTCATACCCTTTTTTATCTGTCATACTTAACCCCCTAACGATTGTTTAAGAGCCTCCGAAACCGATGAAACACCAACGATCTTAATACCTTTTGGCGCAGTCCATCCCCCTATATTATTAGCCGGTATGATAACCCGCTCAAACCCTAATTTCGCCGCTTCCTGCACCCTTTGTTCTATCCGTGACACCCTTCTCACTTCCCCAGTCAGCCCCACTTCACCAATGATGCAATCGGCAGGGTTTGTTGGTTTATCTCGGAAGCTTGATGCAATGCTTATTGCAACAGCGAGGTCAATTGCCGGTTCATCAAGCTTGACCCCACCAGCAACCTTTAAATACGCATCCTGGTTTTGGAGCAGCAAGCCCACTCTCTTTTCCAAAACAGCCATTAAAAGCGAAACTCGATTGTGGTCAATTCCCGTGGCCATTCGCCTTGGGTTTCCAAAACTCGTAGGTGAAATCAATGCTTGAATTTCGACAAGCACCGGCCTTGTGCCCTCCATGGATGCGACGACTGTGGAACCCGAAGCTCCTTGCGACCGTTCTTCAAGGAAAATTTCCGATGGATTCGCTACCTCTTCCAATCCATGTTCTTTCATTTCAAAAATACCCATCTCATTTGTCGAACCAAAGCGGTTTTTGACCGCACGTATAATTCGATATGTATGGTGTCTTTCTCCTTCAAAATATAAAACGGTGTCAACCATGTGCTCAAGCAGCCGCGGTCCCGCAATGGCCCCTTCCTTTGTAACGTGACCGACGATAAAAATTGCGATCCCGTTCGTTTTAGCTATTCGCATGAGTGAAGCTGTGCATTCCCTCACTTGTGAAACGCTTCCCGGGGCAGATGTAACCTCCGAATGATATACCGTTTGAATGGAGTCAATAATGACCAAATCCGGTTTTACCTCTGTAATGGCCTGTTGGATATAGTCCATATCGGTTTCAGCATAAACGAATAGATGTTCCGACATGGTCCCAAGCCGGTCTGCTCTCAATTTGGTCTGCTTGACTGATTCCTCACCTGATATATATAGCACTTTTTTCTGTTTATGCGCCAATTGGGATGATACCTGTAAAAGCAGGGTGGACTTGCCGATACCCGGGTCCCCTCCGATCAATACAAGTGACCCCTGTACGATCCCGCCCCCAAGAGCACGATTCAATTCCATTAAATCCGTCTTAATCCGTGGTTCTTTTTCTGATTGAATAGTCGTTATGGGTGCTGCCTTCTCCCGTTCCCCGGAACCTCTAACCTCCGAATGGGTAAACGCGCCCTTTCTAGCAGGCTTAACGATTTCGGTTTCCTCGACCATTTTGTTCCATTCACCGCAGCCTGGGCATTTCCCCATCCATTTCGCGGATTCATATCCACAAGACTGACACATAAATTTTGTTTTCTTTTTTACAGCCATAAATTACTCCTCTTCCTTTGGAAAAAATATCTATATTAAGGATATTATATCTCTGTTTTATTTAAACCTTCTTAAGGCTAAGTTTTTTTAAAAAAATATTCACTCTGCTTGTCCCGTTTATACTCATATCTACCTATAGATAAAAAACAGAGGTACACTGCAAAAGAATCTGCGTGTACCTCGAAGTTTAGGATCAGGTTATTCACTTACATTTACAGGCTCGCCTTGCCGGATTGCAAACTCATTATTCACGACATCCATTACGACCGTTTGCCCTTTTTTCACGTTGCCTTTAAGCAACTCTTCGGATAGATAATCTTCTACATGCTTCTGAAGTGCCCTGCGGATTGGACGTGCACCATATTCCGGATCAAAACCTTCGGTTGCAATTTTTTCTCTAGCCGCATCTGTCAGCTCCAAGTATATCTCCTGTTCTTTCAAACGGGTAGTAAGCTGATTTGACATTAATGTAACGATTTGTTTCAAATGATCCTTCTCTAATGAGTGGAACACGATGGTTTCATCAATACGATTCAGGAATTCCGGACGGAATGCACGTTTGAGTTCTTCCATCACTTTCCCTTTCATATTTTTATAGTCCTGGCCAGTATCCTGGATGTTAAAGCCGACATACTTATCGATTTTCAATGCCGACGCACCTACATTCGATGTCATGATCAGAATGGTATTCCTGAAATCGACAGTACGACCCTTGGAATCTGTCAGCCTTCCGTCTTCCAATACTTGAAGAAGGATATTGAAGACATCCGGATGCGCCTTTTCTATTTCATCAAGCAGAACGACAGAGTATGGTTTCCTCCGCACTTTTTCCGTTAACTGACCGCCTTCTTCGTATCCAACATATCCTGGAGGGGATCCAACAAGACGTGAAGTTGAATGTTTCTCCATATATTCGGACATATCGATGCGGATCATGGCATCTTCATCACCAAAAATTGATTCAGCCAAAGCACGTGCAAGCTCGGTTTTACCGACCCCTGTAGGTCCCAAGAAGATGAATGAACCAATTGGACGTTTAGGATCTTTCAAACCTGCCCTGGCACGTCGTACTGCTTTAGAAACCGCAATGACGGCCTCTTCCTGCCCAATTACACGATCATGGAGGATCGACTCCATATTAAGCAGTTTGTCTGACTCTGTTTGCGCCAGTTTAGTGACTGGCACTCCCGTCCAGCTGGACACGACATGTGCAATGTCATCCACAGTGACTTCACTGTTCTCCTGCCCTTGTTTTTCTTTCCAAGTTTTTTTCGTTTCTTCCAATTGTTCTCTTAAGCGTTGTTCCGTATCGCGAAGCGAAGCTGCTTTTTCAAATTCCTGACTCTGAACGGAAGCATCCTTTTCCTTGCGAACATCGTCTAGCTTCACTTCAAGTTCCTTTAAGTTAGGTGGCGTTGTGTATGAGCGCAGCCTGACCTTGGAGCCAGCTTCATCAATCAAGTCAATCGCTTTATCCGGTAAAAAGCGATCGGAAATATAACGGTCGGATAATTTGACTGCGGCATCAATCGCTTCGTCAGTAATCGATACGCGGTGATGTGCCTCATAACGGTCACGCAGCCCCTTGAGAATTTGGATGGATTCCTCAATAGTTGGCTCATCGACTTGGATTGGCTGGAAACGACGTTCAAGCGCAGCATCCTTTTCAATATACTTACGGTATTCATCCAATGTTGTAGCACCGATACATTGTAATTCACCACGTGCCAATGATGGTTTAAGGATATTGGAGGCATCGATGGCACCTTCTGCACCACCTGCACCAATCAATGTATGCAATTCATCGATGAATAGGATTATATTACCCGCCTGACGTATTTCATCCATAACTTTCTTCAACCGGTCCTCAAATTCACCACGGTATTTAGTACCAGCCACAACGGTACCCATATCAAGTGTCATTACGCGTTTATCGCGTAAAATTTCAGGTACCTCATTATTGATGATCTGTTGGGCAAGCCCTTCAGCAATGGCTGTTTTACCTACCCCAGGTTCACCGATCAATACTGGGTTATTTTTTGTACGGCGGCTTAATACCTCAATGACACGCTGTATTTCCTTACTTCTTCCGATAACGGGATCCAGGCTTCCTTCCCTGGCAATCGCCGTTAAATCACGGGCTAGGCCATCCAGTGTCGGTGTACTCGCATTTGAAGCGGCAGAACCTTGATGACCACCTGATTCATTGCTGCCCAAAAGCTGTAATACTTGTTGTCTGGCTTTATTTAAACTTACTCCAAGATTATTCAATACGCGGGCAGCTACACCTTCCCCTTCTCGTATAAGACCTAGAAGAACATGCTCTGTCCCAACATATGAGTGACCTAATTTTCTTGCCTCATCCATGGAAAGTTCAATGACTTTCTTGGCTCTTGGGGTATAATGTATCGTTTGAGCCGTATCCTGTCCACGGCCAATTAAATTTTCCACTTCTTTCTGAATCTTATCCGGACCCAATCCAAGAGCAAATAACGCCTTGGCTGCAATACCATCGCCTTCTCGGACAAGACCCAGTAAAATATGTTCCGTGCCAATATTATTATGACCTAAACGGATTGCCTCTTCTTGGGCTAATGCTAATACTTTCTGGGCTCTTTCAGTAAAACGACCAAACATCATAGGGAATTCCTCCTTAGAATTTTCGTTTTGAATAAAGTTGCTGGCAATTCTCTAAGTAATGGCAGAAGCTTATTCTTGCTCCATATCTATTACATGAAATTTGATACTCCCTAAAGAGGTCTATGACCTCTATGAGGAGGAAGATTCAGTGAAATTCAAGCGTTCCCGGATGAGTGCTGCTCTTCGAATATCCCTTTCATGGGGTCTTAAAGGGCCGCCTGCGTACTTTTGTAAAAATCCCGACTGCGTCAAAATCATCAACTCATTTAGAATGCTTTTGGAAATATTTTTTATATACCCAAGATCTATCCCTAACCTAACATCGGAGATACAGGTAGCTGCTTCCTTGGTCTCGATGATTCGAGCATTGGACAAAATCCCATATGAACGGAAAATTCTATCTTCTAATTGTATGTGGGAAGTCCTCGCTAATGCATCCCTCGCTGACCGTTCCTGGGCTATGATTTGTTGCACTACACTTGTTAGATCTTCAACGATATCCCTTTCCGACTTTCCAAGAGTAATTTGATTTGAGATTTGAAAAATATTCCCTAACGCTTGACTGCCCTCTCCATAAATCCCTCGAACCACCAACCCCAATTGGTTGATAGCCGGTATGATATTATTCATCTGCTGTGTAAGGACCAGGCCGGGAAGATGCATCATGACTGAAGCCCTTAATCCTGTTCCCACATTAGTCGGACAACTTGTTAGGTATCCTCTTTCTTCATCATATGCATAGTCTATGGATTCTTCAATCCAATCGTCAAGAACATTTGCAATCTTTAAGGTTTCCTTCAGCTGCAATCCCGACATTAAACATTGAATACGGAGGTGATCCTCTTCATTTATCATGATACTTATTTCTTCATTTTCCGAAAGGAGACATGCGCTTTTCGCTGAATCTTCAACTAAATGAGGACTGATTAAATGTTTTTCAACGAGAACGCGCTTTTCCAGTGGCTGCAATTGGTCAATCTCTAAAAGTTCCAGTTTCCCAATCTCTGGAGTCACTTCCTCTTCAATTCTTTTTTTGACCAATTCAATGATTTTTTTAGCTTCTTCGTTAGAAAAGGAGGTTGGGAAGGTAAAGTCTTTGAAATTCCTGGCCAGCCGAATCCGCGAACTCAATACAATATCGATTTCCGGCCCTTCGGCACTCATCCAGGAACTCAAAGCGTTTTCTACAAACTTTTCCAAGCTCATAATTCCTCGCCTCCCTCTTGGGCTTCATACCTTTTTTCAAGGGAACGTACCTTATCTCTTACCTCTGCCGCTTTCTCGAATTCCTCTTGATCAATGTGGGCCTTTAAAACTTCTTTCAAATCTGAAATTTGCTTTCGAAGATAGATGGTGCCACCGATCCTTTTTGGAATTTTCCCTATATGTGCTGTATTGCCGCTATGAACCCTCTTTAAAATGGGATTTAACTGTTCATTGAACGTTTTATAACATTCGGCACAGCCAAACTTACCAATATGGACAAATTCTTTATAAGATCGATGACAATGCGGGCAACGCCTCTCTTCCGTTTTAGGAAATGCATTTGCCTTCGTCTGTTGAATATTCGACTCGATATTCAACAATCCTGCTAATAAATTATTTATTGAAAAACCAGGTCCACCTGCATCCATGAATATTTCGCCTTTTTCCTGAGCACATATCTCACAAATCATGACTTCAGTCTTTTTTCCATTGATGATTTTGGTGAAGTGCAGGGTAGCAGGCCTTTGATGACATTCTTGGCAAATCAACGTTCATCACCTCTGCCAGTTTCATTTATATTTTAAAGTCGTAAGCATCGCAGTTAAAATTCTTGCCCTAAGTTCATCGCGGTCAGGTAGGTCGATATAAATCACCGATCTATCTATGACGCTCATCATAATCTTTGCTTCTCTTTCATTAATGACGTCTTCATTCATCAGCCGTGAAATTACTCCTTCAGCCATCGATTGAGATACCCTGGAACCAATAAGCGATAATAATTGATTGATAAGTTGCACGGAATCCTGTGATTCCACCTTCATGATGCGTATATAACCTCCGCCCCCACGCTTACTCTCTACAACATAACCTCTCTCGATGGTAAACCTGGTATTGATTACGTAATTGATTTGAGAAGGAACACACTGAAATTTATCTGCTATTTCACTTCTTTTAATCTCCAAGATATCTTTTTGACTTATTTCAAGTACTTGCTTCAAATAAGTTTCGATAACATCAGATATGTTTCTCACTCAGCCTCCTCCATTCTGACTTTGACTATATTTGACTATTATTATACAAGGAATAATGCATTTTGCAACTTAAACGCACTTTCTTTCTGTAATATCCATTTTCTCCAAATTATATGTAGTTACATACCCCATTGAACATTAAAGTTAAAATATCTTACATAAATACCCTAAAAAGACAAAAGCAAAACCTGCTATTTTTTCTTCTCCTTAAGGTTTCACAATTTTAATACGCCCCATTCTCAGCTTACCAAAAATACGGCCAGCCCCTGCTGTCCCATAAATAAAGAACTTTTTTTAATTATGAACATCAAAAAAGACCAGCCGGATGGCTGATCTTAATAAATGGCTTGGCGGCGTCCTACTCTCACAGGGGGAAACCCCCAACTACCATCGGCGCTGAAGAGCTTAACTGCCGTGTTCGGAATGGGAACGGGTGTGACCTCTTCGCTATCGCCACCAAACATAAAAGGAACGTTGTTCCTTCAAAACTAGATAATAAGAAGGTATTTCATTTTTTAAAAAGCGTTGGTTAAGTCCTCGATCTATTAGTATCAGTCAGCTCCACATGTCGCCACGCTTCCACCTCTGACCTATCAACCTGATCATCTTTCAGGGATCTTACTAGCTTGCGCCATGGGAAATCTCATCTTGA
>NZ_CAKKLN010000014.1:0-85634 GCF_918698065.1 Peribacillus sp. Bi134 | reverse complement strand
TCAAGATGAGATTTCCCATGGCGCAAGCTAGTAAGATCCCTGAAAGATGATCAGGTTGATAGGTCAGAGGTGGAAGCGTGGCGACATGTGGAGCTGACTGATACTAATAGATCGAGGACTTAACCAAAGCTTTTTAAAAAATGGAATACCTTCTTATTATCTAGTTTTGAAGGAATGAAAATTCTTCAAAAATGAATATAGTCTGGCAATGATGGCGAAGAGGTCACACCCGTACCCATTCCGAACACGGAAGTTAAGTTCTTCAGCGCCGATGGTAGTTGGGGGTTTCCCCCTGTGAGAGTAGGACGTTGCCAGGCTGTTCATTTAAATCTTCAAATGGGTTTTAGGAAACATTATATTATTCCGCAGTAGCTCAGTGGTAGAGCATTCGGCTGTTAACCGAACGGTCGTAGGTTCGAGTCCTACCTGCGGAGCCATATGCTTCCATAGCTCAGTAGGTAGAGCACTTCCATGGTAAGGAAGAGGTCAGCGGTTCGAATCCGCTTGGGAGCTTCCCAATCTATCTATGAACACAAAACAGTTCGGCCCGTTGGTCAAGCGGTTAAGACACCGCCCTTTCACGGCGGTAACACGGGTTCGAATCCCGTACGGGTCACCATTTTAAATCATTAATCCGGAGGATTAGCTCAGCTGGGAGAGCATCTGCCTTACAAGCAGAGGGTCGGCGGTTCGATCCCGTCATCCTCCACCATTTTATTCTTTACTTGCCGGTGTAGCTCAACTGGTAGAGCAACTGACTTGTAATCAGTAGGTTGGGGGTTCAAGTCCTCTTGCCGGCACCACTTACAACCATATATTGCGGAGGGGTAGCGAAGTGGCTAAACGCGGCGGACTGTAAATCCGCTCCTTTGGGTTCGGCAGTTCGAATCTGCCCCCCTCCACCATTTTAATAAAATCCTGTGGATCAGTTATATATTCTCTATATTGGGGAATTATATGATTACCACCTTTTTATTTTGTTGAATATTAATTATTGCATATCATATATTGGGCTATAGCCAAGCGGTAAGGCAACGGATTTTGATTCCGTCATGCGAAGGTTCGATCCCTTCTAGCCCAGCCATTTGCGGAAGTAGTTCAGTGGTAGAATACAACCTTGCCAAGGTTGGGGTCGCGGGTTCGAATCCCGTCTTCCGCTTAATATATTTCATATCCCTTAGGGGCCTTAGCTCAGCTGGGAGAGCGCCTGCCTTGCACGCAGGAGGTCAGCGGTTCGATCCCGCTAGGCTCCACCATCAACTACATACACCAAAACTTACGTCTTAAGCCAAAAATGGTTTAAGACTTTTTTTTGTTTAAGGCTAGTTGGGTATACTAATCCCAAGAAAGATCTTTTTTCACCAAAAACATATGTGATAGGAAAACGTGCATCTTTATACATGGAAATGTCGAGTTGAACCAACCGGCATATACGATATAAAATGGTGGAAAGGGGGAATTGTATGTCTATTCAGAAAATTTCCGTCATCGGGTTGCCTATGGACCTTGGTCAAGCAAGGCGAGGGGTGGATATGGGACCTAGTGCCATTCGCTGCGCAGAGATTGTCGAGCGGCTTGAAAGATTGAATATAGAAGTAGAGGATTTAGGGGATATAATTGTGGGGCGTCCTGAAAGTGCAGATGAGCCTGGGACAAATCTAAAAAACTTACAGCTTGTAGCAAAGGGTAACACCCTGCTTGCCACAAAAGTTGATGAAATAATAGAAGGAGGCTCCTTTCCGCTTGTATTGGGAGGAGACCATTCGATAGCCATAGGTACACTGGCAGGAGTCGCAAAGCACTATGAAAAATTAGGCGTGATTTGGTACGACGCACACGGGGATTTAAATACGGAAGATACTTCACCATCCGGGAATATACACGGTATGCCCCTGGCTGTCAGTATCGGGCTTGGACATCCGGACCTAATCAATATCCATGGTTTTGCTCCAAAAGTGAAACCGGAAAACATCGTAATAATTGGGGCAAGGTCATTGGATGAAGGAGAAAAAGAACTTATCCGTGAGAAAGGGATTAAGGTATTCACGATGCATGAGATTGACCGTTTGGGAATGACACGGGTCATGGAAGAATGCATTGATTACCTAAGGGAAAGAACGGATGGCGTCCACCTTTCATTGGATTTGGATGGAGTTGACCCAGCAGATGCACCGGGAGTGGGCACACCGGTGATTGGTGGTATAAGCTATCGGGAAAGTCATTTGGCCATGGAAATGCTTGCGGAATCCAACTTGATTACATCAGCTGAATTCGTAGAGGTGAATCCCATTTTAGATGAGCGAAATAAGACGGCGATCGTTGCCGTGGCCCTAATGGGTTCCCTATTTGGAGAAAAATTATTATAACTGAAAATTAAAAGAAACAGTAACCGGCTTGTAATGGGTTACTGTTTTTTATATGCTAGAAGACGTAGGTTTATTTTCCAGGGTGTATGTAACAGGAACATAGTTATAGATAGATGGTTGCAATCGTATATCCGTATTCACTTTAGAGCACTTCTGTCTGTGGGATCTCCATTTTTAGTTAAATGGATGTATTGGATGATTAAAGAATCCAGTTTACTGCTAACTTCAACAACCTCATTATCCACCATCGAAGAACGGGAAGCCAAAAACATCATCTTCTGTCTGTATTGTTCAATATGGTCTAAAATTTGTTCAGCAGTCATATAGAGAATCACTCCCTTGAATTTTACAATTTCTTACTATATAGCCCTGTTTTTTTTTTCTTAAACATAAAATGTAAAACTTTGTTAAAATTAATGTATTAAATTTTTGAAACCTTTTAGCTTACGATTCGTAGTAATCGTATAGCCGCATGAGCGGGGGTAATACCGGAAAATGGATGCACTCATTAAAGAGAGAATTAATCAAGTATTAAAGGGAGACCATAATGCATTTGGGGAAATTGTCGAAATTTACAAGGACAAAGTTTTCCAAATATGTTTCAGGATGCTCGGAAACAGGCAAGAAGCAGAAGATTTGGCGCAAGAGGCCTTTGTAAGGGCCTACGTGAATATTCGGAGTTTCAATATAACAATGAAATTTTCTACATGGTTATATAGGATTGCGACCAATCTTTGTATTGACCGGCTTCGCAAGAAAAAACCGGACTACTATCTAGATGCAGAGGTGGCAGGAACAGAGGGATTGAATATGTATTCCCAAATTGCATCGGATATGGCGAAACCCGAGGAAGAAGTTGAATCTTTAGAACTGCAGGAAACGATTCAAGTGGAAATAATGAAATTGCCCGAGAAATACCGATCGGTAATAGTATTGAAGTATATTGAAGAGCTATCACTAAAGGAAATCAGTGAAATACTCGATTTGCCGGTCGGTACGGTTAAGACGAGGATACATCGCGGTCGGGAAGCCTTGCGTAAACAACTACGCCATTTATAAAAAGAAGGTGAGAAAAATGAACTGCCATGAGGAAATCATTGAATATATGCATGATTATTTAGATGAGGACATCAAACCGGAGCATAAAGAGGTTTTACGGGAGCACTTGAATAACTGTGCTGAATGCCGGGATTACTTTCATGAAATGAAAAAGGCGGTCGCTCTTGTACAAAGCACTTCCCATATAAAGGCCCCGGATGACTTTACAGCAAAGGTTATGGCTCAATTGCCAAAGGAAACGAAAACAACAGGTGCCAAACGTTGGTTCAAAAGCCATCCCTTCATGACAGCGGCAGCGATGTTCATCATATTGATGACAGGATCTGTTTTTTCGACTTATAATCAGGACGAACATTTTTCAGTATCAAAGCAGCCTAACTTAGTGGTCGATGGTGAAACGGTGATTGTGCCTGAGGGTGAGACAATCAAGGGAAATGTGGTAGTTCAAAATGGTAACATTCAAATAGATGGTGAAGTAGAGGGAGATGTAACAGTCATAAATGGGCATAAATATATGTCTAAGGCAGGGAATGTGACTGGGAGCATCCATGTTATTGACCAAGCTTTTGAGTGGATGTGGTATAAAGTAAAGGACACTGCAACCTCGTTGGTTCCTGCTAAAGATGAGAATAGGGAATAAAATCTGGGTGAGGGCACCGTTTTTCATTTAAGGTGACTTCGCCCAGCTTTATTTTTTTAGGGGACCATTATTCATGGTTCTTTTTTCCTGTGTAAATTTCTCACACTAGTTTTTAGATGTATCATTTAAAAAATGGTATACTATTAAGGTTATCGTATAAAGATTGTAATTGGTATTTGGAGTAATACTGACTGGAGGAAACAACATGTCTTTAACCAATTTGACTGTTTGGGACTATGTAGTAAATTTCATTGATATTCTCCTTGTATGGTTTGTGATATATAAATTGTTAACTATTATTCGAGGCACGAAGGCTATTCAGCTGCTAAAAGGAATTTTTGTAATTGTCATTGTAAAAAGCTTAAGCAACCTGTTTGGTTTCAATACACTCGGATGGTTAATGGCACAAGTCATGAATTGGGGAGTATTGGCGATTCTCGTCATTTTTCAACCTGAACTGAGAAGGGCACTTGAACAATTAGGACGCGGGAAGCTCTTTGCAAGGGGCACCGTTCCAGAAGAGAATCAGCAAGAGCGTTTAGTCGAGGAAATCCTAAAGGCGTCCACCTATATGGCAAAAAGGCGTATAGGAGCCTTGATTACGATAGAAAAAGGTACGGAGCTTGGGGATTATGTTGAAACGGGGATACCCCTGAAATCCTACATTTCTTCAGAACTGCTCATTAATATCTTCATCCCTAATACGCCGCTCCATGATGGCGCAGTTATTTTGCAAAATAACCAGGTGGCGGCTGCAGCCTGCTATTTGCCATTATCAGAGAGTCCATTCATATCAAAGGAACTTGGTACACGGCATAGGGCAGCCATAGGCATGAGTGAAGTTACGGATAGTCTTACGATTGTCGTTTCAGAAGAAACGGGGGGAATATCCGTCACTAAAAACGGGGAACTTTACCGGGATTTGAATCAAGAATCATTTAAGGCCATGCTTACAAGTGAACTGGTAGTGGAAAACATCAAATCAACTTCCTCAAGCATCTTTAACTGGAGGGGGAAAAAGAATGGATAAATTCACCAATAGCGCTTGGTTTATGAGAATCGTAGCTTTCGCCTTGGCAGCACTTTTGTTCATTTCCATTAACTTTGAGATGGAGTCGGATAAAAAATCGCTTGGTTTATCGACAGCCCCTGAAATCAGTACGGAGACCATCGAAAATGTACCGGTTGAAGTGTACTATGACCGTGAGAATCTAGTGGTGAGCGGAGTGCCGGAGACGGTTGATGTTACGCTTAAGGGAGCAAAAAGCCTCTTGATAAATGCGAAAAATCAAAGGGACTTTAAAGTGTATGTAGACCTTTCCGATCCTGCAATCTCAATGGGGGACAGAACTGTCACATTTAAAATAAGTGAGTTGAATGAAAAGTTAGTGGCGACGATCGATCCGGAATATGCCGAAGTCAACGTTCAGGAACGGGTGACGAAGGAATTCTCCGTTGAAGCCGAGTATAATAGCTCTTTACTTGAAGAGGGTTATACCGCTGGTCAGCCAACAGTCAGCCCGAAAACTGTCAAAATTACGGGTGCTAAAGATGCGATTGAACAAATTTCGTATGTAAAGGCAAACCTTGAAATAAGTAAGGGACTTAGCGAAACGGTGAACGCCAAGGCTACCGTTAAAGCCCTGGACAGAGACTTGAATAAGCTGGATGTGACGATCGAGCCATCTTCAGTTGCCGTTTCCTTAAAAGTGAGCATTCCTTCCAAGACGGTTTCGATAGAACCGAAGCAAACTGGCAAGACAAAGGATGGCATCAGGATCACAAGTATAAGTGTCGACCCAAAAGAGGTCACCTTATTCGGTTCGGAATCGGAACTGGAGAAAATAGATGAAATAAATCTTCCTGTAAATATCTCGAAAATCGATGGTGATACAGAATTGGAACTCGATCTTAATAAACCGGAAAGTGTACAAAAAATGTCCTTGGGTAAGGCAAAGGTCAAGATTCGCACCGAGAAAGTTGATGTGGATGAAGAGAGTTCAGAGCCAGTCGTAGAAGAGGAAGAACCTGAAACTGAACAAAAACAAGAAGAGCCAGTAGTCGAAAAAGAAGAAGAAAAAGAAAAAGATGAAACGGCTGCCGTTGAGTCCAAAACTTTCAACAATATACAAATTGTGCCTGTGGGCATACAGGATGGCCAAAATGCCGAATTGGAATCCGATGTAACTAGCATCACTTTGCTTGGTGAGGCGGATGATTTGAAGAAAATAACTAAAGACGACATTAATCTTACAGTAGATGTGAGTAATTTAGATGAAGGTACGCATGATGTGGATTTGGCGGTATCAGTGCCTGAGGGAATGGAATGGGAACTGGATTCTGAAACGATCTCGGTCACCATCACACAAAAAGACGAAGAGACATGACCTTGCTTTAACAACATCATTTAATTCAGTAACGATTCAAAGAAGGAGCGATAAAGATGGGTAAATATTTTGGAACAGACGGAGTAAGGGGTATAGCGAATAGCGAATTAACACCGGAGTTGGCATTTAAACTAGGCCGTTTTGGTGGCTATGTTCTTACTAGAAATACAGAAAAACCCAAAGTGCTGATAGGGCGCGATACTCGTATTTCAGGTGAAATGCTGGAAGGTGCGCTTGTTGCCGGTCTTTTATCCATTGGGGCTGAAGTGATGCGCCTTGGGGTCATTTCGACACCGGGAGTTGCCTATTTAACAAAGGCCTTAAGTGCTGAAGCAGGTGTCATGATCTCCGCTTCGCATAATCCGGTAGCGGATAATGGCATTAAATTCTTTGGACCGGATGGGTTTAAGTTATCCGATGACCAAGAAGCGGAAATTGAAGCACTATTAGATATGGAAAAGGATGAACTTCCACGCCCGGTTGGCGGAGATTTAGGCCATTTGAACGATTATTTCGAAGGAGGGCAAAAGTATCTCCAGTACTTGAAACAATCAGTGGATGAAGACTTTACAGGCATTCATGTTGCTCTTGATTGTGCACATGGGGCGACATCTGCCTTGGCCATGCACCTGTTTGCAGATCTTGATGCAGACATCTCTACTATGGGGGCATCGCCAAATGGATTGAACATTAATGATAAGGTAGGTTCCACCCACCCTGAAGCACTTGCTGAATTCTTAAAAGAAAAAGGTGCGGATGTTGGACTTGCTTTCGATGGTGACGGAGACCGTGTCATTGCCATAGATGAAAAAGGAAATATCGTGGACGGCGACCAAATCATGTATATCTGTGCGAAATACTTGAAAGAAAATAACCGTCTGAAACAGGGAACAGTGGTTTCTACGATCATGAGCAACCTTGGTTTTTATAAAGGTCTTGAAGAGCATGGCATACAAAGCGCCCAGACGGCAGTGGGTGATCGCTATGTGGTCGAGGAGATGCGAAAAGGCGGCTATAACCTTGGCGGTGAACAATCCGGACATATCATCTTCCTGGACTATAACACGACAGGTGATGGCTTATTGACGGGTCTACAGCTTGTGAACATCATGAGCGATACCCAAAAAACCTTATCGGAGCTTGCTGGCGAGATGAAGAAATATCCACAAACGCTGATCAATGTCAGAGTTACCGATAAACACGCTGTAACCGATAATGAAAAGGTACAGGAAGTCATCAAGGCTGTTGAAGGGGAAATGAACGGAAATGGCCGTATTTTGGTGAGACCATCCGGTACTGAACCGCTAGTCCGTGTTATGGCTGAAGCACCGACAGTTGAGGAATGCACTAATTATGTAGATCGCATCGTCGCAGTTGTAAGAGCGGAAATGGGAATAAACGAATAACCAATCCTATGCATAAAAGGAACTAAATTTCCTTTTATGCATATTTTTATAAAGAAGTTCTTTTTCGCAGGTCTTGGTAATAAAGAATTGACCTATGTCCCTTATTTAAGGTATGATTATCCTGATTTACAACTCATTTTCTTGAAAATGGTTGTTTTAAAAAGGAGGGTAGGCAAGGAGAAACGGATTCACAAAAGCGCCTGAACTAAGTCTGGACGAGAAATGGCTTAGTTGACGAGGAGGAGGTTTATCGAATGATCGGCGGATACCTCCCGGCTGAAGTGCACAGCCGCAATAATTCCAATCTTAAAACAGTAGGGCAACTTACTGCACAAAGGGTTGGAAATGCACAATGGGAAAAAGTGCTTTAGGGCATTTCCTTTATAAAAATATATTAGAGATGAGGGGGCAGGGATGCCCCCGTGCATTCCTGTTCCCTCGAATCGGTTGGAGGAACAGAAATTATGTGTGGAATTGTTGGATATATTGGACTTAACGATGCAAAGGAAATTTTATTAAAAGGTCTTGAAAAACTTGAATATCGCGGTTATGACTCTTCAGGGATTGCTGTGAGAAATGAAGCAGGCGTGACAATCTTTAAGGAAAAGGGAAGAATCGCGGACTTACGAGCAGCCGTGGATGATAATACTATGGCACAAACCGGAATTGGACATACGCGCTGGGCCACCCATGGTGTGCCAAGCCGTGAAAATGCCCATCCACACCAAAGTAATTCAGGTCGATTGACTTTAGTTCATAATGGGGTCATTGAAAACTATGCGATTCTAAAACGTGAATATTTGAAGGATGTTGCCTTTAAAAGTGAAACGGATACGGAAGTCATCGTTCAACTGATAGAGAAGTTCGTGAACGAGGGCATGGAAGTGGAAGAGGCGTTCCGTCAAACACTCACTCTATTAGAGGGTTCATATGCAATTGCCCTATTGGATGCTGAAAATGATGAAACCATCTTAGTCGCAAAAAATAAAAGCCCGCTGCTGATCGGCGTCGGAAAAGACTTTAACGTTGTCGCTTCGGATGCAATGGCGATGCTGCAAGTCACAGATCAATTCCTTGAACTGATGGATAAGGAAATGGTTATCGTGACAAATGAAAAGGTAACGATCAAGAACCTTTCCAACGAAGAAGTCATGCGTGCTCCATACACTGCTGAACTGGATGCAAGTGATATTGAAAAAGGTACGTATCCTCACTATATGCTCAAGGAAGTCGACGAGCAGCCAGCTGTAATACGTAAAATCATTCAAGCATACCAAAATGAAGAAGGTAAACTTGCAATCGATTATAATATTACTGAAGCCGTAAGTGAGGCTGACCGTATTTATATCATCGCTTGCGGAACCAGCTATCATGCAGGGTTGATTGGTAAGCAATTCATCGAAAAAATGACTGAAATTCCGGTTGAGGTACATGTGGCATCGGAGTTCACTTACAATATGCCGTTATTATCAAAAAAACCGTTATTCATCTTCATTTCACAAAGTGGTGAAACTGCAGATAGCCGTGCCGTATTAGTGTCCATCAAAGCGCTTGGTCATAAAGCCCTGACCATCACGAACGTACCTGGCTCTACATTGTCACGTGAAGCGGATTATACGCTCTTGCTGCATGCTGGCCCAGAAATTGCCGTTGCCTCTACAAAGGCATACACAGCTCAAGTTGCGGTCTTATCCATCCTGGCAAATGTAACTGGCCAATTCCGTAACATGGAGTATGGTTTCGACCTTGTAAAAGAGCTTGGAATCGTAGCGACTGCAATGGAAGCCCTATGTGATTCGAAAGAAGAGATGGAAGAAATTGCTCGTGAATATTTGTCCGTTACGAGAAACTGCTTCTTCATCGGCCGTTCCCTTGACTACTATGTCGTTCTTGAAGGGGCCCTTAAGCTGAAGGAAATTTCATACATTCAGGCTGAAGGCTTTGCTGGCGGAGAACTTAAACATGGAACGATCGCCTTGATTGAAGAAGGTACACCTGTCATAGCACTTGCTACGCAAGCAGGCGTCAACCTAAGCATCCGTGGTAATGTGAAGGAAGTGGTTGCCCGTGGCGCCAACCCTTGCATCATTTCCATGAAGGGGCTTGAAGAAGAGGATGACCGTTTCGTCATCCCGGAAGTGAATGAACTATTAACACCCCTTATCTCTGTTATCCCGCTGCAGCTCATTGCTTACTACGCAGCCTTGCACCGCGAATGTGACGTGGATAAACCGCGTAACCTTGCGAAAAGTGTAACGGTTGAGTAAGTTACAATGAATGCAATGTAGATCTAAATAAAGTTCAACTGTTTATAAAAAGTTGCGAAGCTTTACCCCTTTGGCTATGATTAGCCAAAGGGGTATTTTTAATGTCTAAAACAACGAGAACCTCTCAAGCTGACAAGCGGTTTAAAGCATGCCAAGGAATAGGAAAAGGTGTGCAGTGACAATAAAGTTGTTTAATGCAATCTATCAAATCCATCGGTAGGTAATAACGGCATCCAATAGAGCAATGTTAATGATCTTCCTATGGTGCATTGTTGAAAGAAACCCGTATTGGCATTAAAATTAGGCGATGTTGAAAATGAAGTCTTCATAAAAATTTTTTAATTTAGGGGAGAATGACATGGAAGTCTTTGCAGAATTTTTAGCGAATATTGATAACCCGCAACATAGGGAACGAACGGAAGAGGTCTTGGCTTGGGTAACTAAGAAGTTTCCAAATCTAATGCCGAAAATTGCGTGGAATCAGCCTATGTTTACCGATCATGACACATATATTATTGGCTTTAGCGTAGCCAAACATCATATGGCTGTTGCCCCTGAAAAGGCAGGGATCGATCATTTCTCTGATGAAATCGTGCAGGCTGGCTATGATCACACCAAGCAGCTGGTACGTATCAAGTGGGACAGCCCGGTTGATTACTCATTACTTGAAAAAATGATCGAGTTTAATATTTTTGATAAGGCAGACTGTTCAACTTTTTGGCGGAAATAATAAATTGGATTATTAAGGGTGAAATTAATTTTAATCAAACTTTATACTAAACCATCAAATAGTAATAAAAAACAGCTGCCATTGCAGCTGTTTTTTATTACTATGGATTTAAAATAAACTTCAAAATCACAAAGTCCTTCACGAAATAGGAAGCAGAATGGTGAAGGTCGTTCCCTTTTCGAGTTCACTTTTCACGGATATGGTCCCTTCATGCATCTCTATAATTCTTTTCACGATGGATAGGCCTAGACCGCTGCCGCTTTTTGAGCGGTCCCTTGCCAGGTCGGCTTTATAGAATCGCTCGAATATATGGAACTGGTCCGTTTCGGAAATGCCGATTCCATTGTCGGATATCGTTATGGATGCCAGGCTATCAATCTGTTGTAATCGAATCGTGATCTTTCCGCGATGGCGGGTGAATTTGATACTATTGTGTATTAAATTTGTCCATACTTGGCTCATTAAATCCTGGTCTGCAACTATTGGAACTTTTTCTAAGGATATATCCAATTCGAGTTCTTTTTCCAACCAAGCGGGTTCACAAGCCAAAATAATGGTTCGTATTTGCTGATCCACCCTGAAATTTGTCCTTTCAAAAGGATGATGCTCGGATTCAAGGGATGTAAGCTTTAGAAGGTTATCACTTAATTTAGATAATCTCCTGCTCTCTGTCTCTATTATATGAAGATAATGATTTCGTTCTTCGGGTGTCAGCTTATTAAATTGAAGAGCTTGGGCAAATCCTACAATGGAGGTAAGGGGCGACTGTATTTCGTGTGAGACGTTAGAGATGAATTCCTGCCGCATTTCTTCCATTTGCTTCAATTGCTTGGCCATGTGATTGAAGTGGTTAATGATATCCGTCATTTCGTTTTTCTTTTCCATTTTAAAATCCAATTGTACATTATAATCGCCATTTGCTATTTTCCTTAAGGCATCTATGATCTCGAGGTAAATATTTACCCGTTTATTGTGATGGATAGCGCGGATAAGATAACCGATGGATATCATGATTGCGATGCTTGTCATGATAGTGGCCAGAAACCGAACATAATCGGTTAACCTTAAGGGCAATAGTTCAATGATATAATATCCGGCGGAAAAGCAAATTGAAATAAACGTAACAAAAAACAGCGTGCCAAACATTTGTTTGAAAAATCGATTGCTTTTCATCTTGTTATCTCCAAGCGGTAGCCCAATCCCCAAATCGTTTTAATCCGGAAGGGGAATTCCGATTCTGGAAACCGTTCTCGCACTCTTTTAATATGAACATCGACAGTTCGTTCATCACCGTCATAATCATAGCCCCAAATGTCTTCGATAAGATCTTCCCTGGAAAAAGTTTTTCCAGGATAGCTTGCTAATTTAAACAACAATTCGAATTCTTTTAAGGGAATCGTATATTCCAGTTCTTTGAATGAAATTTCATGTGTGTTGCGATTCATCTTTAATTCGCCGATATTTAATGTTTGTGAAATAGTGATTTTATAGCGTTTTAGTAATGCCTTTATTCTCAGAACCAATTCGATCGGTTCAAATGGCTTTACAAGATAATCATCTGCCCCAAGCCCGAAACCTTTTACTTTCTGTGTTGTTTCCCCTTTTGCAGTCAGCATTAAAATGGGGATATCACTAAATTCCCGTAACTCCTTGCATAATTGCCATCCATCCATGTTAGGCATCATAATGTCGATGACTGCCAAATCGATTTTCGCTTTTTCCATTACTTTCAATGCTTGCAGTCCGTCTGAGGCCTCATATAGATCGAGGCCTTCTTTTCTTAACAACAGGTTTATAAGTTCGCGAATATGTGCATCATCATCGACTATCAATATTTTTGTCATCCTTCTTCTTTCCTTTCGGTGAATTAGGCCAGTTCAAGTTTGTTTAACTGCTGTTCAGCGAATTCGCGATATAATGAGTGCGTTTTATATAGCTCCTTATGTGTTCCGCTGCCCGTTATTTTCCCTTTTTCCAGAAAGATGATTTGATCTGAACCAACAACGGTCGATAGGCGGTGAGCAATGACTATTGTTGTTCGGCCTTTCATTAAATCATTCAATGCCTGTTGAACCACTTTTTCTGATTTGCTGTCCAGGCTGGAAGTAGCTTCATCAAGCATTAATATTTTGGGGTTTCTTAAAAATGCACGAGCGATCGCGATTCTTTGTCTTTGACCGCCTGATAATTTCATGCCCCTTTCACCAACCTCTGTATCATATCCGTTCGGCAGATCAGAAATGAACTGATCTGCATACGCCATTTTAGCCACTTGATTTAATTCTTCATCCGTTATATCCCGCTCGATACCATAACAAATATTATCTCGAATTGTACCTGATACAATCGGGCTTTCTTGTGAAACATATCCAATCTGGCTTCTCCATGAAAGGAGTGTGAAATCATTTATGTTTTCCCCTCCTATGGATATGGACCCTTGCTGTGGTTTGTAGAAACGCTCGAATAATGAAAAAAGGGTCGTTTTTCCGCTGCCGCTTGGGCCGACAATTGCAGTGACCTTTCCGGCTTCAACGTTAAAGCTTATATCTTTAAGTACCTGTTCTCCATTATTATAACTATAGTTCAGGTTCTCCACGCTGATTGATTGCCCTATATTTTGAACTGGCTTCATTGCATCTTCTTCCTCCACTGAATCCAGAATGGAAATGATGCGCTCTGTTGCACCCGTTGCTTTTTGGAATTGTGTAAAGAAACTGGCTAATTGAGCCATTGGCATGATTATTTGGAAAAGATACATGATGAATGCAACTAGAGCTCCAGCTGTCAGGGCTCCTGAAGAAACGCGCATTCCCCCATAACCTAAAATCAGCACGAGTAATGCCATCATGACAAAACTCATTAGCGGCGCAATCAACGCTTGGATTTTTGCCTCTTTTAATCCGAATTGAAATAATTTATGGATGCCCTTTTTTCCATTTTGATATTCCAAAGCTTCTGCATTCGAAGCTTTAACAAGGCGTATTTCCGTTAGCACCTGCTGAAGGACTGCGGTGAAGCTTGCTGTCTCGTCCTGCATTCCTTTTGAAATTTTATGCATTTTTTTCCCTAATGGCATTAATATCAAAACAGAGAGCGGAATTGCAGTGAACATCAATAATGTCATTTTCCAATCCAGAACGAATAACACGATCATGGAGCCTACGATGGAAATGATTCCAGTAACGAAATTTGAGAGGTGTTCAGAGATTAATCCCTTCACTACTGTTGTATCATTTGTCATTCGGCTGACTGTTTCTCCCGATTGATGTTCATCAAAATAACTCACGGGTAATACGAGTAATTTTTTCCATAGTTGATCGCGGATACCGGCCACTACAGATTGACCGATCCGATTTAATAAATAGATGGAAAATCCACTGGCCAATGCTTGAACGATGATGGCAAGCACGAGAAGTGTGATCCGTTCAGTGCTTAGTGAACTGATTGAAAAATCATTAATTAGATTTTTTGTGAATAGAGGGACCGTTAAACCTACACCTGTTGTACCTAGGCTTAATGCTAATGCTAGCCCTATCATTAGTTTAGAAGGCTTCGTTTGTTGAACCAACCGAATGAACTGGCGCCATCCTTTTTGATTTTTTGCTTCTGACATATGTAAATACATCCTTTCTTGGTTTTCATTACAGAGAAGTATATAAAAAAGTTGTGAATTGAATATGAACTACTCTTAGTTATTCCACGAAAATTCTGGTGAACCTTTTCTTTCTATTTTTCTTCAATACTACCGTCACTGTTCTCTGAATGAAAAAGTTTTAAAAATATGAAATGTTAAAGCTGATCAGTAGTGTGTGGCTTTTTCTTCTTAAGATACTATAAAAAAATTGGCCTGAAATATTCAGGGGACTAAGAAGGTAAAGGTATATGAAATTCATGGTTAATGGCAAGGCATATCAGTTATAATGGGTCACCAGTAGCAATTTGGAATATCGGAATGGAATGGAGTACAATTATAGTAATGGGAATATGTAAAAGGGAGTAAGATACAGATGAAGCGGATTACCATATTGATAGCTGATGATGAGGTGGAAATTGCTGACCTGGTCGCTTTGCATTTGGAGAAAGAGGGATATAACTATATCAAGGTATCGGATGGGAAAGAGGCCATTCGTGTTATTAGCGATCAGAAGATAGATTTGGCCATCTTGGATATCATGATGCCGGAGTTGAATGGTTATGAAGTTACCCGTCAAATTAGAGAGAAATATCAAATGCCTATCATTTTTCTTAGTGCAAAAAGTTCCGATCTGGATAAAATCTCCGGATTGGTGATGGGGGCGGACGATTATATGACCAAGCCTTTCAACCCAATGGAATTGGTCGCACGAGTGAATGCGCAATTGCGACGGGCAATGCAGTTGAATAAAGCCTCAAACGAAAACGAATCTATATTGGAAGTCGGCGGTTTGACCATTTATCCGGATCAGCGCAAAGTGATACTATATGATGAAGTCATCGAACTAACTCCGAAGGAATTCGATATTTTGGTTCTCTTAGCCGGTCATTCCCAAAAAGTATATAGTGCGGAAAGTATTTTTCAGAATGTATGGGGCGAAGCGTATTATGAAATGGGCAATAATACTGTCATGGTTCATATTCGTACGCTAAGGAAAAAGCTTGGCGAGGATAAAAATAAAAACAAGTTCATTACGACAGTTTGGGGAGTGGGATATAAATTCAATGGCTGACATGTTACGAAGCTTCCGGGCTAAAATGATTGTATTGCTTGCATTGAGTATGTTGATAGCCGGAACCATTACCTTCCTGATATATAAAAGCCTTCAACTTTATTATCATACGAATGTAAAGGTCGAAGATCCATTGTTCCGTTTGCGTTTGATCATGAATATATATGGAGATCTAAACTTCTTTTTAATCATTTTTATCCCACTTTCGATACTATTCTTCTTTTTTCTTACTAAACCTTATGCGACATACTTTAATAAGATTTCCAATGGAATCAATGATCTCGCAAATGGTGACTTTAAAAGCAGAGTCGACATCTTATCAAAAGATGAGTTCCAGGATATAGCGGAAGATATTAACCGGGCTAGTGAGAAATTACAAGAAGCCGTAGAAAGAGGCGATTTTGCAGAAAGCAGTAAGGATCAATTGGTTCTGAACTTGGCCCATGATTTACGTACACCTCTAACTTCCGTTTTGGGATATTTGGACTTTATCCTTCGAGAAGAAGATTTACCTGCAGAACGAATCAGGCATTTTACGAAGATTGCTTATACGAAATCCCAACGTTTAGAGAAACTTATTGATGAACTTTTTGAAATAACCAGAATGAACTATGGCATGCTTCCATTAGAGAAAAAATCCCTCAACTTAAGTGAATTGCTCATTCAATTAAGTGAAGAACTATATCCACTCTTCGAAAAAAACCACTTGAGTGCAAGATTGACTCTTCCATCGCATTTAGATATTTCAGGTGATGGCGACCTATTGGCACGTGTATTCGAAAACTTATTGACCAATGCCGTACGTTATGGAAACGATGGACAGTTCGTGGATATCCTTGGTTTCACTGATAAAGGGGAGGTTGTGGTGCAAGTTATCAACTATGGAACTTGTATACCTGAGGAAGAACTACCTTATGTTTTTGATATGTTCTACACAAATGATAAGGCGCGGTCCCATAAAGATGGAAGCACAGGTCTCGGTTTATTCATCGCAAAAAATATTGTCGAACAGCATAATGGAACGATATCCGTTAAAAGCGATTCTATACAGACTCTATTTGAAGTGCGATTACCGCAGTGATTTAAGAAAAATTTTATTATTACCCCACTCTTTTTTTAAACTATTTTTCCTAACCTATAGAAAGAAGGTAAGGAGGACTGTTCATGAAGAAGTGGGTTTTTTTGTTTGTTTTATTTTTGCTGTTTGCACGTGAAGTAAACGAATATAAATCTGACGGTGATTTTCAAATTATTGATGAAAGACATGGTCTAAGGGTTCCGAAGGAAAGTGTAACGTTAGAAATAGCTAAGGATCAGGTTTACCAAGGGAATTTGTTATTGGTCAATAAGGAACATCCTGTACAACGGGGAGGGATCAAATCTGATGTGGTTAATCTATTTCAACACAAAGAACTAATAGATGGATATGGTCTGTTGGACGAAAGGATTCGCCTGTCACAGGGTGTGGCAGAGAAATTCTTGAAAATGGTTCGTGCAGCTGAAAAAGATAATGTCCGTCATTTCATGATTAGCAGCGGGTATCGGAATGAAGAGGAGCAAAGTCAGCTCTATCAAGAAAAGGGGTCTGCATTTGCTTTACCAGCTGGTTATAGTGAGCACAACTTAGGGCTATCACTTGATATAGGTTCCACCTTATCATGTATGAATGAAGCCCCGGAAGGAAGGTGGCTGCAAAAGAATGCTTCGAAATACGGTTTTATTTTACGTTATCCGGAAAATAAAAAGGCTATTACAGGAATTGAATATGAGCCATGGCATTTCCGCTATGTTGGTCTTCCCCATAGTAGAATCATGCAGAAAAAGAATTTTACTTTGGAAGAATACCTTACTTATATAAAAGCGAAAAAGGAAATTGGGGGAACCATAATGGGTGTGGAATATGAAGTCACTTATTATCCTGTATCCTCAAAAAAGACGGTTAAGGTACAGGCCAACGCGTATGAAGTATCTGGAGATAATATGGGTGGAGTCATCGTGACTGCTTTTTCTTCTGTGCATCCACGTGATGGGCAAGAGAAATGAAGAAAATAATAATACAGGATATCATTATTCCAGCTTTGTTTGCTAGTTATATATTTTTGCTAATCAAAGTCATTTTATTTAAGTTTGGCCATATTGATATAACTTTTCTTCTGGAACAGCTTCAAAGTAATCTAAAAAACCCAGCAAATATGAAGGATAGATTATTATTGTTCGGTAATTTAATGCCGCTTAATGAAATAGTGACTGCTGTCCAAAATAGTACATATCACAATATATTCAATTTGCTAGGAAACATCGCATTATTCATTCCTTTTGGTATATTTCTACCCCTCGTTATTGGTAAGGGATATATAAATCTAAAGAGGGCATGCTGTATTTCCATTATAGTAAGTCTTTGTTTCGAAGTCGCTCAGGCTGTCTTTAATATCGGCATCTTTGATGTGGATGATCTTCTATTAAATACGTTTGGCGGAATGCTAGGGTATGCCCTATTCAAGTTAAACATCAAATCGAAAAACCATCAAGTATTATTGTAGATGTACAAGAATGAAGGAGTTCCTTTAACATGAGCATAGGAAAAAAGAGAGCCCGGGGCTAGATCCGGGCTTTTCCCTTGTCCTCAAATAATTTTCAACTTATATCGAATAGGTAAAAAGATATAGTGATATTTTGTTTTTAATAATAAATACCTATATAAGCTAAAAACTTACCGGTTTTAACCGATTAAATATGGAGATACAAAAAACAGTATAAGTTAGGTGGAAAAAATGATTATTTTGAATGAGTCCATTGTGTCGCCAATTCTTCTAAAGGTGTTAGAGGAAAAGCAGATTCCAGTGCTGGAACAAGGGCAATGGGGAGACACATTAACATCAGAAAAGCTAAACATTCAAAAGGATACAGAATTTTTCAAGTCCATGGAAATGGACAAAAGAATTCTTACAAACTCTGAAAATGGCATAACATTATTAGGGCATTATCAACCGAATAGCAATGAATACATTTGGTCAAAGTTATTGAAGGATAAGAGTCAGGTACGAAATTTAACGAAATCTTTATATCCTGATTTCTATTTCCAAGATATTGATTTATCCATTATAAGTGACCTGGATAAAAATCAAATACCGTTTCCGGTAGTTATCAAACCCAATATTGGCTATTCAAGTGTAGGGGTGCACAAAGTCAAGAATGAGCAGGATTGGGATATAGCCGTGAACCAGCTTAAAGCGGATTTACTTCATTCGGATGGATTATATGATTCAGAGGTGATCGGTTCCCAGTCCGTTTTAATAGAAGAGTGGATTCAGGGTGAAGAGTATGCGATTGATGGTTATTACAATCAAGATGGTGAACCGGTCATTTTGAATGTCTTTAAGCGACTATTCAGGGATGATTACGATACTTCCGATCGAATTTATTATACTTCGAAGTTGGCCATTAATGAAATCTATCATGATGCACTGAAGTTCATGAGGAATATCCAAACGGTCCTTCCACTAAGGAATTACCCGGTACACTTTGAAATTCGCAAAAAAGGAAATCGGGTGATACCCATCGAAATCAATCCCTTGCGTTTTGCCGGGGCGGGTACAACGGATCTAGGTTACCATGCCTATGGAATGAATATGTATGAACACTATTTTTCTGGAACGAAACCGGATTGGAATCGGATATTGGAAGAGATGGACGATCATATATATAGCTTTTTCTTTGCAGAGGTTCCACTGGAAATAAATCTGGAAGATGTTGCGCGTATTGATCATGAAGGACTTCGTCATGAATTCGAACATGTTTTGGAATATAGGCAGCTTCCTTTCCCAAATGACCGGAGCATGGCCATCATCTTTTATAGAAGTGAGGATTTGAATAAAAATCTCCGATTGCTTCATTTGGATTTAATACCATATTTGACTATAAAACACCTGGTTTTCAACTAAGGGGGACATGGAAATGAGATTTTCAAAGCTGAATCCTAAAAAATCTCTATTGGCAAAACTATTCTTGTTTTATATTATTCCTTTCGTACTTTTCGCAGGGGCCATGGGCCTTTGCTTTTCCTATATTACTAATAAAATGATCAATGAGAATGTCCTTCCGCAATTCGATGATCGTCTTTCTGAAAATGCCCACAGTTTGGCAGCAAGCCTCAATCCCACTTTGATAAACAAGGCTTCGGTACGGGGAGAAGAGATTAAGCGTGAGTTGGATGCCTTTGTTAAAGATAAAAAGGGAATCGAATATGTTTATGTTTTGAAGCGGGAGAACGATGCCGACATGATCGTAGCCCTGAACGGCAGCGAGGACTACATGGTGGAATCCCCCTTCACGCCGGAACAGGCAAAATCGATAGATGGAAAAAAAGATGTATTAAGTGAAATATATAAAGATAAGTGGGGTACACACAAGTCATACTTTACGCCAATCGATGGAACGGATGCGATTGTAGGAATCGATATGGATGCAAAATTCATTGATGAATTGAAAAGTACAATGATATTCTATAATATCTTATTTCTGGCAAGTGCCATTATATTAGGTGTGTTATGCGCCGTTGTCATCGGGAAAAAGATTTCGGGCCCCGTCAATGAACTTGTTGGTTACACGAATGAAATGGCAAAAGGGGACTTAAGTAAATCGATTCCCGTTGTCAGACGGGATGAGATTGGCGATCTGTCAAGTGGATTTGAAGATATGAGATTAAGTTTGGCGCATATTATCCAGAATGTCCGTGAACATGCCCAAACGATGAATCAAACGACAGTGTCCATTCAGCAATCCTTTGAAGAAATGGTGGAATCCTATGGCCAGATAGTGACGGGGACAACGGAAGAAGCAAAAGCTTCGGAAGAACGTGCCCATCATATTGACCGAATTTCCAATATGATCAGTGACTTATCGGATACAATCCGTTTTATGAACGAGCAAACGAATGAAATGAATGAATTTACGATGCATACGAATACACTTGCTGAACAAGGAAGTAAGCAAGTGCAAGATGTAACGGGCCAGATGGATAAAATCATGGAAAACGGCCAAGCGAATAAAGCCAATTTGGTGAGCCTGGAAGAGGATGTAGTGAAGATAAATGAAGTGATTGGTCTAATTAGGGTGATTGCTTCTCAAACGAACCTGCTATCCCTGAATGCTTCCATTGAAGCGGCACGGGCTGGGGATGCGGGCAGAGGGTTTGCCGTAGTCGCTCAAGAGGTGCAAAAATTGGCTGTGCAAACAGATGAATCCATCGATATCATTTCAGAATCCATTATGCGGATTAATGAACAAACAGCCAAAGTCATCCAAAATAATGATGAGAGTTTTCAGGATATATTAAATGGTGTTTCCTTAGTGGAAAACAATGGCGAGATTTTCAATAAGATATTTGAATCCGTAGAGAAATTACTGAAAGGCACGGAACAATTAGCCGCCCATTCGAAAAAAATCAATGAGTCTTCGGATGAAAGCCTGGCATCCATTCAGGAAATTGCAGCGATTTCAGAAGAAGGAGTCGCAACGACGGAGCAAATCTCGGCAGCTGCCATTCAACAAAGTACCATAATGACTGGATTGAAGGAGCAAAATCAAGATTTAGCAAATGAATCGGCGATTTTAGAAGAAATGGTAGAAAAGTTCATTACCGAAAAATAAATATTTGATGTAATCATCTACAAAAACCTTTCGTTATAACGAGAGGTTTTTGTTTGGATGAATGCATGTAAGAGTTCATGTGTAATAGATAGAGTCACTTTCGTTACTGCTTATTTTTTCATCGAATTGAGAGAGTATTAAAAATTGCTGGAAAAAAGTTTAACCAAACCATTTGCAATCGCTACCATTTAATGTTATGCTTAGTCTTAATTATTTTTGTTCGGTACTAAGGATACTAAAAGTACTACTTTTCGTTTTCGATGATGACTTAGAGCAAGGATAGTAATACATTGTGCTTAGATGCACTAGGAGGCAACAACAATGGAACAAGGTAAAGTAAAATGGTTTAACGCAGAAAAAGGTTTTGGATTCATCGAACGCGAAAACGGAGACGACGTATTCGTACATTTCTCAGCTATCCAAAGCGAAGGTTTCAAATCTTTAGACGAAGGTCAAGAAGTTACTTTTGAAGTAGAACAAGGTCAACGCGGACCTCAAGCTTCTAACGTTCAAAAAGCATAATTTCAAAAACAAAAAAGACGGATCCTTGTTATAGGGTCTGTCTTTTTTTGTTTTGTGAAAATACATAACAAAAAACCCTGCTCAACGATGAGCAGGGTAAATGGTACAAGTAAAGTAAAACGCTTAAAAAGGTTTGACTAAGTATATCATAGTTTTTCTAAAAAATACTAAATTAAATATATTATACTTATCAAGGTACCGATAGGTAATTACTGAAATCATTGGATTGAAGGGGGTAAAGGAATTTATGCCGCTTCTTTTTTTTGCCTGAATATAGGAAAGGGGACATCTCAGCAAAATTCCAGGGGAGCCACTCCGATGTGAAACAAAAAAACGATGGCCCACATATAAAGACATAAGGGCACTTTCATTAACTTTGGGAAGGAGAAAAGATTCTTATACATTCAAACATAGATTTGAATATTCAGGGAATTGTGTTATATTATAATCAAACGAATATTTGAATGAGAGGTGTGAGAAGATGGCGGAACTGAAAGATATATGTGATGTTCACCTGCATGATGAAGTGAAGGTTAACCGCATTCAAGTAGAAATGGGCCAGGTGGATATATCCAGCATGTCGAAGCTGTTTAAAGTTATAGGCGATGAAAATAGGGCGAAGATAGCTTATGCACTCTGCACGGACGAGGAATTGTGTGTGTGCGATCTGGCCAATATCATTGGTGCTTCGATGGCAACAACGTCACATCATCTTCGGACCCTTTATAAACACGCAATCGTAAAATACCGAAAAGAAGGAAAGCTGGCTTTTTATTCTTTAGATGATCACCATATAAAGCAATTGATTCTGATTGCGTTAGAACATCAGCAGGAGGTAAGGGTCGATGGCTGAGTCCCCAATGAAAACATATCGTATCCAGGGTCTATCCTGCACGAATTGTGCGGCTAAATTTGAGAACAATGTCCGTGAACTAGAGGGTGTGAATGATGCCAAAATCAACTTTGGGGCGTCGAAGATTTCGGTACAGGGCAGCGCAACCATTGAAGAGATTGAAAAGGCGGGAGCCTTTGATAACCTGAAGATCCGCGGTGAACAGGAACAGGTAACGCAAAAGGAACCATTTTGGAAGCAAAAAGAAAATATTAAAGTGGTGTTTTCGGTTATCCTATTGCTGATCAGCTGGATATTGGATAATCGATATGCTGATGGAAGCATCATGCCGGTAATCGGTTATGCAGCTGCGATCATAGTTGGAGGATATTCATTATTTTTCAATGGATTGAAAAACCTTGTAAGGCTTCGCTTTGATATGCACACCCTTATGACGGTTGCCATCATCGGAGCGGCCGTGCTTGGTGAATGGGGCGAGGGCGCTACCGTCGTCATTCTATTTGCGATAAGTGAAGCATTGGAAAAATATTCGATGGATAAAGCACGTAATTCCATCGAATCATTAATGAACATCGCACCTAAAGAAGCCTTGATCCTTAGAGGGCATCACGAAATGATGGTTGGGGTTGATGAGATTGAAGTGGGCGACATCATGATCGTTAAACCGGGTCAAAAGCTTGCAATGGATGGCCGGATCATGAAAGGGGCCTCGACACTTAATCAAGCAGCCATTACTGGGGAATCCGAGCCGGTTTTTAAAACGGTTGAGGGTGAAGTGTTTGCCGGAACCTTAAATGGTGAAGGGCTGCTCGAAGTGGAGGTCACGAAGCGAGTCGAGGATACGACGATTGCAAAAATCATCCATCTTGTTGAAGAAGCACAGGCCGAAAAAGCCCCATCCCAAGCCTTCGTGGATAAATTCGCAAAATTCTATACGCCGGCCATCATGCTCATTGCCTTGGCCATTGCCGTATTACCCCCGATTGTGATGAACGGGGATTGGAGTGAATGGATTTACCGGGGATTGGCTGTACTGGTTGTCGGCTGTCCTTGTGCTTTGGTCATTTCCACTCCCATCGCCATCGTGACAGCTATCGGAAATGCTGCGAAACATGGTGTGCTGATTAAAGGCGGGGTCCATTTGGAGGAAGCAGGAGCCTTAAAGGCGATCGCGTTTGACAAAACGGGTACTTTAACAAAGGGCGTACCTGAAGTGACTGATTTCAAGTTGTTATCTGATGTGTTGAATGAACAGGATGTGCTGGCTATCGCTGCTGCTTTAGAAAGCAGATCACAGCACCCCCTTGCCACGGCCATTCTTCAAAAGGCGGAAAACCACGATGTGGACTATCATTCTTTATTGGTAGAGGATTTTACTGCTATCACCGGTAAAGGCATAAAGGGGAAAATCAATCAAGAAATCTATTACATTGGTAAGCCCCATCTTTTTGAAGAAGAGCCAGGTATAGTGTTCTCTGAGGATGTGCTTAAATTAATCAGCGGCTTTCAAAATACAGGGAAAACGGTAATGGTGCTTGGTGATCAAGTAAAGCTGCTGGCACTGATCGCAGTGTCAGATGAAATAAGGGAAAGCAGTAAGGAAGCGATTCGGAAACTGCATGAATTGGGCATTGAAAAAACGATCATGCTGACTGGCGATAATATCGGAACAGCTAAAGCAATTGGAGCGGCAGCTGGCGTTCATGAGATTGAGGCGGAGCTATTGCCGCAGGATAAATTGAACATGATCAAACGATGGAAACAAAAATATGATCGAGTGGCCATGGTAGGCGATGGTGTCAATGATGCTCCGGCCTTGGCAGCTTCCACGGTAGGAATTGCAATGGGCGGGGCGGGCACGGATACGGCCCTTGAAACTGCCGATATCGCCTTAATGGGTGATGACTTATCGAAGCTGCCTTATACAATCCGCTTAAGCCGCAAAACATTAAAAATCATAAAGCAGAACATCACGTTTTCATTGGTGATTAAAATCCTGGCCTTATTATTGATAGCGCCGGGCTGGTTAACACTTTGGATGGCGATTTTTGCCGACATGGGTGCGACGTTATTAGTGACCTTGAACAGTCTTAGGTTGTTGAGAATAAAAGAATAGAATAATAAAAGCTCCCTGGCGCATCTTAAGGTGCACCAGGGAGCTTTTATTTATGAACTTTCCAATTGTTTCATGTGAAACTTTGAAAAAAGCAGTCGGTCCTCTTATTTTTTTGTTGAAAGTAAAAGGAGGTTCAATGAAAAATATTGCTTTGGCAGCAATCGTTATGAAGGCGATGTCTGGTATGCTACAATGTGGCTGACTTTTAGGCAGCATGATAGGTTTGTTTAAGTATAATATAGGGAGTAAGGTATGTACGGAAAGGATTTGAAATGATGGAAATACAGCAAAGGGCTATCTTGGTTGGAGTTAATCTCAACGGTTCAAGGGATTTTGAGTATTCGATGGAGGAATTGGCCAATTTAACGGAAGCATGTGAGGTAGAGGTTGCAGGGACCATCACACAAAATTTGCATCGGGTGAACTCATCACATTTTATCGGTACCGGGAAAATCGAGGAAGTAAAAAATCTCGTTGAGTATAAAGAAGCTAATGTCGTCATTTTTAATGATCAGCTCTCCCCTTCGCAACTTCGTAATCTGGAGAGGGACATGGATTGCAAGGTGATTGACCGGACAATCTTGATTCTGGACATCTTCGCGCATCGGGCGAAAACGAAGGAAGCACAGCTTCAGGTAGAAGTGGCGAAGCTGCAGTATATGCTCCCGCGTCTTGTAGGTTTGAGGGAGTCATTAGGGCGTCAGAGTGGCGGGGTCGGTACAAACAAGGGTGCAGGTGAAAAGCAGTTGGAGCTTGACCGCAGGAGAATCGAGGAAAATATAAGTGTATTGAATAAGGAACTGGAAGACCTTGTTGCACACCGGCAAACGCAGAGGAAACAGCGGAAAAAGAATGCAATCCCTGTCGTATCCTTGGTCGGTTATACCAATGCAGGTAAATCTTCGATCATGAATGCTTTGATCGAAATGTTCCATCCAACAGCAGAGAAGCAGGTGTTTGAGAAGGATATGCTGTTCGCTACGCTTGAAACATCCGTCCGAAACATTCCGCTGCCGGATAATAAAGAATTTTTATTGACTGATACGGTGGGATTTGTGTCTAAATTGCCCCATCATCTCGTAAAAGCATTCCGATCAACACTAGAAGAAGTGGTGGAAGCGGATCTGTTGATCCATGTTGTCGACTTTTCCAATCCAAATCATGAGCAGCAAATAGAGATAACGGATAAGACTTTAAATGAGATAGGCATTAAAGGGATTCCGACGATTTTTGCCTATAACAAAGCGGACCTTACCGATTTGGAAATCCCTAAGGTGAATCGTGACTCTGTATATATGTCAGCAAAAAACAAAGTCGGCATCGAGGAACTGATCGAACAAATTCGCCAGCGTATTTTTGTCGACTATACTCACTGTGAAATGCTGATTCCATATGATCAAGGGCAGCTGGTTTCCTATTTCAATGAAAATGGTCACATAACGGAAACTGAATATGAGGCAAATGGATATCGAATAAAGCTTGAGTGCAAGAAAACGGATTATGAGAAATATAAACGATACGTTATTCATCCGGAATGAGCCTGCCTGTTGATAAATTGTTAACGGTTTGTTGATAAGTGGAAAAGTTGATTTCCATATGTGGATAACTTTTGTTAAAATGCTTCTGTTCCGCAAAAACAAAGAGAATATTGCCATATAATATGTGAATAAGTTGTGGATAAAAGTGAAAAGACCCAGTAAACCTTGAATTGAGTTTCTGGGCTTTTTTTTATGTGGACAAAGTGTTGATAAGTAGGTTTTGGAACAAATCATCCAAATAATATCAGGAAGTATGATGAAACGTAAGTTTGAATGTAGAAAAATGACGATGTTTATCATTTATTGTTAGGAAATATAACATGAATATTACATATTGCATATCTAGCATCTGGAAATACTTTACACTTTGTATAATGTAACTTGCTTTTCAACATTATAAAATAAAGAATACTCAATTCTCTGATTTATCATCAGGTTTTGATTTTTTAAGATTAGTAGGGGGGGCTTTTTGTGTTAGAAGGAAGCAGGGATAGAGGAGTGACCAGTGAGAGAATGATAGAAAATAATAAACAAAACGAGAGAATTTTGGCTGGGAAATCGCTATGACTTGTTAGTTGAATAAATTGACGGAAACCATGTTGGCAATCATTTCAATCGTTTAAATATGAGGACAGTAGAGAGAAATGCATGCAATTCCTCCCTTTTTATTTTTCAAAAATAAATGTTTGGAAGGAGAAATAGTGGATGAGTATGACGAGCCCGTTAAAAGGTGGTCTAGAGATTAACTTTCAGGAAGCGGAGAGGGGTTTATCCCCAAGGGAAGCTTTGGAAGAATCGAATCGATGTTTATACTGCTATGATGCCCCATGTATCCAAGCCTGTCCGACGGGAATAGATATTCCAGGTTTTATTAAGAAGATAGCTTCAGGTAATTTTAAAGGGTCGGCCAAAACGATCATGACTGCCAATCCTGTCGGTGCCAGCTGTGCTCGGGTATGTCCGACTGAAGAGTTATGTGAGGGAGCATGTGTCCTGAACCACTCTACAAAGCCAATCATGATTGGCAATCTCCAGCGTTATTCCACAGATTGGGCCATCCAAAATAAACAAGCCCTATTCAAGGCCGGGAAGAAGAATGGCAAAAAAGTTGCCATTGTAGGAAGCGGTCCCGCGGGTTTGTCTGCAGCAAGGGAGTTAGCCTTGCTTGGCTACAGTGTAACCATTTTCGAAGCTGAAAAGAATCCAGGCGGATTAAATACTTACGGGATTGTATCGTTCCGTTTGCCTCAGAGCATTTCTTATTGGGAAGTTGAACAAGTAAAGAGTTTGGATGTTGATATTAAAACGAATACACGGGTCGGAGTGGATGTTTCCGCAAACCAGCTGACTGCCGACTATGATGCGGTCATTTTAGCTATCGGCATGTCCGATGTCCCTAAGCTTGGAATTGAAGGGGAGGATTTGGCTGAAGTTTATGATGCAATCGATTTCGTAAAAGCAACGAAAACAGGGGCAATCACTGATAAATTCATTGGGAAGAAGATGGCGGTGATTGGAGCTGGAAACACGGCGATCGATGCCGCAACCTGTTCTGTACGCCTGGGCGCCGAACAGGTGAGCATTATTTATCGTCGTACCCAAAAGGAAATGACAGCCTATGATTTTGAATATGAGTTTGCCAAACAAGAAGGTGTCGGGTTTCACTGGCTGACTGCGCCCTCCAGGATCCTCTCGGATGAAAGAGGTCAGGTTACGGGCATCGAGTGCGTGAAGATGGTGCTTAGCGAGGCAGGGGAAGATGGGCGGCGCCGTCCAGTCCAAATTCCCGGGTCGGAGTTCGTCATACCGGTCGATGGGGTCATTCGTGCTATAGGCCAATCCAGGTATGTAGGATTGATTGAACAGTTTGGCATTGAACATGATGATGGTGTCGTTACATTGGATGGTGATTCCTATAAGACATCGCATGAAAAGATCTTTGCGTGCGGTGACGTGATCTTCGGAAAAGGCCAAGGTGAGGCAATGGTTGTTTCAGCTGCCCAGCAAGGGAAAAAGACAGCCTATGAAATTGACTCGATTTTGATGGGCGAAGCGGTGGATATTGCTTAATAACTATGAAAAATAGGAGGCTTATCATGGCTGATTTATCAATTGATCTTGCAGGTATTAAATCTCCCAATCCTTTTTGGCTTGCTTCAGCACCACCTACTAATTCAGGTTATCAAGTCCAGCGCGCATTTGAAGCTGGCTGGGGAGGAGCCGTTTGGAAGACATTGGGTGACCCAATCCTGAATGTCTCATCACGTTTTGCAGCGGTCAGCTTTAATGGACAGAGAGTTGCCGGGTTCAACAATATAGAATTGATTACGGATCGTCCGCTTGAAGTGAATCTTAAAGAAATATATGAAACGAAGAAAAGGTTCCCTGATCATGCAATCATTGCATCGGTGATGGTGGAGCCGCAACAGGAAAAGTGGCATGAAATCATCAAGCGCATAGAAGATGTAGGGGTCGATGGTTACGAGTTGAACTTTGGCTGCCCGCACGGTATGGCAGAGCGTGGGATGGGAGCTGCTTCGGGACAGGTTCCTGAACTTGTGGAAAAGCAAACATACTGGGCCAAGGAAGCTGCATCCAAACCCGTCATCGTCAAGCTTACACCGAATATAACCGACATTACGGTTACGGCTGAAGCGGCGGTGCGCGGCGGTGCGGATGCAATAAGCATGATCAATACGATCAACAGCTTGGCAGGAGTGGATATCCATTCATGGAATACGATTCCCCATGTTGGCGGCAAGGGGGCTCACGGAGGGTATTGTGGTCCCGCTGTGAAGCCGATCGCTTTGAATATGGTGGCAGAGTGTGCAAGGAATAATAAGATCAATGTTCCCATTTCCGGAATAGGCGGTATTTCAAATTGGCAGGATACGGTGGAATTTTTATTGATGGGTTCGACTGGCGTGCAAATTTGTACGGCTGCCATGCATCACGGTTTTAGAATAGTAGAAGACTTGATTGATGGACTTTCCAATTACCTTGATGAAAAAGGGATATCCTCCGTGATGGATATTGTCGGTAAGTCCGTACCGCGCTATTCCGACTGGGGGAATTTAGATCTTAATTATAAGGTCGTTGCGCGCATTAATAATGATGTGTGCATTAACTGCAATAAATGCCATATTGCATGTGAAGATACTTCTCATCAATGTATAGATATGTTCAAGGACACGTCAGGCAGCTCCTTTTTGAGAGTGCGCGAAGAAGATTGCGTAGGCTGTAATCTATGCTCGATCGTCTGTCCGGCCGATGGGGCGATCGATATGATCGAATTGACAAATGAATTATCGCCAATGACGTGGAATGAACGCCAATCGTTCCTTGGGGGCATAAGCAGTGAAAGTGTTGATTTCGTAAAATGATGGAGGGGTCTAATATGAAGAAGATCATTAAAAATGGAACGATTGCAACGGCTGCAGATACGTATCAAGCCGATATATTGATTGAAAATGAGAAGATTGCAATGATTGGCAAGGACCTCCCGGCTGAGGGGGCTGAAATCATTGATGCAAAAGGCGCTTATATTTTTCCGGGGGGCATTGATCCGCATACACATCTCGATATGCCGTTTGGCGGGACAACGACAAAGGATGATTATGAAACGGGGACGATTGCCGCTGCATATGGAGGCACGACAACGATCATCGACTTTTGTTTGACCGAAAAAGGGGTGCCGTTAAAGAAAGCGATAGAAACATGGCATGAAAAGGCCACTGGAAAAGCGGCCATAGATTACGGTTTCCATTTAATGATCAGTGAGATTAACGATGATGTATTGGCTGAGCTGCCGAGCATCATCGATAATGAAGGGATTTCTTCCTTTAAAGTGTTCATGGCTTACAAGAATGTTTTTCAGGCTGATGATGCCACGCTATACCGCACTCTGTTGCAAGCAAAGGAACTTGGGGCACTTGTCATGGTTCATGCTGAAAATGGCGATGTCATCGATTATCTTACGAAGCAGGCGCTGGCTGAAGGTAACACCGATCCAATTTACCATGCATTAACAAGGCCTCCAGAGCTTGAAGGGGAAGCAACTGGACGGGCTGCCAAACTTACGGAAATGGCAAATGGCCAGCTCTATGTCGTTCATGTCACCTGTGAAGATGCGGTTGAAAAGATTACTGAGGCAAGAAATAAAGGGGTGGATATTTGGGGGGAGACTTGTCCGCAATATCTGGTTCTTGACCAATCTTATCTTGAAAAGCCCCATTTCGAGGGATCTAAATATGTATGGTCCCCGCCGTTAAGGGAGAAGAAAAACCAGGAAGTGCTATGGAATGCTTTGAAAACGGGCCAGCTGCAAACGATCGGCTCCGATCAATGCTCTTTTGATTTTAAGGGACAGAAGGAACTTGGACGTGAAGATTTCACGAAAATACCGAACGGCGGGCCAACGATTGAGGATCGCATGAGTATCCTCTTTTCTGAAGGGGTCATGAAAGAGCGTATTACCTTGAATCAATTCGTCGACATGACATCCACGCGTGCCGCCAAGCTATTTGGATTATTCCCAAAGAAAGGAACGATTGCGGTAGGTTCGGATGCTGATATTGTCATTTTTGACCCGAAAGTTGAAAGAGCCATTTCTGCAGAAACCCATCACATGGCTGTAGATTATAATGCTTTTGAAGGTATGGGAATTAAAGGTGAACCGGTGTCCGTTTTATCGAGAGGTCAATTCGTCATTAAAGACAAACAATTTGTAGGCGAAGCTGGAAAAGGGCAATTCCTGAAACGGGCAAAATATAATGCGGCGCTGAAGCCGGATACAGGGAAAAAGCTTCCAGTCTAACTTTGGTAAGGAATCTTGCAAATTAAATTAGGGGGATTTTCTATGAGTGAGAAGAAAGATTATTTAAAGTCTCCCGATTTGCTGCCTATACCTCATAGTGAGAAAAACATAAGTGCAGCCGGATTTGGTTTCATTTGGGTGGGCATGGCTGTAGTATTGGCTGCCTTCGCAATCGGTGGGAACGGTGTCCAAAGTTTATCCTTAGGCTTGGTCGTTCTTGCAACGGTCATTGCCTGTGTGGTTCTCGGCTTTTTGATGACAATGACAGGGGATATAGGTGTTGAACATGGAATATCATTCCCTGTTTATATGAGGGCGCCGTTCGGTACGATTGGCACCCACATCCCTTCGGTTGTACGCGGTTTTGTAGCGTCATGCTGGTTCGGCTTAAATACTTACTTTGGAGCCACTGCAATGAACGCTATCTTCACAACCCTTTTTGATTTTGATAATTGGTTTATCTGCTTCCTCATTTTTGCCGTTTTACAATTAGTCAACACGGCAATGGGAATAAAGTCGATAGAACGATTCGCCGACTTGGCGGCGCCCGTCATCATATTAATTTCCGGCTGGATGTATTTCACCCTATCCGATCAGGCTGTAGCCCAAGGAAGAGATGTATGGTCCTGGATTGAAAGTCCGGTCACTGGCGGGGCCGCCGCAACGGCTTTCATGGTCGTCATTATGGCAAATATGGGATTTTGGGGCACGTTGACTGCAGATATGCCCACGCTTTCCCGCTATATAAAGGCACCAAAAAATGAAAAAAATTGGTTCAAGCGCAATAAGGGGCAAATAATTGGGAATATTATCACCTATCCCATCACTCAAACGTTCATGGTGATTATCGGGGCGGTTTCTTATATGGCTGTTTCCAATTATGATCCTGTAGTTGCCATACAGGGATCAGCAAGTGGAATTGCCCTCGGCGTCCTTTTGATCATGATCGTATTTGCTCAATGGTCGACGAATACTACGGCCAATGTCATTCCCGCAGCTACCATTTTCTCCAATGTCATGGGTCCTAAAATGCCATTTTGGGCGGGAGTCGTTGTAGCGGGGGTGATTGGGATAGTAGTTCAGCCATGGAGCCTGTTCGGCATCATAATAGAAGTTTTATTAATAATAGGCGGAATCCTGGCATCCATTGTCGGCATCCTGGTAGCGGATTACTATTTCCTTCGTAAACGGAGAGTGAATGTACAAGAACTCTATGAAAGTGAAGGCCAGTATAAATACTTGAATGGAGTGAATTGGGCAGGAATCATTTCTTGGGTGATTGGAGGAATCGGTGCAACGATTTTTTCAAATTATTCGTTTATTATTGGCTTTCTTCTCGGCGGTGCAAGTTATTTTATATTAGCTAAGTATTGGTGGTTCAAGCTATATGAACAAGCTGAAATCATTGATCCGAGCGATGAGAAATATTTAGGCATTTCCGTCGGCAGGGATTGGATAATTGGGAAAGGTCCAGAACTTGAGGAAGAGATGGCTTTTACGACCGGCAAGGAGAACGTTTGAAAAAGGGGGAATGGAAATGTCCGAATATCAAGACTATCGCTTAGAAAGGGAACAAATCGATTTTTTACTTGAAAGAGGATATCGAATCACCCGGGTTTCCGAAAGTTTAAGTGGAGCCTTTCTCGATTTTGAACTGATTGAAGGAACGAAGCAGGAATGGAAGCAATTGAACATCAAAACCCCGGAAGGAAGGAAATACTTCTCTACATTGCTTTTCAAAAAAAATTTGAATTGAAATCGTCATGTACCGGGCCTATTCCTTACGAATGGGCCCTTTTTGTTCGAGTTTTTTGTAGAATTTTGACGTTAGATTTTCTGACAAGTGTCTGGAGATTTAAGGGTTGTCCGTTTATAATAGATTTTAAAGCAGTTTTATAAAAGGATGTGGCTGGATGAATACATCGATTACAATCGAGGAAATTCTAACACGCAAGCATTTTGATCTGACGGATATAATTGCAGGTAGAAGTGGGATAAAGCGTCAAGTGAAGTGGGTCCACTGCATGGAAGTCACACAAATCAGCCATTTGTTAAATGGAAACGAACTGATACTGACTACCGGTTTAGGGTGGAAAGACTGCGATGACACATTTCTATCCTACTTAAGACAGTTAATTGAATGCGATGCAGCTGGACTCTGTATAGAGATTGGCGCCAACACCATGGCAGTGCCGCAATGTGCCATCGATCTCGCAAATGAACGGCAATTCCCTATCATCCTATTTCATGAAGAAGTCCCTTTCGTAGAAATCACGCAGGATATACATTCCCTTATCATCAATAAACAATATCAGATGATCTCCAACTTAGAAAGCTACTCCCAGCAGTTAAATAAAAATCTCCTCGAAATTGACCATTATGAACCAATTCTAAAATTTCTCCACAGCTATTTAAATGTACAGGTTATTCTTATCTTTAATGAAAATGATATAGCCAGCTTTCCAAAAATAAAGAAAAAAACAACTTATCAAATGATGGCGGACATATACGAAGAGAAGCGGAACATGGATAAAACCGTTCTTGGACAGCCGATTCGAGTGCTTGGTGAAAATTATGCTGAATTGCTCATATGCAGCAACGGCAGAGAGTTGACTGATTTTGATTCACTGATTTTGGATCGAACGGCTACCGCATTGGCACAGCATCTATTAAGGGAGTTATATATTGAAGAAAAGAAAATGTCGGAAGAAAGTATATGGCTTACAAATTGGATTGAAGGTGAATATAGTGACGAAGCAATCCGGGAGAGGCTTGCCTATATTGATCCGAAAATGCATTTGGATGGCGGAATTGTTTGCATTTGCAAACAACACCCAAAGTATAATAAAAACTCCGCAAAATTAGATGGAACCTATTTTAAGATAATGTTTAGAACTGTTTTTGAACAGTACGGCTTTCAGATATTTTCCATGGAAATACATCAGCATCTTGTTTTTATTTTAGGTGATAATCGTTCATCTGAAGATTGGAAATCAAGGGTTACAAGCGCGGTGGATCGAATCATGAAAATGGATGTAAGCGGGCGTAATCGTATGGGTCTGCTTTCCATTGGGTTTGGTAAGCATGTTCAAAGGTTAAGTGAGATTTATAAAAGTTATGAAACGGCCCGTGAAACTTTGCTGCTTCAGGATACGTTACCGGAGGATAACAGGAGCATCTTTTATCAGGACTTACATATGCATCGCATGATATCGCTCATAAATAAGCATGGTAATTTGGAGGAAACGGTGTACGAATATTTAGGTCCTGTCATTGAATATGACAAGCAAAACAATGGTGAGTTAATGCCTACCTTAAAGACCTACCTTGCCTGTAACGGTTCTAAACAGGAAACATCGAAACAACTATTCATTGTCCGGCAAACGCTATATCATAGACTTGAAAAATTGGAGAAACTGCTAGGTTCTGATTTTATGCGTTCAGATAAGCGTCTGGGCCTAGAATTCATGATTTTTGCATTGGACTTCTTACAATACAGCAGCAGGAAGATCAGAGGGAAATATGTAGACAAATATATTGGAAGATAAGTAAGACTAAAGGGTGTCCCAAGGACATCCTTTTTTGAATGCAAGGAAAGGGAGGCAGAAAACAAGGTAAATGCTGACATCAAAATGGCTTATATAGCATCTTGATGTCAGCATCTTATATTAATATTCATCTTTTTTGGAAAGGCAGCGGTCACATTCCAAGAGGTAGGATTCAGCTTGTTCAATGATATGGGTCCCGCATTCCGTACATTGTTTAGGCGGCAGTGTCCTGAAGAATTCCAATGGGTTTTTAGTTTGCATGATGATTCCTCCTTATGATTTGGTTTAATCAGTCTTCGTGTTTGGAAAGGCAGTGGTCACATTCCATCAAGTAAGATTCAGCTTGTTCAGTGATATGGGTTCCGCATTCCGTACATTGTTTAGGCGGCAGTGTCCTGAAGAATTCCAATGGGTTTTTGGTTTGCATGATGATTCCTCCTTTATGATATGGTTTAATCAGTCTTCACGTTTGGAAAGGCAGTGGTCACATTCCATTAAGTAGGATTCAGCTTGTTCAGTGATATGGGTTCCGCATTCCGTACATTGTTTAGGCGGCAGTGTCCTGAAGAATTCCAGTGGATTTATAGTTTGCATGATGGTTCCTCCTTTTTGATTTGGTTTAATCAGTCTTCGCGTCTGGAAAGGCAGCGGTCACATTCCATTAAGTAGGATTCAGCATGCTCGATAATATGGTCACCGCACTCGGGGCAATGTTTAGCAGGGATATTGTTAAAAAACTCAATGGATTTTTTCATTTGCATGATGATTTCCTCCTTTTAATGTTAGATATATTTTCCGATCGCTTTATTCTTCACGTTTGGAAAGGCAGCGATCGCATTCCATCAGATAGGAATCTGAGTGGTCCACATGTGTTTCACCACATTCCGGGCAATGTTTAAATGAATCGATTATGAGTAAATCTGATTGATTTGCTTGCATGTCTCGCTCCCCCTCTTTATAGTACAGTTTTTGTTGTTTGCTTGTTGTTATAATACAGTATATACCCGAATTTGGAAAATGTATAGGTATTTTACAGAAAATTTGAAATTTTTTTCGCTGATTGTCTAAAAACCCTATAGGTAAGGGAATTATCATCTGTTTATTTTTGAATTTACCTTCATGGCAAGTAGGAAATGGAAGAAATGACGCTTTTTATAAAACGAAAAAACAAAGAGGGAACGAAACGGACAGACAATTTTCAATGTGTTGTGATAGGCATTAATGTAACAGATGAGAAACAGGAAAATCAGTGATCAATGAATGCCTGTTTCACAGTCGATGTAACATATCAGAGCTTGTTCTAAAATTTCAGCAAAATTCAAGCAGCAGCGATTATGTGTAAGTTCCTGTCTGTGTGGTTTTAATACAACAGTAAAGAGGTAACTTGCTAGTAGAAGTACAAAAATGGGAGGTAGCATATGTCGAAAGCGATGATTATCGTCAATCCATCTTCAGGTAAGGAAAAAGCAGGAAAGATTTTGCCGAAAGCGGAAAAGGCACTTGGTGAAATTTTTGATGAGGTATGCGTTCGTAAAACGGAAGGAGAGGGGGATGCTACGGGTTTTGCTAAGGAGGCCTGTGCAGATATGTTCGATGCTGTCATTTCCATGGGTGGGGATGGAACGGTGAACGAGATAGTGAATGGTTTGGGCGAGCAGCAGCATCGGCCTACTTTCGGAATCATTCCACTAGGAACCATCAATGATTTTGCTAGATCTTTGGGAATACCATTGAATCCCAATGCTGCCATCGAGATTTTGAAGGATATGAATATTAAGGAATCGGACATAGGGAAGATCAATGACCGTTACTTCATGAATGTGTTGGCAGTTGGGGCAATCGCAGAGGCCACCTATAATGTTACCGTTGAACAAAAAACCCGTCTTGGTTCTTTTGCATATTTCATTGAAGGAGCAAAAGCGATCATTAAAAAGACTCCGTTTCCTTTAACGGTTGAACATGATCAGGGAAAGTGGATGGGCGAGGCTCATTTACTAATTGCAACAATGACTAACTCTGTCGGCGGTTTCGAACAACTTGCACCAGAGGCGGAAGTGAATGATGGAAAGCTGCACACATTCATCATTAAGGATTTATCTCTTCCTCTCATCGTCAAGATCATTCCCAGTTTGATTAGGGGGGAGATCATGGGGAATGACGAAGTTGAATATATTAAAACATCCAAGCTCCATTTAACTACTTCGGATGATCTTGCAGTCAATATCGATGGAGATGAAGGCATTCTTCTTCCTTTCCAGGCAAATGTACTGCACAAACATCTTCGTCTCTTTGTCCCGGGAACTAAATAGCTTGTTATGTGGGTTCATTGTCTTACTGGGAAAAGCTGATCATGGGTTAGCCAATCAGCTTTTTTTCTATGCGGTTACCCAAGGCTTATTGATGGAGTGGTTTGCGGTGTTCATCGTGCACAACGTAAGCTCCTTCGCTTTTATAAAAGGTATCATTATTCAGGGGGATTCCAGGTTAGAATAGTTAATGCATGAATGACTGGTTATAAATATGTTACGCTTATAGTTATGATTATAGATGAGAGAGGAAGTTTGATGTTTGTATGGAGTTTTTTCTTGTTATATTAGCGCTTCTTATATTGATTGGAGTGTCTAATGTAATTAACCATTTTATACCTTTTATACCTGTACCATTAATACAAATAGCACTGGGTGTCATATTGGCACTTTTACCCCTGGGTATGCATGTTGAGATGGAGACGGAATTATTTTTGCTATTATTCATCGCACCCCTATTATTCAATGATGGCAAAAATGTACCACGAACAGCACTATGGAAGTTGAGAGCACCCATTTTGATGCTTGCACTAGGCCTGGTATTCATAACGGTTTGGGCAGGTGGGTATTTAATTAATTGGATGATCCCTTCGATACCATTGCCGGCAGCGTTCGCTTTAGCGGCCATTTTGTCACCTACGGATGTAGTGGCAGTAAGCGCTTTGGCGAGTCGAGTCAAGTTACCGAAGAGCATCATGCACCTTCTCGAAGGCGAAGGGCTAATGAATGATGCCTCAGGTTTAGTTGCCTTTAAGTTTGCCGTTGCAGCTACAGTCACTGGTGTTTTCTCCCTAGTCGACGCAACCTTCAGTTTCATATGGATTGCAATTGGTGGGTTTGTAGGTGGAGCGATACTAGCTTTCATCATTATCAGGCTTCGTGTATTTCTTCGCCGTTTAGGGATGGAAGACGTCACGATGCATATGCTGATCCAAATCCTAACTCCTTTTATTATTTTCCTCGCTGTGGAACATTTCCACCTTTCTGGGATTTTAGCAGTCGTGGCTGGGGGAATTGTCCATGCCATTGAACGAGATCGGGAAATATCACCAACTGTAGAACTTCAAGTCGTTTCAAAGAGTACATGGTCCGTCATTTTATATGTATTGAATGGCCTTGTATTCGTTTTGCTTGGCTTGCAAATCCCAAGCGTTGCGAAAACTATCTTTCAAGATCCAGCCTTCAATAATGGACAAGTGATCCTTTATATCGTGATCATTACACTTTTCCTCTTCGCTTTACGATTCATTTGGCTTACGGCTGCCTGGTCGATTGGCTGGATGACGAAAAAAGCGGGAGCCCAAAAACCAGACTTCAAAGCTGCTGGAATCATTACCATTTCCGGTGTTCGCGGAGCTGTAACCTTAGCAGGTTCGTTCTCGATTCCATATGTGTTGGCAGATGGAAGTCCTTTTCCTGAGCGTTCGTTAATCATTTTCATTGCAGCAGGTGTCATATTGCTGACACTGATTGTTGCGAGTGTATTTCTTCCAATCGTGGCAGGGTCAGAAGAAGAGGAAGTGGTGGACAAGCAGTCTGACAAAACGAAAGCTGCTGCCATTCACTCACATCAAGCTGCTATTCGGGTGATTGAGTCCCAAATGACAGATGAAAACCGGGAAGCGGCTTTATCGATCATTTCCAGGTACTGTACCAAGATCAATGAACTGTCCTATGTAGAACAGGAGAAAGAACCGGCGGCATTAAGGGAAGAAGAGAAGGATCTTCGCTTCAAGGCCCTTGAAGCAGAGCAAAGATTCTTGGATAAACTTATTAAGGATGAAAAAGTGGACCGGGAAACGGCGTATATATGCAAGGAATACATCCAGCGTATGGAAGGTGCGGTAACAAATCGACTGAAGTTCCGCTTTTTCAGGTCAGTAACGCTGTTCAGAAGAAGTATGCTGAGGGTTTTAAAATTATTTTTCCCTAATAAAAGTGAAATAAGAAAAATCAATCTTGAGAGATTGGAAAAGGTCAGGGATCTTAAAATCAGGATGTATAAAGCTGCCATCCAAGAGATACAAGCCGGAATTACATCCGATAATCATAAGACATCCTCGATGATCATAGACGAGTATAAAGTGTTGATTTTAAAATGCAAACGTGAAAATAGAGGCCGTACCCCGAGTAAAATGGTCGAATATGAAAGAGAGCTGTTCTATAAAGCGATCCAGGCAGAACGGGACGAAGTGCAGGATATGTTTGAAAAACGACAAATCTCCCGTGATGTTGCCAACATACTCCGCCAGCAAATCAATTTACGGGAAGCACTGACAATCAATGAAAATACACACTGATTAACAAAAGGAGCACTGCCGATAAATTCGGCAGTGCTCCTTCCGGTTTGTGAAGGAAATATCGGAAGGGGCATCGAATCATTAATGTATCCAATAATTGATGAAAGAGGCTGTACTTAATGGAAATGGAAATCGAGACCATCACCTTAACGCCTTATTTACCGGAACATCTTCACCAGCTTTCCCAGTTTTATTTACCGGGTACACAAACCCCTTTTTCCGCTTTGCCGGAAGAGTCACTTAAATATTGCCGGGAAGATTGCGACAGGCACCCTATCGTAATATTGGCCGATGGTACCCCTGTTGGCTTTTTCGTTTTACACATTGGCGAAAACATCGCCCCTTTCACCAGCGATGAAAAAGCGATATTACTCCGTGGATTACTTGTTGATCAAAAACATCAGGGCAAAGGGATTGCGAAGAAGACCCTGCAAATCCTTCCGGAATTCGCAAAAGGGATTTTTCCAAACAAGGATTCGATCATTCTGGCAGTGGACGCCATGAACGTGATTGCAAAAACGCTTTATGCAAAAGTGGGGTATCAGGATACAGGGATTCAAAAAGAAGGCAGATGCGGGTTGATGGAAATAATGGAGTATAGATTAGATTACGATGAACAAGGATATGGAGTAAGGGATTAGACTTTTCCAAAAGGGGAGGTCTTTTTTTGTCCAATTTGTTACAGGTTTCATTATTAAACCAGTGATTTAGAAGGGCTGCTTTTAATAATCCCGCTGCCTTATGGTACACTTTACTTAATGCAAAATTCGTTAATCGAGGTGTAGTCCTAATGAAAACAGTCGTAGTCGTAGGTGGGGGCATTACCGGTTTATCAACCATGTATTATTTACAAAAAACAGTTAAAGCGAGGAGTCTCCCGGTACGATTGATATTAATAGAAGGAAATGAAGAGCTTGGCGGTAAAATAAGGACTGTGCACGAAGGACCTTTTAAAATTGAAGCGGGTGCTGATTCGATTGTCGCCAGGAAACAAAATATACAACCATTTCTTAAAGAATTGAACCTGGAGGATCAAGTTGTCTATAATGCGACGGGAAAGTCATTCATCCATACAGACGGGATGCTGAAGGGAATCCCCGAAGATGCCCTTTTTGGAATACCAATGAGCCTGGAGTCGCTGGCGAAAAGTGATCTGGTTTCTGCCCAAGGCAAGGTTGACGCTTTAAAGGATTTCTATACAAAAAATGAGACCTTTACGAAAAATGACTCCATCGGCTTATTTCTTGAAAGCTTCTTAGGCAAGGAATTGGTGCAAAAGCAGATATCGCCTGTCCTTTCGGGTGTTTACTCAGGAAAATTAAATGAATTGACCATTGCCAAAACACTGCCAGAGATGCTGGATTATAAAAATCAATATGGCAGTATAATACGAGGTCTTTCGGAAAATAAGCAGAAATACCAAAGCAAGGGAAATAAGAAGTTCCTTTCGTTTAAAAATGGCTTATCAACATTGGTTGAACGAATTGAGGAAAGCCTCGATATGGTCAAGATTTTAAAAGGGGTCCGTGTAAATGAAATTGGAAGAAATGATGAGGGGTATATCATTTCATTGGCAAACGGTGAAACGTTCGAAACGGACTTTATCGTGTTGAGTACACCGCATACTGTTGCCCAGAAATTATTGGGAGATCGGGAGCTGGATGAGGACTTCGACAGCTTGATCAATAGTTCGATGATTAGCGTTTATCTTGGGTTAGATATCCCGGACAGCATGCTTCCTAAAGACGGGACAGGTTTCATTGCAGGTGATAATAGTGATTTGATCTGCAATGCATGTACTTGGACAAGCCGGAAATGGGAGCATACTTCTGAAAACAGTCAGCTTTTGGTAAGGCTTTTTTATAAAAGCTCAAGTCCGGACTATGAACGATTACGGTCCCTTACAAACCAGGAATTGATCTCCGTGGCTTTATGCGACATTAAAAACAGTCTAAGTATTTCTGGTAATCCAATTACGAGTGAAGTGACGAAATGGCATGAAAATATGCCGAACTACCATATTAAACATCCTCAAATCGTTCAATCCCTGGAGGAGAAAATCTCCGAGAGTTATCCGAATGTTTTACTTGCGGGCTGTTCATACAATGGTGTCGGAATCCCGGATTGTATTGCTGATGGGGAAAAGAAAGCACAAGAAATATGTCTGAAGTTGTAAAAGGGGGACTGCCAGATGGCGGTCTCAGACTGTAGATAAACTCGAGGGAAATTGAGTGTTTGTAAAATTGGAACGTTGATTTCCACTCCAGGCACTCGCTTGCCGGGGGCGGATCCGGGAGCCTCCGCGGGGTCTCCCCTGGACGCGCTTTTCCCGCAGGAGTCTCGTACCTTACGCTCCAATCAACTTTATTTTCCCTTTTAATTAGAACCCTTTTGCCTAGTTTTAAAATTAAGGTGATAAAAATACTTTCTAAAACATTTCCGCTAAATCCTTGAAATGATTACTTTAGATCAATTGATCAATAGAACGATTTTGTAATCGTCACGATCGTAACACCAGGTATGATAATAATATCCTAGAGTCTCTTTGAAAACGTGATTAGAAGAGGCCACCAAACATATTTGAGGATATTTTTTTAGTACAATGTACGGAAAGAAGATCATCAAAAAAATGGAAGATTCACGAGAGGTTACCTATTCTCTATACCTGATTCATTTCATTTCCAATAGTAAATCAGAATGGACTGCCAGGTGGCAGTCCATTTTTTATGCATGCTGGAAATTCCGTTTGAAGTTTCCGGCATTTCCTGTATAATGATATTCGTAAAATTAAACTGAAAGTTTACTTATATAAAACTTTATCTACTGTGGGTTTACTATAAGTAAACTGTTGAGGGTAAATATGATGCAAATTGGAAAAAAAATAAAGAACCTTCGCTTGAAAAAAGGATTGACCCAGGAAGAATTGGGGGAAAGAACGGATTTAAGCAAAGGATATATTTCACAGTTGGAAAGGGATCTTAGTTCCCCATCAATTGAAACTCTTTTCAATATTTTAGAAGTGCTTGGCTGCACGCCGAAGCAGTTCTTCGATGAAGAGGATCAAGTCCAAAAGGTAGTGTATGAAGAAGAGGCACAAACGTTTTTCATCGATGAAGAACGCGGGTATCAAATCCAGTGGCTCGTGCCTGAATCGAATGAGAAGGAAATGGAACCTATTCGACTGACTCTCCAGGAAAAGGGGGAGTTCAAACAATTTGAACCATCCTTGTCGGAAACATTCGGCTATGTATTAAACGGAAGAGTCATTGTAAAGCTTGGTAAACATACGTATTTCGTCAAGGCAGGGGAGTCGATTTATTTTCATGCTTCAGATGAACATCAAATCATCAATGATTTTGAAGGTCCTTCCGATTTATTACTCGTGGTGACGGAATCATACTTATAGAATTCAAATCAAATGCAATCGCTGAAAATTGATGAGTAAGGTAATGGAGAGAGGGAAGAGCTATGGCAAACGGGAATATAATACGCTTCGATCAGGTTACGAAGCAATTCGATGATGATACGGTAGTTCTCGATAATGTTAGTTTTGAAATCGAGAGAGGGAAGTTCTATACGCTCTTGGGTCCTTCCGGATGCGGGAAGACTACGATCCTTCGTTTGATTGCCGGATTTACGGAAGCCTCCAAAGGTGATATTTACTTTGAAGGAAAAAGGATCAATGATGTGCCAGCCAATAAAAGGCAAGTGAATACGGTATTTCAAGATTATGCACTTTTTCCGCATTTAAATGTGTTTGAAAATGTAGCATTTGGTCTTCGGATTAAAAAAATGAAAAACTCGGAAGTGGAAATAAAGGTGAAGGAAGCCCTCAGCTTTGTTAATTTGGAGGGTTATGAAAAACGGGAGATCAGGGAAATGTCCGGCGGTCAGCGGCAACGGGTGGCGATTGCCAGGGCGATCGTTAATGAACCGGAAGTCATCCTTCTTGATGAACCGCTATCTGCCCTCGATTTGAAATTGCGTACAGAAATGCAATATGAATTGCGGGAGCTGCAACAGAGGCTTGGAATCACGTTTATCTTCGTCACTCATGACCAAGAGGAAGCATTAGCGATGTCAGATGAGATTTTTGTCCTTAACAAAGGGAAAATCCAGCAAAGCGGGACCCCTACGGATATTTATGATGAACCGCTGAATCGATTCGTTGCCGATTTCATCGGCGAGTCCAATATTGTAAAAGGAAAAATGATTGAAGATTACCTCGTGGAATTCGTCGGCAGACAGTTCGAATGTGTCGACCAAGGATTGAACAGTAATGAGGCTGTCGATATTGTCATCCGCCCGGAAGATTTAGAGATTACTTCCATCAATCGCGGGAAACTGCAAGTTCGTGTGGACTCCCAGCTATTTCGCGGAGTTCATTATGAAATCAGCTGCTATGACCATGATGGAAATGAATGGCTTGTCCAATCAACGAGAAAAGTGGCAGTTGGGGATGAAATAGGTCTGTATTTCGATCCGGAATCCATCCATGTCATGCGATTGGGTGAAACTGAAGAGGAATTCGATAAGCGTCTGGAAGCGTATCATGATGGGGAAAGTCATGAAGAATAAAATATCCCGTAATATTTACTTCATACCATATGTCTTATGGATTGCTTTATTCGTTATCGCACCCATTTTGTTGATCCTTTACTACTCCTTCTTTGATATTGAAGGCAATTTATCTTTGATTAACTATCAAAAGTTCTTTACGCCAGTATATTTAAAAATGACTTTAAGCTCATTCTGGTATGCGTTCCTGATTACGGGGATATCCCTTTTAGTCGCCTATCCGACAGCATATTTGTTAACGAAAACCAAGCATAAGCAGTTATGGCTTTTGCTGATTATCGTGCCTTCCTGGATCAATTTACTTTTGAAGGCTTATGCCTTCATTGGTATCTTTGGCACGTATGGTGTGGCAAATGGTTTTCTGGATGCGGTAGGAATCGGAAAGCAGCAAATTCTCTTTACCGATTTCAGCTTCATATTCGTTTCGGTTTATATTTTCATCCCGTTCATGATCTTACCGATATTCAATGCGCTTGATAAAATGAATCCAACCCTTCTGGATGCGGCCAATGACTTGGGGGCGTCCAGATGGATGACATTCCGCCGAGTCATTTTTCCATTGACGATAGATGGTGTAAAGACGGGATGCCAGGTAGTCTTCATCCCGGCACTTTCATTGTTCATGCTTACAAGACTGATTGCCGGTAACCGCGTCATTACGCTAGGTACGGCTATCGAGCAGCACTTCCTTGTAACACAGGATTGGGGAATGGGTTCCACAATTGCGGTATTTTTGATTATTATAATGTTCCTGATTATGTTTGTAACGGGTAACCGAAAGCAGGGTGTGTAAATTGGGCAATAAATTATCACCAATATCAAAAGCGTTTCTCGTTTTGATTTTTCTCATACTCTATGCACCGATTTTCTTTTTAGTCTTTTACTCTTTTAACAGCGGTGGAACGATGTATGACTTTAAAGGGTTCACGATGGAGTGGTACAAGGAGCTGTTCCAAGATACAAGGCTGTTGATCATTGTATTGAATACACTTGTGATTGCTTTATTATCTGCACTGATCGCAACGATCATCGGGGTGATAGGGGCAATTGGAATTCGGTCCTTTACGAGCAGCAAAGCTAAGAATACGGTATTGTCATTGAATAATGTATTGATTGTCAGTCCCGATGTGATCATCGGTGCTTCCTTCCTGATTTTATTCACGATGGCCGGGATCAAGCTTGGATTCTACTCGGTACTGTTGTCGCATATCGCCTTCAGTATCCCGATCGTTGTGCTTCTGGTCCTTCCGAAACTTCAGGAAATGAGCCCTACTTTAATTGATGCGGCACGGGATTTAGGGGCAAGCCGGTGGGATGTATTGACGAAGGTCATCCTTCCATACATCCTCCCCGGTATTTTTGCTGGTTTTTTTATGGCATTGACTTATTCACTTGATGATTTTGCGGTTACGTTCTTTGTGACCGGTAATGGCTTCTCCACTCTTTCTGTGGAAATCTATTCATTGGCACGCCGTGGAATTTCATTGAATATCAATGCACTGTCGACACTGCTGTTCGTCGTGACACTGCTGTTGGTTGTCGTTTATTACTTTATAACTCAACGTGTAAGGCAAACGGGAATGGGGGGGAAACGATGAAAAGGCTTGTCCAAATGTTTTTGATCATCTCCCTCGTATCGGCTTTGCTTCTATATGCGATTTCAAGATTGAATTCATCGCAGGGATTTACGAGCAGTAATACGCTTACCATCTATAATTGGGGAGATTACATCGATACCGATCTAATCGAACGTTTTGAAGAAGAGACGGGCATAAAGGTCATTTATGAGACATTTGATTCGAATGAGGCCATGATGACAAAGATCGAACAGGGCGGTACGACTTATGATATTGCCATTCCGTCTGAGTATATGATCGATAAGATGAGGCAAGAAGACTTGCTCGTTCCCTTGGATCATTCCAAGCTTCCGAATTTGAAAAATATCGATGAGCGATTCATCGATCTGCCATTCGATCCGGAGAATAAATATTCCGTGCCGTATTTCTGGGGAACGGTTGGAATTGTTTACAATTCCAAGATGCTCGGTGGAAAGGAAATAACGGCCTGGGCAGATTTATGGGATAAAGATTTAAAAAATGAAATCCTTTTGACGGATGGAGCTAGAGAAGTGATGGGCATGGGCCTGAACTCTTTGAATTATTCATTGAATGATATAGATGAAGAACACCTTCAAGAGGCAAAATCCAAGCTAGATGCCCTCACCCCGAACATTAAAGCGATTGTCGGAGATGAAAGCCGCATGCTATTGGAAGCCCAGGAAGCGGCGATTGGCCTTGTTTGGTCGGGAGTCGCTTCTGAAATCATGGCTGAAAATGAAGATCTCGAATACGTTGTTCCAAAAGAGGGGTCCAATTTATGGTTTGATAATATGGTCATCCCGAAAACAACCAAAAATGTCGATGCTGCTCACCAGTTCATCAACTTCATGCTGGACCCGAAAGTTGCAGCACAGAACGCGGAATATGTAAGTTACTCGACACCTAATAAAGAAGCACTGAAATATATGCCTGAAGAAGTGGTGAAGGATGAACGTTTCTATCCATCTCCGGAACTGACAAAGAAACTGGAAGTTTACGAAAACCTGGGGAAGAAAAACTTAGCCCATTACAACGAACTCTTCCTTGAATTCAAGATGCATCGTAAATAACACACAAAAAAAGCATGGTGTAGGAATTCCCTCCGTACACCATGCTTTTTCGATTATGTGTTTCACGAGTATTTACTCCAAATCCACGAGTGAAAGCCGAATTGCACTCTGTTACCTATTTATCAAAAGGCGAAATAACGGTATAATATCTTTTTTTGTAATGATCTACCAAAGTCTCAATGTAAAATGGTAGCAGAAGGAAATACTCTAAAATATATGTAGGTATATAAGTATGTTAGTATAATGATTGTGTTGGTGCATATTGAAGGTGGAACTAAAATCTTAAGGATTAATTAATAATTCCAAGCTATCATTATAGAAAAATTAAGGGAGAGTATTCATGAAACTATTAAGGAGCACGAAGGCATATATTTGGGCAGGGAGCATTTTAATCATTGGCGGGATCATGGCATTTGCGATGATTTCATCCACGGATAAGACAATGGCGAGTATCGATGGCGAGAAAATCAATAAGGATGAGCTGTATGACGCGCTTGTTGCGGGATACGGAGCAGATACTTTAGACCTGTTGATTACGAATAAATTGGTTGAATTGGAAGCTGAAAAAGCAGGGATTAAAATTAAGGATGAAGAAATCCAGAAAGAAATCGATGTTATGGTAGAGTCCTATGGTGATGAAAAGTCGCTAAAAGAGCAATTGGAAGCAAGCGGTTCTTCAATGGAAGCCTTAAAAAAGGACATCGTAGTTTATCTGCAAACGAAAAAACTGGTAGAACCGAGAATTACCGTGACGGATGAAGAAATCAGTACGTATTTTGAAGATAACAAAGATACATTTGCTCAAGCGGAACAAGTGGAAGCCAGTCATATTTTAGTCGAAGACGAAAAAACGGCTAAAAAGGTTGCGAAAGAAATCGCAGATGGCGGTGATTTCGCTAAATTGGCAGCTGAATATTCCACTGATACCGAAACGGCGGATAACGGTGGAAGCCTGGGGTATTTTGGGAAAGGCGATATGGTGGAAGAGTTTGAAAATGTTGCCTTTGATCTTGATATAAATAAAGTCAGTGATCCAGTCAAATCCGAATATGGATACCATATCATAAAAGTAACCGGTAAGAAGGAAGCAAAAAAAGCTAATTTAGAAGACAGTAAAGATGTAATTAAAGAAACGCTTCTTTCTGAAAGATTACAAGAGGAATATCCCGTTTGGTTAGCTGAAGTGAAAAAAGACCATGAGATAACGAATAAATTGGAGGACTCTAACTAAGGTATCAAGTGAAGGATATATGAAAAAACAAAAGGGTAATGGTGTACCTTTCATCGAATGATGTCCCCCATCCAATTGGCCCTAAGCAACACCTTCAACTCCATAGGTATGGTTCTGTCTAAATTTTATACAGAGTTGATTGGAGCGGAAGGTACGAGACTCCTGCGGGAAAAGCGCGTCTAGGGGAGACCCCCGCAGGCGCAAGCCGAGGAGGCTCCACGACCGCCCGCGGAAAGCGAGTGCCCTACGTTCCAATCAACATCCAAATTGTACAAGCCATAATAAAAGCTGAGGCATAATGCCTCAGCTTTTTTATATATTAGAAGTTGGATGAGATGGACTTTTGATTGGATAATCCTGATTTTTTAACGATTTCATCACTCTCTTTTTCACCTTTATCAATATCGGATTTCAATGATTGTGCTGGCGTTTCTTTCAGCTGTTTACCGGCTACGACCACCTTTGAACTGATGTCTTTTAATTCACTTGTTGCTTCCTTCGCTGTACCAAGGGCATCAGTGGAGATATCCTTTACTTCTGATACTTTACCCACCACGTCTTCATTGACGGTTTCATATAGTGTTTCGACGTCATTGATTGCCTCTTTAATCGTCTCGGTTGCCCCTTTGACTCCTGATACCATCTGTTCCTTCATTTCGCCGGGATTTTCCTTGACCTGTTCAATCATATTCATGGAGTTGTCTTTTAAAAGGACGGCTGAACGCTTTACTTTATTTCTTGTGTTGGAGTCAAGTAAGGTCAACGCACCACCAACAAGCCCCCCGATTAGAATCCCTTTTAAAAGTTTGCTATTCGTTTGAGTTTCGATAGTTGATTGAGTCATTTATATTTCCTCCTTTAGAATAGTAGATTGTATGCTTACTTTGGGTTTTCCCTTATTTACCATAAGTTAAACTGGAAATAATAAACTGTCATGGGATTGACATAATAAATAAAACAATAGTAATCTACATATAGTTAAATGACTGAACTACTTTTTGAGAGGTGCAACGATGACTAATGTAAAAGTTACTGGATTGATTGATCGATATATGAAGGTTTCCTTCTATGTCAATAAGATGGGGGAGCTTTTAATAAAAGACCAGATTTGTGATGTGCTGACGAACGAACAATACTATACTTTACGGTTCATTCAACAACAGCGGTTGTGTACATCGACGGAAATCAGTGATGCCTTTTATGTTAATAAGAGTGCCGTCACATCCAACATCAATAGGCTGGAAGGCAAAGGATTGATAGAACGGGAACAGGACCTGGTTGACCGAAGGGTCTTTCACTTGAAGCTTTCAAAAGAGGGGGAAGCATTATTACAGGAAACGGAAAATAAGATTCATAAGTTGGTAGAGAGCATCATGACGAAATTCGATTATGAAGAGATCGTTAGATTCCTTGATACATATGAGAAGCTTGCACAAATTTTCATACAAATGAAGAATGAGGAATGGGAGGAAATATAATGAGGGGGATCATAAAGGGAAGATGGCTGGTCATTATCGCTTGGGTTGCAATTACGGCAGGTCTATTGTTTGCGGCACCGAATATGGCGGACCTTGTCCGGAATAAGGGGCAGCTGGATGTACCGGCAGAGTACTCCTCTGGGATGGCCAATGAGCTAATGAAAGAGATCCAGGATAAGGATGAGTCACAAGTGGCCCTCGTATTTCATGGTGATAAGAAGCTGTCTTCCTCGGAATTGAAAGAGATTGAGATAGCGATCCAAAACCTTGAAAAGAATAAAGCAGAGCTTGGCATCAAAGAGGTCATGACCCATTTTAAAGAGCCCTCGCTAAAAGGTCAGTTGGTCTCGGAGAATGAAACGACGGTTTTGACATCCATCACGATGGTCAAGGGGGACCGAGAAGCTAAGGAAGTGATCGATGCCCTTTATAAAAAGCTGGAGCAAGTGGATGTCGAGCATTATTACACAAGTAGCTGGATGATCGATGAAGATCTTAATGCCAATTCCCAAGAAGGGCTGAAGAAAACTGAAGGCATCACGGTTGTCTTCATTCTGGCTGTATTGCTGATAGTCTTCCGTTCAGTGGTGGCACCGATCATTCCGTTGGTAACGGTAGGTTTCACTTATTTATGCTCACAATCCATCGTCTCATTCCTGGTGGATAAATGGGACTTTCCGATTTCGTCTTACACCCAAATATTCCTGGTAGGTATTTTATTTGGAATCGGGACTGATTATTGCATCCTGCTGCTTAGTCGTTTCAAGGAAGAGCTATCGTCACAGGAGTCATTGCCTGAAGCGATCGTTGCGACTTACCGAACTGCGGGTAAGACGGTCTTCTTCAGTGGGCTGACCGTAATGATTGGTTTTGCGGCAATCGGTTTTTCTACTTTTAAGCTCTATCAATCTGCGGCGGCCGTTGCCATAGGGGTTTTCATTTTAATGATCGCCCTCTATACGATCGTTCCATTTTTCATGGCGGTTCTTGGCAAAAAGCTATTCTGGCCGGCAAAAGGGAAACTTGAGCACAGTGAAAGTAAACTATGGGGAATTCTCGGTAACTTCTCCATGAACCGCCCATTGTTGGCGCTGATGATCGTTGCAATCGTCTGTGTTCCCTTTTTGTTTATGTATGATGGGAAGATTTCATATAACTCCCTTGAAGAAGCGGGTGATGATGTTCCTTCCATCATGGCATTTAATATCATTTCCGATGAATTCGGACCGGGACAATCCATGCCAACACAGATTGTCATAAAGAATGACGAACGCATGGATTCGGAAGAGTACGTCGCACTTGCTGAAAAAATCAGCCAGGAAGTCGTCAAGGTGGATGAAGTCGATGTAGTTCGATCCATGACCCGCCCGGCAGGTGAACCGATTAAGGATTTATTTGTAGCGAACCAGGCCGAAACTTTGGAGAAGGGAATCGGAGAAGGAAATGAAGGCATTAAACAAATAAGTGATGGATTAAAAACGGCAGGCAGTGAGCTTTCAGATTCAGGACCGCGGTTGAAGCAAGCGACGGACGGAATAGGGGGTCTAATATCCGGGACCAATGAATTAAAGAGCGGTGTAGGCCAGGTGGAGAAGGCGTTAACAAGCATTGAAGCAGGCATTCGCGATGGCTCTTCAGGGACTGGGGATATAAAAAATGGACTGAATGAGGTCAAGGCAAACTTGGAGAAGCTCGCCACCGGAAGCGGACAGCTCCTCGAAGGCTATAAACAATCAGCTAATGGGCTAAGTGGGCTCACAGGTGGATACAAAGAGATTCAAACTAATATTACGGGCGTATCACAAAGCCTTGCTGGCTTAAATCCTTCCTTTGAGCAAATGGAAGCCACTCATCCAGAATTACAGGTGGATCAGTCCTATCAAACGATCAAGCAAACAGTGCAAGGGGCACAGGGTGGCTTGGAGCCCATGGCAGCAGGCCTTGCCGAGCTAAATAGGAATCTTGGTTCAGTGTCCGGCGGTTTGAATACGGCGAACGAAAATATGGCACAAATCGTAAACGGTCAAACATCTCTCGGGGAGGGCCTGAACCAATTGATTTCAGGTGTTGACACTTTACAAAAAGGTCTAAGCACGATGGCCAATGGTCAGGGGGAAGTCATAAATAATCTGTCAGGATTTAAAGGCGGCCTTACCAGCTTAAGTAATGGGCAGCAAGAACTCCTAAATGGTTTTTCAAGCCTCGGCGGGCAACTTACTGATTTGACAGATGGCTTAAATGAAAGTGCCGATGGCCTGAATGAAGTCCATGATGGACTATCGTCCGCACAGGGTTATTTATCAGGGCTGGCAAAAACGGATAAAACGGTAACAGGCATGTATATTCCCAAAGAAGTAGTCGAAAGCGAAGAATTTGGGGAAGCATTGAACGCGTATTTATCTGAAGACGGTAAAACCATGACCATGGATGTGGTGTTCAAGGCGAATCCATATTCCAATGAAGCAATCGAGCAAATTGATTCGATCGAGGCAACCGTTGAAAGAGTAACGAAAGATACAAAGCTAGAAAATGCGCAAGTGGCGATAGGGGGAATCACAAGTACACATCATGACTTGGGCATGATGTCTGAGGAGGATTTCTCACGGACGGTCGTTTTGATGCTGTCGGGTATCGCCATCATTCTCTTTTTCATGCTGCGATCCCTGGTCATGCCGATCTATTTGATTGTATCGCTCGTTTTGACTTATTATACAGCGGCAGCCATTACCGAGTTGCTTTTTGTTAATATTCTCGGTTACGCCGGCATCGGCTGGGCAGTTCCTTTCTTTGCTTTCGTCATCTTGATTGCTCTTGGCATTGACTATAGCATTTTCTTGATGGATCGCTTTAACGAATGGAAGGATAAACCGGTCAAGGAAGCGATGTTACTGTCCATGAGAAAAATGGGAACGGTGATCATCTCGGCAGCCGTAATTCTTGGCGGAACCTTTGCTGCCATGATGCCAGCAGGAGTTTTATCGCTCTTGGAGATAGCCACTTTAATATTGGTGGGGCTTGCTTTATATGCGTTTGTCATATTACCATTGTTTATTCCAGTGATGGTTGCGACGTTCGGAAACGCGAATTGGTGGCCGTTTTTGAAAAATAAGGAATAAACTTAAATTAAAGAAGGCATCCGAATGGATGCCTTCAGTTTTTTCGACTGAATGGGGGTTCTTGAATGGATGGAGCCTCCCTAGATAGAATAAATTTGCGACACTCCTGGCCGAATAACTCCGCTAGATTGCTTGCTTTGATGAGGGCTTGGCAGACAGTTGGTGAAAAGGAGCGAATTTAATGAGTGTTCCGCAAAATAAATGCTTCGGAATGCGTAGGTCGAATAAAATCGTGAACGGTCGAATAAAGAGCGGGGTAGGTCGAATAAAATCGTGAACGGTCGAATAAAGAGCGGGGTAGGTCGAATAAAATCGTGAACAGTCGAATAAAGAGCGTGGTAGGTCGAATAAAATCGTGAACGGTCGAATAAAGAGCGTGGTAGGTCGAATAAAATCGTGAACGGTCGAATAAAGAGCGTGGTAGGTCGAATAAAATCGTGAACGGTCGAATAAAGAGCGGGGTAGGTCGAATAAAATCGTGAACGGCCAAAAAAAGTGTGTTGAAGGACGAAAAGCTGCGTGGACGGCCGAAAAAAGCTCCGGATGACGAATAACTGCGGCTCCGGAAACATATTCAAATAAAAAAACTGCAGACAATCTCGTTTTTCTTCGAGTTTGTCTACAGTAAGAAGGCATCCGCATGGATGCCTTCTTTAATTATGTATTCTTTTTTGGCTAAATCGATTTATAATTGGGGGATTCTTGTTTTATATTTCGCGATGATCTTTTGATTGTGTTCATCTGCCCCTTCGATATTACTGCTTAGGAATACGGGAGGGGTCTCCCCTGACTCAATAATAGTTTGGATGACTTGCGTGAAAATCATATTGAGGAGAACGGCCCCGACCACGGTCGATCCAGAACCAAAAGGTATATTATTTGATTTCAGTAATGTGTCACCTTTGGCAATATGATTGTCTATGACCAAATCAACGACATCGTGGAGATAATGCTTCTGTTTATGCCGTGAAGGACAACTTTTTGCATACTCCGGTGATGTTAGTCCAATGACGAAGGCCCCTTTTTCTTTTGCGAAAGTGGCGACATCTATGGGAACGGGATTTACGCCGGATGATGAAATGACGATACAGACATCACCAGGACGGATATCCTCATCATGCATGAATTTCTCTGATAGGTGATTCTGCCGTTCAAGTTGGGATGATCTTGAAGCACCCTTAAAAAGCATCAAATCTTCAACGAAAATAGGACGAATTGCCGCTAACCCACCTGCCCGGTAGAATACCTCTTCGGTCAAAATATGAGAGTGCCCGCTTCCGAATAAATGGATGATTCCATCTGACATCACTGCTTTTGCGATATGTTCCACAGATTCCTTAATTGATTGCTTTTCCTGTTCTTCCACAATTGTGAGTAAAGCCTGCACTTCTTCAAAGTATGAGTTCATATATGTGACACCCTCCGATTGAAAATATTCAATTTTATCTGCTTATTTTGATACTGAACTTATACCTGTCTGCACGATAAGCCGATTTAACATATTCAAGGGGAGTTCCATCTATCAGGAACGTATGCCTTTGAATGAATAATATGGGTGAGTGCTTTGGAATCGCTAAATGGGTGACTTCTAATTCAGAAGCAATCGATGATTCCAACGTTTGTGTAGCATAGTCTATTTTAAGTTTAACGTAGTTCTCCACATATTGGTAAAGAGAAAGGTTAATGATTTCTTCCGTTAATCCTTTAATTAAATTGGCAGACATGTACACGGTCTCGAGCGCCATTGGAACATCATCAGCCAACCGAATGCGTTTTATTTCATAAACGGGAGCATAAAGGGAAATGTGCAATTCACTGGCAATCTTCTTATCGGCCGGAATGATTTCAAAGCTCAGCAGCTTACTGCTTGGATTCAAACCCCTGGCTTTCATGTCCTCGGTAAAACTGGTCAACCCATTGAGCTGCTGCTCCAACTTCTTATCGGCGACAAAGGTTCCCCTTCCTTTTTGACGGTATAAGTATCCGTCATTCACCAAATTATTTATGGCTTGCCGGACGGTCATCCGGCTAATTCCGAATTGCTCGGCATATTCACGTTCAGATGGAAGGGCATCGTGCGCTTGGAACTCACCGTTTTCTATTTGTCTTTTTATTTGTTCTTCGATTTGAAAATAAATCGGAAGAGGTGAGTTTTTATCAATCATCGACTTTCGCTCCTTTTAGGGTATTAATACTCCGGATAACGCTTTTTGGTCTGCGATAATTGTAACATTATTATGTTTTTTTAGGATAGATGCAGGGAATTCCTCTGAAATGTCACCGTGTATCAATTTCTTCAGTGTTTCGGCTTTTTCTTCACCAGATATCAGCAGCAGAATTTCTTTGCTTTTCATGATTGTTGAAATGCCCATCGTAACGGCATGTGTAGGAACTTCGTCTATGGAATCGAAATAACGTGCATTCGCTTGGCGCGTTGAATCCTCGAGTGTCACGACATGTGTTCCTGATGTGAAGGAAGTTCCAGGTTCATTAAAACCAATATGGCCATTTTGCCCAATGCCAAGTATCTGAAGATCGATCCCTCCGACGGAATCTATCATTTCATCATACCGTTTACATTCTCCGTTCGTGTCATCTGCTGTGCCATTTGGCAGGTGAGTGCGCTCTTTATTTATATTGATGTGAGTGAATAGGGAGTCATTCATATAATAATGGTAACTGTTTGGATCATTTGGTTTTAAGCCGATATACTCGTCAAGATTAAAAGACGTTACATGTTCATAAGATGTATGATTGCGCACGTGATCTTCAATCAAATTATCGTACATTCCTTTAGGGGTACCGCCTGTTGCAAGGCCCAATTTGATATTAGGATTTCCTTTGACCTTTCCGATCACTATTTCTGCGGCTGTCCGGCTCATTTCCATGTAGTCCTGCACTTGTATGATATTCATTATACATTCTCCTTTTTAAAAGCTATATTTCCTCTGCAGAACGTCATTTCAACGTCCAAGCGGTCATTCAATATTACAAGATCGGCGTCTTTGCCGACCTGGATGCTTCCTTTTCTGTCAAAAATCCGAAGTTGTTTGGCAGGGTTTTCCGCCGTCATTTTTATAATGTCAGTCATGGAACAATCGGTATATTCCATTGTGTTCTTGATGGCATCGTTCATTTTCAATATACTGCCGGCTAGTGTACCATCTGAAAGCGTTGCTTTCGTTTCGTTAACATACACAGGCTGACCGCCTAAATCATAGGTTCCCTTTTCAAGCCATTTGGCACGAAGCGAATCCGTTATCAAGATCATTCGTTCGCTGGTAATTTGGTTATATGCCAGCTTGATCATTTCCGGCCTGCAATGAATGCCGTCAGCAATAAGTTCAACATATAGCTCTTCTCGAAGATAAGCAGCTCCCAAAACACCGGGTTCACGGTGATGGAGTCCCCGCATCCCATTATAAAGATGTGTAACGTGGGTAGTCCCTGCTTGGATTGCTTCATCGATTTGGTCATATGTTGCATCTGAATGTCCAATGGAAGCGACGACGCCAGTTGCCTTTAAGTGAGCGGCAAGATCTAATCCGTTTGGTTGTTCAGGAGCAAGCGTTACAAGCTTGATTTGATTTTCGGCCATTTCCTGCCACCTTTTAAATAGAGTGACATCAGGGTCAACGATATGCTCTTCAGGCTGTGCTCCTTTACGGACCGGTGATATGAAAGGACCTTCTAAATGGATTCCAATTATTTCAGCGTGTTCTTGTGATTGATTTTCGATATATTTACCAGCATTAAGAAGTGCTGATTCAATGGCTTCGGCAGTTTGAGTCATTGTAGTGGCCAGAAAGCTGGTGGTTCCTTCTTTGGGAAGAGTCTCTGCCATTGTGGATAATGCTTCATGTGTGGCATCCATTGCATCGGAATTGGATGCTCCGTGAATGTGGATGTCGATCGCACCGGGAATTACCTGATAATCCGGTGAAAGAGTAATTACCTCGGCATCATCGTCCTGTTTGTATTGGCTGACTGGACCAACCTCGGCAATTTTTCCATCCACGACTTTAATATACCCATTTTTGTATGTTTCCTTTTCGCTATGAACTATTAGATTATTAATAATGAATGTTTTCATACATAATCTCCTTTATGAAAGTAAAACTTAATGAATGAGTCAATATATTTTGCCCTCATTTTATCGTTTTTATTAAAAGTTGTCTAGACCAGTTGGGGTATATCAGGATTAAAAAAGCATTTTTTGCTTTTTTTTCGAAGAAAATAGTATATTTTTAAGTGAATTGGTATAGACATCTATATATTTTCTGTGCTAGTATAAGCCAAAGAAAAGTTATTATATTGATAAAATGAAAACGCTTTATACGTCTTTTCGTTCTGCTGAATCAAAAGAAGTTAGGAACAAGGGAGATGAGTTCGATGTTAAATTTTTTACAAAAGATAGGTAAGGCTTTAATGTTACCGATTGCTGTTTTGCCAGCAGCGGCTTTATTGCTTCGTTTAGGGCAACCGGATTTACTCAATATTCCATTTATGGCTGCCTCGGGACAAGCCATTTTTGATAATCTTGCCATATTGTTCGCTTTAGGTATAGCGATTGGATTATCCAAAGATGGAAGTGGTGCTGCGGCATTGGCAGGTCTTGTTGGTTACTTTGTTTTAACGAATGGTACACAAGCGATTAATAAAGATATCAACATGGCTGTTTTAGGCGGTATTATATCCGGTATAGTTGCCGCTCTTCTATATAATAGATACTCCGACATAAGACTCCCTGAATGGCTTGGATTCTTTTCAGGGAAACGATTCGTTCCGATCATCACTTCGCTTGCGATGATTATACTTGCGGCAATATTCGGTTTTGTTTGGCCGCCGATTCAAGATGTAATCAATAGTGTTGGTGACTGGATTACAGGTGCAGGGGCATTGGGTGCCGGCGTATTCGGCGTTTTGAATCGCTTATTGCTTCCAGTAGGCCTGCATCATGTCTTGAATAGTATGGTTTGGTTCGTCTTTGGTGAGTACAATGGAGCGACAGGTGATATAAATCGTTTCTTCGCAGGGGACCCGACTGCTGGGCCCTTCATGACCGGCTTTTTCCCGATCATGATGTTCGGTCTTCCAGCTGCGGCATTAGCGATGATTGCAGCTGCAAAGAAAGAGAAACGTAAATTGGTGACGGGGATGCTTGTTGGGTTAGCTTTCACTTCTTTCCTTACAGGAATCACTGAACCGATTGAATTTCTGTTCATGTTCATCGCACCGGTGTTATATGTAATACATGCCCTTTTAACCGGGGTCTCCCTGGCACTTGCTGTTATATTGGATATCCATCATGGTTTTGGATTCTCCGCAGGAGCCATTGATTATTTCTTGAACTTTGGTATTGCGCAAAAACCGCTATGGTTAATACCGATTGGCTTAGTATACGCGGCAGTTTACTTCGTGATTTTCTATTTTGTCATCAAGGTCATGGATTTAAAAACACCTGGCCGTGAAGACGATGAGGAAGAAGTGGAAGAAGAAACTATTGTGAAAACAGGGGATAAATATACCGATATGGGATCGCTTTTCATTCAAGATCTTGGCGGTAAAGAGAATATAAAGCTAATTGATAACTGTGCAACACGCTTGCGTTTACAAGTGGCCGATTCAGGAAATGTGAATGAAGCAGCCTTAAAACGGCATGGTGCGCGCGGTGTCATGAAGTTGAATAAATCGAGTGTGCAGGTCATTGTTGGAACGAATGTTGAATTCGTTGCAAATGCAATGAAACAACTTGTCAAGAATGGCGTCGACCCAAGCCAAGTGAAAGCAGTTCCATCTGCACAAGTGGCAGAGGATATAGTAGAGGAAAACCAAGCTTTGGGTGCAAATGACTTTGTCCTTCCAATTGAAGGAACGGTTTTACCGATAGAACAAGTTCCCGATCAAGTGTTTGCTATGAAAATGATGGGGGATGGCTTTGCTATCGAGCCAGTCAACGGAAAACTAGTATCCCCAATCGATGGGGAAGTGCTAAGTATCTTCCCGACAAATCATGCACTGGGATTGAAAATGGATAATGGTCTGGAAATTTTGATCCATGTTGGTTTAGATACGGTTAAATTAAATGGAGAAGGGTTTACATCTCTTGTACAAGAGGGTCAAAGACTAACAAAAGGAACACCTCTTTTGGAAATTGATTTAGATTTCATAAAACGGAATGCCCCATCAACGGTCACTCCTATTATATTCACTAACTTACCTGAAGGAACGGCAGTGAAATTGCAAAAGTCAGGGATCCAGAAACAAAATACAGCTGATATCATCAAGTTGGAAAAACTATAAATTTATCAAAAAAGGGATGTCGACATTGTCGACATCCCTTTAGACTGTGGACAAACTCAAAGAAAAGCGAGTTTGCCTGCAGTTTTTTTTATGGCTTGTACAATTTGGATGTTGATTTCCGCTCAAGAAACTCGCTTTCCGCGGGCGATCGTGGAGCCTCCTTGGCTTGCGCCTGCTGAGTCTCACACATTCGCTCCAATCAACTATGTTTTTAAAATTCAGATGGAAACCAAACTTGAGGAGTTGGTTTGGGTCAGTTGATTCGGGAATATCATTTGATGAAAGCACACCCTTTCAATTGGATGAAACGGCTTCTTTATATACTTCTTGCTGTGATAAATTGTCATAACCAAAACAAACGGGTGCCCCATTGGCAGGATCCATCATGACCCTTGCATGAATACGAAAGACTTCTTCTAAAACGGGAGGTGTAATGATTTCGGTGGGGGTACCGATTTTAACGATTTCACCTTCCTTCATCGTTATGATTTCATGTGAAAACCGGGACGCATGGTTAATATCATGCAGCACCATGACAGTCGTTATTTTTTGTTCTTTATTAAGCTTTTCAACTATCTGCAAAACCTCCAGTTGATGAGCCATATCAAGGTAGGTGGTCGGCTCATCCAATAATAAAATCTCCGTTTTCTGTGCTAAAGCCATTGCTAGCCAAACTTTTTGTCTTTGACCACCGGAAAGATTTGTGATCTCCCGGTTTCTAAATGAAAGGGTTTTGGTGATATCCATGGCCCATTCAATCGTTTCTTTATCTTCTTTCGTTAATTTATTTACATTATTGCGGTGCGGATACCTTCCATATGAAATAAGCTCCTCTACCTTCAATTGGGCTGGAGCAACCGGGTTTTGGGGAAGTAGAGCCAAGTGCTTGGCAATCTGCTTCGTATGGATCTTATGTAAATCCTGACCTTGTAAAAAAACGCTTCCGCTCTTTTGCTTTAGAATGCGGCCTATCGTTTTCAGTAATGTGGATTTACCACAGCCATTAGGACCAATGATGGTAGTGACCAGGCCTTCTTTTATTTCCAAGTTCAAGTCTTTGAACACCGTGAATTTCTCGTAATTCGTTTCTAGATTTTCCATGCGGAGAATACTCACTGATCATCTCTCCTTCTACGCTTTAGCTTTAATTAGTAAATAAAGAAAATATGGGACACCAATAATTGAGATGACGATCCCAACTGGCAATTCTGCCGGTGCAAAAACGGTTTTTGCGATAAAGTCGGATGCGATCACCAGCAATGCGCCAATTGCTCCCGATACTGGAATTACCTGATTGTGATGGATACCTACAAGGTGCTTTGCTATGTGGGGAGCCATTAAACCTACGAATCCGATATTTCCCGATACTGAAACGGAGGCGCCCACCAATCCGATGCTGCAGAGTAAAAGGATGATCGTTTCCTTTTCTACTGAAACCCCCAAACTTTTAACGCTCGATTCTTCCAACTGATACAAATCCAGTAAATACGCCTTTTTCTTAATAATCGGAATCAGGACTATCATCCATGGTAACATCGATGCGATGTATTTCCAGTTCGCATCATATATCGTTCCTGAAAGCCAAACCGTTGCCATTTCAAAATCGGTTGACTTCATTTTTAATGATAAATATAAGGAAAGGGCACCAAATGCCGAGCCTATGGCGATTCCGGTCAGTAAAAGGCGGCCCATGTCCAGGGTGCCATTCTTCCAAGAGAAAAGGAAAATCAATAGGGCTGCCAAAAGTCCGCCCACCAAACCGAATAGCGGAAAACTCATAATGGAGAACCAGTCCGAGCCGCTGCTTTGACCTTGATAGAAAAACATGAAAATGACAATGGCCGTACCAGCACCGGCATTAATACCGAGAATACCGGAATCGGCTAGGCCATTTTTCGTAACCCCTTGAATGACAGTCCCTGCAATTCCTAAGCTCACTCCCACCAAACCGGCGATTACAATGCGGGGGAGCCTGAAATCAAAGATGACCAAATCAAAATCGGAAACTGGATTCACCCTGAATAATGTCTGAAGGACAGCTTTGACGGTCATGTCGAATGTACCGGATATCAAACTAAAATAACTTGTAATAACGATTAAACATAAAATGATGGTCATCGTGATGGTGAAGCGCCACCGAGTATTCTTATCCATTCTTTTCTCCTCCTCTCGTTCTAATTAAGTACAGGAAGAAAGGAATGCCGATCAGGGAAGTAACGACTCCTATGGGGGTTTCGAATGGATAATTAACAAACCGGCTCAAGACATCGCAAAGAGCTAGAAAAACCGCACCGATTACCCCAGCACATGGAACGATCCACTTATAATCTATCCCAATTAAAAACCGGGTGATGTGGGGGATGATAAGTCCAACAAAACCGATTTTCCCTACAAGCGCCACTGCGATTCCCGTTAAGCAAATGACGGAAAGGAGGGCCACAGCTTTTACTATTTTTGTGCGCTGACCTAAATTGATGGAAATTTCTTCGCCTAAAGATAATATCGTAATGGATTTTGAGATGAATAGGGCGAGGATGATTCCCACCATTCCACACGGTATCGCCAATTTTAGTACATTGGGATCGATCTGGTGCAATCTTGAGTTATACCAAAAACTTACATTTTGGGAAATTTGGAAATAGGATGCTATGGCAGCAGAAATACTGCTTAAAAATGTCCCGATCACAGTTCCGATTATGGCTAATCGAACGGGTGATAATCCATTTGGAAGCAGCGACCCAAAACCAAAGACAATTCCGGCTCCCAATGCAGAACCTAACATGGAAAAGAGGATCATTTGGAATGAAGACATACCTGGAGCAAATACCATACAAAGTGTAATTACGAAAGCAGAGCCATCCGTCACTCCCATGATTGAAGGGGATGCAAGATAATTTCTTGTCATCCCCTGCATGAGTGCTCCTGATATGGCTAAAAATGCCCCGACGAGTAGGGCACCCAAAACTCTAGGCAAGCGAGAAGCCATAATGATCGTATGGTCAACGTTACTAGAGTCATAGTGGAAAATGGCATTCCATACCGTTATGGAATCTATATTTTTGGCACCATATAAAATCGATAATACGATGGAGAAGCAAATCAATAGAGGTGCCATACAAAGAATTATTATTGGTAATGAATTTGTTTTTGCCATATCAATCAACGCACCTTACTGTTTATTTAGCTAATTCTTCCGTTGCAGCCTTCAGGAAAGCTGTTTTACTCCAAGCCGTTCCACCTTGGGCAAGGGGGTCAACCGAGTTTACAAACACTTTCTTGTCTTTTACTGCCGTGATGCTCTTCCAAATGGAGTTGTTTTCCAAATCTTTTAACGCTTCCGGTTTTTGTGCATTTTCACTTTCCGAGAATTGCAAGAAGACATAATCTGGGTCCAGTTCTGCAAATTTTTCTATTGAAATCATTTCTTGTGCTTTAATAGGCTTAATTTCTTCAGGGACAGCCAAGCCTAGATCTTTATAAATTACTGGGTTGAAATATACATCCTCAGGATATAGGAATAGGCTGCCGTTCCGGATTCTCACCACTAAAGCCTTTTTATCCTTCAGTTTTTCACCAATTTCCAGTTTTGCTTTTGCGGCGTCATCATTATAGGTTGTGATGATTTTTTCAGCTTGATCTTTTTTTCCGGCTAGGCTGGCCATTAACCGCAGGTTGTCTTCCCAATTTGTCGAAATATGTGAATAAGGGAATGTTGGTGCCACTTTTTCCAATTGTTCCGTCACATTAGCTGGGGATTTAGAAGACCACATGATCACATCAGGTTTCATCCCAAGAAGAGTTTCATAGTTCGGCTGCATTTTTTCACCGATCGACTTAGCACCTTCGAGGTCTTTAGCCAAATATTCAGGTATTTCTCCACCTACAGTAACAACACCAGAAGGTTTAATCCCTAATATGGCTGCATCCTCCATTGATTCTAAACTAGCAGTGGCGATACTGGTGACTTTGGCTGGGATTGTATACTCCTTATCCAGATATGTGACGGTTTGGGTCTTTGCTTCTTTTTTCGCCGTATCTGTCACCTTGCTCTTCTGTGAAGCATCCTCGGAAGTCTTTTCGGCATTACCGCAAGCTCCAAGTCCTAAACTGAATACTGTTGCCATTCCAAGTACGAATAATTGCTTTTTCATTAGTCGATTCCCCTTTTGGATATATAGTATATAAATTTATCGCTTCTTCATGGTCTCCACAGACAAATCTTTATTCGTTGTAAATGCTTTTTCACTTCCTTCAACAAATAGCATAGCCACCAAAAAAGATATGCTTTTCTACATTTTATTTGATAACGATTATCATTATCAATTTAACATGCTATTAAATATATAATTAATTTCCTATTAGTTCAAGAATAATTTTCCAAAGTTGTATTTTTGGTGAACTAAAATTCATCCAAAAATGCTTTGGAAATAAGGGCAGAAAGGGAAGGGAAAGCTCTTTTCTGTAAAATGATAGGGGGAAATTATTGATGTATGGTTGATATATCCATTGAGAAAGATTATCATTATCGATATCGTGGTAATCTTTCACAATTATATTCTTTTGATATTAAAAGAGCTTAAATTATTTGAGAAGTAAACAATGAATAAGATTACGAGTATTAGAGGTTGGGGGAATTCATTTAGATGATGCATAAAAAAATGGACAAAAGCGTAATGGACAAAACTGTTGCCAGTTCAGAGGTTACGATCAAAGGAACTCAACACTTTCTCATGCATTCGAGTACCGGGGAACGTGAATACCAAATCTTTGTATCAAAGCCTTTGGAAGTGCCGCCACCTACGGGATATCCGGTCATTTATTTGCTGGATGCCAATTCTGTATTTGGAACGATGGTCGAGGCGGAACGATTGCAATCACGCCGGCCGGAAAAGTCAGGAGTGGTACCGGTTATCATTGTAGGTATTGGATATGCCACCAATGAACCATTTTCTTCTGAACGTTATTATGATTTCACTCTGCCCGTTGAGGTTAGCGAGTTACCTGTAAGACCAGACGGAAGTCCATGGCCTTCACATGGAGGGGCGGAAAACTTTCTGAAATTCATAGAAGACGATTTAAAACCGGAAATCGGTAAAAGGTATAAGGTCGATTACAATAGCCAAACGCTTTTCGGGCATTCCCTTGGCGGTCTTTTCGCTTTATATGTTCTTTTTGAAAATCCGTATGCTTTCCAAACATACATAGCTGGGAGCCCATCTCTCCATTGGAACAAAAAGTGGTTCCGTGAGGAGGAGGATAGGTTTCTTTCCCGATTAAATCAAGGAAATGGTGATATTTCCTTATTGCTTGGCGTGGGGGAGCTGGAGGGCACCCATAAAAGTGGCATGAATGAAAATGCATTAGAATTATCAAAACGTTTATCCATTATTGATAGTGGAGTGAACGTTCAATTCAAGGAGTTTGAAGGGGAAGGGCATCTTTCTGTTTTGCCGCCTTTGATTAACAGGGCCTTACGTTTTGCTTTGAAGAGAAATGTGTCTGGTAAGAAATAGGTCTTTCTCAGTAAATCCGTGGAGGGCACTTGACCATTAAGTTATAAGTATATATCATTACCTGTAGATTTGTATTGATAATGATTATCATTGTTAGTTGGAGAATGCAGGGTGCTGAAATTGGCCAGGAGATTGCTAACAAACATCCAATATCTAGAATTTGAAAAAAATATTAAGGAGGACAATAATTGATGACCAACCTTTTCGTGAATGAAACTGGCATCTACAATGGATTTATAAATGAAGAAGGTCGGCATTCCCTTTGTCCCGCCTTTTTGGTTATTCCAGAAGGCGGATCATTGATATATCGAGAGGACTGCTGGAAATACATAAAACTAGTTGCTAGCATTGATGGAACAAAATGAAAACAAGGATACAAATGGACCCTAAATTAGTAGTGAGCATCGTTTATGTCATAGCGATGTTCATGGTTTCGATGGACGGGACGATTGTCAATGTGATCCTGCCAACTATCAGTAATGAATTTAACCTCGATCCCTCTTCAGCCAGTGGCATTAATGTTGGATATTTAGTGAGCCTGGCTGTATTCCTTCCGGTAGCTGGTTGGCTTGGGGATCGTTTTGGAACCAAGAAAATCTTCTTGATGGCATTGGGTGTCTTTACGGCCGCCTCCTTTTTATGCGGATTCGCTAATAATCTTCAAACCTTGAATTTGTTCAGGGTTTTGCAGGGGGCAGGAGGCGGGATCCTGACACCAGTTGGAATGGCCATATTATTTAGAACGTTCTCTGTTGAAGAACGCCCAAAGGTTTCCCGTTCCCTTGTGCTCCCCATTGCATTCGCACCAGCTGTTGGTCCGATCGTTGGCGGATTCCTTGCGGAGCAGCTGTCTTGGCGTTGGGCATTTTATATAAATGTCCCTTTCGGAATTATGGTCCTGTTATTCGGTGTATGGTTTTTAAAAGAACATAAAGAACCAACTGCTGGCAGATTGGACCTTCCAGGATTCTTAATGTCAGCTGCAGGCTTTTCCATGCTGATGTATGCAATGAGCTTAGGACCATCTAAAGGATGGGACTCCCCAGTGATTATGTATACAGGTTGTATCGGTGCAATTCTTGTTCTCTCATTTATTCTATTGGAGCTGCGTGTGAACGAACCGATGCTTGATTTGCGTTTATTATCCGATCGATTGTTTCGGACATTGGGCATCATTTCATTATTTTCAATGGCGGGCTTATTGGGGATGCTCTTCGTGTTCCCGTTAATGTATCAAAGTTCGCTTCATGCTTCAGCTTTAGAAAGCGGGCTGACCACTTTCCCGGAAGCTATAGGTTTGATGGTGGCATCCAGGATGATGCCTTGGACTACGAAGAAACTGGGCATACATCAGGTGATCCGGATAGGGCTGCTTGGTACAATCATCATTTATACATTGATTAGCATTGTCGGGCCGACAGCCAACCCCTGGTTCCTTCGTGCCTTATTATTTAGCGTAGGTATATGTTTGGGACATACTGTTGTAGCCGTACAGTTTTCCACTTTCACCAATATCAACTCTGCTTCGATGGGAATGGCAGCCACATTGTTCAATGTCCAAAACCGGATTGGCTCTGCCATTGGTGTGGCCATCCTAGCCAGCATTCTGGGGGAAGTGGGCACTAGCTCGATAGGAACGAATGGTGAGCAGCATGTTAATTTAATATCCTATCAATTTGCTCTCCTAGGTTCTGTGGCTTTGCTCGTGATAGCCCTATTATTTGCAATGCGTTTGAAAAAGGATGATTTTAAGGCCAAGATACCGAAACAGCATATGGCTAAATCCCTTGATGTAAAACAGGTCAGAAGCGGATAAGTAACTCATTCGGTTAGGTTTCTGGTAAAGGAAGGCCAATGTGTTTTTGCCAGTGACCTCCCTTTCATTTTGCTAGCAGTATAGGGAATGCCTACATAAAATATTAATTAAAGATTGGTTTTGCGGCTCACTACCACATATGAAAAAAAGAGCCTGTTTTATTGAAAACAGGCTCTAAATATTAGGTCTTAAGACTCAGCGGAAAAGAGTATTATGCATTCGAGCATATGCTGGTTATTTCTGCTGCATCAACGATACGCTGAACTTCAGATCCCTCAAGTGTTTCTTTTTTCAATAACTCTTCAACAAGCTCTTCATACTGTAGGCGATTCGAGTCAATCAACATTTCCGTTTCAGAAATCGCTTTCGTGAATAATTCCTGCATCTTTTGCTCCTTCTCGCCTTTATTAAAGGTGAGGGTAAATCCATCTTGAAGCATTCCGGTATCGACCATTTGTTCAAGTAGATGTTTCGCCTGCTGCACATCCCCGCCTACACCGATGCTATGTTCTCCTAAATACATTCTTTCCGCCACGCCGCCTGCTAAAATCATTTTGACTTGATCAAGCAATTCACTGGCTGTTGCCAGATGGAGTTCTTTAGGTATTGGCGCTACATACCCAAGGGCTTCTCCACGCGGAATGATGGTTGCCTTTCGAACGGAACCGGGCTTTGTCAAAGCTGCGATCAGGGCATGTCCACTTTCATGGATGGCCACGCGCCGCTTCGTATCCACATCATTCAAGGTACGTGATGTCGCTCCAAGTATCGTGCGATCAATGGCGTAATCAAGATCCTGTTTACGAATCATATCCTGTTCATTCCTCAGGGCATGACGTGATGCAGTATCGAACAGGGAGCTTAAGTCAGCACCGGAGAAACCGGATGTACTTTCAGCCAACTCATCCAGGGAAGCAAGGACATCTGTCGCCAGACGCTTACCCTTCGTATGGATATTGATGATTTCCTTTCTTCCTTGTGTATCCGGAAGTGGAACTTGGAAAGAGAAATCGATCCTGCCTGGACGTAGAAATGCCTCATCGAGCATATCTTTCCGGTTGGTCGCTGCAATGAATAAAATCCCTTCATTTGGATGGCCCCCATCCAATTGCACTAGCAGTTCAGTTAACGTTTTTTCGCCTTCTTCACCGCCATGAGCTTTCCTTTTACCAGCCAATGCGTCGACTTCATCGATGAAAATGACAGCTGGCGATTGCTTACGTGCATTTTGGAAAAGGCTGCGGACACGGGCTGCACCGACTCCAACAAACATTTCGTTGAAGGCTGAACCGCTCGTTGAGAAGAAGTTTGCACCAAGCTCTTTTGCGATTGCCTGTGCAAGCAAGGTTTTCCCCGTTCCAGGGGGGCCGTATAATAAAATGCCTTGAGGCGGCTTAATTCCAATTTTAGCTGAACGCTCAGGTTCCTTTAGTGTAGTGAGTGTCTGCAGGATTTCCTGTTTGATTTCGGATTGCAAACCGCCTACATCATCCAAAGTTATCTCTGGCAGGGGCTTTGGGGTGGAAAGGCTTTGTTTTTTACTGCCGATCCGCAATCCGCCCTTTGATTTTTTCTGTATAATGACAGCGGTTGTGACGAGAGCCGCCATTAATCCGCCTAAAATCCATAATGCTGATTTATTAGTTGATGAAAAAGAATATTGAACGTTATAAGTTTCGACAAGTTTATTGATCATTTGACTGTTGGGAGGAATACTGGAAACGTATTCTCCATCTGGTGTGGAGATGTGAAGAGTGCCATTTCTTTTTTCTTCAATGGTGACAAGGGCTCCATCTTGGGCTTTAATCGTCTTTTCCACCGAGGAAAAAGGAATGACCATATCCTTTGACTGAGTAACAACATACCAACTGATTCCAGAAATTATCACAATGAGAGCCGTCAGGAACGGCAGCAATTTCGAAACTAATTTAGAGTTCGAGTTCAATTTTTCATCTCCTTTAAGTATATATATTCAGTATAAAATTTTTAAACATGTTATCTATAGGTCTTTATGCCTTAAATTAAAGGTAAATAATGTTAAAGTCAAGAAATAATATTTATTACGAAAGTTTAAACAGTCCGGAATTTAGTAATATTTAATCTAACCGGCATATTAGACTTTTTAAATGCGAAATGCTAAAGTGAAATGGTCTAAGTCATGAAAAAATAAAATGGTAGAAGAGTGTGAAGTTCTATGAGTAAATTTATAAAAGACTATATGATTACGATGAAGGATATCGTTAGAGAAGGTGATCCCATTCTGCGTCAGGTAACGGATGAAGTTAGCCTGCCGATTTCGGATGAAGATCGTGAAACGTTGGAATGCATGATGCAATACCTGAAAAACAGCCAGGACCCAAAACTCCAAAAGAAGTACAACTTACGTGAAGGAGTTGGGTTGTCTGCAAATCAGATAGGCTTGAATAAACGCATGTTCGTCATGTATTTTCCCGATGAAAAAGGGAAGCTGTTTGAATATGCCCTTGTGAATCCGAAAATCATCAGCCATTCTGCCACAATGATCTATTTACCGCAAAGTGAAGGCTGCCTTTCTGTCGACCGTGACATTAAGGGGTATGTACCTCGTTATGAACGGGTTAAAATCAAAGCTTTGGATGGTAATGGTGAGGAAATAGAGATGCGGCTGAAGGGCTTTGCTGCAATCGTGTTTCAACATGAGTTAGATCATTTAAACGGGATGATGTTTTATGACCGGATCAACACCGAAAACCCTTTCAAGCTTCCGGAAAACGTGGAAGTGAAAAGTCTGTAAGGCAAAAAGGCAAAGCGACATGCTTTGCCTTTTTACTGTTTTATGGCTGCACAAGCATATCCTCTTCCATATGCTTGTGCAGATCACTGAGTATGGCAAGGTTCTGTTAGCTTAGCTAAGAGTTCGGATAATATACCCTAATATAAGAAATGCCTCTGGTTTAACTGTCTCCAAAACATACGTCCTTCAAACTTCTCACCTCGGTATGATCTTTCGGCTATCTTCACTTCCTATTATAGAAGGGAGATGAAAAACAAAAAGCGCTGCAAACGCAGCGCTTTTTGTTTATTGTAAGTATTCCTTTTTTGAAGGTGTTTCCACTCTTGTTTTACCCATGAAGAATACCGTGATTGCTGCAAGACCGATCGGAATGAGAGCCAAGGTGAATATCAATGATATCGAATCGGACATCGCATGAACGATTTTATCCAGGATAAAGTCCGGAATCTCGGCACGTGCATCCGATTGGAAGAGCTGACGTGGGTCATCCATCAAGCCGACTGTATCCGGACCTCCTTGCATTCCTTTAAATGCATCCGTCATTTTACTTTGGAATACATTGGTCTGAATCGCTCCATAAATCGTTACACCGAGTGTCATCCCAAATGAACGGAGGAATGAGTTTGTTGAGTTGGCCGACCCCCTGAATCTAGGTTCCAAGTTGTGAATGGACGCAATAGGCAAAAGGGAGAAGGAAAAGCCCATGCCAAAGCCAGTCAGAATCATATACAAAGTTAATAAAGTCCTGCTGGTATCAGGGGTGATGGTTCCTAATAGAAGCATTCCTGCAAAATAACAGATGACAGAAACCGTCATTAAGTTGCGAAAACTTGTCTTTGTATTGAATATCCCGCCAACTGCACTGCCGAATACAGAACCAAGCATCATGGGAGTTAGGATCAATCCGGCATTTGTTGCAGAACCACCGTAAACTGCCTGCACGAAAATCGGGATATAGACGGTTAATATAATGAATGTACCGCCATAAAGAATGGCTAAGATCTGAGAAGTGGCAAATAATCGCCTTTTAAACAGCCATAATGAAATGATTGGATCTTTTGCCCTTTTTTCGAAAAAGAAAAATGCAACGAAGAAAACCAAAAAACTGGCAAACAGGCCTATGATGGGAGAGGAACTCCAGCCATACTCCCCGCCCAGTTCGAGAGCGAACATTAAGCTGATAACGGCAATGACGAGTGTTGCTGCGCCACCCCAATCAATTTTTTGCTCTTGGTTGTTGGGTGACTCCTTGTAGTAATTCCAGATGAAAAATAAAGAAATGATCCCAATCGGAACATTGACGTAGAAAATCCAGTGCCAGCTGGAATATTCAGTGATATAAGCGCCTAAAAGTGGTCCCAATACGCTTGATGCCCCAAACACAGCACCGAAAAGTCCAGTTAATTTTCCCCGTTTTTCAGGTGGGAAAATATCAAAAATGATCGTAAAGGCTATAGGCATCAAAGCGCCTCCGCCTATCCCTTGGATTGCACGGAAGATACTTAACTGCACTATGCTCTGGGCCATGCCGCATAATGCGGAGCCGATTAAAAAGACTATAAGTCCAAAAATAAAAAACCTCTTTCTTCCATACATATCGGAAAGCTTACCGAATATCGGCATACTTGCCATCGTGGCGACCATATAGGCAGATGTCACCCATACAAACTTATCGAATCCGCCTAAATCAGAAACGATCGTTCCCATTGCAGTCGCAACAATCGTATTATCCATTGCTGACATCAAGATACCCAATAGTAAACCGGCAACAATGAATTTTTGTTTTTTTTGAGCGTTCATTTATTTTCCTCCTTCGTATCAACCAGCTCATGAATTTCCTTTACATGGTTGAAGGGTAAACGTTAAGATGAAACAAAACATTTATCTTGAAAATCAAGATAAATTTAAGTGTAAAAGGGGTGGCATTTTATGTCAAGCGATAATAAGGTGAATGGAGCTCTGCTAAAGAGCTTAACACACAGATTGCAGCGGTATGGAATGAGATCCGTATTATTTCAACAAAATATGGCCCACAAAATAGGTGTATCCCATACGGACTTAAAGAGTGCTGAAATATTGAATGAAACTGGACCGATTACGGCCGGTGAATTATCCAAAATTACAGGATTGAGCACGGGATCGGTCACGGCACTGATCAATCGCCTTGAGAAATCCGGTTATGTTAAAAGAGAACGAGATCAATTGGACGGAAGACGGGTAATGATTGCACCGATACCCGAAAGGCAGGAACAGATCAAATCGCACTATCAATCGCTTTCTATGGCCACCAAGGAGTTATGTTCATCTTATAATGAACAAGAGCTAATATTGATCAATCAATTTGTTGAGGATATCACAAAAATCATGGACAAAGAAAATGACAAATTAATGAGTGAGCGGGAAAGGTAGCCGGTATGCAGGCTGCCTTTTTTATTTTTAGCCAGCTGGCAGTTTCTTATCAATAATAAAAGGAGTAGAGTGAAATTTATTTAAAAAAGAATGAACAATGTCACGTTTCCAGTAAAATATATATTGATAATGATTTTCATTATCTGCTAATATGAATCTACAAATCATTTCAAAGGGAGAATACACTATGAAAAAAGCAAAGGCGTCATTAGCGGTCTTACTATCAACCAGCCTATTATTTGGCTGTGCGCAGGAAAAGGAAGAAGCCAAGCCGGCAGATGATAATGCCAAAGAAGCAAGTGCGAGTAAGCTTGATGATGTATCTAGCGAGTACCGGGAATATGCCATCGGTGAAATAGAAGAGTTCGTAAACGCAACGGAAGAATTCACTGAGGCCGTATCTGCCGGTGATATTGAAAAAGCGAAGGAATTATACGCACCAGCCCGTATGCATTATGAGAGAGCGGAACCAATCGCTGAAGTATTTGGGGATCTTGATCCCAAAATCGATGCGCGTGAAGGGGATGTCAAAGATGAAGACTGGGGCGGTTACCATAGGATTGAAATGGGGCTATGGCAAGAAAATACAACGAAGGGCTACGAAAAGTATGCAGAACAATTAATGAGTGACGTCAATTTGCTTCGAGCCAAAGTTGAAACGGTTGAGGTAACACCTGATTTGTTGATCACGGGTGCGGTGGATTTATTGAATGAAGTTTCCACGAGCAAAGTGACAGGAGAAGAAGACCGATACTCCCATACCGACCTGTATGATTTCGTTGCAAATGTTGAAGGTGCAGAAAAGATCTATGAACTGCTTACTCCAGCGCTGAAAGAAAAGGACGCGAAGCTTGCTGAGGAAATCCAACAACGTTTTGACGATGTATACGGCTTGCTTGAAAAGCATAAAGAAGGGGATGGCTACATCTCATATACGGATTTAAAGAAATCTGAAGTCAAGGAGTTAAGTCAAGCAATTGATGCATTGGCTGAACCACTTTCGCAAATAGGGATTGTAACGGAGGAATCTTAATTGAAAGAACATACGCCTAAAGATGAAACCGGACTTTTTACAAAAAAAGTGAGTCGTCGAAATATGTTGAAAACGGCAGGAGTTGGTGGAATCGGAGTCGTGATAGGGGCTTCTGGATTTGGCGGGCTGCTGACACTTTCTGAACAAAGGGCAAAGGGACAAACTAAGGATATCGTTCCTTTTTATGGAGCACATCAAGCCGGTATCACCACTGAGGCGCAAGATAACCTTTACTTCGCATCATTGGAAGTAACCACAGATAAAAGGTCAGACCTAATCCAGTTATTTAAGGATTGGACAGAGGCTGCGGCTCAGATGACTGAGGGGAATTTGATTGGTGAAGCATCACATAATACGAATATGCCCCCAAAGGATACGGGGGAAGCGAAAGAATTATCACCCTCCAATTTAACGATCACTTTTGGAGTGGGTCCGACCCTGTTTTCGAAGGATGGCAAAGATCGATTTGGTTTGAAATCGAAAAGGCCTGCAGAATTAAAGGATCTGCCTCAATTCCCTTTAGATGCTTTAGAAGAAGAATGGAGCGGTGGGGATATTTGTATTCAAGCATGTGCAGATGATCTCCAAGTGGCTTTTCATGCCGTCCGGAACTTAGTGAGGATCGGAAGAGGGAAAACGATCATTCATTGGGCACAAACAGGTTTTCAACGGACTAAGCAAGCCGATTCACAAAAAACGACACCTCGTAACCTTTTCGGGTTTAAGGATGGGACTGTCAATCCGGATACGAATAATGACAATGAAATGAATGAGCATGTTTGGGTGAAGGGTGAGGACGGTCCTGACTGGCTTGTTGGGGGCAGTTATATGGTGGTGCGCCGAATCCAGATGTACATTGAAGTTTGGGACCGGACAATATTGAAAGAACAAGAAAATACGTTTGGCCGTCATCGTGACAGTGGAGCTCCATTAGGAATGAAGAATGAGTTCGATACCGTGGACCTTGAAGCTAAAGATCCAAATGGAAATCGGGTCATTCCGGAAGATTCGCATATGAGTCTCTCCAGGGGGGACGGAAAAGCAAAGATATTGAGGCGTCCATATTCATATGCAGATGGAATGGATCCTAAAACAGGGAGCTTCAATGCAGGCTTGCTATTCATTTGTTTTCAGCGAAATCCAAGTAAACAATTCATTCCCATACAAGAGCGACTGGCGAAAAATGATAAGCTCAACGAATATATCGTTCACAAGGGCAGTGCCATGTTCGCTTGTTTACCAGGTGTGAAAAAGGGTGGCTATATTGGGGATTCCCTTTTTGGAAAAATATAATCTCAAATGAGGACGTGAAAATCGCCAGCATGGAAATTATCCAGTTGGCGATTTTAGTTCATGAATAAGGAGGGACCAGTATGACCGTTTCTAAATGGAAGAGTGGTATATTGGTTTTAATCGTCAGCCTTTTATTTCTTTCGACGGCTGTAAGGGTTGTTTCGGCGGGTGAAAACCATGATCAGCTTTTTGTTTATATTGGCGATAGTTTAATGAAGGTAAAATCCGGAGAACTTGAGGAAGTATCGAAAAATATCGATCTTTTCGAGAAAGATTGGCAAACGATAAAAACGGACAGCAAGAGTGCGAGGGAAGTCGACGAGAGGCTGTCTGCGGTAAAAAGTGCTGTGAGAGACCAAGCCTCCACAGATGAAATCAAGAAGCGATTATCGGCATTATCCAGTACTCTTGTTATTTATGATACCAACGAAAACCCTGTTGACAAGACGGACTATGAAGAACGCTTAGAAGCAATACTTCCTTTAATAGATAAGTTGGAAGCTTCGATAACTGAAGGTGACTTTGATCAAGCTAAAGTTCAATATACCAGCCTTCTGAGTCAATGGACCGAAGCAGAGGTCATTGTCAGGGAGAAAAGTGTTGCTGCATATGGTGAATTTGAAACGAAAATGGCCTTTGTGCGGATAGCGATTACCCAAGACCCACCTGATTCGGAAAAAGCCCAAAAAAATCTAGCTGAATTGAAGGGCCTAATCGAGGATTTCCTTGCTGGTAAAGTTGAAGAGGGAAGCCAGGAGAATACCTATTCCCTTGGGGATGTAACGCAACTTTTACAAGGAAGTGCAACGGATATTGAAAAGGGTGACATCGATTCTGCCGTTGATCAGCTAAATGAGATCTTGACAATTTGGCCTAATGTCGAAGGGGAGGTCTCCACAAGGGACAGCAAGCTTTACAGCGATATGGAAACGAAAGTCCCGACCGCAATCAGCCTATTAGAATCGAAAAAGGTAAAGGCGGAGGAAGCGAAGGGAATCGTTTCCGACTTAAACACAAGGTTACTCCCTTTAATTAATGATACGGGATATACGACATGGGATGCCGCTTCGATCCTTTTGCGGGAAGGGTTGGAAGCACTCTTAATTGTAGCTACATTGCTGTCTTTCCTAAAGAAAATCGGGCAAGCGGACAAACAAAAATGGATTTGGACAGGGGTTGGTGCGGGTTTAGTTGCCAGTTCCATATTGGCGGTCATAATCAATATCGTTTTCTCTCAGATCACGGCTGCGTCAAGCCGGGAATATATTGAGGGAATCACTGGGATAATAGCCGTATCGATGATGTTGACAATTGGTCTTTGGCTTCATGGTAAATCGAATGTTCATGCATGGAACCAGTATATCGACAAGCAAATGAACCAAGCCATTGCTACGGGAAGCATCATCTCTTTCGCTTTGATCAGTTTTCTATCCATATTCCGTGAAGGGGCCGAGACGATTATCTTTTATGCCGGTATGGCTCCTTATATGGAATTAAAGCAGCTGCTGAGCGGGATTTTCCTTGCCTTCCTCATTTTAGTGGTAATTGGTTTCATCATGCTGCGCTATAGTGTGAAATTACCGATGACCCTATTCTTTAAAGCGGCAACGGTACTCATATATGCCTTGGCTTTCAAGATTCTTGGAGTCTCCATTCATTCACTTCAGGTTTCACAGGTGATACAGACAAATACGATCAGTTCCTTTCCGTTTGTAGAAACGATAGGTCTTTATCCAACAATGGAAACGCTGGTGCCGCAAGCTGTATTAATTTTGCTGATTGTTTTGGCGACCATTTGGGTCAAAAAGAGTAATTCCTTACGTACAACCGAATAATATAATGGGACTGATGCATGTCAGTCCCATTTGTGTATGGTATTAGCGAATAGATCGGCGATAGGAATATTGCTTCCATTGATAAAGGATAAAGCAGCCGATGCAGAATCCAAGGATGGCTATGAGAGAAGCCAATCCGACCATCAAGGTGAATATATAACCGGTAACATCCCAACCCAGCAAAAAAGATATGAATCCAAGTCCTAAGCAAACGACAGCTATTGCTTGGTTGAACTGTTGCTGTGAATGATCTTCAGGAATATAATCGGAGGGTTTCTTTTTAAGAAAGAGCTTGGCGAGACGCATCACTGGATTGAAATTAAAGAGAAGACCTAAAAGTCCTGCAGTTAAAGGAATCACTAATATCCACATTTGTCCCGTTAATAAGGCGGTGGCTACGCTTAACAAAATGACCCATTGATTCGTTCGTACTAAAGGACGGGGAATGGAACGGATTTCACTCGTCATACTAATACCAACCTTCCTGATATGTTTTGTTTATATTTTATCTTTATATTAATCATATGTGAAGTCTAACAAATTAAAGATAAAACCTTATTTATAATAATTTTAATTTAGTATTGATTATCATTAATAAAGTAGTATAATATGTATAACAAGCAAATAAAGTGAGGAGGACAGTATAAATGGTAGCAAAAGTTTGTGAAACATGCGGAACACCAATAAAAAAGCTAAAGCATTCTGCCCTTTGCCAATGCGGTCCTAAGATATTGAGCAATCAATTCTCAGTTAAAACAAAAAAATAAATCTGTGGAATAGATCATAAATTAAACCATTAATCGGTTTGAGTTTGTAGACAAAAGGGGTTCCATATTAATTTTTCATACAAAGTTGATTGGAGCGGGTGTTCGAGGCTCCAGCGGGAAAAGCGTGCTCAGGGAGACCCCGCAGGCAAACCGAAGAGGCTCCCGGACCGCCCGCGGAAAGCGAGTGCCCTACGTTCCAATCAACGTTCATATTTTATACACTCTCAAAATGCAGGCAAACTTAATTAATATCAAGTTTGTCTACAGTCTGAACCGATTATTCAATTAATCGGTTTTTGTTTTTCCAATGAAGGGTAAAGAGGTAATAAATATTTTCCATTTCAATTAAAATAATGTACGATTAGGGAATAGAATAAAACGTCATGGAGGAAAAAGACAAGACATACTTTCAGTTTGTCAAACCATCACGTGACGGTTAGGAGGGGTTATGTTGGGAACGAGACTTTAAAAATTGGCGAGTTGGCGGAAATGGCGAATGTTACGAAACGAACTGTAGATTATTATACAAACCTAGGCTTGCTTAAAGCAGAACGTTCCGCCTCTAATTACCGTTATTATTCAGTCGGTGAACTTGAAAGACTTCGCCGTATCGAGGGATACAAAAGAGAAAACCTTTCATTGGAAGATATTAAAGAATTACTTAAGAAGGATAAGGAAGACACATCAGCAATTGAGGAAAAAGGTCTTCAACTCAAGAATAAAATGGATGGCCTGAACGAGGAACTTCAGGAATTCATTAGCTTGATTGAAAAGGACGGAAAAAGTGAGCTTCTTCTAAAAAAACAGATATCCCGCGAAAGCATGGCCTTAATCCAATCATTGCTAGTGTTGCTGGTATGATTAAAATTTATCCCTATAGTTTTTTGCACAAAGGTGCATATTAACGAAATAGGCTAAAGGGTTTTGATTAGGCAAAAATCGCTTTTTGAAACGAAAATAACCATTTATACAGGAGGTGCTTGGGATTTAGCCGTACATGTCTAATCCGAAGGTCAGAAGGATGGGCACAATATGGCGAACCCGCACATATTGGAGATATTTATAAAATTATTAGCAGTAGCTGTATTAATAGCATTAACCGCATTTTTCGTTGCATCGGAATTTGCAATCGTGAAAGTCAGAAGTTCCCGAATCAATCAATTGATTGAGGAAGGGCATAGAAATGCCCTTGCAGCCAAGAAAGTGACATCACATATCGATGAATACTTATCTGCCTGTCAATTGGGGATTACGGTAACCGCCTTAGGTTTAGGGGTATTGGGTGAACCGACGGTCGAGGCCATCTTAAAACCATTGTTCACTAAATGGGGATTAGAGGAGTCCGTAAGTCACATCATCTCGTTCCTGATCGCCTTCGGTTCTGTAACATTCCTTCATGTTGTTGTCGGCGAACTTGCACCGAAAACTGTTGCGATTCAAAAGGCAGAAGAGGTAACCTTGCTATTTGCAAAGCCGTTAATCCTCTTTTACCGCATTCTGTACCCATTCATTTGGTTACTAAATGGTTCTGCACGTCTCCTGACGGGCATGTTCGGATTAAAGCCTGCGTCCGAGTCCGAAATGGCCCATTCCGAAGAAGAGCTGCGCATCATTTTATCGGAAAGCTATAAAAGCGGTGAGATCAACCAATCAGAATATAAATATGTCAATCAGATATTTGAATTTGATGAGCGCATTGCCAATGAAATCATGGTTCCGCGTACGGAAATGACCGTTATCGAAAAGGGCATGCCATTATTGGAAGTTGTTGAACTGATTCAGGAAGAACAATACACAAGGTATCCGGTCATAGACGGTGATAAAGATAATGTCGTGGGAATGGTCAATATCAAGCGACTTTATACAGCGACGATTACAGAAGATAATGTAACAGCTTTGACGGTGGATTCCTTTGTAACACCCATTATCCGTGTTCTTGAAACGATCGCCATTCATGATTTGCTGCTGAAAATGCAGAAGGAACGGATCCATATGGCTGTTTTGACTGATGAATATGGCGGAACTGCCGGTCTTGTTACGGTTGAAGACATACTTGAAGAAATCGTCGGGGAAATCCGTGATGAATTTGACCAGGATGAACGTCCGCTCATACAAAAGATTGATGAAGGGCATTATGTATTCGACGCAAAAACATTGGTTGAAGATGTCAATGATACCCTTGCGATCGATTTGCCGGAGGAAGATATCGATACATTGGGAGGTTGGTTCCTGACAGGCAGGTTCGAGATTGCTGTCGGGGATAAAATCGAATACGCCGGATATGAATTTACTGTAAAGGAAATGGACGGCCACCATGTTTTATATGTTGAAGTGAAGAAGATTAAATAAAACAGGATTACAACAAGAGCCGAAAGTGGAAACTTTCGGCTTTTATTATGTACGAAGATGTCTATTCGGTGTTTAGAACAATGGTCAAGGCAGACTGTTACTTAATTGGAAAATGAATTCATTAAAAATAACACTGTAGGTAACTATTTTAGCTTGGAAAATGTTAAAATTGACTTTGAGCAATGAATCTATCTATATATCATTTTAAGTTTCAAAGAATATAAGGAAATTCTTCAAAAGTAATACTAATGATAGCATTAAGATTTATTTTGCATGCCGTTTATTTATGGCTGGTATAAATAAGTATTGAAGGTGGGCGGGAAAATGGGTTTTAAGAAGAAGCAAATGTTGGGATTTGGTTTGATCTTGCTTTTTTTGGCTATTTTACTTTCTTTCATGATGGTTACGCTTAACAATTTAAAGAGCAGCATGACTGAGATAGTTGAAAATCGCTATGAAAAAGTTTCAGCTTCGATGGAAATCCGTCAGCTTTTTTCCAGGTCGGACCGTGAGATCCTGTTTGCAGCTAATGATGCAAACAAAGAAGAAAGAGCAGAGAGCCTCGAAATCATCAATGAGAATCATAGTTTGATTGAATCAAAAATTGCCGGGTTATCAGGTTCGTTAAATAAGGCGAAAGCAAAGCAATTATTGAAAGAGTTCGAGACTCAATATGCTTCTTACTCCATAACGGAGGCTGAAATCATCCAAAAGATAAAATCGGGAAACTCTTCGGATGATCTTTCAAGCCTGATGGAGGACCAAAGGGAAAAACGGACGAAAGTCATCAGTACGATGGATGAATTTAAGGATTACCAGGAAGGTGTCATGAACGATACCTTAAACAATTCGAAACAAACCTATGAAGATATGATTGGTTTTGTGATTTTTGCGGTTATTCTCAGCATTTTGGTTATTTCAGTAACGGTTGTTTGGATGATTCGCAGTACATCGAAAGATCTACAATCGATTACGAAGGTCATCAAAAATATCGATTATAAAAATTTATCGGTCATACCGAGAGTTCCGGTTCGGACTACTGATGAAATTGGTGATATAGCGAGATCTTTCAACGAAATGGCGGGATCGCTTGAAATCTATAATCAAAAAGAGAAAGATTTCACCGAAAAGATCAGTGAACAGAACTGGATCCAGACCCGTGTTGCAGATATAGCTACGATGTATCAGCGCATTGTTGATGTGGAGGTGCTGGCTGACCGGTTCATTACAAGACTTGCACCGATGATGGGAGCTTCAATTGGAGCTTTTTACGTCAAACGGGGCGAGGGCGTGGATATGCGTTTTGTGAAGCTTGCAAGCTTTGCGGGAGATGGCGAAGATTCAGGCAGGCGTGAATTCCGTCTTGGCGAAGGTTTAATTGGACAATGCGCCCTTGAAAAGGAATCGAAAGTCATTGAAGATATTCCTGAAGATTTTCAATTGGTTACGACAGGATTAGGGGAGGTAAACCCGAAAAGCATTGTCATTGCGCCGGTCGTTTTTGAGGATGAAGTGGTGGCGATGGTCGAACTGGCGAGTTTGGAGAGCTTTACGAAGCTGCAAAAAACTTTCCTGAACCAGGTTCTTGATACTCTGGGCATCACGATTAATAATGTTGAGGGCCGGATGGAAATAGAGCGTTTATTGCAAGAATCACAAGCACAGACCGAAGAGTTACAGGCTCAATCGGAAGAATTGCAATCACAGTCAGAGGAAATGCAAGCCCAATCGGAGGAACTGCAAACACAGGCTGAGGAATTGCGAATGATCAATGAACAATTAGAAGAAAGAAATCGTGAAACTGAAGAAAAATCGAAAGAGCTTCAAGTCGCAAAATTGAATCTTGAAAAACAAGCGGAGGAATTAAAGTTAAGTTCCAAATATAAATCGGAGTTCATGGCGAATATGTCCCATGAATTGCGGACACCGCTCAATAGTATCCTGATTTTATCAGAAATGCTTTCAGATCCGAATGATAGTAAATTAAACGAAGAGCAACAGGAATTCGCTCGGGTCATTAACTCATCAGGTCAAGATTTATTAACGTTGATCAATGACATTTTGGATTTATCGAAAGTCGAAGTCGGAAAGCTTGAAGTAGTCTTTGACGAAATGAATTTGAGTGAGCTTCCAGAGCAATTGCACCGTAATTTCGATCATGTAGCGAAGAAAAAGAACATTGACTTTATAATAGAAAAAAGTAAAAACGTTCCGGATATTTTCTTTACGGATGAACAGCGCTTCCAGCAAATTCTGAAAAACCTATTATCCAATGCATTTAAATTCACGGAAAAAGGTTCTGTGACTGTCCAAATCAAAAAAGCTGATGAAGAAAATGTAGCACAATGGATACAGACAAAAGGAGCTAGCAATTGGGTTGAAATTAAGGTGACGGATACGGGCATCGGAATTTCTAAAGAGAAGCAAAAACTTATCTTTGAAGCGTTCCAGCAAGGTGACGGAGCTACAATGAGAAAATATGGCGGTACAGGACTAGGGCTATCGATTTGCCGGGAGTTCGCCAAACTTCTGGGAGGCTGGGTCATTGTAGATAGTGAGGAAGGGCAAGGCAGTACCTTTACTTTCTTTATTCCAAGCATGCCAGAAGGCTTCAAAAATATCGGCGAAGCAATGGCTGCTTCTCCAGAAGTGGCAGCAGCCAACAACGATGATTCTGCCGCCGCACCTTTTGACGGTCAGGGAGAACCGGATGTAGTTATAGTGGATGAAGAAGATCGAGATAAGGCCAAACCATTCTGCAATAAAACAGTACTGGTCGTCGATGATGATCACCGTAATATATTTGCCCTGAAGAATGCGCTGAAGCATGAGGGGATGGAAATCCTTACAGCTGAAAACGGCTATGAATGTTTGGAACTCCTTGAAAAAGGAAACAATATAGATGTCATTTTGATGGATATCATGATGCCAGGCATGGACGGTTACGAAACGATGACCAGAATTCGCGAGCAAAGTAAGTTCGAGGATCTTCCAATCATTGCGCTAACTGCGAAAGCGATGAAAGGCGACAGGGAAAAGTGCCTGAAGGCCGGCGCTTCCGACTATGTCAGCAAGCCGTTAAAATTGGATCAGTTGCTATCAGTCCTAAGGGTATGGCTGACTAATTGATTGATAGTACGGGTAAGGAAGGTTTTGCATGAAGGATACATTAACGATTGAAGAAAGAGAAGACTTGGAAATCGAATTATTGTTAGAGGCCGTCTATTCCGTTTCGGGCTTTGACTTTCGCAAATATATGCGTTCTTCAATAAAAAGAAGAGTTGAAAATAGAATGAGACTGGACCATGTTCGCAGGATCAGCGGAATGATTGAAATGGTTTTATATGAAAAAGGGTATGTCGAGAAGCTTTTGAGAGATTTTTCAATAAATGTCACTGAAATGTTTCGCGATCCGGATTTCTTTAAAGCCTTTCGTTTAAATATTGTACCGCTCCTGAAAAAACTTCCGGAAATTAGAATTTGGCATGCGGGATGTTCAACCGGTGAAGAAGCCTTTTCCATGGCGATCATCCTCAAGGAGGAAGGACTTTATGATAAGGCGAGGATTTATGCCACTGATATGAATGATGAAGTCCTCCGTCATGCGGAAAAAGGAATATTGCCTTTAAATAGAATGCAGTCTTATACGAAAAACTATTTGCAAGCTGGAGGCAACCAGGAATTTTCGGAGTATTATACAACCGATTATCAAAACGCTTATCTTGATTCGAATCTCCTTAAAAACATTGTATTTTTCCAGCATAATTTAGTTACTGATGGTTCGTTCAATGAGTTTCATATCATCATGTGCCGGAATGTGATGATTTACTTTACCGGTGAATTGCAGACCTATGTTAATCAGTTGTTTTATGACAGCCTTTGTAAAGACGGCTTTCTTGCGGTTGGCAGCAAGGAAACACTTCATACATCATCCTTTTCGGAAGATTATGAGGACTTTGACTCAAAGGAACGAATTTATCGGAAATTGTAAAAAGAAGGAGTCCGCATATAAGCGGACTCTTTCTTTTTAATTTAGTGCATTATTTTTCGGTTTTTTTTCATTTCTATGTTTAAGGTAACGGAAGAAGGGGTATAAATAATGAGTTGGTCTCCAAATAGAATAACTGCCGTTGTTTATTATTATTAAAAGAGACTGAACTTCGTTATAATATAATAGGAAAATCCCTATTAAGGGAGCTTTATGAAAGTACTGATCCATATCAAAAAGATAAATGTTGCCGCTCGATATAAGCCAAAAGGGGAATGAAAGAATGACGATTTTAATCGTAGATGATAACCAGGTTAACCTTTTCGTTATAGAGAAAATTCTAAAACGAGCTGGCTATACGGATTTTCTATCATTAACTTCAGCTGTTGAGATGTTTGAATATTTACAGGTGGATAGTCCGCAACCTAAAGAGACTTCAGTTGATATCATTCTGCTCGATATCATGATGCCGGAGATCGATGGGATAGAGGCGTGCAGGAGACTTCAAAGCATTCCTCACCTTAGAGATATACCCGTAATTTTTGTGACCGCCCTTGAAGATTCAAACAAGGTTGCCGAGGCACTTGATGTTGGCGGAATTGATTATATTATGAAGCCTATCAATAAAATAGATTTACTTGCGAGGATTCGCGTGGGGTTAAGACTTAAATATGAAAAAGATTGGCATAAAATGCAGGATGAAAAAATCCGCAATGAATTGGATCTTTCCATGCAGGTTCAAAGCGGTTTATTAAGTGAACCCATTATAAATGATCACTTAACCATAAGGGCATCATACTTACCTGCGAATAAATTGGCAGGGGATATGTACTATTGGCATCGCATCGATGAAAGTCGGTATGGGATCATCCTGCTGGATATGATGGGGCATGGCATATCCGCCTCACTTGTGTGCATGTTCATTTCCTCCGTATTGAGGGATGCCATCAGGATACATACTGATCCGGTGGCAGTAATAAACGAAATGAATCGCTGGATGAGTACCCTTAATAAAGAAGATAATCCAGTGCATTATTATTTTACCGCGATTTATATGGTCATTGATACAGAGCAAAAGACTGTGGAATATGTGAATGCCGGACATCCTCCGGGCTTTGCTTTAATGGACGATGGAAAAGTGGCCTCGCTTTCAAAAGGGACATGCCCTGTTGGGTTCTTCACCGAAATGAAAATAGAGAAGTCAGTCATTCATTATGAAGAGAAGATTCAGCTCATGCTATTTACGGATGGAGTCATGGAAGCGATAGATCGAGAAGGGACGGAAGGACTCGGCCAAATAAAAGAAGCGGTCTCGACGAGATGGTTCGATTGTAAAGAATCTCCCCCTATCGATTTTTTGATGTCCCCGGAAATGCAGCAAGATCAACCGGATGATATGTGTGTTGTTGTTATTCAAGCAAATTGAACAAGGAAGAGGCGGCAGATTATCTGCCGCCTCTTCTCTATAAAAGGGGGGGGATATGTTAAGAGAGTGAATCATATATTCGGCTATTTGCAATTAACGGTCATTTTTTAATTTACCAATGCCATCTTGGAGATTGCCTTTTAATTTATCGACTTTACCTTCTGCTTGTAAGTGAGGATCATTTTTCGCGTTTCCGACTTGGTCTTTCGTTTCACCTTTAACTTTATTTACAGCACCTTTTACTTTGTCTGATAAACCGCTCATCATGTTACCTCCTTTTTCTTTATATACTGTATATACCCATGAAGTGTACGGATAAACCTGTTTTATATGGAGAAAAAGGAGTTTAAGAAGCGATTATAGCCCTTTTGCTTAACCTTTGAATGAACTGATATGACCGTTCAATGATATGATCCTTGTCATGATCCAACGAGGCAACATGATATGAATTTTCAAGGGGCACCATCTCTTTATCCCCGGACATGACCGTATCGTAAATCTGGTAGGAACATGAGTCTGGTACAACGTGATCTTCTGGAGAATGGAAGATAAGAATCGGGCACGAAACGTCTATTAGTTTTTGACTGGTATGTTCCATTATATCAAGCAATTGATTAATCGCTTTTAACGGAACCTGGTCATTTGTGATTTCTTTAGTTGTATCGTCTTTTATGTCAGGTTTGCCCTCAGGAACGAAGCGTGGAACCGATTGGTTACGGTATATTTCATATTCAGGAACTTCGAGAGCGGCATTGATGGTGAGAATTCCATCACAAGCCACTTTTGTAGCTAAATCGAGAACAAGGGCGCCTCCCATTGATTGTCCGATGGCGAATACATGGGTGCAGGTTCGTTTTAATTTTGCATAAGCCATTTCAACATCTTGTATCCATTCCTGATAAGTACTCGTTTCCATTTCATATTCATCCGTCCCGTGGCCCGCCAGTCGAGGAGCGAAGACAGTAAAGCCTTTGGCGGCAAATTTTTCACCTAAATATCTTACGCTTTGTGGCGTTCCGTTAAAGCCATGGCAAATAAGAATGCCGATAGAATTGCCGGGTAAGAAAAAAGGTTCCGCACCTGGTATTACCATTGCTGCTGTCATAATCCCATCTCCTTTAATTAGCTATGCTAAAATTTAAATTAACTATTCCGATTATTTTACTTGGTTATATAATATCATAATGAAAATTATGAAGTCAACTTGGTTATATGCCAAATTTCATTATAAACAGGCATTAAAAAAAGATACAAAGATACTTATTAGGTCTATCCCGTGTTTGTTGCCATTCTTCCCATTATATAAGTACTGTCCTTGCATTGTTGATAAACAGAAGAAGCTAAAATAACCGGTTGCAGGGTATAAATAAAAGAAAAGGAAAAAAGAGTTGACTTTAAACTGAAATGGGATTAATATAAATAAGCACCAACTAAGACAAACGAAAAACTTCATCGCCTTTTGGCTGATTGCTGAAAGAAATAATAACTATTGACTTCTTACTATGAAAATGATAAGATGAAATGGTCGCTGAAAAACACAGCGATTTAAAATAAGTTAAAAACTTCGCAGAAGTTGACAACTAATCAATAAGGTGTTATGATGAATAAACAGCCGTTCGAAAGAACGAATGTGAAATTGCTCTTTGAAAACTGAACAAAACAAAGCGCCAACGTTAAATTTTAAGTGAGCACACACTATCAAAAAAGCAAATGAGCAAGTCAAACATTTCTTCGGAGAGTTTGATCCTGGCTCAGGACGAACGCTGGCGGCGTGCCTAATACATGCAAGTCGAGCGAATCGATGGGAGCTTGCTCCCTGAGATTAGCGGCGGACGGGTGAGTAACACGT
>NZ_CAKKLN010000013.1:0-85949 GCF_918698065.1 Peribacillus sp. Bi134 | reverse complement strand
ACGTGTTACTCACCCGTCCGCCGCTAATCTCAGGGAGCAAGCTCCCGTCGATTCGCTCGACTTGCATGTATTAGGCACGCCGCCAGCGTTCGTCCTGAGCCAGGATCAAACTCTCCGAAGAAATGTTTGACTTGCTCATTTGCTTTTTTGATAGTGTGTGCTCACTTAAAATTTAACGTTGGCGCTTTGTTTTGTTCAGTTTTCAAAGAGCAATATTTTCCATCGCTTTTTAGCGACTTAATTAGTATAACACCTTTCAAACATAAAGTCAACAACAAGTTATTATTTACTTGTTTATCTTTTTTGTCTCAAGCGGTGTATTTAATATATTAGCACTTGCATTTAGATAAGTCAATGCAATCTTTTAAAAAGTTACTTCACTTTTTTATGAGCCAACTTCTTCTATATATACACCACTTTCTTTCTATAGAAGCCGGACCCTGTCATTGATCACAAAAAAAGGAGGGCAGCTGATTATAGCCACCCTCCTGTTATTAATGATTATTTATTAATGGTAATTACGTCCGCTTCTTCTCTATCTACATTTCCTGCCTTTTCGATCTTCACACTTTCACCTTCGGAAAGGTTAGTGAAGACGATTGGCGTAATGATAGAGCTGGCATTGTTTTTGACATACTCTATATCAACTTTGAGCAACGGCTGACCGCTTGTCACTTTATCTCCTTGAGAGACTAGCGCTTCGAATCCTTTGCCTTCTAACTTAACTGTATCGATCCCGACATGTATCAAGATTTCACGACCAGCTTCGGAAACGATACCGATTGCATGTTTAGTCGGGAATAGGTTAACGATCGTACCGTCTACAGGAGAAACAACCAACCCTTCCTCAGGTACGATGGCAAATCCATCACCCATCATTTTTTCAGCAAAAACAGCATCAGGCACTTCCGTGATCGGTTTTAATTCCCCTTTAATAGGAGAAACAAAGCGCTCGGAAACTTCATCCGTCCGTAAAGGTTTCGGGATGACATCCTCGATTTGATTTTCCACACCCACTTCAGGAGATGCTTCTACTTTACGAGGCCTTTTTCCATCGATGATATCTTTCATTTGCCCCTTGATCGTTTCTGAACGAGGTCCGAAGATTGCCTGGATATTATTGCCCACTTCCAGAACTCCAGCGGCTCCAAGTTTCTTCAGCCTATTTTTATCAACGTTACCGATGTCATTGACCGATACACGAAGACGGGTAATGCAAGCATCCAAGTGAGAAATATTTTCTTTTCCGCCCATAGCATCCAAGATATCCCCAGGAAGACTTCCAGCTGTACTTGCAGATCCTTCCGCTTCCTCATCCTCTTCCACTTCACGGCCAGGAGTTTTAAGGTTAAACGTCCTTATCGCAAATCGGAATCCGAAGTAATAGATAAGCGCAAAGACCAAGCCAACCGGAATAACGATCCATGCATTGGTTTGCGGATTAATTAAACCAAACAGTACGTAATCGATCAAACCGCCCGAGAACGTCATCCCGATTTTCACATCCAGTAAATGCATGGTCATGAATGATAGACCTGCAAACAGACAGTGAATCCCGAAAAGTACCGGTGCAACAAATAAGAAGGCAAATTCAAGTGGCTCAGTAATCCCAGTAAGGAAAGATGTAAGTGCCGCAGAAGCCATCAAGCCCCCTACAATTTTCTTTCTTTCCGGTCTTGCTTCATGATAAATGGCCAAAGCCGCAGCTGGTAACCCGAACATCATGAATGGATATTTACCAGTCATGAAGGTACCTGCCGTTAAATTCTGTACGCCATCTTTAATTTGAGCCATGAAGATAGCTTGGTCTCCTCTGACTGGCGTTCCCCCGCCTTGAGGGATATAGCTGCCAAATTCGAACCAGAATGGGGAGTAGAAGATATGATGCAATCCAAAAGGAATCAGCGCACGTTCTACAACCCCAAACACGAAAGCTCCCAGAGTCAGGTTAGCACCCAACATATTTTCGGAAAATGAATTTAACCCCGATTGGATCGTCGGCCAAACCAAGATCATCAGCAATCCAAGAATAACTGCGCTTGCAGCTGTTACAATTGGTACAAAACGTTTACCTGCAAAGAATCCTAAATAAGAAGGCAGTTCAATTTCATAAAACTTATTATACATGACAGCAGCCATGACACCGACAATTATACCGCCGAACACACCTGTTCCCAACGTCGGGATTCCCAGAACATTGCTATACACCGCACCATTGTTCGCAATGTCGGCAGCGTCAATGCCAAGAACGGTTCCCATCGTTACATTCATAATCAAGAACCCGATAATCGCAGCCAGTCCGGCAACACCATCTCCGCCAGCTAACCCAATTGCGACCCCCACAGCAAACAACAAGGGAAGATTCCCAAAAATAATATTCCCGGCATTCTCCATTACCGATGCGACCATTTCCACTCCGCCATTCGCAAGAAACGGGGCGATATCCAACAAAGTTTCGTTTTGCAATGCATTACCAAACGCAAGCAAAATTCCAGCAGCTGGTAAAATGGCTACAGGAAGCATCAAAGCTTTTCCGATTTTTTGCAAAACACCAAACAACTTCTTAAACATAGGTTTTCCTCCTCTTTACTGTTATTCCATGCTAATAAAACGGTTACATTTACGATGGTATTCATCTTCCCACGCATCAGAATTCAAATACAAAAAAGGCATAAGCAAAGATAGGATTGAAATGAAAATTCAGGTATATAATACCCTCTTTCATAACAATCATTCTCCTCACTTATGCCTGATCGAATCAGTAACACGTAAGTTAATGTATGTTTATTTAATTTTCTTTTGTAATCGTTGGATATGCATCGTTAGATAGACAGCTTCCGCATCACAAACCGGTCTGCCTAATTTCTGCTGCATAATCTTTATTAGCTTCCAAGAGATATTGTAACACAAAGGATATTCTTCTTTCAATAGCATTGCTATTTTTTCGGGTTCCTCTACTTTTTCGCCAGCCAACACCCTGTCTATCATGAATCTTAAATGACGGACCAAACGTGAATAATCAATGCTATCCTTATTAATTTGTACGTTGAGCTGTTCTTCAACAACTTGGATAAGTTGATAGATTAACTGCGAATGCTGATTGACTTCCGATAAGTCTTTATTTGATATTGCGCTATGAATATGAAGCGTAATAAAACCGATTTCCCCTTGGGGCAGGCCTATGCCTGTCTTATCTTGAATTAATTCTACTACATCAACAGCAATATCATGTTCAAAAGGATAAAGGGTTATCGTTTCTTTCAAGAATGGGTTTTTGATAGTCATTCCTTGTGAAACACGCTGAAGGGCGAACAATAAATGATCAGTTAAACCGACATGTATATGTTCATTGAGTTTTCCAGTTACTCGGTCGTTAATGAGATGAATGGATTCTATAATGGCAGCTTGAAGATTTTGATCGATCTGCGGCAAAAGTTTTTTGTAACTTTCCTGTTCCTTGACATTTTTCAGGACAAACGTCTTCTCCGCAAGTTCCGGACTTAACTCTTCGCCTTTCTTTCGGTTGAAGCCTAAGCCCTTTCCAATAGAAACGACTTCTCCATACGACGGATGTGTGGCAATCACCACATTATTGTTCAAAACCTTTTCAACGATAAAACCATTCATTTTTCTCCCTCTTTTTTTCTCAAAGTCATCCCTATGCCCCATACAGGATAAAGTACTTAGTACTTAGTCCTTTTACTATACACGATATGAGCTTTCTCTTACAACATGAAAGAAGAGCCCTGAAATCAGGACTCTCCTTACTTATTGCCTTATTACTTCAAGAAAATGAAATATAGTAGGAAAACGACTCCCAGCCCCCACATGATTGGGTGAACCTCTTTAGCTCTCCCTTTCATCGACATGGTGATCGGATAGAAGATGAATCCGCAAGCTATACCTGTCGCAATCGAATATGTCATAGGCATCATGATAACCGTAAAGAAGGCCGGAACCGCAATTTCAAACTTCTGCCAGTCAATATTTTTAAGTGATGATGCCATTAACACTCCGACTATAACCAATGCCGGCGCAGTCACCGCAGATGTAACCACTGATAGAAGCGGGAAGAAGAATAGGGATAGGACAAACAGCAATCCTGTCACTACAGCCGCAAAACCGCTTCGAGCACCAGCGGCAACACCCGATGTAGACTCTACATAAGATGTCGTGGTGGATGTACCAAGAATTGCACCTGAAACGATGGATAATGAATCAGCAAGTAATCCTTTTCCCACTCTAGGAAGAACATTATCCTTCATTAAACCAGCTTGTTGCGCTACAGCCACCAACGTACCTGCTGTATCAAAGAACGCTACAAACAAGAAGGTCAGTATCACGATTAACATTTGACCAGTGAAGAGATCACCGGGATTTCCGAAGGCATCGAACGCAACCCCGAATGTAGGCGCTATGCTAGGAACGGCACCGATTATTTTCTCCGGCACCGGAACTTGTCCAAAAATCATTCCTGCTATGGCTGTAATGACCATCCCTATGAACACGCCGCTTTTGACGCCTTTCGTCATCAAAATGACGGTTACGACAATTCCAAACACAGCCAATAAAGTATTTCCTGATGTCAAGTCGCCCAGTCCTACAAGAACGCTGTCATCATTCGTGATGATTCCAGCATTCTGAAACCCTACAAACGTAATGAATAAACCGATACCGGCACCAACTGCGTATTTCAACTCGACTGGAATTGCATTAATGATTTTCTCACGTATTCCCGATAGGGAAAGCAAAACGAAGATAATACCTGAAATCAATACTCCCGACAAAGCCGTCTGCCAAGGAATTCCAAAACCAAGCACAACGGTAAAAGCAAAGAAAGCATTCAATCCCATCCCTGGTGCAAGCGAGATTGGATACCTGGCTATGAGTCCCATCAATATCGAACCGATTGCGGCTGCCAAGGCGGTCGCTGCAAAAACCGCTCCGTAGTCCATTCTCAATTCATCCGGATAGTCCTCGATGCTTTGTAAAGTCAGCATCACAGGGTTAACAACCAGGATATATGCCATTGAAAGGAACGTAGTCAGTCCACCAAGTATTTCACGGCGATAATTAGTTCCCAGCTCATTAAACCGAAAATAATTTTTCATTATGAGTCTCCCCTATCATAAAATCGTGCCAACAGAAAATGCCCCATTCGCTTACGAACGGGGCTTGACTGCGGTCATGTAAAGAAGTGGCGGTTTATCCGCGCCAATCCTTCCACATCGTAGTCAAGCCGTTCACGGCAGCTTGGTAGAAACTTTTGGGCCATATCCCCAATATTATACGACAATTATGTTTTTTTATTATTATAGGTATAGTGTATCAGTCACTAAAATAATCGTCAATATATCTAACGAATATTTTTTATGTAATTTTAGGCAATGTTCGCTTTTCGCCATATATTCCTTACTTATTATGGCTATATCTTCGCCAACATACGTAAAATGTAAGTAATCTACATATTCAAATACTATTTTAACCAAAAAAAATCAGTGAAGGATATTTCCTTCACTGATTGGATGATTTTAATCTTCTATTCCCACTCAATCGTTGCAGGTGGCTTAGACGTAATGTCATAAACTACGCGGTTTACATGGTTTACTTCATTAACGATTCTCGTTGAGATGATTTCAAGTACATCCCAAGGGATTCTTGCCCAATCGGAAGTCATTCCGTCAATGGATGTAACCGCACGGATCCCGATTGTATAATCATACGTACGCGCGTCGCCCATTACCCCTACGCTTCGAATGTTAGGAAGGACCGTAAAGTACTGCCAAATTTCGCGTTCCAAACCATTCTTTCTAATTTCTTCACGTAAGATATGGTCAGATTCACGAACGATTTCAAGTTTTTCATCTGAAATTTCACCTAATACACGAATACCTAAACCTGGACCCGGGAAAGGTTGACGCCAAACGATTTCATCCGGAATGCCCATTTCACTACCAAGTGCACGCACTTCATCCTTGAATAGAGTGTTCAAAGGCTCAATCAATTTAAATTGCATATCTTCCGGCAGACCGCCAACGTTGTGATGCGATTTAATTGTTTGTGCAGTGGCCGTACCACTTTCAATAATGTCTGTGTAAAGTGTACCCTGTGCAAGGAAATCAATTCCTTCAAGCTTCGTTGCTTCATCATCGAATACGTAGATGAACTCGTTACCGATGATTTTCCGTTTTTGTTCCGGATCTGAAACGCCAGCAAGTTTCGATAGGAAACGTTCTTTTGCATCGACCTTGATTACATTCATATTGAAACCTTCCCTGAATGTTTCCATTACACCTTCGGCTTCCCCTTTACGAAGTAATCCATGATCGACGAAAATACATGTCAGCTGATCGCCAATCGCTTTATGGATCAATACAGCAACAACGGATGAATCCACACCGCCGCTCAATGCGCATAACACTTTTTTATCTCCGACCGTTTGGCGGATTTTCTCCATTTCTATTTCAATGAAGTTCTCCATTGACCAGTCACCTTTACAGCCACAAACGCCGAATACGAAATTTTTCAAAATGTCATTACCGTATACGGAATGACGGACTTCAGGATGGAATTGCACGGCATATAATTTACGTGATTCGTCACTCATAGCCGAAATTGGGCAAGACGGGTTCGTCCCATCAATTTGGAAACCTTCAGGCGTTTCCACCACTAGATCACCATGGCTCATCCAGACGATCTGTTCTTTCGGCAGGTCACTGAATAACTTAGATTCATTTTGGATGGCAAGTGTCGCTTTTCCGTATTCACGGTTTTTCGCTGGTTCCACCTTACCGCCAAAATGTTTAGTCATAAGCTGCATGCCATAACAAATACCGAAAATCGGAAGGCCCATTTCGAATATGCGTTCATCACAACCAAATGCATTTGCATCATAAACACTATTCGGACCCCCTGAGAAAATGATTCCCGTTGGATTCATTTTCTCGATTTCTTCTACAGTAATTGTATGAGGATGAAGCTCACTGTACACACCAAATTCGCGGATACGACGAGTGATCAATTGATTATATTGGCTTCCGAAATCAAGTACTACGATCATTTCCTGGTTTTTTTGCAATTCTGTTTTCCCCGGCACAAACGTCACCTCTATCAATGTAATTCACTCATGAAATCGAGTGATAATTTCTTATAAAAAATATTATCATAAAAAAAGAAAAACTAAAAATCCACCCTCAAAAATACAGAAAAAGTATAGACGAAGGCAGATTTTCAGCTTTCCTGTTAAAATCCGCCTTCATAGTCAAATCATTTACGGTGATTCGGTAGAAACTTTCGATCCATATTATCGAGGATATATGAAGGATATATTAGTTTAAGTTAGTTTTTGTTATTGTATCAATATAATAAAAACCTGGTCAAGAGCTAGTTTTTCTCATCAAGCTTTCCCAACCCTCTTGAAAGTGCTTCCATTCGCCATCTTCCACGTCTCCACGATATATCATTAACTCGTATCCAGCCGTCAATTCACCCATCTCATCCGTATCATACACTGCATCCACATAGGCGGCGTACTCCCTTAATGTTTGCCCCTCCGGACGAACTAAACCAGCTCGTTTTAATTGTTTCAATAAAATTAAATAGGCTGTCGAGAAATGAGCACCGGTTTTCTTTCTATAACGAAGAATTTGCAGATGAGGAATCCACTTCCTTCTAAAGAAATAACCAATAGAAGCGAAAATCAATGCACCTGATAGTGAGATGGCAGTCCATTTTAAGAACCCACCCATGTTCCCGATACCCGTTTTCACGGATGATTGAGTTTCCCTATCGGGTGTATCCTGGCGTTCCCTGGTCTCTATCTTATTTTGCTCTGAATTATTTGGAGTTTCTTCAGGCTTCTTGATTGCTTCCTGTTTCAATTCCGAATCGTAAAATTCAACTTCCCCATTGAAACCCTTTGTCGGCTCGAAGGGAATCCAGCCTATCCCTGAAAAATAAACCTCGACCCAGGAATGTGCATTATTATTGGTCACCTTATAAACGGATTCGCCATCAAGGATTGATTTTTCCCCTTCCGTATAGCCCTTTACCCACCTTGCAGGTATATTGGCGGCTCTTAGCAAAACAACCATTGCACTTGAAAAATTATCGCAATACCCTATCTGTGTCTCGAATAAAAATTGATCGACATAATCTTGATTGCTCTCCGGATACGGAATATCATCCTTAGAATAAATGAATTCAGGTCCGTCAAAATAATCCTCAATGGCTTTTGCTTTATCGTACCAATTCGCTTCATTCCTTGTAAGCCCGGAAGCCAATTCATATATCCGGTTTGGCATTCCCTCTGGAAGCTGCGTGTTCTTTTCCATTAATAAATCCATTGATTCGTCAGGTTCCGTCACTTTCCTTAACTCAGCTATATCAAAACTCGGCATATCATAGACCAGCTCATACTCTTTCATGGACAGTCTCTCGCCATTATCCTTTTCAGAAATAACTTTGTCCATACCCTCATAATATTTGAAATCCGTTCCGTTTTTGCCCTCAATCTTTTTTAAATACCCGGACTGCGGATGGAGGATATGGGAATATGATTCCGTCATGGACACTTTTGCCGTCATTTCTTCTGTCCTCACCACTTCAGGAACGTCGTAAATATCTAAAGATGCCATATCCTGCCCGTTGGAAAAAGTGTGAAAGTCCGTTTCCAGGATGGAAACCCACCCTTTACCGGTATAAATATCCTTGTTCTCGACTTTCCAGTAATGTCCTTCAGGAGCATTATTATAAAAAACGATGGAACCATCCGGCTCTATCGAACCGCCAAGATCCGAATCATCTTCATCATATCCGACACTTTTACGCTTCGAACCACCTTCTTCTTTCCCTGCTTTATCAGAATAAGAGATAATATAAGGCACCGGGTCCGGCCACTGCGGAGAGAGCTTTGGGGCAGCGAAACCTACAAGGACACTCACCAATATCATGCCGGTCAGCATTAAGATCCACTTATTGATGAAAGCCATCGTAAACTTGATCCGCTCCTGTATCGTAAGTCGCAGCAGGGACAGCAGGCCTAGCATCAAGAACCCGATGATGATGATTCTGATCATTGCCTTATCGCCCACATAGGGAGTGAATGTATCAAGTACAGATATAAAAATCACCGTTAACATAAAAAAGAAAAAAATGCTTTGCCTTACCATCACCCAGTAATGGATCAAATACGTTACAAGCCACAGAAGGACAAAAAATAGAAACGTTCGAAATGGATTTGTGATCAGCTCCCAATTACCATCATATATAAAACCAAGATTGGCCGTAAAATCCGCTAGGAATCCTTCCTTCAGCCATGATAATTGCAATAAAGCGCCTTTTGAATGGAGGAACTGCAATGAAATCATTATATAAGCACTAATGAGAATAAACCGGATTGACCAATGTATGCGGAAATAATGCAGTAGCAGGGAATAGAGCAAAAATACGATAAAAATGATGATATTACCTGTATCTGTGAGTTTATCGACAGGCCTCAACCATTCAGTAATCAACAACAGACCAAATACATACATGAGGACGTGCATGAAGCTTTCCAACTTTGCGGTGGTGACATTCATTTCGCCATCACCTCTGATCTGCCAGACTTTAGTTGGCCATGTTCAAAAAAGCTAACCTTTATCCCCCTCGAAACAGCTGCAGAGCTTGACAGCCTTTCCTCATCAGTAAGATCCGCTTGTTTCTTCATACATAACATTAATCCCTGATTAGGCCGTAAAGCACTCAATAGGTCCACCTTTTCTAAGATTAAGTCTGATACGATGAATATCACAACAGCATTTGCCGGAAGAATTCCCTTCCTGATTTTTTCGTTCAAATCGTTTTCCACTCTCGGCTCTTCTTTAACAAGTCGGTATAAAATCTTTCGTTTCTGGCTATTGCCCGCTGCTGCCGGTATGATTAACCTCGATCTCCTGCTCACATACCCAATTTCCATGCCTTTCTTTAACAGGGCGTGTGCAATGGAAGCAGCCATTTCAATGGATTCTTCGAATAAATCCGACGGCTTTTCATCAAGCATGATGAATACATCCCGGTTTTTCTGCACTTCGAATTCCTTCGTCATGATTTCACTCGTTCTAGCCGTCGCCTTCCAGTTAATCCATGACAACTGATCGCCTGGCTGATATTCCCTTACCCCGGAGACAACTGAATGTTCCCGTTGTGTCTTCTTTGCTGAAACCACTGCCCCCTGATTGAACACTCGATCAAGATCACTGTAAGCAAGCTCATGATAACGAGGAAAAACAGTTATTTTCATAGGTGAACTATATATCGCTTCCTTTTCGACTAGCCCGAAAAAATCCCCAATCCAAAAGCGGATCGATTGAAACGAATGCTCTCCGCGCTGCAAGTTTTCCAAGGTATATGACATGCTGAAGGTACGCTTGAATCCCGGAAAGATAATTATTTTCCTTTGGAATCCCCTATCTTCCATCTTCTGAGGCAATTCCTCCTCTACCACCATGAATAATAGGGGCAGCCGATTTTTACGGGTAAAAGTCAATGCTATTTCAACAGATTCGCCGGCCTGGCATTCCCTTTTATTGGCCTTTCTCTCAACGGTAAGATCATGCAGCGGATAAAACAGCAGAATCAAAGCGTACACAGAAAACGGCAAAAATGAATAAAAAATGAACCAACTGACAAAACCGCCTTGAAACATGGCATAGCAAAAGGAAACGCTCATGAGTAATACAAGTCCTATCACACTTATATTTCCTCTTAAAATGTTGATGAATTTGCGCATTAGGTCACAGCCCGCTTCACTGGCACTTGTGTTGTCGCGACAATTTCATGTATCACCATTCCAGCATCGTAGCCATCATAATTCGCTTCAGGTTTCAAAATAAGCCGGTGGGAAAATACGAATGGAACTAAATATTGAACATCGTCCGGCAGGACATAGTCCCTTCCCTGGATCAGCGCGTAAGCCTGTGCTGCCTTCATCAACGCTATCGATCCACGCGGGCTCACCCCTAAATAGACCCCTCCATGCGAACGTGTTTGATTCGCCAATTCAACAATGTATCGTTTTATTGTGTCATCCACTATCACCGCTTTTACCTCAGCCTGTAATTCTATCAATTCATCCAAGGTGATGACGGATTCCAGCTCCTCAAGCGGTGCCGTGTATTGAGCTCTATGAAGAACCTCTATCTCTTCTTCCACACCGGGATAGCCCATTTTCATTTTTAATAGGAATCTATCCAATTGAGCCTCCGGAAGCGGATATGTTCCCTCATAATCGATTGGATTTTGTGTCGCCATTACGAAGAACGGCTTCTCCAATCCTCTTGTGACACCATCAATCGTCACACTTGCCTCTTCCATGGCTTCAAGCAATGCAGACTGAGTTTTCGGCGAGGTCCGGTTAATTTCATCGGCTAAAATAATATGTCCCATTATCGGACCTGGCCTAAAAATGAATTCTTGTTCCTTAGGATTGAAGATAGAAACACCAGTAACATCAGAAGGAAGTAAATCAGGCGTGAATTGAATTCGTTTAAAGCTTGCACCTATTGATTTTGCCAGTGCCCTTACCATGACTGTCTTTCCGACGCCCGGAACATCCTCCAATAAGACATGTCCGCCGGAAAGGAGTGCCACGATGCTTAGTTCGGCTATATCCCGTTTTCCGATAATCACCTTTTCAATATTACCCATAACCATTTCCAGTTTTTGATTGACCTGCTTATAAATCATTCTCTACCTCCCGGGATTCACAATATCACTATTGCATCATACCTTCTCTATATCACGAATTTTACATTAAGCTCCAATTAAACCTTACATTGTAAGTTTACTAGATAATCGGTAAACCATAAACGAATTTGTACTAAAAATATTAATGCTGCTTAATGAAAAAGGAATGTTAAACTGTTGATAAGTGAACATGAACCAACGATGACGTCCATTCGTTTAATGAAAGTTTCACGTCACGAACTGGACCAAGGATCGGGGAAGCTTTTGAACTTGCAGCAAAGACTGTTTATCCTGACTTGGTCAAATACCGATAGGATGCGCCAATAAATCGGCGCATCGCAGTTTGTAGACAAAAGGGAACCGGAATTAAAAAATTTCGAACCCCTAGGGCAATGAAGCCACGCCTCTCTGATTTGTATATTCTTTTTCTGTTTATGCTAAAATGAATGCAATCCACTCATAAGATATAAGAGGTACTGATCATGTATAAAAAATTCTTCATTTTGATCTTCGCAGCCGCCCTTCTTTTAGGGCTTATTAAGACCGTTATGGATATGTAGCAAAAAAGCCCGATTCCTGACTTATCCAGGAATCGGGCTTTTTTCATTTTCGTTTAACCTCTCCATTCAGTTTCCCCATTTTCGGGATAAGGACAAAAAACAAACAAACGACCAAAAGTGCCAAAACGATGCCAAGCAATACCGTCAGGTCAAAATTAAGGGAAGGCTCTGTTTTTTCTTCGCTTCTCGTTCGAACGCCGACCTCCGAGAATAATCCAAGCTGATCTGCTTTTGAAGCGATGGTATTATTTTGATTCCCCGTTACCGGAGACAGAAACAATGAGTCCTCCACCGAGTCAATGACATCATATTTCCCTCTTTCAAAAGTGAGGTCCTTTTGTTCTTCAGGCAGTTTCCGCTTCTGTTCCAACAATCCTTCTTCATGGAAATACTCCGTTTGAATATCAATATCGTTTTCTTGATATTCATTGGGCTCCACCATGGGTTCATCTTCCGCCCCGCCATGAGGTGCATGGCTAAAAAACAGGATGAGCAAGATAGGCATTACGTATTTATTCCACTTCATGGGCCATTGCTCTTCTTTCTGTAAGACGCTTCACTATATATGGAATGATCGTTGCAATAAGCGTCAGCACAATCAAGATGATACTAGCCGGAATGAATGCCGACTGATTTCCGAATTGTATGGACATATATACATCTGCAACCGGATGGTCTACATTGAAATTAGGCATGATTAAATCCAATAATGGAATGGTAAAGAAACTGATCAAGCCAATCACCAGGATAGCACCTACGAACGGCCCAATCGAGAAGGCAAGCCTGGTAAACGCTGAACAGAAGAATAAAAGCAGGACGGTGAAAACGGTCCATTTAATCTCCTGCATATCTCCCAGTGGATAGATCTTCAAACCATACATGCTGATGATTAACCCTACGATCAGATTCAATAAGGCAAACAAGGCTGCATGCACCATCATTGGAATGGTTTCATAGTGATGCAGGAAGAAACCGATCAATAACCCAGAAATAAGTATGATCACCAACATGACGATCGGTGGGATATTAACCTTTTCCTGATGCAGGACTTCCCCGCTGATTTGTACAGGATTTGCTAAATATTCGTACACATACCCGTTCTCCTGATCATCGACTAGAGTGTTATTCAAGACACTATAGACGTCCGTCTTTATTTTTACGGTCGAGTCTACATTTTGGGACCAATTATCATTAAGCTGATCGGCCCTTTCCTGTACGGATCCAACTTTCGCTTGCAGGTCTGCTGTATCCTTCGTGACCGTGTCCTGCCGTTCCGCTACAGAATTGACAAGCTCGGAAATGAAGCCGACAGTTGTTGCCGTATTGTCTTGAAGTGATACAAACATTTCTCCATCAAGGTTAACTGGCGGTTCGGCCTCCATTTCAGGAACTTCCATTTGATCTGACAAATTGGCAGACACTTCTTGAGCCTTGCCGGTAATTGCCGCTAATTCAGCTAAAGTAGCTTTCTGCCCCGTTTCAACGTTAGCATCATATTCTTTCATATAACCCATAATGGAATCTGAGAACATCCCGAAGTTCTCATTGACTCCTGCTAAACTGGCTTTAACGAGCTTCGCTTCTTCATCTACGTTTCCGGAAACCCCATTTTTCAAGTTTTCCAATTCTTTTATATTGGCTGCAAATACCTTTTCTACATTTGCTTCCGTGACTCTTTCAGCCAATTCACCGTAAGATGAGAGTGAACCGTAATAGGCAAGAAGGGTAGTTGAATCCCGATTCGTGATAGGGTTTTCAAAGGCCTTCACCAGCACCGCTCGCCTTTCTCCCCCCACCTTTTCAAGAAGTGACTGTTCGAGAGCCTTGATTTCTGCGATGGCCTCGTCGATTGTCATGCTTTGGATGTCCTGTAATTTTTGAATATCTTCCTGTGACTTTTTCCATTGGTCACCTAAATCCTTGTAATTCGTGCCTAGTTCATTATAATCAGCTTGTAATTGCGTAAACTGCGCCAGCAGTTCATTATATGAATCTACCAGTGTATTAAACTCCGTGATCACTTGATTATAATTTCCCGTTCTGCCGTTTACCGTTCCGCTGAGATTATTGATTTCAGCTTGGAGTTCCGCTGCAAGGATGTTGATTTGTTCAGCAGTTCCTTCACTTCCTTCTGCCGGCACCAAACTTTCAAGTGCCGTGTTAATCCCAGTGATTTGATCCAGCAGTACCTGCAGTGACAGTTCATCAATCGGATCCTTCTTTTCAGGTGCGGCAACCGATTCACCATTTTCCGTTTCCGTTTCAATATCTTCTATAGGCTTCGTACCTTCACCAATAACCTCCCCATCACCAGAGCTGCTTGCAAGATTCCCTCTTTGCGCAAGCAACGTAGACTGAAGGTTATCAAGACCCGCCTCTTCCGATTGTTTCAATTGTTCAATCGAGCTTTGTTGATCTTGAGTGATTTTCGTAATCTGTTCTACTTGTTTATCCTTCATGCTTGTTGAAAATTGTTCCAATTCATTACTGCTGGAATCGAGTTTCTGCTGCATGATCCCAACATTCTCACTAATGCCTTGATCATTAAGACTGTATTTCGTATTCATCCCTTGCTGAATCTCAGGTATTGTTTGGTCACCCTCATTCAGCACCTTGTCATATGATTGTACACTCTCATTGACAAGCTGCTGATTTTGGGCAGAGGTTTTATCAAAAAGGATACTTTGAGCTTTTTGATATTCCTCAAAAGAAACAACATCTTTCACAAAGGAAGCCATTTGAGTCTTCGTGCTCCCTATTTCATCCATTGTTTCATTACTTGTTTTGCCAGCATCCTTCGTCTCGGCAAAGACTCCTTCAAGCATGTCCTTATGCTGCTTGATTTCCCCGGCAAGGCTTTCCGAGCTTGGAGTATAAAACTCATACATCGTGTTTTGAAAAGCGATTTCTTTAGCAAGGACATTATCGAACTTCTTACGGATGTCCTCGACTGATTGGGAAACATAACTCCAATACTGTGTTGAAATATGCTTATTCATTTTGCTCTTTGTCTTCTCTAATTCCTTTTGTACCTTTTCCATGTTCTCTGCATTCAAACTAGGTTGTACCTTGTACTTTATCCCTGCCTTGATAGGCTGTTCATCATCGAATGTATAAATATTCTCTGAAAAATCGGATGGAAAATATATGACTGCATCATACTTTTCATTTGCAAGTCCACTTTCCGCCGTACTCCTATTTACCACAAACCACTCATATTCAGAATCCTTGTCCAGTGTAGTAACAAGCTCTGAGCCCATATAAATGGGATTATTGTTAAATTCAGTGCCATTATCTTCGTTTACAATGGCGATTTCACGAGAAGCCGTTTCTGTCTTTTTCATTGGATTTTGACCAATATAAGAAAAAAACAAGATTGGCAGCGCTAAGATCACCAGTATTTTACCGATTAACAGCATCGGTTTTATTTTTTCAGACACTCTCTTGCACTCTCCTTCTTTCTTCACTTAGTGGAATTTGGATTTTACTCTCCTGACCATTGAGCACAAAGTATCCGTAACCCGGCTGTATTTCTTCTTCTTTTCTTGAATAAGAGAGGGTATACAAGCTTTGGTCCGATTTTTTAAGAAGCAAAACAGCCTGTCTGACTTGTTTCAGTTCGGTTGTTAACGAATCATATCCCTTGGTGAAGTCGTTGGCATTTCCAGCGACAATCATACTAAACCCAAGATGGCTGTATTGTTTCATCAAACCGCTGATCCTATCCTGAATCCTGCCGTCGATCGTTTGTTGGATCCTTGAAATGCTATCTATGATAAACATGATCCTTTGGAATTCCAGTTGCTTCATCGGTTTCATTTCCAATGCCGCTAGATAACTTCGTTCACGTTCTTCAAATATTCCAGTGATATGATCGAGCCATTCGGTTATCTGATCTTTTGTTTCTACATAGCGCACCTTCTCCTCTATGGCATAAGAAGATAGGCCACGATCAACTCCGTCAAACAAACCAATTTCCCCAATTGTCTGTGAAAGCAATGATTCCAAGAGCACTTTAAGAACATTCGTTTTCCCTTTACGTGACTGCCCTACAACAAGCAGGAATGGATTGGAATTCAACTCCAAGAAAACAGGTGTAACGCTTTCCTCTGAAAGTCCGATTGGAATGGAATCCTTCTTAATGGCTTGTGAGCAGTAACTCTTGAAGCTGCTGGAATCAAGACGTGCCGGTAACATCCGAATCGCCGGCGGTTTGGCCATTTCCTTATATTTAACCTTATGCTCTGCCACGGCCTGTTTCATTTCTTCCAAAACGGCTATATCATCCGCTCCATCTGCTGGAAGATAAACCTGCATGAGATAGGTTTGGTCCTTCTTCACTAACGCCCTTCCCGGTACAGGTTCATTTTCATAAGGGGTTCTTCCCAAAACCGAATATTGTTCCGAACTGTCCATTAAGTAATGGACGACCTTCGTCTTAAGACTATTCATTAACGGCTGGCGAATCGCATTGATTCTCGTTGCCGTTAAAATCATGAATATTCCAAGTGATTGTCCATCACGCGCAAACTGAACGAATTGCGCTTCCTGGTCCTGCATCTCATCCTTCACTAAGTCAAAATTGTCGACCACAATATAAATAATCGGCAATTTATCTTCCACTAATGCATTATAAAGCTTTATGTTACTAAGCTCCTTTTCTGAAAAAAGCTGCTTACGCCTTTCCATCTCCGCCTTCATGAATAACATGAATTTTTCGATTTTCCTTAGTTCATCGAACCTAAAGTATTCCCCAGTATGAGGCAGCTGGCGAATTGGCAGTAAAGCGCTATTCCCGAAATCGAAAATATAATAATGCAATTCCTCAGGACTGAATTGATCTGCAAAACTAAAGAGAAGTGTCAATACGGTGGTTGACTTGCCGTACCCGGAAGAACCAAAAACCCCAACATTCCCATCTTCAATCCAGTTATAGACATAATTTGTCTGGCTCTGCAATTCGGGCTCATCCTTCATTCCCAGGTGGATTTGATTCCTCGTCAGGCTTCTTTCAGCATTTCTCGATAACCGATCTGAAAGAGGAGGCAGCCATGGGCTTGCCAACTTCTTAATCTCCATTTCTTCCTGTGTCGCCACAATTTGATCCGCCACGGCTTCAATTTCACTGATCTTTTCTTTCCTCTTATTAGTTGCTTGTTCCGTTACGTTTGAGATTTGAACAAGACCAAGGTCTGTGACAAGTGCCACTTCATCCTCAGATCCAACCGTATCCTCTAAGTATGGTGCACCGCTCCACGCAGACTGGAACAATTCATAAACCTCGTTATTACCTACCTGCAAATATCCCCGTCCGGTGACAGTGATATTTGCCGCATCGCTATTTTTAAGAATTTCCTTACTATCATTGGCATCTTGCACTTTCAAGGAAATTTTAAAGCGGGCATTGCTCCAAATCTGGTTATCAATAACACCGCCCGGCTTTTGTGTAGCAAGAATTAAATGAACTCCCAAGCTCCGTCCAATTCGCGCCGTACTCACTAATTCGCGGATGAAATCGGGTTCTTCGTTTTTAAGTTCCGCAAACTCATCTGATATCAAAAATAAATGCGGTAACGGTTCATCCGCTTTGCCTTCTTTGTATAAATCCGTGTAATCGTTGATATGATTGACTTCGTATCGATCAAACATGCGCTGGCGTTTCTTCAATTCGCTATTGATGGAGGCTAGTGCCCTGGCACTGAAGTTCTTGCTCCCCTCAATATTCGTAATGACTCCCAGCAGATGCGGAATCTGCCTGAATGGCTGTGCCATTCCCCCGCCTTTATAATCAATGAGCAAAAAGGCAACTTCATGCGGATGATAATGAACGGCTAATGAAAGGATGTAGGTTTGCAGTAATTCACTTTTCCCCGATCCTGTCGTTCCAGCAACCAAACCATGGGGGCCATGCGCCTTTTCATGCAAATTCAATTCAACCCTATCCGTTTTCCCTTTCAATCCAATCGGAACAGCCAAGGATTTAGAAGACTGATTGGTCCGCCAGTTTTGGCTGATAGGCAGATCTTCCACTTCTCGAGCTTTCAATAATTCCAAAAATGATACCGTTTCTGGTATGGAATTATTCATGCCTTTTTGATGATCAAGTGAACGCAGCGTACGTGCAAAACGCTCATTCCCTTCTTTTGAATGTGCATCAAGTGTAAATGGAGTATGAACGGCCTTCGTTTGCTGGATGAGAATCTCACCCTCAAAATCATTGATATACTTCACTAGCGTATGGACATTTTCCGTCAAACTCTCTTTTGCATCCGCTGCAAAAATCGTCGAGATACCTAAATCGTCTGTTTTACCTTCTAAATATTCCAATATGACATGCTCCGCAATTAAATTACGATCCGTGACAATAAAGACAAAGTGGGGAGTGAATCTCACTTTCCCTTTATTTTCATCCAAATCTCTTTCCCTCAAAAGCTGATAAATCGAGGTCAGCAGCTGGTCACGTGACTGCTCATTATATATAAAGCCTTTTGCATAGGCATGCGGCAATTGAAAATGAGGCAGCCATTTCATCCATTCCCATTCCTGGTAATCCTTCTCCGGAAAAATGGCCACAAAACGAACATCATGATAACTATGAAAAAAGGCCAGTTGCCCAATCAGTTGCTGCAGCTCCCGTTTAACAATCGATTCCTTTCCGACCAGGCCCATCGATCCGCTTGATAAATCGATCGATAACGGAAGATCATCCAGGTTTTTGTATACATCCACAAGTTCCTGCGACTGCTCAAGTAAATCATCTATATCCCGATTGGACATATCACTGCTATTTACCGACACCTGATAACTTGATGGTATGGTCGCCGTTCCGATCTTAAAGTGCAGAGCATCTTCACTTTCCAAAGTTCGCTCCCATATACGGTCGCTAATACTGTCAGTCAGCAGCTTCATCCTTTCAAATGAAGGGTAATGATAGAACAGCACATTCTTTTGTTTTTCAGACAGCTCTTGCAGTTCTTCCCTCTTCTGCTCTAAATACCTTGTATATACACGTTGACGTTTTTCTTCTCTGAGTTTTTGCTTCTTTTTGTCTTTAAAGTATTGTACCGTCGAGGTAACTAAAGTCGTTGTGAACATAACAATCGATATGATGATGAAAATGCCCCGAGGCTGAATGACCGTGATGACCCCCATGACGATTAGCATCATTAAAGGCGGCATAAGGATCAGCCATAACCCTCTATTATTATCTTCCGATTCTTGGCTCGGAAAAGATATCGTCACTTTCTCGTCCGGCAATTCGTAGATCATCCTTGGTGTCCGGCGATATTGTGGATAGTTTTTTTTCATTTCAGAGATTGGCTTCTTCATTTGAGCTAATGATGTTTCATAGCTCTCGGCACTATGAATCATCAATAAGTCGCCTTCAATCAACCTTAGCACCATATTCGGCCAGCAAATGAGATCACCATTTTGAATGGGAACAGCTTTCGTTACTCTTTCACCATTCAGGAATATCCCGCTATTTTCCTTTGGCATGAGTAGCCACTGCCCTTTATGAAGCACAAAGGAAGCCCCATTGCCGGAAACAGGTCTTTCTTTACGGATAGTCGCTCCTGCCTGGGCCGATAAAGTGATTTCTTTCAAGTTGCCTATATAATAGAGGCTCTCTTCCAATTCTCCTGCCGTATAAAAAATCTCGACCTTTTCTTCTCCTTCGTGAAAGGTGAAGCTCTGGAATGGCTTTACATCACCAAGCTTCATGTCCTCTCTAAACACCTCATATCCATCAAGTCCTTCAGGTTTATTCAGCTTGATAGGACCATGTTCAAAGGGAATGGAATATATGGTGATCGTATCCTGCTTTGATGGCCCAATCGTAATTGGACCGTTATGATTTCCCTTGATCGTATAGGATTGGTAGTTTCCCTTAGAATAAATCCATAATAAACTCATTAAATCTCACCTCCGCAAAAGGCCCATTGCTCACTCTTTGCTTTTCTCTTTTTCTTCAGATGATTTATTGGAGGAATCCTTACTTCCCTCTTTCTCACCAGAAGCAGGTTCTTTTTCCGCTTCTTCTTTTACAGCAGGCTTTGTTTCCGTTTCGCCTTTGTCCTCTAAAGTCGACTCTGTTGAAGGCTGGTTCTCATCTTGCTGTTCCTCCAATTGCTCTTTCAATTCCTTTAGTTCCTTTTCATATTGGGATAACTCCGTATCGACTTCTTTAATTTGCGTTTCCTTTTCTTCCCCGGAAAGGTTATCATCCAACTTAATCTGTTCTTTCAGATTTACGAGTCCATACATAATCAATTCACGATCCTCCATGATCCTCGCCAAATCGATCGCGTCCTCACTCATGCCCCTGCCTATATAAATCCAATATAAAAGATACTGGCTATCAGTCTGCAAAGTGATTGCATTTTCTACATTCTTCTTTCTGACATCATCCAACGGTTCATAAGCGACGTAAGACTTCGCCAGTTCATATTGAACGACATAAGGCATTTTTTTCGGATCGTAGTTCTCCAACCGGTCAATGACTTCACTGTATTTTTGTTTTAAAAAGCTTTCACCGCTTTCCACATATGCCTCCTGCTTAGGTTGGGAGAAGAATAATGTGTAAATCGTAAACAACAGCAGCGGCACTAGAACGATCACCGTACCCCAAAGTGTATAACGGCCCGTTTTCCATTTCTTTTCGGGGATATGCACAAATGCTTTTTCTTCCTTCTCTAAATCTTCTATCCGATTTTGAATGACCGTGGAAAGTTCATCCCAAGTCCCCGTCCCCAATATGCTTTGTGATTCGCTCGATAGTTTCAGGGTTTTATGGTAAAGCAGATACTCTTCGAATGTATACCGCCCATCCACAAGCGCTGAAATCGTTGCCTTCGTTTCTTTAAATAGCTCATCCTGATTATGCTCATAAGGAGGCAAACTGTCTTTTACGCCATAATGCAGGAAATATGGGGCCAAGCTTGAATCAAAAACGATATTTTCCGGACAAACGACAAGTTGCAGGCGACTCAATTCATGATTCCTGATTTTCTTCAAGATTTGATAAGACGATAACCATCTACTCAATGGATTTTTATCTTTAGCTTTTGAAAAAACAAAAAAAGAGGCTGGTGGATTTACTATGATCTGCACCTCGTCCTCTGTCACTTCTATATGTTTCTGGAGAGCATCATCCGCTTCATGAATAAGCTGTAATTCCAGTGGGTCTTGCATCGATAATTTTGCCCGTTGGAAAACGAACAAATGCCCATTATCATCCTTCATCATCGCAGCTTCTGTTTTTTTCTCCAGATATGAGGATTTTTTCTCATCCATTTTATGTAACTCCTTTACCCCTGCTAAAGGGCTTTAGACTTTTTTCCTATAAAGAGTCCACACTGATCCATTAGAGGATCTCTAGGCGGTCCCCCGTCGTAATTCCGCTATCAAGCAGGGTTTCATAACCTGAACATACGAACTCCTTATTCTGGACCCGCACCCAATAGCCTTCTTTAGGTGCACTGGCAATATCCTTTACCTGCCATATGATTTCCACAACCTTTTTGATGGAGCGGTAATTCGACACTTGCAAATCAAATACTTCCCCTGTATACCTGTTTAAATCGATCGTTAGTTGAATATATATGGAAACCACCTCTTTAATGCAAAAAAGCACCACGATCTTCATAAAGAGTCGCGGCGCTTTTTCCTAGAAATTTCTTTATTTCATTGACCTAATGATTATCCGCGAATTTGACTAGCAATCTGATTATCTGTGTCTTCAAGGATTTGAGCTGATTTATTCAATTGTTGAGAAACTTCATTCAACAAGCGAGCCATATCCATGAATGAAGGCTTTAATTCTTCGTACTGGCCTACGAAAGCCTCACTGGAAGAACCTTCCCAAATACCAGTTAAATGATCTCTCATTCTATCTAAACGACCAATCATATCCGTTACTTGTTGGCTCTCATTATCATATTGTCTGGCTACATCTTTCAGTTCTGAAGGTGTTACGCGAATTTGTGACATAGAAAAAAACTCCTCCTTTTATCTTATATAGTACATTTTAATAGAACCATACATTTTCTGCCATATAAATAACCGCAAAGTCGAAAAATGGTAAATTATGATTATGCAAAAAAACCTAAATATGGCATTACGAAAGTCTATGTACCTGTTTTTCCATATTTCCAAACCCATTTTTTAAATAATTTTAAACATTTTACTTTTTTATGGTAAAAAAAGTTCCTTATACCCAATATTTCCGAGCCATAACCCAATAATATGGTTTTCATCATAATAATAGTGACTTTAGACTTTCTTTTTAATCAAACGTTTGATTAAAGTTTGAAGGCCACTATAATAATTCGGCCTGACTCCGATCTATTTATTCAACAGAAACAGGGCATATCTATTCCCAATGGTTCTGGGAAAAGAAACAGCCTTTATAATTAATACATGATTCAATGTCATATAACCCGTTCCAAGAAATGTTTCACAAACCGAGCACTTTCCACATTCGTACAGACGCGGATTCTTGATTCGCCATCCTTTTGACCGATTGTCCTGCCTGTTTCTTCACCCTCGGTCACCACCTTGACGTTCATCCATTCTGCACTCACAAAACTTGAATCAATCGCAGCCCCGACTGCAAGCGGATCATGAAGGGCGCAACCGCCCAAACCTGGATGGGAGTTTTCATATGCTTTCATATAATAATCGGTCATTTCCGCTAAAAATTCGGCGCTTTCCTTACCAGTAGCACGCCAATCATCAAGCTTCGATTTCAAAAGATATGTTTGCAGCGTCACATCAAGCCCCACTAGGGTGATTGGCAGTCCTGAAGCAAATACCTGATGTGCTGCTTCAGGATCTGATATTATGTTCGCTTCAGCATAAGGGGTTACATTTCCTGGTACGTTTACGGCACCGCCCATAATAACGACCTCTTTTACTAAGGACATGGTCAGTGGGGCCTTTTTAATCGCCAATGCGATGTTAGTCAGTGGTCCAACTGCAATAATCGTGATTTCATGCGGTCGGCTTTGCACCTGATCGATAATGAAATCCACTGCATTTCCTTGTGATGCTTTGATGGTTGGTTCAAACCGAAGGGTATTTCCTAACCCGTCTTCCCCATGTACATGCTTGGGATACCTCTTCTTCCTTCCGCGTACCAAAGTTTGGTCAGCACCTTCAAAAACCGGAATGCGCCTATTTAATTTCTCCAAAACGGCAAGCGTATTGCGGGTCGATTCAACAACGGGCACGTTACCAAAGCAAGTGGTAAATCCGAGCACTTCCAATTCAGGGGAATTTAAAGCATATGCCATCGCCAGGGCATCATCAATCCCAGTATCTACATCAAATATGATGGGTTTCAATATTTCCACACCTTCCAAAACACTTTTTAATCTCTTTCATATGTATAAAGAATCACTGTTTTCCAACTGAATTTTAACATTCAACGATAGACACTTCCACAGAAAGTTAGGAATAATCATAATTTGCAAACAAATGACAATGCCAGCTGGTTCTTGTATCTACCAGTAAAAATAGTTGACCACCCATAAATATCAATGATATAAAAAGTGAAAAGAGAAGTTGTACCTTAGTAGTGACCTAACGCCTTTTCAACTTGTTCGATGCAATTACTTCTACTCCAAAGGTAGTTATGAATACATGCGTTACGAATATGATATCGAAGGTGGAAAAAGGATGAAAATGTTTAAATTGATTGATGATGATCCTTCTGCGTATAAAAAAGGAACAAAATTCTTTTTAATATCACATTCAGAATTCATTGGCGTGAAAAGTTATGTATTATTGGCTGAAGATATGAAAGGAAAGATTGAAGTAACTGAAGAGGAATTGATGAATAAATTCGTTTCCATCCATTGATCCCAAGCGGCTAAACTTAAAAAAGAGGGAATTCCATTTCTGAAATTCCCTCTTCTTTCTTATTTTAAGTCTTCAATCGAATCAATATCTACGTATTCAGGTACGACCAGACCAAGCTTTGTTCCTTTTAAGTTTGGTCCAAGGTCAACAATTTCATCTTTGTACTTATTATAGTATTCAAGATGTGTTCCCGGGAGCCATGCAGCCACCATGGCGTCCGCACTTCCGTTTGCTACGCCGGCAAACATCGGCCCCACTTCAACCTGACTTAATGTTACATCATAGCCATTCTGCTCCAGCACTTTGCTAATCACATTGGTACTGGCAATTTCAGTGTCCCAGGCAACATAAACCAGTTTGATCTTTTCACCATTTCCTGATTGTGCTCCTTGGGTCCATTTGGACACTTTGTCCTGATTTTTCTTTATCCAATCTTCTGCTGCTTCTGAAGGAGACATCCCATCAGCAACCTTGACCATTACATCTTCCATATCTTTTGTTTCCCAGTAGAATTGATCAAGAATTTTATAGGCACCTGGTGCATCCTGTTCAAGTCCTTTTCTGGCAATGGAATTGATGTTTTCAGCCTTGCCGAAGGATCCATTCGGATCTTCGAGATATTTCAAGTCATATGTCGAGAACATCCAATGTGGTGACCAGCCAGTAACGACGATTGGTTCTTCTTTATCAATCGCTTTTTTCAATTCTGCAACCATTGCTGCCGATGACCCTTCAACCACGTTCCAGTCATCCAGCTTATAATCATCAATAGCCGTTTTAGTCAACTTCATTATTCCTGCTCCAGGTTCAATTCCGATGATTTCATAATTGGCTTTGGCAGCAAGACTGTTTTGATCCCCGTCCACTGCTTTTTCTTTTGTAAAAGTACTGAATAGTGCAGTACCCACAACAAGTAAAGCCAAAATCGTAAAAATGATTTTCCTGCTTACGATATGCTCGTAAGCTGGTTTACGAAGGTTTTGCGTGATACGATCGAGTATGATTGCAATGATTACGATGGATAATCCTGCTTCAAATCCTTGCCCCACATTAATTTGGCTGACAGCCCGGTAGACATCCGCCCCAAGTCCTGGTGCTCCAACCAAAGAGGCTGTAACAACCATGGATAGTGCCAGCATGATGCTTTGGTTAACTCCTGCCATAATCGTTGGAGTAGCCAATGGTATTTGTACTTTGAATAACTTTTGGCTGCTGGTTGAACCAAAAGCATCAGATGCTTCTATCAAATCATTAGGCACTTCCTGAATCCCAAGATTGGTCATTCGGATTGTCGGTGCAATCGCGAAAATGAATGACGCGATGATTCCAGGCACCACCCCTATTCCAAAGAATAAAATTGAAGGAATCAAATAAACGAAGGCAGGCATCGTTTGCATGAAATCCAAGATTGGGGTTACGATCTTACGTACCGTGTTATTTTGGGCACACCATATTCCGATCGGTATCCCGATCACTATCGTTAAGACTCCTGACAATATAACGATTGCCAGTGTTTGGATGCTTGATTCCCAATAACCAAGATTATCAATCAATAGTAAGCTGATTAATGTAAATAATCCCAATGGCCATCTGCTTGTATAGGTAACCAGAAGGGTCAGGACTATGATTAACACGATGGAAGGTCCAGCACTCATTACATCGACCAGGATATCCAGTAGTCCCTCAATCACATTCGTAATAAGTGTAAATAATCCAGCAAATACAATAGTTATCCAATCCACTAAAGAATCGACCCATGCTCCTAGTGGGATTTTCGGCATATTCATTGAATTATTCACTCTCCATTTCATTCAAGGAATCTTTATTTCCGGCCAAAGCACCGATAACGGCACCGCGAAGAAGAATTCCTTTAATTCTGTTCTGATCATCGATCACTGAGATTGGCAAGCTTGAAGTCGCCATCACATCCATGAGGTTTCCAAGTAATTCATCCTCTTTTACAGTTGGGATATCAGTTGTCATCACTTCAGAGATCGATTGGTTATTACTCATTGCCTGACGTGCCTGTTCAGCAGTCACGGCCCCCAATAACTTCTGCTTCCTATCCACAACGAAAATGCTGGAATACCCTTGTTTGCGCATGATTTCCAAGGCAACCCTCGGGCCTCTGTCCACCGCAATCTTCTCTGGGCGTATCATCACATGAGAGGCTGTCAATACTTTTGATAGATCAACATCTTCCACAAACTTCTCGACGAATTCATTGGCTGGATTCATCATGATTTGTTCAGGGGTACCCAATTGAATTACACTTCCATCTTTCATAAGGGCAATTCTATCCCCGATCCTCAATGCTTCATCAAGATCATGGGTAATGAAAATGATCGTTTTTTTGTACTGATCTTGTATTTGAATCAATTCATCCTGCATATCCTTACGAATCAATGGATCAAGGGCACTGAAGGCTTCATCCATCAGTAGGATATCCGTATCACTGGCGAGTGCCCGGGCTAACCCAACCCTTTGCTGCATACCGCCGCTAAGCTGTGATGGCATCTGATTTTCGTAGCCTTTCAATCCAACGGCCTCAAGAGCCTTCATCGCATTTTCCTGACGTTTTGCCGGATCCACTTTTTGAATTTCGAGCCCGAATTCAGCGTTTTCCAATATCGTTTTATGCGGAAATAAAGCAAAGTTTTGAAAGACCATGCTTATTTTCTTTTGTCTGACTTCCCTTAACCGGGCAGCATTCATCTTCACGATATCTTCATCATCAATTAAGATTTCACCCAAAGTGGGATCGATCAAACGATTGAACATGCGGATCAAAGTGGATTTCCCGCTACCTGATAGGCCCATGATGACAAAGATCTCGCCGGGATAAATCTCGAAATTAACATTATTCACTCCGACCGTTTGTCCCGTTTCTTTCAAGATTTCTTTTTTCGTTTTGCCTTGCTTCAATAAATCTGTTGCTGCTTTTGGAGATTTGCCAAAAATTTTCGAGACATTTCTGACTTCTACATACGGCTTCATCAAGTCACCTCATTCTAATAGTTGCCCATATGATATTCAGTTTTGCTGAATTCCCCCGTTTTATGCGAGTGATGATTATTAATGCACAAGTACCTTGAAATAACCGAAAATCTACCCCATTACTTTTTCTTCAAAAAAAGCGGAAGTGACACTTATTCAGTGGCACAGGGCATAACGTGCATAGAAAAATAATCTATATTTATTATTCCCAAGAAGTACTTCTTTACTTGGATTATATTATGTGTGATAAATTGAGCATTTCAAGTAGGAAAAAAAGAGGTGCAATCACAACTGAGGAAACAAGCAGGCACAACATATACCAACTGTAATATAAACGATTCCACTTAGAGTTTTGTCCAGATGGACTTACGACTACCCTCTAATGTATTTCATTTCCTTAACCAGGTGGAATGGTACTTGCAGTGCAGTATAACACCAAAACGCATAGAAATATGATTATGGGATTCCCAATGTGTCTAATTGGAGCTAGCAGGGAAAAGAAGTGCAATACAACTGAGGAAACTAACAGGCACAGCATATACCAACTGAAATATAATGGTTTTTTATTTTAGGGTTTTGTTCAGTCCCAGCACACGGAATGAACCTGTATCCCTAAAGTACTTAATTACCTTAACAAAGAATGAATATAAATTCAAATGATGTGGGGCGGAATTGTTGTGTATATACGTTAAGATGGTGCACCATATGAAAGTGGCACCATCCCTCTATAAACATTGACTTAGCAACGGTTTAAGCAATAACCGGGGCATCGAAACATTTTTTCAGAACCACGATTTATCATTTTTTTAAAATGGGAAATAATCTTACAATCGAATACTCTTCGAGGACAAAACCAGAAGTACAAAAAAACGATATATGGCTACTTAGTTATAGATTGCTTTCTTTCAATTAATCCATTCATAGTGCTTCTTTGGCTGTACAAGTTTTCAATGTTGCAAAAGATATTAAAAAAAATACAGCCCATCACTAACATGTATTTTTACTAAACCGGTGTGACCAATCGCTACACCTCTATTGCCTAACTGTTCATTATCAAGATTTTATTTTCAATCATTTTTTGTTATTTTAAAATATTTTTTATGAGGTTGTCCGGCAGATAACAACCGTATTCCCCCAAATGATATCCTAACATCCCTAGAGTTCTTGTTAAACAAAATCCTAATCTTCCCCTTTAGATTAAAAAAACTATTAATCTTTATCTTTTTACAATCTGATAAACCAATAAAATATTATCCACTGAAGAATGAGCCCATTCAATTAAATTCGTAAATGCATATTATGAGCTTACACCAACAATGGGAGTATTAGCTTTATTAGATGACGCTTTGCTATTTGGTAAATCGTTCTTTCTAAGAATTGGAATAATGGTGAGCGATAAAAAGTGATTACACTCATACACTTCAAACAACCGTTCTGTTAAGCTAAGTAACCTTTATCCTCTTTATAGAAAGATAATAAGAAGTCTTAATGTTTGTATACTCGGTTTGTATACAAGCCTACGTAATTCCCATCAATAAAATCGTAAGTTTCTGATTTTTCAAGTAAAAATGCATTCATACAGGAATAGATAATTTCTTAATGAAGCACCCACCAAATAAAATTTTTATTCTCTAGAATGATTTCTGATTGTATAAAACTTTTTAAGAAAAGCTAAAAATCACGCTCCATATTTTAAAGAATGGTGAGCGTAACTTGTAATACGGCGGTCTTACCACAGGAGGATTGATGAAGATGTATCCATTAAAAAGAGAAAAAATAGAATCGAACTCTTTTTTTGAAATAGACAAAAGCTTTACTCCCATCCCTTTTACTTGTAAATCATGTGGGGAAACCTATGATGAATCTCTTATGAAAATAGAATTGAATGTATGTCCGAAATGCCAATATCACTATCCCGTTACGGCTTATGACCGCATTTCAATGCTTACAGATAGTAGTTCTTTTTCGGAATTCAATAAAAGTTTAATTTCCGTTGACCCGTTGAACTTCCCTGAATATACAGATAAATTAATTTCTGATAAGAATAAGACTGCATTAAATGATGCGGTTATTACTGGGGAAGCTTCAATAGGTGGCTATCCGGTTGTGATTGGTGTCATGGATTCTCGTTTCCGTATGGGAAGCATGGGATCAGCAGTCGGTGAAAAAATCACAAGAGCCATTGAGAAGTCATTAAAAACACGAAAACCATTTATATTGTTTTCAGCAAGCGGCGGAGCTCGCATGCAAGAAGGAATTCTTAGTCTCATGCAGATGGCAAAAACAAGTGTTGCTTTAGAACAACTAAACTACGAAAAAATTCTTTTCGTATCCGTTTTAACCAATCCTACAACGGGTGGAGTTTCTGCTAGTTTCGCTTCATTAGGTGATATCAATATTGCCGAACCACAAGCTTTAATTGGCTTTGCAGGAAGACGCATAATTGAACAGACTATAAGAGAAGAACTTCCAGAGAATTTTCAAACCTCTGAATTTTTATTGGAACATGGGCAACTGGATATGGTTGTAAATAGGAATGAATTAAAACAATCATTAACAACCATTTTAAAAATCCATCATCTCAATTTCAGGGAGTGTTTTAAACGATGAATTTGCAAGAATTAAAACAACTGGAAAATCAAATTGCTGAACTGAAAGAGGTGTCTACAAAGCATAATCTTGACCTAAACGAGGTATTAAAAAATCTTGAGCAAAAAGTCAATGAAATCAAAATTCATCTTAATGAAAATATGGAAGTTTGGGATAAAATTCAACTATCTAGAATTCAACAACGCCCAACTACTTTAGATTATATCCACCATATTTTTGAAGACTTTATTGAACTTCATGGTGACAGACTTTATGGGGAAGACCCTGCATTAGTTTCAGGAATAGCTACCTTCGAAGGAATGCCTATAACTGTTTTAGGAAATCAAAAAGGTCAAAATACAAAAGACAATATCTATCGTCGTTTTGGCATGTCGCAACCTGAAGGCTACAGAAAAGCCATAAGGATTATGCAACAAGCCAATAAGTTCAATCGCCCCATCGTAACATTTATTAACACGCCAGGAGCCTTCCCAGGACGTGAAGCTGAAGAACGTGGACAATCTCAAGCTATCGCCCACAATCTTCGTGAAATGGCTAGTTTTGGAGTACCAATCATCTGCTTTGTAGTTGGTGAAGGTGGGAGTGGTGGTGCGTTGGCTCTAGGGATTGGCAATCGAATCTACATGCTAGAAAACACATTTTATTCGGTTATTTCACCTGAAGGAGCAGCAGCAGTGTTATGGAAGGATGCCGCACAAGCAAAACGAGCAGCTGAAGTATTGAAAATTACGGCTAAGGACTTGATGGAACTAGGGGTGATTGATGGGGTCATCAAAGAACCTGTTGGAGGAGCACATATTGACACCCCACTTCAATCGCAATTTATCAAAGAAACATTACGAAAGGCATTACAAGAACTTGGTCAATTAGATAAAGGCATTCTACGCCAACAGCGTTTTGATAAGTTTCGCAAAATTGGTGAGTATATGGAAGAAAGGAAATTTAATTAAGTAGATGAACAATTATTTTCCAACATGTTCATAGACCATTTCATATAGTCGATAGACTTAACAATACCTTCATATATCTTATAAGACAAAATATATTATCAATGTCTTTCCTCCCCAATTAACCTGAATTATTATATATCCTATTGTTACAATATTCATGGCCATGCCAAGTAACCCTCCAAACCCTTTTGGAAGGGCTTATCTCTGTTTTACTAAACTGTTAATTAATCTATATCAAGGTAAGTTCCTTTCCTATTAAACAAAGCATAAATTCAATGAACTTCTCCAACTTTATCGAACGACTTCACGTTTTAATTCTTCTGTATATGTTTTAAATGTTTGTCCCTTTTCCTCCATAAAAAAATCCCCTCCAGGTAGATTATTAAGGACATCTTGTCACTCTACTTGTAGGGGGATAATGGGATAATACTTCTTAAAAAAGGAATATCCCTAAAATGAAATTGATATAGTGCGTATTGATTCAATCATCTCCAACTGTTACTTCGGCTTAATCAACTGGAACCGATGATCATTTTTTCATCACTTCAAATTATTGTTTGTTTTGTTTCTTGGCGGTAAGAAACCTTGTCATTTAAAGGCTGCTAACGATCCTAACAAAGAAAGTTGTATTTTTTAATAATTAATCCAAATAAATTATTAAAAGAAGTCTCATGTCTATTTTGCATTCCTATGTTCATCAAAATCAATTTTGCAATCCTTTAGCGGAACTACTTTTGTTTTCTTAATGAACTTATATCCAAGCCACATTACCAGAAAGAATGGAATGCCAAGATAGGCAGCGAACACACTGGCCCAGTTAATTTCATCGCCGATAAAGGCCTGATAGTTTTGCGCCGATAAAACGAAAAAGCAAAGAGCAAAGGAAAATATCGGTCCAAAAGGAAACCATTTTGACTTATAGGGAAGATCGTCCAGTGAATACCCTTGAGCAATATAGGCTTTTCTAAACCGATAATGGCTCGCCGCTATTCCCAGCCAAAATATAAATCCAGTGACTCCAACAGCATTCATAAGCCAAATATAAATAACTCCATCACCGAAAACGGAAGCAAAAAAGGCCAGCATCCCTACAAGTGAAGTGACTGCCAGTCCCCAAATGGGAACGCCGCGCTTGTTAAGCTTCCCAAAAATACGCGGTGCCAGCCCTTCTTTTGCCATAGAGTACAACATTCGGCTCGTCACGTAAAGACTCGAATTTCCAGCGGATAATACAGCTGTCAAAATGATGGCATTCATCACGGAAGCAGCGAATGCCAGTCCCACTTTTTCAAACACCATCGTAAATGGGCTAACCATGATCGTGTGTCCTTGCAGACTGCCATTCGTATAAGGAACGATCAGTCCAATAACAAGTATGGCCAGGATGTAAAAGAGGAAGATCCTCCAGAAAATGCTGCGAACTGCACGAGGTACATTTTTTGCCGGGTCTTCACTTTCACCGGCTGCAACACCGACTATTTCTGTACCCTGAAAAGAAAATCCAGCAGCAATGAAAATACCCAATGTAGCCAAAAAACCACCGGCAAATGGAGCGTCACCAACTGTGAAGTTTTTAAAACCAATCGCCTCTCCATTCATGATTCCGAATATCATCAATATTCCTACTACTATAAAAATGATGATGGTTGCCACTTTAATGAGGGAAAACCAATATTCCCCTTCGCCATACCCTTTAACGGATACGTAATTCAATAAAAATATTAAAACTAAAAACAAAGAACTCCATAAAAAAGACGAGCTGTCAGGAAACCAAAATTTCATTACCATCGTTGCGGCAGATAGTTCCGCGGCAAGTGTCATCGCCCAAGTGAACCAATAGTTCCAACCAAGCGCAAATCCTAATGCTGGGTCGATGAAACGCGAAGCATAGGTGCTGAAAGCTCCGCTGACTGGCATGAATGATGCCAGTTCTCCGAGGCTTGTCATAATAAAATAAACCATTATACCAATTACGGCGTAAGCGACCAAAGCACCGCCAGGTCCTGCAGAGTGAATGGCCGGACCGCTTCCGAGAAACAGCCCTGTACCAATTGCACCGCCTAACGATATCATCGTAAGGTGGCGAGCTTTCAGCTTCCTTTGTAAAGTATTTGACGGCTGGTTTTTTTCATTTATGACAGGTGGTTGCAATTGCCGATTTTCCAAATTAGATTCCCCTCCAAAATGCATTTTTAATCTAGCACGAATAGGTAAAGCCAATCATTCCATCAATGGTCATTTCCTGCATTTATTACTATTTCAAGGTCATTTTCTCTAATGCTGAGACCTTTTTGGATTTCTGGGATCTATGTAGCATTTACATAACGATGTTAGGCTTAAAACCCAAAGGGCTATAAGCCTAACGTTCATTCGGATATTCCGCACTTCATATTATGTTGTAGGTAAACTCCTATGAATAAATGAATTCCAATCGATTTGATGTAACCAGCTTGCCGTTGCTTCAATATCTTTAGAAAAGATACGATCTTGTGTAATGCTTGGAATGAGCTTTCTTGCTTCCGTATAAAACTCTTTTGTAAACGGAGCCATCTTTTCTGTTCCGCGGTATTCCACCGCCTGTAAGGCACAAATGAGCTCAATCGCCAAAACGCGGCGTACGTTCTGAATGATTTGATGTGCGTGTCGGGACCCAATCGTTCCCATGCTTACATGATCTTCCTGGTTCGCTGAAGATGGAATGGAATCAACACTTGCAGGATGGGCGAGTGTTTTATTCTCAGAAACTAGTGAAGCGGCACAATATTGCATGATCATCGCTCCCGACTGCAAGCCAGGTGACGGACTTAAGAATGGCGGTAAATCATTCAGCTGAGGATTGACGAGTCGCTCAATGCGGCGCTCTGAAATGTTCGCAAGCTCGGCAACAGCGATTTTCATGAAGTCCATCGCAAATGCAATCGGCTGGCCATGGAAGTTACCCCCTGAAATAACCTTTTCCCCATCGTCAAAAATAAGCGGATTATCCGTCGCTGCATTCATTTCAATTTCCAGTTTTTCTTTTACATAATCAAGTGTTTGCCATGATGCCCCATGCACTTGCGGAATGCAGCGGAGCGAATAAGCATCCTGTACCCGCAGTTCCCCTTGCTTCGTGATGAGCTGGCTGCCGCTGATCATGCGACGAATCCGTTCCGCGACCTCTGTTTGCTGGCGGTAGCCTCGTGCTAGATGAACATCGGCATCAAAGGCATCTTCTATGCCGCGTAAACCTTCTAACGTCAGTGAAGCGATCGCTTCAGTTTGATGTGCCAGCTGTTCGGCTTCAATGTAATTGACGAGGCCCATCCCAGTCATGGCCTGTGTTCCATTTATTAATGCAAGACCTTCTTTTGCTTTAAGAGTCAGAGGAAGAATACCTTCCTTCGATAAAGCTATGATGGCCTCCATTCGCTCTCCTTTATAAAACACTTCCCCTTCTCCCATCAATACTAGCGCCAAATGGGAAAGCGGCGCCAAGTCCCCGCTTGCTCCAAGAGATCCTTGCTGAGGGATGACCGGATGGATATGGGCATTCAAAAGATCGATCAAACGTTCAATGACGACAGGACGCACACCGGAAAACCCTTTTAATAGCGCATTGGCACGGAGAAGGACCATAGCTCTCGAAACGACCTCAGGAAACGGCTCCCCGACTCCGCAAGCATGGGAATGAATCAAATTCCACTGTAGCTGCTCTGCGTCCTCTGCATCAATCAATACATCGCTGAATTTTCCAAAACCTGTTGTGATGCCATAGATGACTTTCTTTTGCTTCACGATATTTTCAACCGCTTCCCGGCTCTTTTCAACTTTCTTGACACTCTCGGCAGAAGCCGTGACAAATGCCTCCCCATATAACACTTTTTTTGCTTCTTCAATCGTTAAAGTTTGGCCCGTTAACATAATCATTTCCTGCACCCCTATTCTTTTTTTAAACAAACAAAAGGAGGCCGTATTGACAGACTTATCCAGTCTTTCAATACAGCCCCCTATTTCACTAAATAACTATAGGCTTTTAATTATTTAAATGTGGTTAATTCCCAAGCCAACGGCTTCATGTTCAAATCCCCGAACCGGTGCTCCAATCGTTCCATACACGGCTACAGCAATCCATTCACCTTCGTCCCCGTTTTTAAACGGCCTGCCCCGAACGATGGCAAACCGAAGTCCCGCAGTCCTCAAAAGACCGCCAAGCTCAACCTGGCCGCGTGTCACTCCTTGGAGTGCTTCGATGATCGCATGATACAGTGCATGCATTTCACGATACATATCGGGATTGACTAATCCAAGCCTTTTCGCTGATGTCTCAATGGCCGCAACTATTTTCTGCAGCTCCATTGAACCGACTTTACCTTTTCCATAAAGCCAATCCATCCGCTTAAGGTCATTCGTCAATATGACTTCTTCTTCTTCGTTCGCAAACGCGTACATGATTGCATGGCGCCCGATTCTTCTGTCGAATTCATTTGTCATGCAGGTACCTCTTTTACAATTTTCTAAATACACTAATAACTAAATATCATTGTAAGCGGATACAAGCCGTTCGGTCAATATATTTTTTAAAATAGTTCTTTTAGGGGATGATTCATCACTCCCGAGAGCCGCTTTCTGTTCGTACAGTTCTCATCAAAATTCTTTGAAAACTGCAAAAAAAACCATCCTCATAAACGTCCTGAAAACGGGCTTTTTTTTCTGCAAATTTTCTGTACTTCTTCATATTTATTAAATGTTTTTCACGAGTAAATAGATAAAATACGGCGCTCCTAAAATTGAAACGATAATCCCCACAGGCAATTCCATCGGGGCCAGCGACTATTAAACATGCCGATCGCATCATCGTTGTACAAAATGGGGAAATCATCGAACAAGGTGCCCATGATAATTTGCTCCATCAAGACGGAGCATATAAAAATCTGATCCTTGCCCAAACTGTATAGAATAGAGCTTGGCTAAAAGAAATCCATAAACGAGAAAAAAGGCCTCCCAACATTATTGGGAGGCCTTAAACTTTATGGGAAATATACATTCATTCATTCGTTTCCAATGCTTCATAAATTGCAGTTACAACACTTCCATAGCTTCCTGTTTTGAAGAGGTCGCCAAAAAACTGATTGGAATTGGCTACAGGGTTAACGAGCGGAGAGTGCTTTTTATTTGTTAGTAACACAATCCCTAAATCCATTTCCGGATCAATGATCGTGACCGTCCCAGTCCATCCAGTATGACCGTAGGCACTGTCGCTCGCATAAGGGCTGAACATCCATTCCATGCTAGCATCGCCATTTCGTCTCCACCCAAGCCCATATGTAGGATTCATCTCGGAAGGTGCGACGAATTCATCGATGGTTTCTTGATCAAACAACATATGTTTACCGTATCCCCCGCCATTCAGCATCACCTGCAGAAGGACTGCCATATCTTCCGTATTGGAGAAAAGACCGGCATGCCCTGAAACGCCTCCCATTGAATAAAATGCTTTTTCATCATGTACTTCCCCTTGAAGTGTGTATGTGCGAATGTTAGGGAAGTCTATCACGCCATCACGGGTGTTGCCAAGCAATTCAGTTGCGGCAAAACCCTTTGGCTTAAAGCCCTTTTGAAGAGGATTGAACTTAGTATTTTTTAACCCAAGCGGCTTGTACAATTCATGTTCAACATACGCATCAAGCTGCTTACCCGTTATTTCTTCAACAATGGCACCAAGCAGCATATAATCGACATCACTGTAGACATTCTGTGTTCCAGGTACATATGTGAGCGGTGTTTTTGAGATGAACTCGATGGTTTTATCCCGCTCCTGGGAATAAAGTTCTTTAGAAACCTTTGGATTATGGTATTGCGGATCGGGTCTGAACCCTGCTGTATGATGAAGAACATCAATAATCCTCAGATTGTCCTTTCCTTTGATTACATCCTTCTCCGTGTCTTTGAATTCAGGAATGTACTGCTGGACTCTTGCCTGGATATTTAGCTTGCCTTCGCTGACTAATTTTTGAATGGCAAAATTGGTTGCATACATCTTCGTGTTTGAAGCAAGGTCAAACAACGTGTCATTTTCCATCTTCTGAAACTTCTTAAGAGGCGTATGTTCATTAAACTTCTGTTTGTACCCGTAGCTTTCATTTTTAACGATTTTTCCGTCCTTTATGACAATCAGGGCAGCACCGGGGAAACCGGCTGCCACTTCCATTTCAATAAGCTGATCCACTTTTTCCAGCTTTTCAGACGAAAAGCCCGCTTCTTCCGGTTTTTTTGCTTTCTCTAATATTGGATACTGGCTTGCAGTCTCCTTACTCACAGCGGCTTCATGATTTGGATTTTCATTAGCAAAAGACACGGATGGTGCTAGTAAGGAAAGTGCCAGAATTGAACTAATTGTGCAGCTTGTCCATATATTCATCATTTTCCACCCCTTTGAAATCACTTTAGAAAATAAAGAGCAACTTTAGCGAAAGATAATAATCTCATCCATTCCGTTCTTTTTTCACCAGGATTCACAATCCGATAAAGTGTTAATCGTGTATGTTCCGGGTTGCGATTGGGGTATCTTATTCTCAAGTTGATAAATGCGACATTTCCCAAAATCAGTTAATATTTACAAATAATTCTCAATTTTCAGTATATGTTATTTCGAGCATCATTTCAATTTGATATTGATATTTTTAAAATTATATTTCAAATTGTGAGCATAAGTCATCCACAGTTCAAAGAAGAAAAACCAATGTTTATTAAAGCTCACTATTATCAATGAGTCATTTGGATAAATCGCTGATATCCATTTCGCCTCTACTTTGCGAAGTATAAATTAATGGCAAATACGGCTAATGGCTTTTTAACTTCATTGCATAAGAAACATAGAAGATATTAATACTATTTGAGAAATAAAGGAATTCCAGCTGCTATCTGAGACAAGTTTAGGGTGATAAAAATGTGGAAAACGATTGTTTCCTACCTTCCAGAATGGCAGGTTTTTATACAGGCTTTCATTGTGTTTGTTATTCCGTATCTAATCAGCAAATTGTTTAATTTGCTTCGCACCTCAAAGGATGAGTGATGATGATGAAAGAGTGGATATCAAAGATTGGTAAAAAAGGAAAGGGTAACGAAAAAGACAAACAAGAAGCATATACCTCCCAAGATTCAACACATCAGTTTACAGATAATCTTAATTTTAATCTTGAATGTGTTAAGCAAGAAATTGGCCATAATTGGGATGTGCATTTTCGGGAATTTAATCTAGGGCGAACCGGTATACGGTCAGTTATCATTTTTGTGGATGGACTATCGGATAAAGATCTCATTGATCAGCATATCATGCCATCATTGATGGTTGATTTTTCAGCAGAATATAAACAGAACACTCCCTACCTCAAGGGAAGCATTTCAAAAGAATTCATAAAAAATGAAGTGTTATCCATTAGTGAAATAGAAGCTGTCCGTTCCATTAAAGAGTTAGCGTCTAAAGTACTAACAGGTTCTACCGCCCTTTTAATTGATGGATCATTGGATGCGCTGATCCTAGGAACTGCAAAACATAAAACAAGGGCGATCGAGGAACCGGTATCAGAGGCATTAGTCAGAGGTCCACGGGTCGGTTTCACTGAATCATTGAGTGATAATACATCTTTTTTAAGGTGCAGTGGTGAAATTGAGAATTTATCGTTAGTAAAATTCCAAGTAGGAAAGCGTTCAAAAAAAGATTTGGTTGTCGCTTACATAAAAGATATTGTTGATCCCGAATTGGTGCAAGAGGTGGAAAATCGAATTAAGAAAATTGATATTGATAGTGTGCCGGAATCAGGTTATGTAGAGCAACTTATCGAAGATAATTACCTTAGTCCTTTTCCGCAGGTACAGAATACAGAGCGTCCTGATCGGGTGATCGCTGCTTTGATGGAAGGTCGAGTGGCCATCTTGTTAGATGGGACGCCATTCGCTTTGATCGTTCCGGTTACATTGAGCATGATGTTGCAATCACCGGAAGATTATTATGAAAGGTGGATTCCTGGCACATTCATTCGTATGCTTCGTTACCTCGCAGCTATTCTGGCTCTTTTTACACCCTCTTTGTATATAGCTTTCATCTCATTTCATTCAGGGTTGATTCCGACCAAACTGGCCATCTCCATTATCGGAACCAGGTCCGGGGTTCCGTTTCCGGCACTTATCGAAGCATTATTCATGGAAATGGCCATAGAAATTTTGAGGGAAGCAGGACTGCGATTGCCTAAGCCAATCGGTCCCGCAATGGGAATTGTCGGCGGTTTAATCATTGGGGAAGCTGCTGTACAGGCAGGGATCGTTAGCCCTGTTTTGGTCATTGTAGTAGCCTTAACCGCCATTTCATCATTTTCCATTCCGCACTATAGTATTGGGATTACATTACGGATTCTGCGTTTTCCAGCTATGATTTGTGCTGCTACATTTGGATTATACGGGGTCATTCTCTTTTTTCTTTTAATGGTCAGTCATTTAGTGAAATTAAAAAGCTTTGGTGTGCCTTACTTGAGTCCAGCCGTTCCTTATCGCTTAAGTGAGTGGAAAGACCTGATAGTGCGAATGCCACTTATGATGATGAAACGCCGTCCAAAGATGTTGCATACAAAAAACCCCATACGTAAAGGATAACCTATCGGTGAAAGGGTGGTTAAAGAATGATTCTCAGCCCGAAAGACAAAATTACAACTCCACAAGCAGCTGTCATTGTCATCAACTTCATACTCGGCACAGGATTACTCACCCTACCCAGATCATCTACGGAAAAGGTACAAACACCAGATGTATGGATAAGCGTTATTTTAGGCGGAGTCATCACAATAACCGCGGGGCTGATCATGGTCAAATTAAGCCAACAGTTTCCCGAAAAGACCTTCTATCAATACATCAATGCAATTGTAGGAAAATGGCTGGGTGGGTTACTAAGTTTAGTTGTAATATGTTACTTTCTTACAACTTCCAGTTTTCAGCTCCGTGCAATGGCGGAAGTAATAAGGTATTTACTTCTGGAGGGTACGCCTACTTGGGCAATCATCATGATTTTCATGTGGGTAGGTCTTTATCTCATCATCGGCGGCATTAACCCGATGGCCCGTCTTTTTGAAATTATTTTACCTTTGACAGTTATCCTTTTTTTGGTTGTTACCTTCATGAGCTTTAAAATATTCGAGATCGATAATCTGCGTCCGGTATTAGGAGAAGGAATCGTCCCTGTACTGAAAGGAGTAAAAACAACGGCTCTCGCTTTTTCAGGGCCTGAAATCATGCTACTGCTTATTCCATTTATGAATTCACCAAAAAAAGCAGTAAAAGCCCTGCTTGTTGGAGTATCCATTCCATTGATTTTTTACGTGATAACGGTCGTAATGGTTATCGGGGCATTATCTATTGATGGAGTGGTCATGAGAACATGGCCGACACTTGATCTTATCCGAAGTTTTGAAGTCGCCGGGTTGATCTTTGAACGGTTTGAATCTTTATTGCTCGTTGTCTGGATCATGCAAATATTCGCCACATTTACGATTACATTTTTTGCAGCCGCTTTAGGGCTGGCTCAAATTACGAAAAAAAGCATTCACCCATTCATGTTTGGTTTGCTTCCGATTCTCTACATCTTTGCCATGATTCCGAAAAATATCAATGACCTATTTAAGCAAGGAGATTTCGTCGGCAATATCGCCATGTTTTTATTTGGTTTACTCCCCCTTCTACTGCTTATCATCTCAAGAATAAAGGGAGGGAAAAAATATGAAACAATCACATAGCAAGACGCGCCCCCTCTACATTTCCCTCTCTGTTCTTTTGTTCTTATCCCTTACAGGATGTTGGAGCAGTCATGAAATTGAAGAGCAAAGTTTAGGTATAGGTTTGGCATTCGATAAGGCCAAGCAGTCCACCATCGAGAAAAAGTTAAACGAACAAGGGGGGGGTTATTCAAAAAGGAACCTGATTACTGCAACCTATCAATTTATCACTCCACAGGTAGCGAGTTCGACAACGAAACAATCCGGACCACAACAAAAATCTTATGTTAATGTTTCTGAAACTGGAGACTCCATGCATCAAATGGTTCGTGAATTATCACTGAGAAGTGAACAACCCGTAACCGCGCACCATATGAAAGTGGTTGTTATCGGTGAAAACCTTGCAAAATCGTATAAGTTGGAACAAATACTTGATCAAAATCTACGGGAAAGTGAGCTTAGACCAAGCTGCCTTGTGCTCATCAGTAAAGGAAGAGCAAGCAAAACACTGGAAACAAAGAAGGCAGGGGAAATTCCAGCGTTCCGTCTGGCTGGCATTGTAGAAAATGCATATCGAACAACGAGGATTTTGCCCCCCATGTCACATATTAAAGTAGAAAGCAAGATCAAATCAGGGTCTAGTTTTCTGATGCAAAAAGTTCTATCAGCAGATGGGCAAGTCAAATTTGCCGGAGCTGCCGTAATCAATGGAAAGACGCACAAAATGACTGGTACTTTAAATGAAGAGGAACTGGAGGGCGTAACATGGATAACAGGTAAGGGAAAAGGCGGTGTAGTGAAAAGCTTTGATAAAGAAACCGGTGAGCCGATTGTATATGAAATAGAGACCATGAAAAGCAGTATCATACCACGTGTTAAAGGAGACAGCATCTCTTTTGATGTAAACATTGAATCAGTGGGGAGACTATCTGAAAACTGGGTAGTTTCAGGAGATACTTTTAAAAATGAATTTCTAAAAAAAGCAGAAAAATCATCAGAAAAAGAAGTGAAACGCTTGGTGGGGAATGTTTTAGAAAAAATGCAAAAAGAATACAAAACGGACGTTGCCGGCTTCGGAAATCGATTGAGAATTGAGCACCCCAAAGTATGGAATAAGGTCAAAAAGGATTGGGACCAAACATTTAGTGAAGCTCCGATCAACTACGATGTAAAATTAACTCTTAATGATTATGGAACAACAGGAGGATCAAAGAAGTGAAAAAATGTTGGAAATGAAAACTATTTCTTGAACATTATAAAGGCTATTAAATGGGGTCCATGGGAATACATATACGATGAGCATGAAAAGGTCCCCCACAGTAAACTGTGGGGGGCCTTTAACTTTATAGTCACTCAAGGTCCTGCATAAAACCTTAACCCTGCACCAAGCGAGGACATATTCTATTTATATACCACTCAATTGAACATAGCATCTTTCATCTTGATATATTCAATTGAAGCAATCAAAGCCCATACACATGAATGATCTGTTGTGTTTTAACCTAATTTTTTCGTTCAACATATCTTATTAGCTTAATTCCACTTTAGTAATTTCAGATAAATAATCCCCACTTAAAATCGAGCCTTCGTCTGCAACAACATATTCGATGACAGTCGGGCTTATGGTTCGAATATAAACAAAGGCCGAATCATCCACATACTCAATTCGAAGCTTTTTCCTCTGTGCCTGCTTAATATCAAGCTGGTTGGTACTAGCTTCCGGCAGGCTTGTGTAATAAATTTCAAAATCTTCTTCTGACGCATCAATGAAAAGATGCCATTTGTTATACTCTTCTTCTTGATCAATCATTGTTTTTAATTTACCTTTTCTCCCGATGCCAAGAAAATACTTGAACTTTGATTCACCATTCACCATATCGCGGTCAATAACTTTTATACTTCCGCCTTTTCTGCTTTGTACAAGTCCAAAGGCAACGCCCGTTTTTCCTGTAGGAGCGGTTAATATATCTCGGTTAATCACTCTGTTTCTCTCTTCTTGCTTTAAATAAGCGCCTTCTGTCCCCAGTGGCGGGAGAATCTCAAAAAGATCATTAGATACTTCTCCCCAGTTTTGAGTGCTCTGCACTTCTATTTCAATCCATTTATTAAATAGATTCATGACGACCGGGGATTTACTTGAATTACCTGCAAGGAGGATATTCACTTTATTAATTCTACTGTGTTCTGACCGGGCAAAAGCGCGCCTTAATGACTCAAAGAAATTTTTAATGCCTTTTTCAATTCTTTCCTCAATCAGTTGTTCCATTTCATCTTGATCGATCAAAAGTTCCACATTGAGTTTTGCGTGACCCGCTTTGTCAAACAAGTCAGCCCGGATCATGCCTTTTCCAAACTGTTCCTCATACCGTTCATGCCTTTCCCAAAGCGGCCTTAATTTTTCTACCAATTGTTTCGTATTTAAATAGGATTCTTGTGACTCATTTATCAGCGTTTCACTTCCGGGAAATTTCACACATTCTGCTGGGAGAGTAAAAGGAATGTTTAGCTCACGCATTGTTCTTTGGTTGTTTTTAAACACTTGGAACGCCAAAAGCTCTAGCATGTTCTCCCCACCTAAATAACGGTCCCCTCCCGCTGCAAAATGCTCGATGACATAATCATACCTGCTTTCTTTCAAGCCCGCTTCACGCCAAATCCCAAAATCAAAATCTGTCGTTCCTCCACCAAAATCAAACACGCCATAGTATGTTTTTTCATCCTCTTCAGGTTCAAACCCGTATTCCTGTAACGCACAAACGGCATAGGCAGCAGGTTCACTCGCCCCAGCGGTGACACGAAACTTTTTCATTAATTCTTCATCCTGCTGAATCGGCATAGGAAGCGTCTTTTTTAACCCACGCTCAAAACACTTCAGAATTTTTTCCCTTACCTCTTTTTCATACGTCACCGGGAAAGATAAGGTGTAGTCCAGGTAAATTCCATTGTTCTGGTTATTGATATACAAACCGAGGTAGTAGGCATATAATTCAATTGGATTGATTTCCTGATCGGTTAAGTCCAAAAAGGAACGCAGTACAACGGCATATCCCCTCTTGTCCTTTAATCGGAGTTCGTTTCTCTTTTCTCCAGCCCACTGCTTTAAATTATTCAATATGGAATAGTAATGGTCACTCTTTCCATTCATCAAGTTGTTAAGGGCATTGTGGGAAACCGTCACATCCTGCCACCTTGTATCCGGTCTTCCTTCTTTTTCTTGATAAAGCTCCAGGAAATGTTCTAAATCGATAAATTCGATCACGGTTGGATTTTCATAATGCCAGTCTTGTACTTCCGTGTTAAGGTAGCCAATCCCTATACGCATGGGAAGAGTAAAATCACTTTCTTCTTGATGGACGACCACTGTACTTTTCGTTCCAAAGTCAATGCCAACTATGCCGTCCTCCCTGATATCCATTTTAGGGTTTCTGGCCATTATTTCTTCGTTCAGTTTTATCGTTAAAGGTTTTTCAGCAGAGTGGACAGGCCATAAATCCCAATGTCCCCGGTTTGGATCTGTTAACATCTTTTCGTCATATGTATCAATATCAGCTCTTACTTTTTCAGATTTTAAAAGCTTCTCATAAAACGTCTTGGAATCGATAGCGATCGATGGCAATTCTTTTAGAAAACTTTCCTGATCTAAACCCTTTAATTGATATAATTCCAGTAAATACTCATACTCCTTCTGGCGTTCTGCGCTTAATCCACTTGGTACCAATCGGTTTTCCAGCCAGAGATGGAGAGCCATTCGGTCATTGATTTCAAAGGCATTTTCCGCATTTAAACGGAAAACGGGAACGAAAAATCCCTTTCCCAGCAAATTTGTTTTTTGATTTACTACATCGAAGCTTTGAATGTCGTACCCGTTGGATTTAAACGCTATCGATTTAGAAGAGTTAGCCGTTTGATTGGCAAATATCCTAGAAATGGAAGGGTTTTTACTCGCGGAGTAATCATCTAAAGCTAGTATTCTCTTATATACAGGGTGATCGGTTGTATTGAAACTTTTCGCAGCTTCTTCCCGTGTCATGGCATCACCCTTAAAACCGGAAACGTCCAGATGCTTTTTGTAGTCAAAATCCTCGTCCACTAATTCATAGTATTTTCTATAAGGAAATAAAGCTGCGATGTTGTGATCATATATAATATTCCCATTATTCATGTAAACCCATCTGGAACGGAGCATCTTTTTAATGTCTTGAAAGAAGCTCGCTTCATCCTTGAAGAAGGTTTCTTCTGCACTCTGATATAAATGGCTGATTAAAGATCTCACTTCTTTATAAGTCATTGAAATGGCAGAGACCGGAACGGTTTGGGAATCAGGTGAGAATAGAACCTGCTCTTCGTTCTTATTCATTAAGTATATGGAACTGTCTATGTTGTTTTTTTCAGCTAAGCTTGTTACGTTCTCATGCGGCTCTTTATCTTCTATCGTTTCTTGTTTTTCAACTTCTTTTAATAATTCTTCTGAAATTGCATCACCAGAATCCAAATAACATATCAGATCACCAATCTTGACTATAGTGTCCTCCGCTACATTCAATTCTTTAAGGGTTCCTTCCTTTTCTGAAAAGAGGTCAAATTCGATGCCCTCACAGCTGAATTTGGCTAAGCTTTCGCCAACCGTAATATAATCGCCTGGCTGCTTATACCATTGCATAAGAAGGATTTTTTCAATGCCTTCTTCAATCTCTGGGATAATAATCGATGTCATTGTATTTCTCCTTTAATATCATTCTCTTTTTCGCCGCTAGATTCTCACAACGGATTTTTTAATGGTTTTACCATTAATGCTTATATAACCCGGCAGCAGGATGTCCGTAATGTTCCCTGATATTTTGCTATTGAGGGCCCTTATGTACAAGTCTTCCCTGAAGACCTCATTCATTTTCACTTGCTGTATTTTATATAAAGGGGTATCGTATGTTTTACCGTATTCTTGAAAGAAATACATAAAAAGGGCGAGCAAAATCTCTCTTTCCTGCTCTCTTCCTTCCATAATCTCGTTTTTGATAAAATCCCACAAAGATGAAATGTTTTCATATTGCACACCACAAACAATGAATTCCTGCACCGACCCGCCCTTGAAAATTCCTTTTAACGAACTTTTAGTGGTTTCGGATAATTGTTGAACAGCTTCGTAAAGTTCTTCCGCTTCCCGATAGTCAGCTCTTCTCTTTTGCAATTCAGTATAATAGGCTTCCATTTTCACATTTAGATGGGTAATCTTTATTTGGTACTCACTAATTTCCTCTTTCTTCGACTCAATCTCTTGTTGGAGTCTTGCTATTTCTTTTTCTTTTCCTCTCAGCAGCTCCTTATATTCCCCCATTTGACTAAACGAGGCCGCTTCAGCTATTGCTTTTATCTTTTCAATGACCCTTTCGTCTTGAAGGGAAACCATTAATGACTCAATAAAACCATCATCTAACTCTTTATTCATCTCTTCACTCCTTTCAAAGTGTTAACCAAACCTATTCGCTCTGTATATGTATGAAAAAGTTTTTTTGCCATAGAAAAATCCCCTCCCAGATAGACTGTTAGGAGAATACAACCATAACTTATATTCCAAGAAAGCAGTAGTGAGATTACTTATTTTCAAAAATGCGTATATACCGTATTAATGAAGTATTGATAATATGATGCTTACTATCACTTTTCACAATAAAATACTCACAGTGCTCCATCCTTTTCAAGACTTCTTGTAAAACATCCTCTTTTTTACTGCTCAATCCTTTTTTTATTTTCTCCCACTTAACATCAGCGTCAAGAGTATAACAAACATTGAATTCCTTTAACAGGTTAATCTTCCCCTTAAATGCTTTAGTTTCTTTATCTGTTTTTATTGTTAATATCTAATCCGAATTCAATAATCAACAGTATTAAATCATGTGATTTTTCCTCAATCCGATATACTGTCTCCATAGTACTACTTAATAATATTCGTTATGATCATATTGTTTAAGTGGGTTGAAATAACTAGGGTTAAACAGCCTGCTTACTGGATAAGAAAAGGCCTCCCATCAATAAACTGTGGGAGGACTTCAACTTTAAAGACATTCACATGTTAGATGAGCACCGATGATTACACACGCTCCCCATCCTATACAAACGCGAACAAAAAAAGCCCTTCTCGTTTGAGATGGCCTCTAGTTATGCTGTTTCAGCGCAATCATTTAACTTTTAAATCGCATTGCTTGTTGCTAGTGGACTCTTGATTGTTCGCATACATGTTTGTATGGGAGCTTAAACAAATTATCCATAACAGCAGTAACACAATCCTCGCAATAATAATTGACGAACTCTCTACCTTGTTCAAAAAGTGGTGTCATCGTATCTATGTCAGCCCATTTAAAACAGTAAATACACATTTGCCTCATGATATATCACTCCTTTTTCATGCAGAAATAATTGGTAATAATCAAAAGAAGAATATGTGCTACCTGTCGACATCATTCATGAAACGATACTCTTTCTTCGTAAGTAACCCCGACCATTAATAGGCACAGCATAGAAATAAACCGCTATCATTTATATACCACTTTACCTGAATATTAAACCACCCCAAAAACATTATTCGTTGCCGTCGATCTTTTCACCAAGATTCTTTCTCTTTTGGTGGAATTTCACCCAGGATTAAAATTTGCGTTTACTCCGTTTCCTTATTGGAAATAACATAATAAATCTTTTAACTATAAACAGAGTAGGAGTGATATTTTTGAAAAGGCATTCCAAAAAAATCAAACATAAAGCAAAAACTACTTTGAATAAAATAAAGACTAATATTAAGGAAACATTATTTGATATCTCAGACATTCGAGCAACATCTGTACAGCAATTGGCTGATTTTATACAACATCACCCTGATACAAAAGTCACCAAGAAACAAATGCTTGGAATTTCCTATGCCTTCTATAGTTTAGAAACAGAAGGGTATCATTATTATTTAGAAACCAACAAATCCAAAATTTTGCAGTTGGATGGGTATTATAAGAATAAAAAAATGGTATCTTATCGATCATATAGGGATTATTATCATTTAAATACACCATTTAAATTTCCCATCTGAAATTTTGAGTCTAAGTTATTTAAAGGCTTGTACAATTTGAACATTGTTTTACCTCTCAAGAAACTCACTTTCCTTGCAGGAGTCTCACACCAGTTCCAATCAACTTTGTTTTAACATTTAAATGGACCCCTTTTGTTACATAAAAAAAGAGCTGCCAAAGCAGCTCTCTTTTTGAAGGAAGGTACCTTCTCAAATTCATGAACGGTCATTGATAAATGCTTGTCTCTTTTGTCTCTTTCCATCACTGCCAGTTTGTGTGAAAGACCCCTGCTAAATCACGTCGCTCATAGGTATGTGCCCCAAAATAATCACGTTGTGCTTGCAGTAGGTTAGCATTTGAAATGCCTGTACGATAACTATCGTAATAAGTAAGTGAAGAGCCTAAACATGGAAACGAGATGCCAGAATTTATTCCCTCACAGACAACCTTTCGCAATCCTGCCTGGTAATTTGCAACCTTTTCAGCGAAATATGGTGAAATCAATAAATTGGCCAGATTCGGCTGCTCTTGATAGGCTTCGCTAATGACATTTAAAAATTCTGCCCGAATGATGCAGCCGCCGCGGAAAATAAGCGCAATATCCTTTAAAGGCAAGTCCCAGCCGTTAAGTTCAGAACTCATTTTATATTGAGTGAAACCCTGCGCGTATGCACAAACCTTGCCCATATATAATGCTTGCCTAATATAGTCAATCCACTCATTTTTATCTAATTGTTGCTGAACGTTCTCAGGCCCTGTTAGAATGTTTTCTGCATGAACCCGTTCTTCTTTTAAAGCGGAAATGTAGCGAGCAAACAAAGACTCGGTAATTATCGATGCTGGTATTCCGTTATCAATTGCTTGCATACTGGTCCATTTCCCTGTGCCTTTTTGTCCTGCCTTATCAAGAATCACATCGATCAAGGGTAAGCCCGTTACTTCATCTTTCTTCCTTAAAATTTCCGCTGTGATTTCGATTAAATAACTTTTCAGTTCGCCTTCATTCCATGTTTCAAAGATGTCAGCAATTTCATTAACCTCTAAATGCAATTTTTCTCTTAAAAACGTATAAGCTTCGGCGATTAATTGCATATCCGCATACTCAATCCCGTTATGTACCATTTTCACAAAATGACCTGCCCCTTTTGGACCGATATAGGTACAGCAAGGATCATCATTTACTTTGGCTGCGATTTTTGTCAGGATTGGAGCTACTTTTTCATAGGCGTCCCTATCTCCGCCTGGCATGATTGAAGGTCCTTTTAACGCCCCGACTTCCCCACCGGAAATACCAATTCCTACATAACTGAATCCTTTAGATTTCAATTCATCATATCTGCGTTCAGTATCTTCGTAATGGGAGTTACCGCCGTCCATGATAATATCGCCTGATTCAAGATGAGGAAGTAATGAAGTGATCACCGAGTCGATCGGTTTACCCGCAGTCACCATTAGAAAAATCTTTCTCGGTGTTTCCAGTGACTGAACAAAGTCTTGGATCTCGTAATATGGATGAATCGACTGACCGTCCAATTCAGCAACAAGCTGATCCGTTAAATCTCTTGTGTAGTTATAGACAGCCACTTGTTCCCCTTTACTAGCCATATTTAAAGCGATATTACTGCCCATTACCCCTAAACCAATGACACCAATTGTATTGTACATTTTATTTCTGCTCCTTCTATGTAAGAATAATAGGCAGTAAATCCCTGCCATAAGTGGGGGATTTACTGCCGGGAAAGGCTTATACAAATAAGCTTAGTAATAGAATAAATCCTAATCCAGCTACTGAAATAATTGTCTCAAGCAAAGTCCACGTTGCAAATGTTTCTTTCATGCTTAAACCAAAATACTCTTTAAACATCCAGAAACCAGCATCGTTAACGTGTGAAGCGATTAAACTTCCCGCTCCTGTCGCAAGTACAACTAGAGCAAGGTTAACGTCCGTCTGACCTAACATCGGAATAACTAAACCAGCTGTCGTTAAGGCTGCAACGGTAGCAGATCCCAATGAAATACGCAGGATTGCCGCGATGATCCAAGCAAGCAAGATTGGTGATAATGATGTTCCTTTGAATAATTCAGCTACATAGTCACCTACACCGCCGTCGATCAATACTTGTTTGAAGGCTCCGCCGCCCCCAATGATCAAGAGCATCATTCCGATATGCAGAATCGCTGATGTACAGGATTCCATAATATCTTTCATTGGAATCTTTCTTGCTAACCCCATTGAATAGACCGCAAATAATAAGGAAAGTAACATGGAAGTACCTGCTTCACCAATAAAACGGATAGCTGCCAGTAAACCATTATCTTCAAATCCGATTGTTTTTTGCATCAAAGTGATAATCGTAGCAATTGACATTAATATAACCGGAAGTAAAGCGGTAAATACACTGATTCCAAATCCAGGTGTATCTTCAAGTTTAAATGATTTTTGTTCTCCTAAAGAGGCAATGCTGCCTGTTTTCGTAAATGATTCAGGTACTAATCTTTTCGCTATTTTCGTAAATACTGGTCCAGCCAAAATAACGGTTGGAACCGCAATGATGAAGCCATAAAGTAAAACCTGGCCAATGTCTGCACCATATTCACCAGCAATAACGGTTGGTCCTGGGTGCGGCGGTAAGAAACCGTGTGTTACGGATAATGCCGCTACCATTGGAATACCAAGATACAATATCGAAACTTTTAATTCCCTTGAAATCGCAAAAACGATTGGAATCAATAATACTAAGCCCACTTCAAAAAATAAGGCGACACCGATAATAAATGACGCTGCCACGACAGCCCATTGAATATTCTTTTCCCCGAATTTTTTAACAAGGGTCATGGCAATGCGTTGCGCTCCGCCTGAATCTGCGATCAACTTACCCAACATCGCTCCAAGTCCAAAGATTAACGCTAAGTGGCCAAGTGTTCCGCCTAATCCAGCTTCAATGGTTTTGACAATTCCGTCAAGTGGCATCCCAAGTGCTAAAGCCACTCCAAACGATACAATGATCAAGGAAATAAAGGTGTTTAATTTTAAGCCCATTATTAAAATTAATAAGGCGACAATTCCTAAAGCGACAATAACTAATGGCATTGTAATCCCCCCATGTCTTTACTTTGCAGCATTTATTAAGTTTCTTTGATAATCCGCAATCTGTGTATACTCGTTTTCCAATACCCTTGATAGGTTAATGAAAATCGGCAGCAGCTGCCTATATTCTTTTACAGAATCGGCTATCGGTGTGTGCTTGTGGGTATTGCCTATCATTTCAGAAACTACTTCGAAGGAATCAATTTCCCCAGCGGCATATAACCCTAATATACAAGCACCAAGGCATGAACTTTCGTAGCTTTCTGGTACCACGACTTCCGATTCGAAGATATCGGACATCATTTGCCGCCAAACCGCCGACCTTGCGAAGCCTCCCGTAGCTTGAATTCGGGTCACGGGACCGTCCATGCATTCGGTTAAGGCTAAAAATACTGTGTATAAATTGTAAATGACTCCCTCTAGAGCCGCTCGAATCATATGTTCTTTCTTATGCGACAGTGTTAATCCGAAAAATGAACCCCGTACGTCCGGATTCCATAATGGTGCACGTTCACCTGCAAGATATGGATGGAATAACAATCCATCAGCGCCTGGTCTTACGCGTTCGGCAATCTTGGTCAAAACTTCATAAGCGTCGATTCCGAGTCTTTTAGCCGTTTCCACCTCAGAAGAAGCAAATTCATCGCGAATCCAGCGAAGGACCATCCCGCCATTGTTTACCGGCCCGCCAATCACCCAATGCTTTTCCGTTAAGGCATAGCAAAAGATTCTTCCTTTTTCGTCTGTTTTCGGCTCGTCAATAATCGTCCGAATCGCACCGCTCGTCCCAATCGTGACAGCGATTTCACCTTTACGGATAGCGTTTACACCTAGATTTGAAAGGACACCATCACTTGCCCCAATGACAAAAGAGGTTTCTGGATCAATCCCGATCTGTTTGGCTAAATCCGGGTCACAGTTGTTAAAGATTTTTGTTGTTGGTACGAGTTCAGATAATTGATCACGCGTTATTCCAGCAATTCTTAGGGCTTCCTCATCCCAATCCAAATTTTTGAGATTCAACATGCCCATCGATGAAGCAAGGGAATAATCGACCACATATTGATCAAAGAACTTTTTAAAGATATATTCTTTAATCCCGATATATTTTTTAACATTGGTTGCGATCTCCGGGCGATCATTCACGATCCAGGTGATCTTGGATAATGGCGACATCGGGTGAATCGGTGTTCCTGTTCGTTTGTAAACTTCATGCCCATCTAATTCATCCTTTATTTTATGGGCCCAAGCTTCACTGCGATTATCTGCCCAAGTGATGCATGCGGTTAGCGGCTGGTCATTTTCATCCATAGCTATAACACTATGCATCGCACTGCTAAATGAAATGAATGTTGGTTTTTTATCTGGATGCTGCTTCGTTATATTTGAAAAGGCTTTCAGAACAGCCTGGAAAATCTCCTCAGGGTCTTGTTCCGCCGTTGTCATATCCGGTGTGTAAAGAGGATAGCCAATATTCTCTTGCTGGATGACATCGCCTTTTTTCGTGAATAGTACAGCTTTTGTACTTGTTGTACCGATGTCTACACCTAACATATAGCTAGTCATTTTCTTGTTCGACTCCTTTTGAAAGCATCTGTTGGGCCATCCATAAGTCTTCAACTTTCTCTTGAACATCATCAAAGTTTTCATGTAACGACTTAATCATGATGTCTCGATCTTTTGTTTTGATCGCATCAATATAAAGTTGATGATTATTTATGATCCGTGTAAAGTCTTCATACTTTTCTTTAAAACGACTGCGCATGGATAGAAGAATCAAACTTTCCATCACAGGTTTTAAATTATCCCAGATCATCAGGATGTAGGAATGATCGATGGATCGAATGATCGTTTCGTGGAACAGAACATCCTGATAGGAAAACTCATCCGCATCAAGGTATTTTATGGACACTTTCATCATTTCCAATATTTTACTAAGTTCCATTACCAATTCATTCGTGTTCATCCTTACTAAACGTTCAAATACAAACGTTTCGATGAGTATACGTACATCATAAATTTCTGAATACTTTTTTTCTGTTAAACCAATGACAACCGCACCCATTCTTTCTAATCGGATGATATTTTCAGAGGCCAGTATTTTTAACGCTTCACGAACTGGTGAGCGGCTTACACCAAAATCAGCAGCTAATTTATTTTCAGATAGGATGGCACCGCTTTCAATCATCCCCGAAATAATACGCATTCTAAGCTCGGATGTAACACGATCACCAGCTGAAGCTTTTGAAAGCCATTTTACAGGATAAAGAAATTCCTTTGATTCAGCCATATATTCACCTCTATTAGAGTTCAAGTACACTTGTATACAAGTATTATAATCTTAAAATAATTAGTAATGCAAGTTTTTTAAATTCAATTGGATTCTCGTTAATATAGTCAAGTTTATTGGGAGTTTAGAAGGTTCTGGGGCAAAAATAATGACGAACCACATGGTGGTAATATCTGTTAATCAAGGGATTAAGCAGCTACTCTGAACAACTTATGATTGAATCCAACGTCATTTTGGGCAGACTTTGCCCGTTGATGAGGTTAGTACCCTATTAGAGATTGCACGTTACTGGTCGGCTAGTATAGGTTGCTACTCGCGGGGATCTAGCTGCCTTCCAGATAGCCCTCATTCACCTATAAAAAAAGCTATCACTGATAAACCTGCTTGCGTTTTTCTTCGGCCTTGCCTTGTTCTCTTTGACTTGCTTCTAGGTCTTGTTGTGATGTTCGAGCGAGCACAGGTCGCTACTCGCGGCGATTTAGCTGCCTTCAGTACTATCGTAGGTTGTCCCTCATTCACCCCTGTATATTTCTTTAGTACTGAAATGTAGGTGGTACTGCATCAATTATTATTCCGATTGTGATTGGCTTCCTGGCCCAGGTCGGTAATTTTGCTCCTGCACTTACCCTATTGCTTGTATAACCTTCGCAGGAGCACTGTCCTACATTTTCTTGGTTGGTAAAATCGAAAGGGAGCAGGATTTTGCTGATGTTGATTTACGGCATGGTAAGAAGTTATCGAGCTAATTATGAATGCGTAGAATATCTACAAACAACAAAGCAGTGCATCCCGAAAATTTGGGATCACTGCTTTGTTGTTTGTAATTCAAAGGAGCAGGAAAGAAAACTTCTTATACTCTAGAGGCCTGTCTCTTGATAAGGCTAAATAATATAGAAGCTAAATGCAGTAATTATTGCTAAAACAAGCTTTTTGCAAAAGGCCGATAAGGAGTATTATTTTGTCGATATCTACTCAGAATTTGTAGATATTTCTCGGGAAATTGTTGAAATTTGAAAATAGTGATTGCGAATAGTTGGAACAAAGGAATTTCTACTTTTGATTTGATTGCCTTAGGTTTAAATAGTTATTAACAGAAATTAACACCTGAATATCGTAAAGGAGACTAAAATAAAGGTAATGAATCCTTTTCTTATTGAAGTAATGCTTCGTAATGGATTTTTTGTTGTTCAGTTTTAAGCTGTGACATATCGTTTGTCAGTTAGATGTTCATTTCACATGTAGCTGTGAGTTCATTGGTTAAAAGATTAAGCTCTCTTTTAATTGAATGAGAGCATGGGTTAAATTGTCATATGTATCGGGTATCGCTATCTCTGTTTTATTGGTTCCTTCTCATCTTACTTTTTCTTGATACAAGGGTCTTTAGCTATATCGTTTAGGGGGCTGCCCGTATCGCGTAACACTTAAGCGTTTCGATGTCGGATTGAACGAAGGAATGTGCATTTACATATTTTAACAATTGATATCCATTTCGCTCTAAGTTTTAAACATACTTACGAACATTGATTTTGCATCTCCACTTCTTTGCCACTTCCTTGAAAGAGGATCCTCATTCATTCGGATGTATATACTGTCGCATATCGGACCTTCCTTTCTATTAAAGATGAAGGTTCCTTGGATTTATTTTCATGTTATATCGCCCAGCGATACGAAACACACAAAAGAACAGATAGGCCCCTTTCTTGAGGAACACTATTGAGGACATAGATCTTGCTGGAGCTGGGAAACCGTTGGTTTAAGCTGTGACATATCGTTTGTCAGTGGACGTTCATTTCAAGCGTAGCTGCGAGTTCATTGGTAAATCTCATTTATTTGTTTGGAATTATGGGTTAAGTTGTCATATATATCGGGTATCGCTATCTCTGTTTCATTGGTTCCTTCTAATCTATCTTTTTGTAGATACACAGGCCTTTAGCTGTACCCTCTAGGGACTTATCCGTATCGCGTAACGCTATGTGCGCTTCAATGTCAGATTGAATAAAGATAGGCAACCACCATCTTAAAACCTCATATCCGTTTCGTTCTAAGTTTTGACCATACTTTTGAACAGTGGGTGTGCATCCCCTCTTCTTCTTCCACTTCCTTAGAAAAGAATACTCGTTCATTCGGATGTATATCATGTTTGCATATCAAACGCCGCTTTTCTATTAAACCTAAAGGTTCGAATTTATTTGCAAGTTATATCGCCCAGCGATACGAAACACACAAAAAAAGCCGATCTATCCCTGTCTGGAGCACCTCTAGTAAGGATGACTCCTGTTTTTGAATGCAAGGTGTATTTTGTTTTAGATGCATATCGCTTAAACAAATCCCCAATGAATTTCAATTGAGCCTTTGGTAGAACGTCCGCTACATTGGTATCGCCGAGCATTTACATAACAGGTGCCAAATCCTGTAAAGTTGAAAGATTCTTTCTTAATTCTATTTTTCAGCTACGCGAATCATATATTACACTATGAATTTTTAGGATTCGCATCTCTATGCTTTTATCCATCATTATTTATTTAAAAAATATTTTAAATGTTTCATCATCAATAACAAATCAATACACAGCTAGGCAAAAAACCTTAACAGTCACCTTATTTTCTGAATATGGAGAAAAGCGCCCGCCATTTTTCGGAACGTTTTTGTATAGTCTCTTCTAAACGTTTATTAAATTCATTTTGTGAACTCCATTCTTTTTTCTGTTCGTCCCGCATATTTTGTATTTCTTTTTGTAAGAGTTCACTTTTTTGTTTTTCTTGTTCCAGCAATGTTTCGTAATGAGTATTTTGTTGTTCTGTTAATTGTTCAATTTTAGAATTAGTTCTTTGCGCTGAATTTCCAATACTAGAACTTATAACATGATGATCTTGCTGGAGCCGGGAAACCTTTGTTTTAAGCTGTGACATATCGTTTGTCAGTTGGACATTCATTTCACGTGTGGCTGCCAGTTCATTGACTAAAAACATTAAGACCTCGTTTAATTGATTGGGGTCGTGGGGTGAATTTTCATATGTATCGGGTATCGCTATCTGTGTTTCATTGGATCCTTCTAATCTTTCTTTTTGTTGATATACAAGGTCTTTAGCTGTATCGTCTAGGGGCTTGTCCGTATCGCGTAGCGCTATAAGCGCTCCGATGTCAGATTTAACAAAGATACGTCGATCTCCATCTTTCAAAAACTCATATCCATTCCGCTCTAAGATTTGACCATATTTTCGAACAGTGGGAGTTGCAATCCCCACTTCTTCTGCCACTTCCTTGGAAGAGAAAGCTCGTTCATTCAGTTGTATATCGCGTCGCATATCGGACCTCTTTTCTATAACTAGTTGTATCTGTAGTCTACCTGACCTTAAATTTTCTGTCTAGATAAGTATAGCCTATCCAGAAGTCGTTAGGGATAGCGATAAGATTTCCTTTTCCTTTCTTCTGATTTGTTTACTTACATTAGCTTTCCATACCATTCAAATTGATGAAAGACTCGTGAAAATGCTGAAACACAATAAGATTAAGCAAAAAGAAATAAAACTTCAGAGAATCGTTCCTTTACACCAGTTTGGACCGATTCTATTATTTTTTCACACTAAAAAAAGCTCGACCCAAATGGCACATTATATGCCTTTTGGGTCAGCTCATTTTTTCATTATTTCATCAGCTTTGCTACTGGCTTCGAAAGAAGCAATAAAACAATACCTAAGCCAATTGTTACAAAACCAATTACACTGAAGATTTCCAGGTAACCTAAAGACTGCGTATATGCAGCTAATTGTCCGGCTACCATATTAGCTACCGCGGAGCTTGCCAGCCATACTCCCATTAGAAGAGAGGCAAGCTTGATTGGAGCAATTTTACTTACCATTGATAAACCAACTGGTGAAATCATTAATTCGGCTAATGTATGAAGGAAATACGTTACAATCATAAACAGGATGTTTACTTTCAGCGCTGTATCATTTCCTGTATACATAACAGCAGGAAGCAGTACTAAGAAACCTAAACCAACAGTGACTAAACCAAGAGCCATCTTCGTTGGGGTTTTTAAGTCACCTCGTTTTGAGCTGCCAAGCTTGTACCATAATGCAGACATAATTGGCGCTAAAATCACGATGAATAATGGGTTCAATGATTGGAACCAGGCAGTTGGAACCTCAAAACCAAATACATTCCGATCAATTTGGTCATTAGCATACAATGTCAATGAACTTCCTGCCTGCTCGAAAGCGGCCCAGAACGCAATAACGAATACTGCCAAAATAACGATAGCCGCTGTACGTTTTTGTTCTCTTTTCGTTAACGGTGCAGCTGACTTTTGACCAGCTGTAACTTCCGGTTTGCCAGTAGGTTCTTTACCGATATCGCCTAAATAGCGATTTCCTAATAAGTTGAAAACTAACTGCCCTACAATCATGCCAATTGCTGCTGTCAAGAACCCATATTTATAGCTCATCAGGCCAACTACTAATGGTGCGAAGAAAGCCCCAACATTAATACCCATATAGAAGATGGTGAAAGCTCCATCACGACGCGGATCGTTGTCTTCATAAAGATCACCAACAATTGTCGAGATGTTTGGCTTGAAGAAACCATTACCGATAATCAATAAACCAAGACCAATGTAAAGCGCTGTCAAACTCTGACTTGAGAATAGCGAAAAGTTACCAAGCGCCATTAAAATACCGCCAATTGTGATTGCCAATCTTCTGCCTATGAAACGGTCAGTCAAGTATCCGCCAATCATTGGCGTAATATAAACGGCACCAGTAAAGAATCCGTATATGCCCATAGCCGTAGATTTGTCGACTCCAAGCCCGCCATTTACAACAGTTGCTGTTAAGTAAAGAACAAGAATTGCTCTCATTCCGTAATAGCTGAAGCGCTCCCATGCCTCAGTCGCGAACAGCATATACAGTCCTGGAGGATGCTTTTTCCTGGACTGGTTTGGCTGCTGAACATCATCTTTTAAAAGTGCTTGCATAATAAAGTCCCCCTAAATATGGTTAAATATTAAACCATCCACCAATCGTTACTTTCACAAAATTATTGCATGGTTTTTATTTTAATATATAAATTATTGATTTCGTTCCACCTACGCCTAATACGATGATGCCGACGCATGCCATCCAACCCACCATCGGTAAGCGTTTACATTTCTAATCTTGACTCTGGTGCAAAAGAAATCAGATAGCAAAATCTACTTATAAATTCATTCATTTTACTCGAAGACGTTCAATGAAGACATTTGAATTTTAAAGAATCTTTAGTGTTGTAAAATAATTTTATATTATCAGAAAATATAAAAATACAGAAAAAAAAGAAAAAAAGTCCTACTGCATTAGCGGCCTTTGCAGCAACGGAGACCCCCATTATAATAAAAAAAACTGCCTTGTTTTAAGGCAGTTTCAGACTGTTGACAAACTCGATTTTAATTAAGATTACCTACATTATTTTTGAGGGAGTTTAAAATATGAACGTTGATTTCTCTCCAGGCACTCGCTTTCCGCGGGCGGTCCGAGAGCCTCCTCGGCGCTCTTGGCGCCTGTGGGGTCTCCCTTGGGAGCGCTTTTCCCGCAGGAGTCTCGTAGCTTCCGTACCAATCAACTTTGTTTAAAAATTCAGATGAACCCCTTTTGTTTACAAACTCAAACTGCCTTGTATTAAGGCAGTTTTTTAGTCAACAATCCATTGATATAAATTTTTCGGTCTTCCTATTTTTTGATAACTCACAATAGTTTCCACTTTTCCTTCATCAAGTAAATGCATAATATAGCGATAGACGGTCGGATAAGCCAAACCAACTTCTTTAGAAATTGTATCAACAGAAAAGGGTTCACGATTAGAATTCAGAAAACCACTAACGTGACAAAGTGTTTTCTTACTAATTCCCTTTGTTACAAATACATCCTTTTCTTCACTGGACTTTTGCTGCGGAGCTGATTGAGTTAATTTTGCAAGGCGAGCATGCAGTTGAATTCTTGAAATCAAATCAGGCGCTTTTACAGGCTTTAACGCAAAATCCGTTGCGCCTGCTTCAAGAAAGCGATCAGCAATTTCCTGTCGTTCATCGACTGTTAATACAAGAATCGGAACATCAGCATTAAGTTTACGAAGCTCACCCACTGTTTTTATTCCGTCCATTTCCGGCATATGATAATCAACTAAAACAACATCTGCTCCTTTTTCTGCAAACACATTTAACCCTTCTTTTCCGTTGTTAGCCGTATCTACATTCCAGCCGGCAAATTCACAAATTTCACTTAGCATATATTGAATTGATGCATCATCATCAATGACTAAAATGTTCATCTTGACACACTCCTCTCAGCTAGTTTAATCCAAATTATTGTCCCGTGCCCAAGCTTGCTGTCAATTTCTAAAGATGCACCATGTCCTTCAGCAACTTGTCGTACGAAAGCTAACCCCATCCCTGGATGCGATTTCGTACTGAACCCAGCTTTCCATATTTTCAGCTGCTCTTTAGGTGAAATCCCTTTCCCATTATCTGATACGCCCAACCAAAGTTCATTTTCATAGGTTTTCACCTTAAGCAAAATCTTGCCATCCTCTATTCCATTCACTGCATCGTAAGCATTGTCAATTAAATTCACTAATGCCCTCGTCATTCGGATTTTATTAATTAAAATTTTAATTTCAGGATCTGTTTGAAACTCTACCTTCAGATTAAGATTTGTCCCGCTCAGTCTGCTTGCTTCGACGTATTCAACTAAATCTTTTATACGGCACCAATGTTTTTTATCATCATATAAAATCTCGGAAATCATGTCGCTAACGGAATGAATCGATGATGAAACCTTTTGACAATATTCTTTAATTTTAGAATCGTCCACTTTCAAACTAATTAAAGAATTTAGCCCCTCAATTGCTGTGAGAGGTGTTTTTAAATCATGGACCAGATATAGTGCTTCTCGTCCTGATCTTGACTGCATTGCTTCCAACTGCGCATAATGAAGCTCTTGCTTTATCCGCCATTTTTGTTCAGCTAATGAAAAATACACAGCTAAAATAACAGCATTAATAACAAAAATTAAACACAAAGTTAAACTGTACAATGTTAATGATTGCTCAAATCCAATTTGAACCGCTATATCTTTTAATTCCTTTGAAATCGACCCTTGGCCAAATCCATATTTAGATAAAGAAGGAATCTCATTCAGCCATTCAATCCCAAAGATTAATTGGGAACAAATAATCGTTTTAATAATTGGCTTTAGCCTATCCTTTTCAAAGGCTTGCAATAATAAGATTGCTAACAACAATAACAATGCATATGCGCTAAATGAGTATGTTAAAGAATAATAAGCATTTATCACGATATAGTCGAGAGGAATAACAATAAGAGGAATGATAATTTTTAACCATGGACGGTTTAAACGATCACCAATTTCGTCTCCCAACAGGAGTGCACCAATATAATGAAACAAAGCTAAAACTGTATTTAAAGAAATTAACAAAAAAACGGCAAGCATTAACTTATTTCCTGTTTCTTCACCTTCTCTTAATGAAATAAGCAAATCAGTAAGACCAATTTCATCAGGACCCAACCACGATAGTAAGAATACCCCGAATAAAATCACTCCGATTTTCATCCATATTGTCCAAGACTTCATAAGACTAGATATCATAATCATTTCACCTTTAATAGACTAATTGCCTATAGAATAGAATGATAACCATTCTTTCATTTCGTATTTGTTTAAATTTATGTATTCCCTTGCATAATCTCATTATACGCAATTCATAGTAATTGTGAAAATTATAAAAAAATGGGTCCGTGGATGAGCCACCCTCTATGGAGAAAAGCTACCCTATAGACAAAAAATTAATTATTATAACGTCAAATCCTTCTAGAATCATTTACCTACACTGCATTGTTTTTTCCATAGAAAAAACACCTCCACATTGATTGGTTGATATTTAATACCTAAATTTCAACGAAAGGTGTTTTTACTTTTCTCATTTTCCAGGTCAGTGCAACTATAGAAAAAGGGGTTTTCTTTCTTTAGCTTTTGGATATTTAGTTAGTTTGCCGAAATAATATTATTTACTGATGCTTGTTGAGATTATCATACTTTATTGTTCCAAGAGGTAATTACATAAATCAACTTGAAAATATTGATTTCTCAAAGATTTAATTAGATAAATAGGGTTCACATCAATATTTACATGTAACAATGCCTTTTCAAAGGTATCCATGGACACTGAAGGATTATCTCCTAATAATGATGCAATGACTGCTTCATATTTACCCTTTTGGTAAGTACCTTCCTTTTTATCTTCTAAAGCATGAAGTATATCAAAAATTACCTTTGAACCCTTTTCACTCAGATCATTATTCAAAATGAAATGAAAAAAAGTATATTGTTCAGGATTTTTATCCAAAGCAATCGTAAGTAATAACTTTTGATGATATTTCATCTTTTTAAATTCATCTATTAACTCATCCTTTAAATTCAACTCCTACTATTATAATACCCAAAGTGCAATTGCAACTTTTTCTCTAACTCTAATAATTTTCATTGTGGTCAAACTCCTTTTAATAATGGGGTTAGGGTTCCAGCCCTAAGGGATGAATAATATCATGTAATTAAAAAAGCCTCTAAGTTTTGGATTTCACAATTCTTTGCTAGTTTCAGAAATGTACCTTTTAATGTATCCCCGTTCTATATCTTCCAACAACCTAGAATAATTCACTTTTGTATAATCTGATACATCCACTTCATATAATTTCCCTAATTCAAACGTGTCATATCCTCTTGTTGTACATCTATTTATAAATTCCTCATAGATCAATAAATTATCTGCATTACTTCTATTAGCTAAATGATCCCCTTTTTTATAGGAAGTCACGATATGACTCAAATGCCTTGTCGGATCCAAATCTCGTTTTTTTTGCCGTTCAAACAAAATATCTAAATCTGCAATTAACCGAATAGTAACGACCTCATAACCATATCTATCTACTAATTGCTGAATATGAGGCTTTTGTTTCTGACTAAAAGGATAATCAGACATAATATTGTCGCCTACTTGCATTTGCTGTTCCATTATTTCATAGTACATCGCCCATGCTATCTTTTCTATTTTCTGCTTTTCTTCTAAATTACGATAACCATATATATCACAATAATATTCTTTCAAGTCATCCTGAGAAAGATTATAAAATGACCCTAATTTACTATTGATGATATTACTCAAGTAGGTTTTCCCTGTTCCTGGTAAACCTGCTAATAAGATTAAGGCTTTATCCATCTAACCACCTCATAATCTAACGAATAAAGAAAGAGTACTAGGAATACCCCGTACTCTCTTTATTATCCATCTTCTCCAACTCCTACGAAATGCCCAATGAACTTTTTTTACTATTTTACCTGAAGCGTACGGTCTTCTTTATTCATGAAGATTCCAATTTTATGTTTGACAATTTCTTTTACTGCCTTATTACATGGAATGATATTATGTCGTAATGATTTAGTTACTTTTGTTTCTCCGAATGTTTCTTTCGCTGTTTTCGTCCATGCTACTAACAACTCAGTACCAACATTAAATTTACGAATCCCATTATTTATTAATTCATGAATATCCATTTCATTAACACCTGTACCTCCATGAATAACTAAAGGTACATCTACTACAGCATTGATTTCTTTTAATAGCGGTAGATTTACTTCTGTTTTAGATTTATATTGGCCATGATTAGTACCGATTGCAATGGCCAAAGCATCAACCCCTGTTGCTTTAACAAACTCTTCTGCATCTTTTGGGTCAGTATAAACCTTATCATCCTCATCTACATGAATCCCTTCTTCAGTACCACCAATTGTCCCTAGTTCGCCCTCCACTGAAACACCATATTTGTGTGCATATTCTACTACTGCTCTTGTTTTCATAATGTTCTCTTTGAATGGTAAATGAGAACCATCAAACATCACTGATGTATAACCTTTATTGATTGCCTCTTTAATTTCATCAAAATCCCTTGCATGGTCTAAATGCAATACCACATCTACCATTTCATTTGTGGCCATAGTTTTACATACAGCAACAAAATTTTCATAACCGATGTATTTCGCAGTATCTATACTTGTTTGAATAATAATTGGTGCTCCTTGCTCTTTTGCTGCACGTATCATATCAGGTAACATCTCTAAATTATGTGCATTAAATGAACCAACTGTATAATTCAATTCTTCAGCCCTAAGTGTTACTTCTTTTAGTGTTATATACATAATCAATTACTCTCCCTTTATACTTCTTTTATTTTCTTCCTTATCGAACACCACGCGTAACCTCTTTAGAAACTTGCATCATTTGATCCATTTTCTTTAGATATATCTGTAATAATTCTTCATCATTCACTTTTGCTGCTTCTGCACGCTTCTTGTTATAAAGTTTTAATAAAGTTTTGTAACCTTCGCCTAATGACTTTTTAGCCTGAATACTTTTTTCTAACGAATCTATAGCATTATTTTCTTCACCAAGTTCATTAAATGCTAGGCCAATCTCCTCATGAATTTTTGCTTGTTCTTCTCCAACTGTTTGATTTACTTCTTCTTTTTTAGTGGAGATAATACGTACTAACTCTTCTTTTCGTTCTACTGTTAACACTACCTTTTCGGTTGTTTCTTTTTTCGGTTCTTTAGTTTTTTTCTTACCAAATCCAAACATTACTTGAACCTCCTTTTCTCTTTCAACATCCTAGAAAGCTTTTAAAAGTGGACCAATGAGCCATGCATATAGTAAAGCAGCTGTTACTGTATCAACATCTGTAGCTGTTGCATTGACAAATCCCATAGAATTGAAAGTCGTTACTAACAGTGCTGGTAATAATGTAATGAAGAAACCATGTACAATACCACCAATAATTGCACCGCGAATACCACCTGTTAAGTTACCGAAGATACCGGCAGTCCCACCCGCGAAGAAGGCTGTCAAAATACCTGGTAAGATCATTGCCAACCCAAAGACTGGTAATACAAACATCGCAATAATTGAACCTATAGTAGTTGTGATAAACCCTACAATGACTGCATTAGGGCTAAATGGAAATAGGACTGGACAATCTAATGCAGGCTTTGCATTTGGAACCAACCGCATGGCAATCCCTCTAAATGCCGGAACAATTTCACCTAGTAATAAGCGAACCCCTGCTAGTAATACATACACTCCAACTACGAATTGGATAGATTGTAAGAAAGCAAATATTAAGTAGTTTGTATTTTCTGATAATTTAGAGGCGAACTCATTACCTGCGAACGCTGCTGTAATAATATAGAGAGGAGTCATTACCACCATCAAAGATAGATAGGTATCTTGTAAGAATTCAAATTGAGCTGGTAATTTCAAATCTTCAACAGATTTTTTCTTTTCGCCTTTTCCCCCAACTAGTTTCGCTACACCTGCTTCAAACACATACCCAACCGTACAAAAGTGTCCTAATGCAATATCATCCATACCAGTAATCTTACGAACAAATGGTTGTGCAATCGCAGGCATCGCTACCGCAAAGACGCCCCCAATGAAACCGCCTATTAAAATCAATGCAACACCACGTAGACCTGCAAAGTAACCAAATACTGTTGTCATAGTAGCCATCCAAAGAATTGCCTGACCAGTTAAAAAGATGTATTTCCATTTAGTAAACCGGGCAATTAAAATATTAAAAACAAAGATAGCTAAGAAAGTTAGTGCGATATCACGACCCAAGCCTAACTCATTCATTGCTTGGCCATTAATGGCTTCAATCGAAGGAATAATCCCTTGCATATGGAAACCTTCTGCAAAAATTTTACCGAAATATATTAAACTACCAACTATAATGCTAGATCCGGCTGACAATACCATAAATCCTAACATCGTCTTTAACGAACCAGAAATAACTTGCCCCGTTGATTTCTTTTGCAAAATTAACCCCAACATAGCAATCAAAGCGATTGTGACTGATGCCTGTGTCAAAATATTCTCTATAATAAAGTTGACTACACCCATTTTCTCCCCCCATCTCTAGCTATCTCTATTTATTTTTAAGCTAAAACGCCTTTTTCCCTTAATACCGGGGTGATTTTTTCTTCAATCTCTAGTTTAGATACAATATTTCTCAAATAAACAATTGTCGTTTGTTTTGGATCAACTGAAAATTTCTCAAATTGGGATTTGAAATTCTGTGCCGTAATAATAATATCGGGTTTTACTGAAACAGCAGACGAGATATCACTATGATCTAGCTTGGCATTAATACCCAACTTGCTTAATACATCCTCTGCCGCCATTTGACAAGCAAAACTGCTTCCTAAACCTGCTCCACATACAAATAAGATATTTACTTTTTTCATGTCACACTCTCCTCTTTCATTTTTTGTTTTATATAATTCATCTTCTCCTACTTGCATCTACACCAATTGTCCACAGCTTTCCTCATTCCACTACTTCACTTCCATATAACACCTGATTAAACATGGTTACATCTTGTGCCGTAATTAACTGGTCTAATTTCTCTTCATCATTAATTAACTCAATCAGATTTTTCATCACATTTAGATGCGAATAAGAATCCACTGCGGCTAGACAAAAAACAATTTTCACCGGATCATTATCCGGATTACCGAAATTCACCGGTTCCTTTAACGTCATGACACTAATACCTAATTTATTTACTCCATCTTCTGGCCTTGCGTGTGCTAACGCTAAATGCTTCCCTACTACTATATAAGGCCCATACTCTTCAACAGATTTAATCATGGCGTTTATATATCGCTCTTCAATGACCTCTTCTGTTAACAATATCTGGGCAGATTTCGTAATCGCTTCTTTCCAGTCTTTACATTCTTGCTTTAGTAGAATGTTGGAATCCCTCAAAATATCCTGCAACATCGGCTGTATCTCCCTTGTATTAATTTTTAAATGATGCTCTTTAAAAGTCTCTTCTACTTTCTGATAGCTTTCCTGTGTTACCGTACCGCCGCTTTCTACAATTAACATAAGAATATCCTGCATTAGCAATGTGGCATCTAACTTATTGGAAACGATCCTTCTCTTATTCTTATTTTTGAGTAAAAAATCTTTAATTTCCTTCTTATCACTTTCTCTTAATATTGGATTAAGCAATAATACGGGTTTTCTTGGATAATCAATTGAAATGGTCGTAAAAACTAAATCAACATCAAGCTTGTCTATAAAGGCTAATTCAAACGAACTCAATACTGCTACAATCTCGATATTGAATTGCTCTTTCAAATTCGCAGCCAATAGCTTTCCAGTTGAAATCCCATGATTACAAAGCACAACAGCCTGATAAACATATTGTTCTTTCTGTTTTATTTGGCTGGCAGAAGTTGAGAAATAAACGGTCAAAAACCCGATTTCATCTTCTGATAATGGTTTTTTTATATAGTCCTCTATTTGCTTACCAAAGCATGTGACTGCCTGATAAATCTCGGCAAAGGACTCCTTAATAGTTTCTTTCAACGGATTAAATACCTGTAAATCGTTCTTCGCCCTGCTTAATAACCCTGTGATATGCTTATACAAACCTTCATACAAATCTTCTTCTCTCTGAGAAAAGGGGATTCTGGTTACTTTTTCTACATGCTCAATTAATTGAATAGCTAATAATTGTGCGGTAACCCAATCGAATGAATTATTCATATCTTTTGGATTAAAAGATTCGATTGTAAAGGTAGTATATTTTATTTCATTTAATGATGGATATAAACCAAACTCCATACAGATGAAATCCACAAAATTTCTGACAGGATCTTCTTTTATCTCGGCTCTAACTTTGGCTAATTCCCTAAGGTTATTTCCCTCTTGCAACCGCCTTACCCATAAACCTAAAAATAGAATGCTTTGATTTCGATATAAATGATTAATCTCCACTCTAGACTTTTCAAAGACTTCGTCATAATGTTCTCCAATGACACTCAATGCACTTGTATCCAAATAATCAAGGACAAATTGATCTGCAAAGGTATTCACTGTATCTCTATCTCGGTACCCTAATAGTTTGGAAATATCTGTAACACTATTAATTACGTCGTACAACATAGTGCGTATTGATCGTTCATCTCCTTTTAATACAATCCCTTGCTTCGTTAAACTCACTACAGAAATACCATATTCCTTTAAAAACTGACGAAGCCTTCTCATATCCTCATCCAATGTACTTTTCGATACCTGCAGTTTTTCTTCCATTTCAAAAAGCATTGTCCTTTTTGTGGTATCGGCAATATCTAAAAGTAAGGCAAGAAAACGTTCATTGGGCCTATAATAATCCGTTTCCCTATCATCACCAATTTTCAATTGGAGCTTTCCTCGGTCCACATCAGACAGATCTAACTTCAACCCCTTTCCCCTTATCGTCGTAATGGATGGATAGTTATTTTCAGACAGATATTTATTAATCAGGACCAATTCGTTTCGAAAAGTACGCTCACTAATATTGAACTCTTTACTTAAATCCTCACAAGTCAAAAAGGTATTTACTTTCAAAAATCTGGTAAGTACTCGTTGAGACCGTTCTTTCATGATAGTAACCCCTTTCATAATTTGATTATAAATGGACATATTCAAATAGTTTAGTACATCTTTTTGCAACTTCAATCTGCAAAAATGTAAGCGTTAACAATATTATCAATCTACAAATCAAGGTATGGCGGTGACGAATTTACTATTCTGCTATCCAACTCAAACGTAAACAGAGCTCAACTAATATAAACAAATTTATCTGATCCGTTTTATAAATGTCATAATGAGATATTAGTGATACCGAGTATCGGAATTAGTATTTTCCCTGAGCACGGTGACAGTTTTGATGCGCTCATAAAAAACGCTGATTTAGCCATGTACTTAGCCAAGAGTCTCGGGAGTAATAATTATCAAATTTATACGGATGATTTACAAGAAAAATCTCAACATGAATTTGAAATGTAAATCAACCTGCGTAAATCCTTAGAAAGAAACGAATTCATACCATTTTATCAGCCGCAAATGAACCTTGAAACAAATGAAATAATTTGGGCTGAAGCATTAATTCGATGGAATCATCCTGAGAGAGGAATGATTGCCCCAGCTGATTTCATCTCCAAAGCAGAAGAAACCAGTTTGATTATCCCGATAGGTGAGTGGGCATTACGTACGGCCTGTATGCAAAATAAGAAGTGGCAGGACGATGGCTTTCCGCCAATAACGGTAGCGGTCAACATATCAGCAAAATATTTTTTTCAATCGAGGCTGCCTGAAGTGGTTCGAAAAGTATTAAATGAAACGGGACTTGAACCCAATATTTAGAGATTGAGATTACTGAAAGTATGACTTTGGATGTTGAATCCGCTATTTCAACACTGATTGAGCTTAAAAAAATTGGTGTTATGATTAGTATCGATGATTTTGGAACGGGATATAGTTCGCTTAATTAGCTTAAACGATTCCCAGTTGATAAGCCTGAAAATTGATCAATCCTTTATGTCTGAAGGTACTCATGACTTAAATGATCAAACCATCATCAAGACTATTATTCTAATGGCACAGTTATTAAAAATTCAAGTCATCGCTGAGGGCGTTGAAACAAACGATCAAGTAACCTTTCTGCTTCGACATGGGTGTGTCGAAGTTTTTTTACCATTGTCCATATCCACTTCGGATCAATTTCATATAATTATTAGAGTACTAATATTAAATGGAGTTGAGGGATCTGAATGAGTATGAATGTTCTAGTGATTGCCGCTCATCCCGATGATGAAATTCTTGGAAGCGGCGGAACGATAAAGAAATTAATTAATCATGGCTATAAGGTAATCACAGTGATTGCCGCCAAGGGACGTAAGGAAGAGGAGCAGCACATTCAGCCATTAATGCAGCAAGCTAACAAACACTTAGGGGTAGACGAGGTCCTATTTTTGGAATTCCCCAATCTATTGTTGGAAACAATTCCTCTTCACAAAATCGCCAAAGCGATTGAAGCTCTATTGGATAAGCATAAACCTTCTATAATTTTCACTCATCATTATGGAGATACAAACAAAGACCATCAAATTTTGTTTCAAGCAGTCATCACAGCAGCCCGGCCGTTGCCTGGAAAACAACCGATTGAGATCCTTTGTTTTGAAACGGTTTCTTCCAGTGAATGGAGCCAGCATACGAATGATAAGGAATTCAAACCCAATTATTTTGTGGATATTACAGATACCATCGATGACAAGCTACAATCTCTTCACCATTATGATATAGAAATGAGACCATTCCCTCATCCACGTTCATATGACGGAGTGAAATATTTAGCGCGGGTCAGGGGAATGACGGTTGGGGTCGAATTCGCAGAAGCTTTTGAAATCATAAGGAGGGTGTGGAAGTGACAGGAAAACATCAAAAGGACCAGCATTTTGTGCCGACTCTTTTTCCTTACCTAATCTCAGCTATGGATCAATATTATGAGATTAATGAAATATTTGAAGAAGAACAAGTGGTAGAAAGGCAGCGAATCCATTCAGCAGAAATTCAAAACAAAAAAATGAAAATATTAATCACAACGTTTTGGGAGTATCCAAGTATCGGTGGACTGCAAAACTATATCACAACACTTAAAAACGGCTTGGAAAAATTAGGTCATAGTGTCCATGTAATAGCACCAAATCATTTTCCATCTAAAGAAATGGAGGTATTACGAACTAGATATTCTGAGGAATTTACACATTTTTTTATCAATCGGTATGGCAGCTGTAATGGAAAAATTCTACACAACATTAGCAAACTATATAGTTACTATACGATGTTAAAGGATATTGACCTGGAGCAATATGATATTATCCACGCACAAGATCGATATACAGCTAATGTAATAGGGATACTAAACCGATCCCTTCAAAAACCTCTTCTTTTTACACCTCATGGATTTATGACCCACAACAGATTAAAGTTTAACTTGATGGAAAAAGGGTCGGTTGAGGAAATCTATTTTTCGGCCATTGACAGACAAGCCATTAAAAATGCTAATCAATTAATCATCGTTTGTGATGTCTTTCGCCCAATTCTAATAAATTTAGGTGCGGAGGAATCTAAAATGACCACTGTTTATACTGGAATTGATTTTGGTGGATGGAATATTCAGAAGAAAAGGAAAAAAAGCCAATCTAACATGGTGATAACTTGTGTTGCACGCCTTCGACCACGTAAAGGTCATATGTACCTATTTGAAGCCCTTGCGCTTATTAAAGACAAGCTGAGAGATGTAGAAGTCCGGATAGTAGGCGATGGTGAGATGAGAAAGCAGCTCGAGAAGCAGGTTAATGAGTTGGAATTGAAAAACGTTTCCTTTTTAGGCAGCAGAGAAGACATACCTAAATTGCTAAGTGAATCAGACATATTTATTCTGCCAACCACAAGCGATACGCTGCCAATCTCAATTATTGAGGCAATGTTTACCAAACAAGCAATTATTACTACCAATTGTGGCGGAATCCCGGAAATTATTAAAAATAATTATTCAGGATTTATTGTTGAACCAGCTAACCCAAAGAAGCTTGCAAAAAAGTTATCGCTCTTATTACGAAAAAAATCAATTAGAAAAGAATTAGCACGCAATGCACAGGCATTTGCACTAAAACATTTAACCACTAGTAACATGGTCAAAAAGATTGAAAAAATCTATCAATCATTATTTTGAAGGAGGAAAGAGCATGCTACATGATGTTCCAGCCGTTGTTCTTGATCTAAGTGCAACCGGTATAGGGATTGTGAGGAGTTTAGCGAAAGAAGGGGTAAAGGTATATGCGTTTGATACGAGCGGAAAATATGAAATCGGTAAAACTTGGTTTGCCACTTGCGGAATTTGTCCGAATCCAGTTAGTGAGGGACCAGCATTAATACTATTTCTTACTAGACTGTCGCAAAAGTTTGGACAAAAGCCAGTCCTGTATGCGGGTTCTGATGACTTTGTTCAGTTTATTTCAAAAAACAGATTTGTCCTTTCACACTACTATCGGTTTCTATTACCTAATCTCACACTGGTCGAAGCTGTATTAGATAAAAGATTAACGTATGAATTGGCCATGAAATCAAATGTGCCATGCCCCAAAACTTACGCTATAAATAATGAAGAACAATTTGAGCAAATTATCAATCAAATTACCTTCCCTTGTATATTAAAACCAGTTTATTCTTCTCATTTCCGCTCAAATATCGATCATCGTCTTTATAAGAAAGCCATTGTAGTAGAACGTCCTTCCCAATTGAGAGAAGAATACCTTTTTTATCGCCCATACGGTGAACTAATGATCCAGGAAGTCATTCCTGGTGCGGAGGATTGTATTTATTCCGTCAAGACTTTTTTTGACGAACAAATGAATTTAATTGGCTTGTGGATGAACCAAAAATTACATCAATTTCCCCCTCATTTTGGATCCACTGCTCTTGCCCTAAGTGTTAGGGATGAAGAAGTCATTCAACTTGCTACTACCTTTCTAAAAGATATTCAATTCAAAGGCTTGGCTATTGCCGAATTTAAACGGGATCCAAGAGATGGGAAACTGAAATTTATCGAAATCAATTCAAGAATAGGTTTAACTCAAGCATTATCGATTGCTTGTGGGGTTAATTTGGCTTACTTGTATTATTTATCCCTTACCGGGCAAAATCCATCACCAGTGACAGAGCAGAAAGAAGGGGTCAAATGGGTTTACTTCGTCCGTGATTTTCTTTCCTTTCGCCAAAAACAAAAAAATGGGGAAATGAGGTTCGTTGAGTGGATAAAGAGCTTATATGGAAAAAAGGTTGAGGCTCTCTTTGCTTGGAATGACCCTCTTCCATTTGTTCGGAGTTTTGTTTCCCATTTGCGAAATTTATGGGGGAGACAGTAAAAATGATAAAAGAGGGAGGGAACTTTCTATTTGAATAGTATAGAAGAAATTCTTAGCCGTTGGAAACAATTTGATTGGGAAAAAAAGCTTGAAAATGTCCTTGGAAAAAAAGTGAAATTAGTGGAAGAAAGAATAGAATGCCTCAAAAATTCACGTGAAAAGACAAGTATTTGGAAGTTGGTTCTAACTGATGGCACGGAGTTCATTCCCATTGTGCTAAAAATATACAAACTGCCACTGAAAGAAAATCATAGGTTGGAAATTAATATGTATCAAAAAGCTTATTACATTTATCACGAGATTATGCCGCGTTTGTATTGGCTTGAACCGAATGTAAATGGGAATGAAACATGGATGTTTACTGAATGTTTGAAGCCGTTACGAGGACAAATAAAATTAGCTCCAAATCATTTGGAACGAATTATCCCCACGGTGGCAAAGTTTCATGCCAAAACCTTTGATAATCAATTTGTGAGGCATGCAGATCTTTTCGACGCCTCTCTTCCCCATTTTGATTCTGAGGAGAAGGTAAAGGAAAGGACTAAAGGGGTCAAAAAAGCAATGGAAAACCTAGATTTGGCAATGAAAGATCCTAACTTAAAAGAATTGGTGGAACCAAGGTATAAAATTATCAAAAGAATATTAAAAAAAGGTCCGGTTTTTTTCCCCGAAATTACTAAATCTGGCCAGTGTCTGATCCATGGCGACCTCCATGTCCACAATATTTGCTGTGAAAATGCGAATGATGATGAGGAGAACTGGAAAGTCTCTTTGATTGATTGGGAGTCAGCGAAGCATTATCCTTGCTGGTATGATTTGGTCGTTCTAGTCGAATTATTAATAGATTTTCGCTGGGATTGGCAACAAAGCGAAGAGGAGATTCGAAGTCAATGTGTGCAAGTTTATTGCCAAGAAATGCTAAAATATGGGATAACCTTCAGTGAGGATCCACTGAATCTTCTTAAAAAGGCGTATTTACAAAGAACCCTAGAAAAAAAGCTTTCTAGCCATTTGCAAAAGGTGTTGGATGGAGGAAAAAGCACTCTTCTCAAGAGATACCTTGAAAAAATTGAGGTTTGGGGAAAAGAACTTGGGTTATATTAGTGCATCGCACGAATTCATAATACTATAAAGGAGTTTTATGCATGTAAAATATTATACGGTCTTCTCATATATATAGATGATAGTTGTGAGTCCGGATGAAGGTACTCGTTACAGGCGGAGCTGGATTTATTGGTTCACATGTTGTCGATTTATTAATTCAATCAGGTTATGAACCGCTAGTAGTGGATAATTTACGTTCAGGTAAACGAGAAAATGTGCCTTCTCACGTTTGTTTCATTGACCTGGACATTTCTTCACCACAAATAGAAGATGTTTTTGCTCGAGAAAAACCGGATGTAGTGATCCATTTAGCGGCACAAGTGGATGTTGCCTACTCGATACAAAATCCAGTTGAGGATGCTAATCAAAATATTCTTGGAACGATTCGTTTGCTTGAATGCTGCAAAAAGTACGATGTGAAAAAATTCATACTTTCCTCATCTTGTGCAGTATACGGAGAAAAAGACGATTGTAGTATAATGGAAACACTTTCCATTCAACCTCAATCCTATTATGGTATTAGAAATGTATATTCAAATATTTAACATACTTCATAACGTACCTTTTACCATTCTAAGATATGCCAATGTTTATGGTCCCCGCCAAACTTCAAAAGGAGAAGTGGGAGTGATTTCTATTTTTTAAGAAAATCCTTAATGGGGAATCTCCCATTTTTTTGGAGATGGAGAGCAGACAAGGGATTTTGTGTAATCCGGCTTATGATTTGAAAGCTGGATTAAATGAAACTTTAAAGTATTATAAAGGTTTTTAAAATTATAGGCGCATTTGAAGAAATATCGAAAAAAAGGAGATCAGAAATGAATGATTTTGAAAAAATAGCAGCCATGAAAAAAGGCGTTGTAACCGTTCAAGACCTGAGTGGTTACACAATGCTTGGAAAGGGGGCAGATGGATCCGTCTTTCAATTGCCCCCTCAGAAGTGCGTCAAAATTTTTGTTAATGAAGACACACAAAAAAAGGAATTAAATGCACTGCAAAAAGGACAATCGTCTCCAATTATTCCTAAATTATATGAATATGGTTCTAACTATATAGTGATGGAGTTTGTGAAAGGTTATAATCTTAAGCATTATTTAAAAAAAGAGAAAAAACTCTCAGAGGCAATTGTGGGGAAAATATTATCGATGCTGGATGAAATGAAAACTGTGGGTTTTACGAGACTAGATATTGAGGTTCGCCACATTTTTTTCAATGAACTAGGGGAAATAAAAATAATTGACCTTAAGAGGGCATTTAATACGGTCAGATCTGTCCCTACTAAATTGTTGACTGATTTAAAAAAGATTGGATTTTTGGAAGAGTTTTTGGAACATGTGAAAAAGCTTCGCCCATCCTTATATAAGGAATGGAAAAACTTAGTGATTGATAAAAAATAAGCATGCCTCAAGCCTTCAAAATCAAGGGCATTTACAACAACCTGATCCACTTCGGAAACCTTCATGTTTTTTTCTTTATCTCTTCACTCGATTCTGTTGTTACCATGGTGACTGTAAATTGCTGATCGAACTGCTCTTCTTCCAAAAGTTCTACGGGTGGTTGCGTCTTGATTACTTCACCTGACTTTTTAAGCACCTCAAATACCATAAACACCCTTGCCGCTTTTAAAACAGTCCTCACGCAACCCTATCGAAATTTCGAAGCTGTTGAAGCCTTGATCTTTGGACTGCTGAAGTACTGTCCATTCAAATTCATCGTACTCTCCCGTTGTCATTTCCTCATTTTTCAAGAGCGACAGAAGCTGCAACCTGTGCAATTGAGGAAGACACGGGGGACTCCCCTTTTTCAATCAATTCAAATTTAGGACAAAAAAGGAAGCACAACTAGCAGCGAACAAACTTGAAGAATCAATTTTAAACGGTGGAGTAATTCGGGAGTCAAACATCACTTTCGAAACTTTTGCAAATGAATGGCTAGAATACTATGGAACTCAAGTAAAAGTGAGTAGTGTTAGAGCCCGTAGGATAGCTATGAAGCACCTTGTATCATCATGGGGACACCTTCCGCTACGTAAGATTACAAAGCATATGTATCAATCCCGTATCAACAATCTAAGTAAGGGATTTAGCCAAAACTATATTGACAGTATCCATACGACGGGAAATATGATCTTCAAGCATGCTATCAGGCAAGACTTGATAAAGACAAATCCAACCTATGGTTTTGTCATGCCCAAAAAGCATGTGACTGTTGAGGATATCGAGGAAGACGAGGTTAAGGGAAAGTTTCTTGAGTTAAATGAACTGAAAACCTTTCTACGTATCACAAAAGAACAAGGATTATATCTAGACTATCTATGTTTTGCTACTTTGGCATATACCGGTATGCGCTTAGGCGAAATGTTAGCATTAAAATGGACAGAACTGGACCTTACTAAGAAAACTATAAGAATCACCAAAACATACTATAATCCAAATAACAAAAGTACAGGTTATCAACTCCTAACCCCAAAAACAAAAAAGTCAATCCGCACAATCATGATTGACGATGGACTTGTCGCCTTATTTAAAGCACACAAGAGTGAGCAGATGGAATTGAAAATGAAACAACGGTTAGTATATGAGAATCAAGATTTCATTTTTGCTGAAAACATCGGACATCCAAGGGTTATGAAGCAAGTGGTATTGCGTTTACAGCGTTTAATGAAGCATTTGGATGTAGACAAGCATATTACCCCCCACAGCTTTAGACATACTCATACATCCCTTCTCATTGAAGCTGGGGCAGGCGTAAAAGAGATTCAAGAAAGATTAGGGCATTCAGATATAAACACGACGATGAACATTTACGCTCATATGACAAAAAATATTGAAGAAAAGACCTTTCGTAAGTTCAGTGAACTTACGAAAGGTCTCCTCTAATTGTTGAAGTAAAATTGTCTCAAAAACTGAAAGTTAGCAAAAAGTTAGCATTTCACTAATCTCCACCTTACAAACCCCTATATACCAAGGGTTCTAGGCGATGATTACATCATGCCGCCCATTCCGCCCATGCCGCCCATGTCAGGCATGCCCATGCCGCCAGCGCCAGCAGGTTCTGGTTTGTCAGCAACAACAGCTTCCGTTGTTAAGAACATAGCTGCTACAGAACCAGCGTTTTGTAGAGCTGAACGAGTTACTTTAGTAGGATCGACGATACCGGATTCGATCATGTTCACCCATTGTCCAGTAGCTGCGTTGAAGCCAGTGCCTACTGCTTCGCCTTTAAGGCGCTCTACGATTACAGAGCCTTCAAGTCCAGCATTGTGAGCGATTTGACGAACAGGCTCTTCGATGGCACGAAGAACGATTTTCACGCCTGTTGCTACGTCGCCTTCAGCTTGAATTTCAGCGATTTTATTGTATACGTTAAGAAGTGCTGTACCACCACCGGCTACGATACCTTCTTCAACAGCGGCACGAGTGGAGTTCAATGCATCTTCAATACGAAGTTTACGTTCTTTTAATTCTGTTTCAGTAGCTGCACCGACTTTAATTACCGCTACGCCACCAGCTAATTTAGCAAGGCGTTCTTGTAATTTTTCACGGTCGAATTCAGAAGTTGTTTCTTCTAATTGAACACGGATTTGGTTTACACGAGCTTGAATTTGAGCTGTATCTCCAGCTCCTTCAACGATCGTTGTATTTTCTTTTGTAACAACCACTTTAGACGCACGGCCTAATGAATCGATTGTTGCAGATTTAAGGTCAAGACCGATTTCTTCAGTGATTACTTCGCCGCCTGTAAGAGCTGCGATGTCTTCAAGCATTGCTTTACGACGGTCACCGAATCCAGGAGCTTTAACCGCAACAGCGTTGAATGTTCCACGAAGTTTGTTCACAACAAGAGTTGCAAGCGCTTCGCCTTCTACATCTTCAGCAATCAATAATAGCGGTTTACCTTGTTGTACAACTTGCTCAAGTACAGGAAGGATTTCTTGGATATTCGTGATTTTTTTATCTGTGATCAAGATATATGGATTTTCTAGTACAGCTTCCATTTTATCTGAATCAGTAACCATGTATGGAGATGCATATCCGCGATCGAACTGCATACCTTCTACTACGTCCAATTCAGTTGTGAAACCTTTAGACTCTTCGATTGTGATGACGCCGTCGTTACCAACGCGCTCCATTGCTTCCGCAATCAGTTGGCCGACTTCTTCATCAGCTGAAGAGATGGCAGCAACTTGTGCGATAGATTCTTTGTTTTCAACAGGTTGGGAAATGGCTTTCAATTCTGCGATTGCAGTATTGACCGCTTTCTCGATTCCTTTACGGATACCCATTGGGTTAGCACCAGCTGTTACGTTTTTAAGACCTTCGCGGATCATCGCTTGTGCAAGAACCGTTGCAGTCGTTGTACCGTCACCAGCTACGTCGTTTGTTTTGCTTGCTACTTCAGCAACCAATTTCGCACCCATGTTTTCGAATGCATCTTCCAATTCGATTTCTTTAGCGATCGTCACACCGTCATTAGTGATAAGCGGTGAACCGAATTTTTTCTCAAGAACCACGTTACGACCTTTTGGTCCAAGCGTTACTTTAACTGCATCTGCAAGTGCGTCCACACCACGAAGCATGGAGCGGCGAGCTTCTTCACTAAATTTAATTTCTTTAGCCATTTATAAGTACCTCCCTAAAATTTTAAGAAAATTTTCGTTCAGTTAAGTATGATGTATAATTAGCCGATAACAGCTAGAATGTCGCTTTCACGTAAAATTAAGTATTCAGTGTTTTCGTATTTAACTTCAGTACCTGCATATTTTGAGAAGATAATTAGATCGCCTTGGGCAACCTCTAAAGCAACACGTTCGCCATTTTCAAGGACACGGCCAGTACCAACTGCTACTACCTTACCTTCTTGTGGCTTTTCTTTAGCAGTATCAGGAAGAACAATACCGCTTGCAGTTTTTTCTTCAGTTTGAACTAGTTCAATAATAACGCGATCACCTAATGGTTTTAACAAGTGAAACAACCTCCTCATATTCTCTTGATAATTTGTTACATGATTATTAGCACTCTTCATCATCGAGTGCTAACACATTTATAATATTAAATAAACCGAGCCTTTTTTGCAAGTATCTTATTGAAAATTTTTTATTAATTTCTGATAAATTACGGGTAAACTACTTTAGCATAATGATTTCCTTAACAAAGTTATTTAAATGTTTCGTTAGGGGTACCTTTAAGTGGTGTTCTGCCTCAATTTTTGATACCATTTTGGAGTATGCGTTTATAGCTTGTCCCCATATCAGGAACGTTCCGAGCGGATGGGTGACTATAAAAGGAGTTTTCATTTTTGAAAAAGGAATATTGGTTCGTCATCATCACTTATATTGCCATGCAATTATCCAGTATTGTTGGGGTACCCATTTTCATGCTGATCGGGTCTTATACCGGAATGCCGGCTGATGAACTCCAAGTGAAATCTGCAGCATACTGGATAGTTTTCAGTTTTCTCACTGCTTTATTCTTGATTCTTTTTTTAATGAGAAAAGATATGAGGGAAAAGTTGGACACGCGAAATCAAACTTCCGTTTCCATGTCCATATTATGGGCAATTGCAGGAGTGTTCATGGCTCTTTTTGCGCAAAGCATTGCCGGCAGCATTGAACAAATGCTTGGGGTGGAGTCTGAATCTGAAAATACGCAGCAACTCATTTCACTCATTTACAAAGTCCCCATGGTCATTTTCGTCACTTCAGTAATTGGACCTATATTGGAAGAATTAATTTTCCGAAAAATCATTTTCGGATCACTTCATAAACGCTTTAACTTCTTTATTTCAGCTTTAATCAGCTCAGTTATTTTCGGCTTGGCGCATGGTGAATTTGAACATCTTCTTTTATATACGGCAATGGGCTTCACTTTTGCTTTCCTTTATGCAAAAACAGGCCGCATTCTCGTATCAATGAGCGCTCATATTGCGATGAATACGCTTGTTATCATCCTTCAAGTGGTATATCGGGAGGATATAGAGAAGATGATGGATACTGCACAGGCCTTCATCGGAGGTTTATTATGAAACGTCAATCACCCTTATTCATGGGCATCATCTATGCAGGCTTAGGAGCTCTTTTTACCGCTATCGCGATTCAAACCGTCAATTCTTCTGGATGGGGACTCTTCGCCTACATACTTGTCCTCATTGCGACTCTTGACTTTGGATCGGGCTTACGCATGATCATGCTGCACTTTAAGATTAAAGCCGCACAAAAAAATAAGAAAAAATAAAAAAACGCTGCAAAGATGCAGCGTTTTTTTCATTCCTCCAAGGCGGCTTCTTCCACTACCGGATAATGTTTCAGGAAGTAGATGAGCGACTGAAGCTCCACGGCCAGGTCAATATGGTGAACCCTTATGGATGGAGGCACGGTCAGCCTTGCAGGTGTAAAATTCAATATTCCTTTTATATCAGCTTTGACTAGACGATCGGTTATCGTCTGGGCTACCTGTGCAGGCACGGTCAATATAGCTGCAGTGATATTATTTTCCTGCAATAACGTATCGATTTGATCCATATGATAGATGGGCACATCAGCTATCCGCTTGCCGACTTTTTCTTCAGAAACTTCGAAAGCCATTTCAATTTTTGTATTATTATTTTTCATGAAATTGTAATTTAAAAAAGCGGTTCCTAAATTTCCTACCCCTATTAAAGCGACTTTGGTCAATTCATCTTGATCTAGTGTTTTTCTAAAGAAGGATAATAAATAATTGACATTGTAGCCGTAGCCTTTTTTCCCAAGCGCGCCAAAGTAGGAAAAATCACGGCGTATGGTGGCAGAATCCACTTTTACAGCTTCGCTTAGCTCTGCCGAGGAAACTCTTTGTTTGCCTGAGGAATGTAAGTTCTTTAAAAATCGATAATACAATGGTAACCTTTTGGCTGTTGCCTGCGGTATCTTTGGGTCATGGTTCATTGTTCTTCCCCGCCTTCACACATGCTTTTCAACTTAATTCTCTATCTGTTTGTTTTACTTGTCTTTTATAATCGTTACTGGAAACTCCGCCTGTTTTCTCCACTAGGAATGTAGGCCCGATCACCATTCCCTTGTCAATGGCCTTACACATGTCATAAACAGTCAAGGCAGTCACGGATGCAGCTGTTAACGCTTCCATTTCCACACCTGTACTCCCTTTTGTCTTAGCTTCCGTTTCAATCCTAAGTCTGTATCCTTGTTCCTCTTTTTCCCACTCAAAGGCTATATTGACCCCTTGCAGAGCAATGGGATGGCACATCGGAATGATATTGGATGTATTTTTGCTGGCCATTATTCCTGCAACCTGTGCAACAGCCAGTACATCACCTTTTTTCATTTTCTGGTTCGTGACCAATTCATATATTTCATCATTCAATAAAATGCTCGATTGAGCTACTGCCGTCCGGGTTGTTTCAGGCTTAGCACTCACATCGACCATTTTGGCCCTGCCCTGTTCATTAAAATGCGTTAAGTCTCCCATTTAAGTAACCCCTCCTAAATCATACACTATTATTCCACTTTATGTAACAGCTTTTGTTTTACCATGGAACCAAGCTGTTGCCGATAATAACTAAAATACGTTACACTATCTATAATCAATTGAGGTGAAATCTATGATTTTATTACAAATCAATCAACTATCGAAATATTATGGAGCTGAACTTATTTTATCAAATATGAAGCTCGAAGTTCAAAATAAAGATCGAATTGCACTTGTCGGCCGTAATGGCGCCGGAAAATCGACTCTGCTAAAAATCATAGCCGGGAAGATTTCCCATGATGGCGGTGAAATTATCAAACCAAAAGGCGTCACAATCGGCTATATGGCCCAGGATACGGGATTGGAATCCGAACTGACCATTTGGGATGAGATGCTGACGGTATTCACGGACCTTATAGAGCAGGAAAAGGAACTGCGTCGCCTTGAAGCTGATATGACCAGACCTGACATCTTTGAAAACGAAACGGTTTACCAAAAAGTGCTGAATGAATACGACACTTTGATGGTGGCATTCAAAGAGAAGGGCGGTTATCAATATGAAGCGGATATCCGTTCCGTATTGCATGGGCTTCAGTTTGCTGACTTTGACTATTCTACCCCAATTTCCACATTAAGCGGCGGGCAAAAAACAAGGCTTGCATTAGGAAAGCTGCTTTTAAGGAAACCGGATATATTGATTCTGGATGAGCCGACGAACCATTTGGATATTGAAACCCTATCTTGGCTTGAACAATATTTACAAGGGTACCAGGGAGCTGTGCTCATTGTTTCCCATGACCGCTATTTTTTAGATAAAGTAGTAAACCTGGTATATGAGATTTCCCGGAATAACATGAAAAAATACTATGGTAATTATAGTTCTTACCTAGAGGGAAAAGCGGAAGATTATGAGCGGGACATGAAACTGTTCGAGAAGCAGCAAGGGGAAATCGAAAAGCTTCGCGACTTTGTCCAACGTAATATCACAAGGGCTTCGACCACGAAAAGAGCACAAAGCAGACGCAAGCAGCTCGAAAAGATGGATGTTTTGGACAAGCCGCAAGGGGATGAAAAATCCGCGAATTTTTCTTTCCAGATTGAAAGGCAAAGCGGAAATGAAGTACTCCACCTCCAGGACTTGGCTATCGGATACGAAGGGGAAACGGTATCAAGGAATATAAATTCCCGGATGACAAAGGGAGAGAGCATAGCTCTTGTTGGCCCAAATGGAGTTGGAAAATCAACTTTATTGAAAACGATCATTTCTAAGCTGCCTGCACTTTCTGGGGAATTCCGTTTTGGAACGAACGTAGAAGTCAGCTACTACGATCAAGAACAGGCTAACCTTGTTTCCAATAAACGCGTACTCAATGAATTATGGGACGACTATCCCCTTAAACCGGAAAAGGACATCCGCACCGTACTCGGTAATTTCCTATTTAGCGGGGACGATGTTTTGAAAACCGTTTCCACACTAAGCGGGGGCGAAAAGGCTCGGCTTGCTCTTGCCAAAATGATGATGCAAAAAGGTAATTTTTTAATTCTTGATGAACCAACGAACCATTTGGACCTCGATAGTAAATTGGTGCTTGAAAACGCTTTGATCGATTATCCGGGAACTATTCTTTTCGTCTCACATGACCGTTATTTCATAAATCGGATAGCAACGAAAGTGATAGAGCTCTCCAAAGACGGCAACGAAGAATTCCTCGGTGATTATGATTACTATTTAGAGAAGAAACAGGAGCAAGCGGAAATCAAAGCACTTGAACAGCAGGATCAGGCTAAAACTTTAGATGCAGCTGTAGAAAAAACAAATTACAAAATTGATAAAGAAGCAAAAAAAGCAGAACGCCAGCGAAAACGGCGCATTGAGGAAATCGAGGCAGCCATGGAGCGTCTTGAAACCGAAATAAGCGAATATAATGACCTCCTTTGCGATCCAAATGTTTTTCAGGACCACGAAAAAGTGATGGAAGTCCAAACAAAGCTTGATAATGCACAGGAAAAATTGGACCAGCTGCTCGAAGAATGGGCTGAACTGGAAGAATGACAAAAGACCGGGTCAATCGACTCGGTCTTTTTCACTTCAAATTAAAAAGTTATCCACAAACTTGTTAACAATTCACTTACCGTTTATTAGCCAATAATTTGGGTTATACACATTATCCACAGAAACATATCCACTTATCCACAAAAACACCACTTTATACACATGCAGTAGGATGATCAAAAAAACTTTATCCACAGAATATTCTATTATTTTATTAACACGATAAAAAGACAGGATGCCGAAGTGTGGGATCCTGTCTTCTCGTCAATTAAAATGCTTCTATATCCAATCCAGGATTTCCGTTCAAATCCAAACCAGATCGTTTTCCTTTTTCAAACATGACACTGCCAGCAGCACCGATCATGGCGGCATTGTCTGTACAAAGATAGAGGGGCGGAATGGATATATCCATAGGTAAATCCTTAAAAGCTTCCGTTAATGCTTCCCTAAGGCCTTTATTTGCCGCAACTCCTCCAGCAAGCAATACCTGCTTCACACTATATTCCTTTGCAGCTTTTACAGCTTTCATTACAAGCACTTCTATCACACTTGCTTGGAAACTTGCCGCTAAATCTTTAGGTTCGATTTTTTCCCCGCGCTGTTCTGCATTATGCAAAGTGTTGATCACCGCCGATTTCAACCCGCTGAAGGAAAAATCATAGCTGCCATCCAACCATGCCCTAGGCAGTTTTAAAGTTGGTGAGCCTTCTTGCGCAAGCCTATCGATATGAGGACCGCCAGGATAAGGGAGCCCCAATGTTCGAGCCACTTTATCATACGCCTCTCCTGCTGCATCATCCCGCGTCTCCCCTATCACCTTGAAAGAACCTGGCTCTTCTAAAAGCACCAATTCTGTATGACCTCCCGAAACGACTAAAGAAAGCGCAGGATATTCGATCTCCTGAATAAGCCGATTTGCATAGATATGACCAGCGATATGATGCGTACCGACAATTGGTATTCCATGTGCGAAAGCTACAGCCTTCGCCGCATTCACGCCTATTAATAGTGCCCCAACAAGGCCGGGGCCTTCTGTAACGGCAATGGCATCCAAGTCTTCATATGTCACACCGGCTTGCAGCAGTGCTTCTTCAAGAACAATCGTAATTTGTTCTACATGATGACGGGAAGCTATTTCAGGGACGACACCGCCAAAACGTTTATGGCTTTCAATTTGTGAAGCCACGACATTACTCAGTATCTCCGTACCATTTTTTATGACAGCTGCCGCAGTTTCATCGCAGCTCGTTTCAATACCTAATATAAATTGATCTTGTTTCATGAAAAATTCACCCACATAACATAAGCATCTTCTTGATTGTCTGTATAATAATTTTTTCGGATTCCGCCCTTTTGGAAACCTATTTTTTCATAGAGCGAAATGGCTACTGCATTACTGACACGGACCTCTAGCGTCATCCTCACCACACCCATCGAAATGGAGATTTCAATCATCTTCCTGAGCAAAGCTTCTCCTAGCTTTTGCCCTCGGTATTCTGGCAATATCGCTATATTGGTAATGTGCGATTCATCAATGACGATCCAGGCACCGCAATAACCGGCGATTTTACCTTCATCCTCTATCACCATGTATACAGCATATTGATTATGATTCAATTCATTAAAAAAAGCTTCCCGGCTCCAAGGCAAAGTAAAGGACTGCTTTTCCACGTTTAGCACTTGGTCGATATCTTCCGTATTCATCTTTCGGAACGTCAATGTTTTACTCATAATAATCGGTCGCTTTCCTTGTTTATTTCCCCTGCTGTTCAAGCCACTTTGCTTCTGCTTCAGCCATGCGGATATAATTCGGTACAAACTGGTGAACATCCACTTCAGTCTTATCAAGACCAATGAAGGCCAGTTCGCTTGGCCTTGAATTATATGACTGTACCGGAGCAAATACCGCCAATTCCCCTAATGCATCCGTAATTGCATCCCGATGGATGTCCACATCTTGACCAACAAATAAAACAGGACGATTTAATTCCTTCAATTGACTCGCCCACTCAGAGGATAGAATATTACAATCTTCTATGACTGTCTTTAAAGAGTCCTTTTCCATTTCATATAATCCAGTATAAATCTGCCCTCTTCTTGCATCGAACAAGGGAGAGATCACCCCGTTAAAATATCGTCCATTAGCTGCTAAAACCTCTAAGCTGGAAACACCTGATAAGGGAATCTGAAGCGTCCAGGCCAAGCTTTTCGCTATCGTCACTCCAATCCTGACCCCTGTATATGAGCCTGGACCTTGAGCGACCACAATCTTAGTCAATTCCTTCGGTTTAGTATCACAATCCCTCAGCAGTGTCTCAATTGCAGGCATTACCCGCACCGAATGATTTTTCTTTAGGTTCGTCGTATACTCACCAATTACTTGATTCTCGTTTACCAGTGCAATCCCTAATGTAAAATTCGATGTATCTATAGCTAAAACCTTCATCAAATAATCTCCTTACATAACTTTACATATCGTTCGCCTTTGGCTTCCAAAACAATACGCCGGCTGGTATCTCCCAGACGATAGATATAAATGGTCAAGATTTCCTCTGGAAGGTGATCCTTTATTAAATGGGCCCATTCAACGACAGTCACACCATCACCATCAAAATATTCATCAAAGCCTAGATCTTCTTCCGATTCACTTACCCGATATACATCCATATGATACAAAGGCAAGCGACCCATGTATTCCTTTATTATCGTAAAGGTAGGGCTATTCACCATTCTGGTAACACCTAGTCCTTTAGCCAGCCCTTTTGTGAATGCCGTCTTCCCTGCACCCAAGTCACCTTCTAATGCCAGAACATCTCCACTGGAAAGCTTTTGTGCCAATCTATGCGCAAATTGCGCAGTTTCTTCCTCACTCTGAGAAATCCATTCAACATGTTGCATATATCAATCACCTTTATCATTATTAGGAAACGTCCTATAGTTCATGTCTATAACCATAAACGCAATATTATGGAACAAAAACCATTCTATATTTAGTTTACCTTGTTTCAAAAGAAGAAACAAATAAGTTAGGGACATAATTATTCGAATTTCAGATAAAACAAAAAAACGAAACCTAAGTTTCGTTTTTTTCATGATTGCGGGGACAGGATTTGAACCTGCGACCTTCGGGTTATGAGCCCGACGAGCTACCGGACTGCTCCACCCCGCGACGGTATGAATGTTACTTTTATAAATATAGTATTCCCATTTATTTAAAAAGAATACAATGATTATAGCTTGGCGGCGTCCTACTCTCACAGGGGGAAACCCCCAACTACCATTGGCGCTGAAGAGCTTAACTGCCGTGTTCGGAATGGGAACGGGTGTGACCTCTTCGCTATCGCCACCAAACATTTAATCTTTTAGGACATTTATTATCATACCATGTATGAAATCAAAATGCAAGAAGAAATTTTCATTCCTTCAAAACTAGATAATAAGAAGGTATTTCATTTTTTAAAAAGCGTTGGTTAAGTCCTCGATCTATTAGTATCAGTCAGCTCCACATGTCGCCACGCTTCCACCTCTGACCTATCAACCTGATCATCTTTCAGGGATCTTACTAGCTTGCGCCATGGGAAATCTCATCTTGA
>NZ_CAKKLN010000012.1:0-114877 GCF_918698065.1 Peribacillus sp. Bi134 | reverse complement strand
AACTAGTTGCCTTCGCTGGAGTAGATCCAACTGTTCACTCATCAGGTAAGTTTACGGCAACCATTAATCGTATTACTAAAAGAGGTTCGAGCAGACTACGTCATTCTCTGTATCTTGCCGTACTATGTGGCATAAGAAGTTCAAGGAACAAAAAGCTTAAAGCCTTCTATGATAAGAAAAAATCAGAAGGAAAACCGGCCAAAGTGTCAATCGTTGCCTGTATAAATAAGTTACTTCATTGGATTTACGCTCTATTAAAGAGAAAAGAAACGTTCCTAGATTTAGCCTGATTAACGGTTTTGTGAAACAGAGAAAAATCCTTCCAAAAGGGTTTTGGAGGGTTATTTGGCATGGCCCAAAAAAGTATATCATAATGGAAATGAAATTTTTAGAGAAAGATATTGACATCCTATTAGCTGGTTTAGTTGCATAAGGAACACAAAAATGATCAATCTTATTTATAAAAGAATAATCCAATTAAATATTATAAGGGCATGTTTTGATTAATCTTTTTTCAAAACATGCTTTTTCTATTTATTCATTTATCAAAGTTTCTTGAATTAATTTGATCAAACTTTGTTTCAAATCTACATTAGTTAAGAAGGTTAGACCTAAATTTTGATTTAACTTTATAAAACAAAAAAGCCCCTCTCGATTATGAGAAGGTCCTTTTAAGTTGGAATAGTGGAATAGCTGGGTAATATTATTGTCTTCCAACCAAATACATTTTATACCAATTCAATAACGGGGCAGTTTAGTTGAAGAAGAAAACGAATTGATTGGTGTTGAATTAAATACCTAACTATATTTTTTTTACAAAGATGTAACTGCTAGGCAGAAAATAATAATTAGACAGTTGGTCAGAATATATTGAATAAGGAAAAAGAGTCGGCAAAGCGACCCTCTTCTAAGATTCTCCGTATTTAACTTATTAAGTATTTATTCAACGCTTGTTGTAAAGTTCCTAATGTTTGTGCTTTTTCATTTAATCTCATTCCTAAGCGTATCATATTGCTAGCGACTTCAGCTCTTAACCCGGTAATCACAGTGGTACATCCCATTAATGAAGTGCCGTCAATAATCTTCATTAAATGATCAATTACCTCAGTCTCCATTTTCATAATTCCAGATAAGTCCATAATCAATGTTTGAATACCTAATTTTCCAATCTCTATTAAAACTTTTTCCTCTAGAATATTCGTTCGGTAAAGATCAACCGCACCAATTAAAGGCAAAATACATATAGTGGGTGTTATTGGGATTATTGGCACAGAAAGATTTTCGACCAATTCTTTTTGAGCCATTATCAATGAATCTTTGTATTGAGAATATGTGATAAAAAAAACATTTAAAAACCTGTCTACTTCATTATTTATTTGTTTTTCTACCGAAAAAAATTCTTCATTTATAACGTGATTCGTTACCTCGTTATATTCTTGTAAGAACTTCCACAAAGTTCTTCGAATGGCTTGCACCCACTCTAATTTGAAAGTTAATGGTATTTCGTGTGTCGCCCAAGCTATACCTTCTTGTTTAGCAAATGATTGAAGCTCTTGTTCTTCACCCTCAATAATGTATCGAACCAGCTTACGGGCATTATTTATCAGGTCAATATTACCGATCATTAATATTTCTTCAATTTTGTCTTTCACATTAGATGCTTCGTTTAATAATGAATCTTCAAAATCCTCGTTATTTTCTTCGATGAATTTCATTAATTTATCTATATCAAGTGACGAAACCATAATTTAATCTCCTTTTTTTATTTATGCCCAAACATAAATGCCCTATTTTTATAATCACTAAACCCATTTACAAAAAAACTTCTAATTTAAAGGAAAATGGATGATATTTATGTTAATTAATATTGTGAAGATTTCTACTTAAACTATCGGGTGCGTTAGCTGAAGATCGGAGCTGTCTTTAAGGCAGCTTTTTCTTTATTACACCATCGGAGCAGGTTAGAACAATAAGTCCTATGGTATAATTCTGCTAATAGTTGAGTTTTCGGGGGTAAGTCAATGAATAATCAAGATTATTTTAATGATGAAAACTATACTGGTAATCACCTTCATGTAGATAATTGGAAATATGAGTTCACTCCATATATAGAAGCAATTGCTTGGGTAAGAAAAGACAGTTCAATGGACTTGTTTTTTAATGATTTCGCAGATGATAAGGAGTTTCAAGCGTTATTTAGTGATAAAGAATACTATTATAATGAACTTATGGGTGTATTTCTTGGAAGAGAGCTAAATAGAAAAGAAAGGATTTTTTCTCTCTTAATGGTTAGTTCTATTTATCATTGTATAAATGAAACCTCTTTACTAATTTCCATATTTCACACCCCCTACTTGGACGTGAATGCGTTTACACTTGAATTTGCAATGATAACGTTGTAATTTACTAAACATATTGGTGTATAATAAATAAATCCATATAAAGACGGAGATGAATGCTTTGGTTACAATTACTGATATCGCGAAGCTTGCCGGAGTTGCTAAGAGTACAGTTTCACGTTATCTAAATAATGGTTCTGTTAGTGAGGCAACGAAAAATAAAATCGAACGTGTGATAAATGAAACCAGCTATGCTCCTAATGCCTTCGCTCAAAGTTTAAAAGCAAAGAAAACTAATATAATCGGTACCATCGTACCGAGACTTGATTCGTATGCTTCTTCTCATACGTTAATTGGCATTGATGAACAATTAAGAGAACTAAATTATCAAATGCTGATCTCAAATACCGGTCAGGATTTAGATCGGGAAATTGAAAATATTTACACACTGGCTAAGCAAAAGGTTGCGGGAATGATTTTGCTTCCATCCCAAGTTACAGACGCCCATTTAGAGGCCTTCAAAGAGCTGCACTTGCCCGTTTTACTGGTTGGTCAGCAGCATGAAACAATTCACAGCATCATACACAATGATTATGAAGCAGCATATGATCTCGGAAAACATGTGCTGGAAAAAGGTCACCGTAAGATTGCTTTTTTGGGCGTAACAGGAAAAGATATTGCTGTAGGAGTCATGCGAAAAAAAGGATTTCAGCGGGCGATAGATGAAAAATCAGACTGTGAAGTAAGGTATTATGAAACAAGCTTCAGCATAACAGATGCATTAATCAATGTCCCCTCTATTATTGAGGAATTCACTCCCTCTATTATCGTATGTGCAACTGATAATATAGCAATTGGTGCTTTGAAAGCAGCTTATTTAAGAGGTTTAAAAATCCCAGAAGACTTGTCGATCACTGGATTTGGAGGTTATGAAGTAACAGAGATGATACACCCAGGCATAACTACAGCGAAATTTTACTACAAAGAAGCAGGACAAATGGCAGCTAAAAGTATCGTAAAGCTTGTTAACGGGGAAGAATTACCAAAATTATCTCTATCAAAATATAAAATTATTGAAAGAGAAAGCGTTGACAATCGTTTACTACACCGATTATAATCAAAATGAAATCGGTTACCAAATATTTCTCTTCTAAAATGTAACCGGTTTCTGTGAATCAACTTGTTGATATTATATTTTTTTGGTTTATGCTGGAACCGGTTCCGTTGCTTAATATATTCATATATTTTTTTGAATTCAAACGGAACCGGTTCCAAGTCAGCGTTTATAAACTTTTAAAAGGAGGATCATTATGAATTATAAAGAAGTATCCCAGGAAATATTGGAGGCAATCGGCGGGAAAGAAAATGTGGCAGCTGCAGCACACTGTGCGACTCGGCTCCGCTTAGCTTTACATGATGAAGATAAAGTCGATCAAGCAAAACTAGATGAGATGGATGCAGTAAAGGGAACATATTCAACTGGAGGACAATACCAGATTATTATCGGTGCGGGAACTGTTAATGAAGTATACAAAGAGTTTTCAAAGCTAACTGGACTTACTGAAATGTCGACGAAAGATGTAAAAGATGCTGGTTCGAAGAAAATGAATCCGCTTCAGCGCTTTGTAAAAATGCTTTCTGATATTTTTGTTCCTATTATTCCTGCAATTGTTGCCGGCGGTCTATTGATGGGGATTAACAACTTGCTCACAGCACCTGACTTATTTATCGCAGGGCAATCCATTGTCGAAGCTAACCCGGGATTCGCAGATTTAGCAGCTCTAATTAATACATTTGCCAACGCAGCATTTGTATTCCTTCCAATCTTAATCGGTTTCTCTGCCACACAGCGGTTTGGCGGAAATCCTTATCTGGGTGCTACACTTGGAATGCTAATGGTTCACCCTGACTTATTGAATGGTTGGGGATACGGAGGAGCCTTATTAAGCGGTGAAATTCAGGTCTGGAATATTCTCGGATTTGAAATTGAAAAAATCGGATATCAAGGCACTGTGTTGCCAGTACTTGTTGCTTCCTTTATTTTAGCAAAAATAGAAACGTATTTGCGAAAAGTCATTCCTTCCGCACTAGACAATATTCTAACACCATTATTGACAATTTTTATTACTGGTATCTTAACGTTCACAGTAGTAGGACCGATTACTCGTGCTACAGGGAACTTATTAACAGACGGTCTCATCTTCTTATATGATGGAACTGGTTTTATCGGAGGAGCTATATTTGGACTTCTTTACGCACCAATCGTTATCACAGGTATGCATCATAGCTTTATTGCTGTAGAAACACAATTACTTTCTGATATTTCAAAAACTGGGGGCTCTTTTATTTTCGTAATTGCAGCAATGTCCAATATTGCTCAAGGTGCAGCAACCCTTGCAGTTACTTTCATTACGAAAGATAAAAAAACAAAAGGCACGGCATCTGCAGCGGGTATTTCGGCTCTTTTAGGGATTTCAGAACCTGCAATGTTCGGTGTTAACTTAAAACTGAAGTATCCATTTATTGGAGCAATTATAGGTTCAGGAGTGGCTTCTGCTTTCGTCACCTTCTTCAAAGTAAAGGCGATTGCACTTGGCGCTGCAGGTCTACCAGGGATTATTTCCATAAAAACAGATACAATTATCTTTTATATAATTGGTATGGCCATTTCCTTTGCTGTTGCCTTTATCGCAACATTCAGTTTAGCAAATCGGACAGATAAAAAAGTTGCTGCCCTTTCTCGAAAAGAAGCAGCCTAATTTATTAATATGAAAAGGGCTGTTCGAAACAAGGAACAGTCCTCTGATTTTTTAAAGGAGTCTGATCACATGGGATGGACAAAAGAACAGCGTTATCGCCGCGTTGAAGATGTTAATCAGGTAGAGCTGCAAAATTTGCAAACAAGAGTAAATGAATGCACATGGCGACAAACCTTTCATATACAGCCTTTATCCGGCCTACTTAATGACCCTAATGGCTTCTCTTTTTATCAGGGCGAGTACCATTTATTCTACCAATGGTTTCCACTTGGTCCTGTACATGGGTTGAAGTATTGGTATCATACGAAATCAAAAGATCTTGTTTCTTGGGAAAATGCCGGCATCGGGATCGCACCGGATGATTATTATGACAGCCATGGAGCCTATTCCGGAAGTGCTATTGAATATGAAGGAAAACTATATTTATTTTATACCGGCAACACCCGTGATGAGAATTGGCAAAGACATCCCTATCAATGTATCGCCATCATGGAGAAAACGGGACAAATTGAAAAATTGACCCATCCATTCATTCGGGACGTACCAGAAGGATATACTAATCATTTCCGCGACCCGAAAGTTTGGAGAGAAAATGATACCTTTTATGCAGTAATCGGTGCACAGCGGAAAGACAAAACAGGATGTGTCGTCCTATATCGTTCCTCCAATCTAGTAAACTGGACATTTGAAGGAGAGTTACAAACTGACCTTGGAACTTTTGGATATATGTGGGAATGTCCAGATTATTTTGAACTGCAAAACTATGGTGTACTGATGTTTTCTCCACAAGGTTTGGAGCCCAAGGGAGACCTTTACCACAATATTTATCAATCCGGTTATGTTATTGGCAGCAAGCTAGATACAATAACCCACTCATTATCACATGGCTCTTTTCAGGAGCTTGACAGAGGCTTTGATTTTTATGCGCCGCAAACAATGGTTAATCCTGACGGAAGGCGTATCCTTGTCGGATGGATGGGCTTGCCTGAAATCGACCTACCCACAGACAAAAATGGCTGGGCGCATTGTTTAACACTGCCAAGAGAATTATCTGTTCGAAACGGCAAACTGATTCAGCGGCCAGTGCAGGAACTTCAAGCGCTACGCAGGCAGGAAACTGAAGTAAAAGGTGTTTTGAAGAACACCAAGAACATGTATGAAGAATTCAAAGGAGTATCCTATGAAATGGTATGTGAATTTGAAAACAACGATGCCGTTGAATTTGGTATTGAATTCAGGGCCGGTGATGATGAAAAAACGGTCATTAAATATGATACTGTAGAGAAAAAAGTCATTCTTGACCGCTCTTCTTCAGGTGAGACCGTTGGAGAAGCTTATGGAACAATCCGAAAATGCTTTGTGAATACCAAAAAAATTAAGTTTCATTTATTTGTAGATACCTCTTCTGTTGAGATTTTCATCAATGACGGTGAAGAAGTATTCACGAGCCGGATTTTCCCTCGTGAAAACAGAAATGAAATTCGTTTCTTTGCATTATCTGGAAGCACCACTTTTCAAGCAAAAAAATGGAGTTATGTATGAAAGCGAGAGGTAAGGTATGAGAAATTTATATGCAATCGGTGAAGTATTAATTGATTTTATCCCCCTTCAAAAAGGAATCGCACTAAAAGATGTAATGGAATTCGAGCGTGCTCCAGGAGGCGCTCCAGCGAATGTTGCTGTATCAGTTGCCAGAAATGGCGGCAATGCATCGATAATTACTAAGCTCGGAATGGATTCATTTGGGGACTTTCTTTTAGAACAATTGCAGCAAGCCGGCGTGAAAATAGATAAAATTACGAGAACGAATGAAGCCAACACAGGCCTTGCTTTTGTATCTTTGCTTGAAAATGGTGAACGTGATTTCTCTTTCTACCGCAATCCTTCTGCAGATTTGCTGCTTCATGAGACTGAAATTAACGATAGCTGGTTTGCAAACGGCGACCTCCTCCACTTCTGTTCAGTCGATTTAGTGGAAAGTCCTATGAAGCATGCGCATGTGAAAGCCATTACTTCTGTAAAAGCAAAAGGCGGAATCATCAGCTTTGACCCAAATGTCCGCCTTCCGCTTTGGACTGATCCTGAAGAATGCCGGAAAACGATTTTAGAGTTTGTTCCAATGGTTCATATTGTGAAAATTTCTGATGAAGAGCTTGAGTTTATTACCGGGATTACTGACAAAGGAAAAGCAGTTTCTTCGTTATTTACTGGTGCTGTTAAAGCAGTAATTTATACAAAAGGAGCTCAAGGTGCCGAATTATATGTAAGAGGTAAAAAATACGAATCAACCGGGTATCGCGTCGGCGTACAGGATACAACAGGGGCTGGGGATGCATTTATCGGAGGCTTGCTGTATCAGTTATTAGAAAAAGACGTTCGGCAGGGAAATCTGGAAGAAGTTCTTGAACTTCATCACCAAGAAATCCTAAGCTTTGCAAACGCTAGTGGTGCTCTTACTACGACTGGAAAAGGAGCAATCTCTTCCATTCCGGCCAAAGAAGCGATTTATCAACTGCAGCAAATCGATCAATAATGGCGCCTGCCCTACACGGATAAGTACCGACCGATTGGCTTGCTAAGTTGATAAGGACCGATTAAAAGGCCTTGGAGCTGCGGGCGTTTTGGAGGTAGGAAATAAAATCTAGGCAATTTTTGGACCGAAATCAGACCAGCTAAAAGAACAAATCAAAAAAGTGATTGCTTAAGAATTTTGCTGTTCAGCCAAAATATTAAAAATAATGGGAGGTATTACCTTGTTAAAAAACTTATTTGGAAAAAAAACAAAAAATTCGGAAATAAAATTAGTATCGCCAATTGAAGGAGAAATTTTAAAGCTTGAAGATGTACCGGATCCAGTTTTTTCACAGAAAATGATGGGAGATGGTATTGCTTTCTTTCCTATCGAAGGGAAGGTAGTGTCGCCGGCTGATGCAAAAGTCATCAATGTCTTCCCGACGAAGCATGCCATTGCATTGGAAACGGCAGAAGGGCTGGGAATATTGATTCATATTGGATTGGACACGGTTAACATGAAAGGAGAAGGGTTTTCCGTTTGTGTGGCAGAAGGTGACCAGGTTAAAGCAGGAGACATATTGGTCACCTACAGCCTTGAACTGGTAAAGGAAAAAGCATCAAGTACTATTACACCGATGATCATTACCAATGGAGACATTGTGACACATTTAGAGTATCACTATAGTGGACAATCTGTAGCCGGTAAAACGACCGTTCTGGTAGTTACCTTAAAATAGGAGAAGGAGTAAAATAGAAGAAACTCGTTAAAGAACTAAAGAACATATGACCAAGAGGTGTCCACCCCAGAAATGGGGTGTTTTTATTTTGACTAAGTTGGTATCATAACTTAACGGAATTGTGTTACTTTAGGTGATAATTTGCACTTATTTTAAGTGCTATTTTGCACGTATATGATTACTGCAGTTTTCCGGGGCTGCCATTTGGTGACCTTTTTGCTTAATGAACTAAAGGGGCAGGTTTGTTCAATAAGGGATTTGGGAGTACAATCTGCTAAAATAGTTAGAAATAAGCAGGGAAGGATAAAGTAAATGTGTTGAATCAATTTCATTTTAGCTAACACCTATAAAGAAGCGTATAAGGAAGAAACATATGTAGAATTTGAAGAGGGAATACACTCATATCTTATAAGTAAGGAAAAGGACTCTAATAATGAGTTTGGTTTACTTCTAAATCTTAATATTTATGGTGAAACGATATTGTATAGAGACGAGATTAATGAATTAATAGGTATATGTGATGGCGTAATTAATAAATACACAGGGGAGGACAAAGAACAAAAAGTTAGACGTTTTGCTAAAGAGTTAAAGTTTATTTGCATAGAAGCGTTACAGCGAAAAAAACATATATTTGCCATAGGTGATTAGTTTTAAAAAGTCTTAAACCTGGTGCGTTAGCTCAAGATCGGAGCTGTCTTTAGGCAGCTTTTTCTTATGGAACTAAAGGGGCAGTTTAGTTGAAGAAGACCCGTTTGCGATATGGTATAGTTTATTAAGTTCAGTTTGAAGTTTTATAGGGGGAATTTAATGTCAAATAAGTTTAAATATGCAATGGGATTGTTTTTTGAAAAAAAGATACCTAATAAAAAGAATAATTTATTCTTAATTCTCAATCTTGTAAATTTTATTATACTCACGGTTGATTATTTCACAGATATAGAATTAACTTGGTTATTTTTAGTTGTGACATTAGCAATACTTGTACTTTCTTTTTCTATACATATTGATGAACGAAAGTTAAAGATACAGAAAAGGTAATAAATAATTTCTGTACTTGTACTACTATAAGGTGCTTTACTTCAAAATAAGGTTGCTGAGGCAGTCTTTTCTTAATGAACTAACAGGTGCGTTAGCTGAAGATCAGAGCTGTCTTTAAGGCAGCTTTTTCTTATGGCACTAACGGGGCAGGATAGTTCTACAAGCACAGTGTAGTCGTACTATGCGGTAATAAGAAATATATTTTATTTGATTTAATCAACTCACTCTTCTAATAAACAAGAATAAAAGACAAGACCGTTAAACAGTCTTGTCTTTATCGCTTTTTTCTTCATATTCAATATTATGTTTTGTATCTTGTGTAGGTTGGTCTCTTTTAATATCATCTTTTTTAACCATAATCATATCATCATAAGGTGTATACATGTTAGAAGGAGTTTTCTTTTTGAAAATCATTTTGTAAACCGAAAATCCAATAATACCAACTACAATTAAAATAAATAGGCTAGATACCATACATATCCCCTTAATAAATAATTATATAAATTAACTTATCTATACGATGGAAATTTTTTCTAAAAAATATTCATACCATATCATAACATATGCCAAAAGCTTCTGCCGAATTTCTTATTGGATTCGGGTTGTTGTGCTACACAGTTTGTGTCAACTCTGCGATAAGGTTCATTAACAGGGGTTGCTTCGGCAGCCTTTTTGTTATGGCACTAACGGGGCAGGTTAGTTTGACTTCGTATAATTGTGTATTATAGTGATAATATAAAGTTTTTCTAAAGGAAGATTAAATTGAAGAATAGATTTTCAATTGGAGAAATGGCTAAACTCCATAATACGACCATAAAAACCCTTCGATATTATGATGAAATTGATTTATTAAAACCTATACATACGGATCTAAACAACGGTTATAGATATTATTCAACGGAATAATTTGAAAATTTGAACACTATTCATTATTTAAAGGATTTAGGTTTTTCATTAAAGGAGATCAAGGGAAATCTGGATCACAGGAATATCGATGGTTTTTTGTATCTCTTAGAGGAACAGAAACGATTAACCGAAAAAAAAATGAAAGAACTGGAACGAATTAACCGAAGGTTCCAAAATCGAATCAAAGACATTAAATTAGCACGAGAAATAAAAGAATTGGAAGTGCCATTCATACAGGAGAGGAAAGAGAGAAGGATAGTAAGATTAATGGAAATAATCAGTTCAGAACCTGAGATGGAAGTTTCCTTACGACGATTAGAGAGTCTGTCTAATATGAGTTCTTCTATATTTATTGGGGGAGTAGGTCTTACGATAAGTATTAATAATACATTAAACAACAAGTTCAATGAATATAACTCGATATTTATTTTAGTCGAAGAAGATGATATTCAAAATCCTTTAGTGACAACTCTTCCAGAAGGAATGTATGCCTGCATTTATTATAATGGAAATCACAGCGATTCACCCGAACATTATAGAAGCTTACTCAATTGTATTCAAGATAACGGTTTCCAAATTATCGGGGATTCCATTGAAAGAACAATAATTGACCATTATATCTCCGGTAGTAAAGAAGACTATCTGACAGAAATACAAATACCAATAAAGTGTAGACCCTCCCGTTACAGGAGGGTCTATATTTTTGGGTAGAACAATAATTAAAAGGAGAAATGATTATGTTTGGAACAATCTTTAATACAATGATGATAGTAATCGGAAGCATTATCGGAAGCATCTTTAAAAAGGGGATAAAAGATGAATATCACAACATTCTAATGCAGGCTATGGGGTTAGTTGCGTTGGGGTTAGGAATAAATGCACTAGTGCAACATTTACCTTCCAGCAAATATCCGGTACTTTTTATTGTAAGCTTAGCCGTAGGGGGATTGCTCGGTCAAAGGCTGAATCTAGAATCAAAATTTAATGCTTTAGTTAATAAATATTCCAGAGGTAATTTAGCTGAGGGGTTAGCGACTGCTATCCTATTATTTTGTATTGGAACGTTATCTATTTTAGGTCCTGTAGAGGCAGCGTTAAAGGGAGATTATACGTATCTGCTTGCAAATGGGGTGTTGGATGGGATTACCTCGATTGTGTTAGCATCCACATTTGGTATTGGGATAGCTGTTGCAGGAATTGTTTTATTTATTTGGCAAGGTGCCATTTATTTAATTGCTATTTTAATGGAGAACTCCATAAATAATGATCTTCTGAACGAAGTGACGATTGTAGGAGGTATATTGATAATCGCATCTGGTTTAAATATTTTGGGGATTAAGAAATTTAATACTTTAAATCTTCTACCATCAATAATAATTCCTCCTATTGTATTTTTAGTTATTCATTTTTCTCATTTATAATATTTGTGAAATATTACACTTAAACTAACGGGTGCGTTAGCTGAAGATGGGAGCTGTCTTTAAGGCAGCTTTTTTCTTATGGCACTAACGGGGCAGTTTGGTTGAGTAAGGACTCAGATGTTTTTTTCTAATTGCTGTTTCTTGTTTATTTGGTATGAGTGCACCTGTAAAAGAGTTTGATCCATTAATTGTACAGTGGAAGAAAACAATCCTGAAGAAACTAAACTAATAAAGAAATGCTTGGCGGTACCCCTAGGTGAAAGTTAAAGGATACATTGTGATATGTAGCAAATGTGTTGGAGATTATTGGGTAGTTATAATTATTTACTAATCGTTCTAAAAAGGGTATTATTTAATCATGGTTTGAAATTCATATATGTTTATTTTAGAACGTTCATTCTACATTAGATTATGACGTTTGTTTTTGTTAGTATTGGTTCATGGATTTTTTTTAAGGAGAAATAAAATGGCTAGAAGTAAAGAGTTTGACGAAAAAGCAGTATTAAGAAAAGCAATGGAGCTTTTCTGGGCACAGGGTTATGAAAAAACATCCATGCAAGATTTGGTGGATCATATGGGGATACACCGCAGGAGTATATATGATACATTTGGTGACAAGCGTTCATTGTTTTTAGCTTCCCTTAATCACTATGAAGAGCTCATCGTCAATGAGATGGAAAGCATAATTAGTAGCACTTCATCCATTAAACAGACGATACGTGATGTTTTTATTTTCGTACTGAATTCCATTGAACAATACCCAAAAGGTTGTCTATCAGTAAATGCAGCCATAGAATTATCTTTGCTGGACAAAGAAATTGGACGCATAGTTACTAAAATGTTTAACCGTACTGAAGATATGTTTAATAACCTTATAAAACGGGGCCAGACTAGTGGAGAGCTATCAAAAGAAATCGATTCTGATAACACATCTCGTTTCTTACACAACAATTTGGTAGGTATAAGGGTACTAATAAAAACTAATTACAATAAAAAAGAATTAGAAGGCATCATCACTCTAGCACTTTCAGTGTTGGACTAGCTTTCTTTTTTTACCCTTTTTAGAACGTTCATTCTAAAAAAAGCATGAAACAAACCATCATAATGATACTTATAAAATCGTTTTTTTTTTTTCTAAGGAGGAACACAAAAATGACAAACTTTAAAATACCAACAGAATCAGAATTTATTGAAGCAGATGGAACTCGTTACGCATATAGAAAATTTGGTACACAAGATGGTATACCAGTAGTATTTCTTGTTCACTTTAGAGGAACGATGGAAAACTGGGATCCAAACATGCTTGAACCTATTGCAAATACACGCCCAGTAATCTTATTTGACAATAAAGGGGTTGGTGAGACCGATGGACTAACGCCTACTACAATTGCTGATATGGCAAAAGATACAGCAACATTTATAAAAACTCTTGGATTAGAACAAGTTGACATTCTTGGTTTTTCCATTGGTGGCATGGTTGCACAAGAGCTAGCTTTACAAGAGGAAGATTTAGTAAGAAAAATTATTATGGCAGGTACTTCGCCTGAATCTGGTATTAATCCAAATCCAGAGATTTTTGAAAGAATGAATCGTCACGGCGGAACGGAAGAAGATGGAATAAATGATTTTATGTTCTTTTTCTACGGACAAACCGAAACAAGTAAATCTGCAGGAATGGCTTCACTACAAAGAATTTTTAATCAGAAAAAAGTAAACAGTTCAGAACAAGTAAAAGAGGCTCAATTACAAGCCATTGCAAAATGGGCTAAACAAAAATCCAATCATGATTATGAATGGTTACAAAACATCAAACACCCTGTACTTGTTACTAATGGTGTTAATGATGTGATGGTACCGACTAAAAACAGTTATATCTTAACAGAGAAATTACCCAAAGCACAGCTGATTATATATCCTGATTCTGGTCACGGACACCTGTTTCAATTTCCAGAACTATTTGCAGAACACGTAAATTCATTCCTTGATTCTAATTCTTATCAAAAAGGAGTATTCATATGAGCAGATTATTTGAAAAAGTTCGTATCGGAAACATTGACCTGAAAAATCGTATAGGAATGGCTCCGATGACTAGAAGTAGAGCTTTACCAGATGGTACGCCGAGCGATTTAGTAGCAGAGTACTATGGTCAGCGTGCTTCAGTCGGTTTAATTATAAGCGAAGGAACCCAACCTTCAGATGATGGGCAAGGTTACACTAATACACCTGGTATTTATACAGAAAATCATATTAAAGGGTGGAAAAAAGTAACTTCTAAAGTTCATAGTGAAGGCGGTCATATTTTTGTTCAGCTTATGCATGTGGGACGTGTATCACACCCTGATAACACACCTCACCACCGCCAAGCAGTTGCACCGTCAGCTATTGCACCTGGTGTAGAAATTTTTACGGCAGAAGGAATGAAAGATATTCCAACACCAAGAGAATTGAGTGAGCTTGAGATAAAAGATGTTATCTATGAGTTTCGTTTAGCAGCACGTTCAGCAATTGAAGCTGGTGCAGACGGAGTTGAAATTCACGGAGCGAATGGTTATCTTATCCAACAATTCCTTAGCGAAAACTCCAATCATCGTCAAGATGCATACGGTGGTACGATTGAGGGTCGTTCTCGATTCGCTATTGAAGTAGCTAAAGCAGTTGTTGATGAAATAGGAGCAGAAAGAACAGGCATCCGTTTTTCTCCTCAAGGAACACTGCAAGGCATTGATGAGGGGGAAAATAGCCTTGAGATGTATCGTTATTTAATAAGTGAATTAAATAAGCTTAACCTTGCATATCTGCATTTAATGCACTTTGGAAACGAGCAATTCCTAAAAGATGTGCGTCAACTTTGGGATCAATCACTTCTTGTTAACCGTCCAGGTCGTCCTCTAGATCAACTTTCGTCTGATGTAGATAATAATCTTGCAGATGTAGTCACAGTAGGCACTTGGGTACTAGCTAATCCAGACTTTGTAGAACGGATTCAATCAGGGGCTCCCCTAAACGAACCTGATAAAAACACGCTCTATGCAGGAGGAAAAGAAGGTTATACAGATTATCCTTTCTTAAAATAATTTATTTAATATGAATATCCTATCTAGGGATATTCATAATCTTTTTTCTTAGGTTCGTTATGAAAAGATACATGTGCGTTAAATAAAAATGTGGAGGATTGTAATGAAAGCTTTAGCAATTGAAACCTACGGTAAAAATCCAAATTTTTTAGACTTCCCTATGCCCAAAATAAATAATGACGAGGTCTTAGTTGAGATATATGCGGCAAGTATAAATCCTCTTGATACAAAAATTCGAAAAGGTGAATTAAAATTATTATTGAAATACAAAATGCCGTTAATTTTAGGAAACGATTTTTCTGGAAAAATTGTCGAAGTAGGTACTAGTGTCACGAAGTTTAAAGTCGGTGATGAGGTATATGGTCGACCTAGAGCAAATAAAATGGGAACTTTTACTGAATATATCTCTGTCAACCAAGAAGATATTGCATTAAAACCTAAAAATTTAAGTTTTGAAGAAGCCGCCTCCATCCCTCTAGTCGGATTGACATCCTACCAAGCTTTACATGATATTCTGCGAATTGAAAAAGGACATAAAATATTAATACATGCAGGATCAGGGGGAGTAGGAACATTTGCTATCCAACTTGCAAAACATATGGGTGCTTTTGTCGCAACTACAGCTAGTGATGGTAGTGATTTGGTAAAATCTCTTGGCGCTGACGAAGTTATTAATTACAAGACAGAAAAGTTCGAACATTCTATTCGTGACTACAACGCAGTTCTTGATACCATTGGGGGGGCGACGTTAGAGAAATCATTTGTAACATTAAAAAAAGGAGGAAAGATTGTTTCGATATCTGGAATCCCGAATGGTCGCTTTGCTAAAGAAAACGGATTTAGCTCATTAAAACAAACCTTATTTTCCATTGCAAGTTATAAACTTACGAAGCTAGAAAAAAAATATAATGTCCAATACACGTTTCTTTTTATGAAGCATAGTGGAGAACAGTTGAAAATTTTAACAGAAATGTTAGAGTCAGAAGTAATTAAGCCTATACTTGATAAAATTTTTATTTTCGAAGATGCCCAAAAAGCATTGGAGTATGCAGAGACTGGAAGAGCAAAGGGGAAAATAATACTTAAATTGAAATAATCAGTCTTATCTAACAAACCTGTAGAAAGTGTTTGTTTTTTTAACTTATCGAGGTTGCTAATAGAACTAACGGGGCAGGTTAGTTTAAGATAAACCATGCAAACATAATTAAAAAGAAAAAGCTAAAGATCAGTATAGGCTTTAGCTTTTTCTTAATTCCTTATATTTTTTCCCCCACTCGCCCATACTCTCAAGTATAGGAATAAAACTTTTCCCTAAAGATGTTAGCGAATATTCTACCTTTGGAGGAACTTCTTTATATACTTCTCTGTGAACCATTTGGTCTTCTTCCAATTCTCTCAACTGACGTGTCAGTATTCCTTTTGAAATATCAGGTATAAGCCTTTGGAGTTCATTAAATCTTCTTGTCTGTCTGCTTAAATGCCATAAGATAATTATTTTCCATTTTCCTGCAATTATGTCTTGAGTTTCTGTAACTGGACAAACCTCTATTTGGTCCTCTGGAGGTTCACCAAACCTACTTCGTGCCATAATCAATACCTCTCTTTCTTGATGGTACTATTTTTGTGACTATGTTATAAAAAAGTGACTACTTTTAAAAAAACGTCTAACACTATAATATTAGATTACGATTAGTAATCAAATAAAAGGTTATTAAATATTTGGAGGTTATTTTAAATGAAACATCTTGTTGTTTATGCACATCCAAACCCTGAAAGCTTAAATCACTCTATCTTGGGAACAACAGTCAATACATTAAAGAAAAATGGTCACGAAGTTGTTGTCCGTGATTTATATGCACTTGATTTTCAACCTGTACTTAAACCAGAAGATACAGCAGCTATGAAAGTAGGAAAAACTCCTGATGATATTAAAATTGAACAAGAATTTATTGCTGAAGCAGACGTAATAACATTTATTTACCCTATTTGGTGGACAGGTCTTCCAGCAATTCTTAAAGGATATGTAGACAGAGTATTTGCATTTGGGTTTGCTTATTCTGCTGGACCAGAAGGTGTAATTAAGTTATTAGAAGGTAAAAAAGGTTTTATCATCAATACACATGGTACTCCTAATGAGCTTTACGATGAAATCGGTATGACAGCAGGTTTGAAAGTCACTTCTGATATTGGAATATGGGATTTTACTGGAATTGAACCTGTGGACCATTTACTGTTCGGAAGTATTGGATACCTAGATGAAGAAGCATATAAAGGTATGTTAAAGAAAGTTGAAGATACAATTAATTCCCATTTCGCATAAACACATACAAAAATAATAAAAGACTACTCATAATTGGGTAGTCTTTTATTATTTTTGAAAGGGTTCTTATTTCACTTATGGGTGCGTTAGTTCTTTAAGAGCTGTGACGATCACTCTTTTTCTTGTGGAGCTAACGGGGTAATATTTAATATAATAAGAATTATAGATAGTATAAAGGACCGGAAATTCACTATATTAAAGGTGGGAAATGACATTGCAAGAAAGTACCGATTATATCAAATTGATTCATTTACGAAAGAAAAGTTATCGGGTAATCCTGCTGGCGTAATTACAAATGCAGAAGGTCTATCTTCGGGTGAGATGCAAAGGATTGCTAGAGAGCTTAACAATTCGGAAACGGCATGTATATTTAAATCAGACAATAGCGAATCTGATGTACATATTCGTTTTTTTACGCCAACTCATGAGGTGCCCATCTGTGGACATGCGACGATTGCTGCCCACTATGCTCGTGCAGTTGAAAATAGTTTAAATACAGGTAAAGTTTATCATAGAACTGGTGCCGGCATTTTACCAGTCGATGTGATTAATGAAGATAATGATTACAAAATTATAATGACGCAGGGTAGTATAAGTTTTGGTGCGGTGATTGACGGTCTAGCTTTAGAAAACATATTTACAGCTTTCAATATTGCGGGAAATGCTGTAATCGTATTTAAGTCCGAGTTATTACTTGAATAGCCATTCAACGTGCGTTAGCTTGAGAGCGAAGCTGTCTTGTCTTAAGGCAGCTTTTTAATGGTTCAGATTAGCTTAACCTGGACCATATAAACATTATTGTGGCGTATTTAGATTTTGTGCCCTTAATAAGCTTACAACTAACTCGAGGTTGAGTGAATAATTTCTTGTTACAAATACTATTAGTTTTCTTCTTTCAATAAGGAAGGTTGTTGAAGCAGCCTTTTTCTATAGCACTATCGGGGCAGCTTAGTTGAAGAAGGTAATTGTCTTTTTCGTCTAGAATATGTCTATTGAGAACTGTGGAGTAAAAAAACCTGTTTTGCCAAAAGGCTAATTTATCAATGCAATTGCAGTATCAATCAATATTTAGGAGGGGTTCAAATGGATAAAAGAGTTCAATTTGACTTTGAAATAGAGTTTACTAATGGCGGTGGGCTTCAAGGGCAGGAATTCCGCCTTGATATTGATGGAGATGACATTACTGACCAAGAGTTAGCTAAGTATATTGTAGAGGATATGAGGTTACTAATGGTTGGGGAAGTTAAGATATTTAATAAAAAAATAATTAATGAAAAACATAAACGAAAACCTGTTGATGAGAACTCTGAAAAGTAATCGACTTCTTCAGCTAACAAGTGCGTTAGCTAAGATTGGAGCTGCCTTTAAGGCAGCTTTTTCTTATGCAATAAACGAGGTTGTTGAACAAACCTACATATATATTGTTGCAGTGTTTATTGAAAACGAAGAATTAAATTTAAAACCATAGAATAAGTATTAGATGGTAAAAGGGATTTCCTTAGTTATTTTTTCTTCTTTTGAATTTCTTTCCTGCTTATAAAACTACCCTAAGGTGAGTGAACATGAAAAATAGAATAAAAACAAAAATGATAAAAATACTCAGCGGAAACAGGGAAACTAGAATAACCGTTCAAGTTGCAGATACTCAAAGAAAAAGAGATAAGGGCTTAATGTTTGTTGGGAAATTACCCGAAAACGAGGGGATGTTATTTGTGTTTCCAGTAAAAATATATGGTGGCTTTTGGATGAAAAACACATTAATTCCTTTATCTATTGCTTTTCTTGATTCAGATGGGGAAATTCTAAAAATACTACATATGGAGCCTTGTAAAGAAGATATATGTCCTACCTATGATCCAGAAATTTCTTATCACTATGCAATTGAAGTGAATCTTGGCTGGTTTGAAAAGAATCAAATTAAAGAAGGGGATTATGTAAGATTTTATTGAAATTCATCTCACCTTACCTCTAGTTTTAGTAGTGAGGTGATTTTTTAGGTAAAATTACTGAAAAAAGGGTGCATTGGCTGAAGGTAGGAGCTGTCTTTAAGGCAGCTCTTTCTTATGCTGCTATTGGTCAGTTTATAGGAGTGCCATTTGATCTTTGTTCAAAGCTCTTTTCATAATGCTTATTGATTTTAAGTAACATGAGGGGTAATTTACTTTTTATGGTATTGTAAATACAGGGACTTATTCAGCTAAAGAGCAGTTATTACAAACGTTTATCTGAAACGATTGAATTGTGCTTTCTTAAGGGGGGATTAGCATAAATCGCTCACGGACCAATATGTTTCTCTTATTTTTGGCAATCCTATTTTTCGCAGGTATTATTCTTTTTTCATATAGGTTGTTTGTTTGGGGATTATTGCCACTCATATTCTTGCTTATTCTCTACATCTCACCTAATAAATACCGTTCATCAGTTTCTCTGTTCATTTTCTTCTTATTAGGTACATTGGTGTATCAACTCGGAAGCAGCTATATCAATGAATGGAACATATCCAAAGAAATGAAAATCATAATAAACAGATGTTTACTTATGTTCATTATGATTGGAACAATGATTTCACTATTGTTGTCTAAGCAGAAGATATTTTTCTACACACTATTACCAGATTGGCACAGGCGTATCACAATGCCGTTTCATACAATTAAATTACCGTATTTTTTACTTATTGGGCTAATGGTATCGAGCACATTACTTATACCATTATTTAGTCAAGAAATGAGCGATTTAAAAACAGTATTACTTTTCGGTATATTGTTTGCCATCATAAACGCTACACTTGAAGAAGTAATTTGGAGAGGTATTATGTTATCTAGTTTAAAAAGAAATGTTTCCACCTTTTATGCTGTCGTAATAACCAGTATCGGGTTCGGGCTACTACATATATCAATTGGAATTCCTGTATTAATAAGCTTACTTTTTTCTTTTGGGGGGCTTTTTTATGCAATCGTAGTTTTAAAGAGCGATAGTATATATCCATCCATAGTTTTTCACATTGTTATCAACTTGGGTATGGTTTTCAATGGATGGATAATTTGAACTTATCCCATACCGGGTTCTTAATGAACTACCGGGTGCTTTAGCTGAAAAATCGGAGCTGTCTTTAAGGCAGCTTTTCCTTTTTGCAACTTCGGGGCAGATTAAGATATATCCATCTGTTTAATTGAGTGCCAGCTCATGTTATAATGAATAGCTTACGATAATTACTGTTTCTGAACGGATGCCAGAAAAGCCTCCGCATAGCGATAAAATATGGAGGTGTAAGAGAATGAATAAACAATGGACGATTGGTAAAATTAAAGAATTTGTTGAGAACAATTCGGAAAGTAAGTTGCTGACGACGGAATATCACGGTTTTTCTCAAAAGTTACTATTTAAATGTACATGTGGCAGCAACTTTGAAAAAACATTCAAGAAATTCAAAAATAATAACCAACGTAAATGTGATGTGTGCCAACCGCCTAAAGCGGCACGATAACATATAGTGAATAAACCGAAGTGCTAATTTCTATTAAAGAGAAGTTGGCACTATTTTTATTTTGAGAAATAAAAGTGGATTTCACTAAAGGGGAGTTTAGACGAATAATCCTTCTGGAACTACCGGGTGCTTTAACGGAAGATCGGAGCTGAAGCTTTTTCTTTGTGCAACTAAATACCCAGGAAAGTTGAGTAGCATGTTACAAATAAAAGACGGTTTGCGGAAATTTTTTCAAATAATAATTTTAAAGAAGCGGGATCAGCTAATAGTGAGGTGCGGAATGAAAAGTTCGAAAAAGAGAAAAAAACAATCCGAAAAAATATTAAAGACCCTAAAGGTACCAATAAATAAACATTTACCCTTAACGGAAAATGAAGAAGAAGTTTCCCTTAGAACAAAGGAAGAAATTATAAACAGAATTATTTCATTAGCAATAGTCTCAGCAAAAGCCATGGAGGCTCCGCCAGAAAAAATTGAGGAATTTATTGAAAGGTATAATGCTAATGAATTATTCACAGAAGAGGAACAAAATTTTTAAAAGAAAAAACAACCTAATCAGAACGAGCTGATCCAATACTCTTGGAAGTTAGAATGTATTTGGCTTCTGCTTTGGTCTGTAAATCTAATATCAGATATAGATGTCCCAGCCGATACGTGCAATGCTGAATATGTTTTTGAGAAGGTTTTTTCTCTTCATTCTAAACAAGAGCTGCTTGGTGAATCCACTTTAAAACCAACCAGTGATATATTAGATAGTCTTGATTTTATATATAGGGCACATTGGGCGGTACGAGAAGCCCAAATAAATCATTTGGAAGTTGCATCATCTCTAGATGAAGGCGTTGTATATGAAAGGCACTACACTCTTAATTGGCTAGTGAATTATATGGATCAAGAATGGGAGGAAATAAGTACAGATACATAAAAGCTGCAATACATACTTTTTTGCTCCTATATCAGGGTTAAATGTGAAGTTATCCACTTAATCTAACAGGTAGGAAGGTTGCTCAGGCAGCCTTTTTCTTATGGCACTACGGAGGCAGGCTAGCTGAATAAGGGACGAATTACCAGTACAAAAGTTTTGATATTTTGAGATAATCAATAAGCACCAAGACTTTGATTTGTGCTTGGTTTTAGGTATGTATAAAATTAAGTGAACATTTCATGGGGAATGTATACTAGGTCTATCAATCGGAATATTTATGGCCTAAGGCAATACACAGATAAAATTACATATAAATTGTAGGTTCCATAAAATAAATAGTTAAATAACTTAAGCTTAATTAACTAAAGGTCGGTTTAGTTGAAGAGTGAGTCGCGACGAGAGCTCTTTTTTCACGTAAAAGAACAGGCATGTTATAGTATAGGAGAACCGGATTTTATATGATCTGTGGTAATCTTAATCATCAAAGGAGTTTATTCATAATGCATGTGCTACAAAAAACACAAAAAATAGTTCGCTATCAGAATCAACAGGGCAAAATACATTACGGTATTGTTGAGGATGACATGATATTACAACTGTCTAGCAGTTTTGCTGAACTTGTCAACAAGGAAATAAAGTATGACGGGGTCGAGCTGAAATATAGTGACGTGAAAATCTTGGAACCTGTAAAACCATCGAAAGTGGTTAATTTCGGCTGGACATATGCAGGTCATGCGAAGGAAACGGGTGGAGAGGCAAACCTTGTTGAACCATTTTTATTTTTAAAGCCATTATCTTCACTTATTGCAGACAAGGAGAATATTATCCTTCCTCCAAACGAGCTATCCAATCAAGTGGAACTTGAAGGGGAAGTGGCCCTTGTCATTGGAAAGCGCGGAAAAAACATCAAAGAAGAAGATGCGCTTGATTATGTATTTGGATGCACGATATTTAATGACGTCACAGCAAGAGATCTAACAAAAAAAGATCCGCAGTTTACGCGGGGCAAAGGATTTGATACATTCGGACCTTTGGGACCGTGCATCGTTACCGGGGTGGATCCTACAAATTTAAGGATTGTGACCACTTTAAACGGCCGTGTTGTCCAAGACGGAAATACCAATGAAATGTCACTAAGCATTCCTTTTCTAATCAGTTGGCTTTCACAGGTAATGACACTGGAGCCCGGTGACATTTTGGCTACGGGTTCACCATCTGGCAGCTGCACGATCAAGTCGGGGGATGAAGTCGTTGTTGAAGTCGAGAATATCGGTCGGTTATGTAATGGTGTCCAGTAAGATTTGCTGGATTTCCTAATAAGTTAACAAAGATCAGAGCTGCCTTTAAGGCAGCTTTTTCTTATGCATCGGGGCAGGTTAGTTGAAGAAGAAAGTTTGTTGCAAGGGAGAAAAAAATGATGAAAATAAAGAAAAAAACCGTTCAGTTTTCTGAACGTAAACACATTTTAGGTTTGTTAGAAAAATTAATATAAATTACGGTTTTTATACCAAAACCCACTAAAAATAAGCCGGTTAATTTTGGAAAATCTTCTGGGATTTTTTTACCCATTTTTTACGTACTCTAATAGATATACAAGAGTTAGTAACCATGATGCAGAGAGCAAAGGTTTAGTTGCATTTTATAAATGATTTATTAACTTTCTGCATTTAGCCCCCTATGGTGAAGCAAAGAGAATTGTTTCGCTAGAAAAGTTGGTGTATATGGCATATCATTTTGGAGCCACGAAACGATTGTACCTATTAAAGCTGAAGTTTCATACCATATCAATATATCTTCTTTTACGATTTCAGTTACATGGGATCGTCTCCCGCTTTCATCTATCCTAGTAACTAGGAACTAATTGAATTTTTCTTGAAGTATAGATCAGTGGAATGTTGAACTAGTGGATGTTTTACGGTAATAAAAAATAAAAGCAGACGAAACAGAGAGATCTATAGAAATTCTCTCTGTACCTCTGCTTTTGAATGAACATTAAAATAAAATCACCAATTATTTCTCAAAATAATTTTTCCCATCGCCTTGCCTGACTCCAAGTACTCATGGGCTTTTGAGACTTCTTCAAACGTAAACTTGTTTGGATCCACAAGCGGGCGCAGCTTACCTTCCTCAACCACACTGGCAACCTGCTTCAAAATTTCTCCATATTGCTTATGCATGTCCTTGTTTAATATCTTCAACAACATAAAGGTAACATGTAGGGAGAGCCCTTTTGAATGCACGGGGGAGAGGTCATGAGTGGAACGGGCAGCAATGGCTGCTACTGTTCCATGTACCGCGGCTGCCTCAAAAGAGCGATCAAGGTTTTCTCCGCCTACCGTGTCAAAAACAACGTCAAAACCTTTTCCGTCTGTATATTTTTGTACATAATTTGTGAACGCTTTCTTCTCGATAATTAATAGTTACATCTGCACCAAGACGCGTGCCAATCTCCAGTTTCTCTTGCGAAGAGGCAGTTGTATAGACTGTTGCGCCTCCCCATTTGGCTAGCTGAATGGCAATGTGTCCTACACCCCCGGTGGCTGCATGGATCAGTATATTTTGTCCAGGGACAAGATTTGCCCGATTAAATAAAGCTTCCCATGCTGTAATGGAAACTAGTGGTAAAGCAGCGGCTTCTTCCATCGTCAAGTTTTTCGGCTTGTGAGCAAGTAAATCAGCATCTGCAAGCATGAACTCTGCAAGTGCACCGCCAGTCCCTTTAAAACCACCCGCGCATCCAAACACTTCATCGCCAACTTTAAACTCAGTCACTCCTTCACCCACTGCAGATACCAAACCTGCGACATCACCATGTAAAACGGCTGGGAACTCGGGGGAAACGGCTGGAACTGCACCAGCACGGACTTTCGTATCAATAGGATTTACACTTGAAGCCCTGACTTGAATAAGTACATGTCCAGGTTTTAGTTCGGGTTTTGAAATCTCTTCAAGCTGAAATACCGATGGATCACCAAAAGATTGAATAATTTGTGCTTTCACTTTAGTCACTCCTATTTATTTTTATGGGGAATGTTTCATTAATGCATAATGAAAAGTAAGAATATTTAGTCTTTGTTTGTAAAATCAATGATACTGTATCTACTATAAAATTAACAGTTACACACATTATTGTTTAATAGAATAAAATTTGTAATATAGTATACTGACTTTATAATTTGAACAGGTGCTATAAGGGAGTTGCATTGGCAACATAGTTGAAGAGTGCTCTTTGACCTTTATTCAACAATTAGGCCAGATAATTGATAAAGGAATTCTGGAATGATTGTAGAATCTTAGAACAAAGAGGTAGCTGTATAGTGGAGGTGTATTAATGGAGATAAGACCAGTAGAAAAAGAGGAATATAGTTTTATTGAAGACTTTGTATATGAGATATTCAAAAATACCACTTATTCAAATGGATTAGCTGAAAAAGCTTTGGTGAGAGAGATCCGGGAAAAACACTATTATATTCCAGAGCTTGATGTAGTTGTTGAGGAAGAAGGGGCGATTATACGTCACTTTATCCTTTCAAAACTTCCAATTAGCGATAGGTATGAAAATGAAATATTGATGTTATCACCAGTTTCGGTGGCAATTAATAAACAACGTCAGGGTATTGGTACGTATATGTTGCAGGAAGGTATTAGATTAGCTGCTAAAATGGGGTTTAAGGGAATTATTGTTGAAGGAGATGATCGATACTATCAACGCTTTGGATTTAGAACATCAACTGAATTCGGAATCTATGCGTCCAAGAAAAATCCTCCACCTTCTGTTGAGAATTTAATGGCTATGGAGTTGTGTGAAAATGGGTTGGAAAATATTTCAGGTGAAGTAGATTATTCGATATATACTGCATTGACACATTGACAGTCATATCGATACTGTACAAATTCAAGATTTTGAGGAAGTTAAGCCATGAATCGTGGGTTAATCAATCTTTCACTAAAGGGCGATTCTTTAATAAGAATCGTTTTTCTTTATGAACTAACAGGTGCTTACTTCATTACCAGGAGCTGATCAGCAGCTCCTTTTTTGATGCAATAATATGGTAAAATGAGTAAAAAAGGAGGGGCAATATGAAAGTGGTTCTTCAAGCAATTATAGGTTCAATTTCCATTCATATAATCTATGTAGTCATTATGATGTTAGTCGGTTATATAAAAACAAAAAACTATAAACCGGATATTGAGAATGCATGGGGAAAAGTAGAAAACCTCCAAAACCAGGTAGAGTTTGTGAGTGTTACGCCCCCTAATTTTTATGTTTTATCATTTTTAGGAGTTTCAGTAATTTGCGGAATTGTAATTTTATCGTATGAAAAGTTAATGAACTAACGGGGGATGTTAATTATTGAATGAATTTCGTGAAAATGGACTTAATGATTAAAGGGGGAGAAGGATGGAAATTCGTTCAGTGAAAGGGGCAGATTACTATGCCATATCTCCGCTAATCAATGAGTGGTGGGGCGGAAGGCAAATGTCTGATATGCTACCGAAATTATTCTTTGATCATTTTACAAATACAAGTTTCATAGCCGAAAAGGAAGGGGAAATAGTCGGTTTCCTAATAGGGATTCTATCTCAATCTCAACCTGATGAGGCTTATATTCACTTTGTCGGAGTGCATCCCGAATACAGAAAAAATGATATCGGCAGACAGTTATATAATCAATTTTTCGATGTCGTTTATCAAAATGTCCGCAATGTTGTCCGTTGTGTAACGTCTCCGGTCAACAAATCTTCAATCGCCTATCATACTAAGATGGGATTTGAAATGGAAGAGGGAGATACATTCATTGATGGTGTTTCAGTCCACTCTGACTATGACGGACATAAACAAAATAGAGTTTTATTCATGAAACAGTTATCAAATTATTCTTAATGAACTAAGGTCGACCAGTAAAAATCCGGTTGACCTTTTTTATAGAATCCACTAAGGCAGGACTGTCAGCAAAAGCGTTTTTTATTCATTCTTAATGCTGCCTAGAATGCCTTGCAATACCTGCTTTTTGTAATATTTCTCTTTAGAGCCTCATAAATTATCTAATCTGCGCATTGTATGCCCCCTTCATGATTGACTGGTTTTTTTTGTGATTTTCTGCTTCTTAGGCAGCTCTTCTTTTATGGTCCTATAGGGACAGGTTAGTTAAACAAGGATAAGATATAATTTGGATTAATATACAAAATTTTAATGAAAATAGAAGGGAAGCGTGAAAATGACAGAAATGGTACCGCTGACGTCGGAAAATTTGGAGCTATGCATCGAGCTCTACATGAACGTTTTTAATCGTGAACCATGGAATGAAAGGTGGACATATGAAACGGCTAAAGAGAGACTTTCCGACTTATTGCATACGCCTAAATTTCTTGGCTTTTTATTTCATATTGATCACAATCCAGTTGGTTTCATTGCTGGAAATAGTAAGGTGTCTTATCAAGGTTTAACTTATTATTTGGCAGAGCTTTGTGTGAATAATGAAATGCAAGGCAAAGGGCATGGCTCAAAAATGCTTCGTTCTTTAGAAGCTGAACTGCAGAAGAGAGAGATTAAAAGTCTATATTTATTAACGGCTAATGACGGTCTTGCAGAAGCATTTTATCTGAAAAATGATTATGTTGTAAATGAAGATAGGGTGGTTATGAAGAAAATTTTATTTTGAAAAGTAGTCAAGGGGTGATGGATTTGTCGAAATCTGTAAAGCTGTATCAATTAAGCCGAAAAATACATAAATGGACTGGTTTGGTTTTATCTGTTTTTTTTATGTTCATCGCAGTCACAGGCCTAGTACTTGTTTATATGATACCACTCGGAGTGGCTGATGAGTTAAGGACGGGGAAAGAGGCGAGTCCAGATCAAGCGATACCTATGGAGAAGGCCGTGTCCATTGCTACGTCTCAGGATCTTCCAGGTGCGGACTCGGTTGAAGATATATTTAGAATTGAATATAGACCAAGTGCAAATGTGTACCAGGTTCGCTTTAATAACGGACAAGGTGTTCAAATAGATGTAAGTACAGGAAAAGTGTTATCCACAAATCCAGATTACTCGACTTTCCTGATTACTTTGCATGATGGATCCTTCTTTGGCGATTGGTATAGATACAGTATCCTCACAATGACCGGTTTATCCTTAATCCTGCTGTCATTTTCCGGGTATTACATGTTCGGGTATCCTCTCTATAAGCGTCTAATGGCGAATAAAAGGCAATCTTAATATGAGGTGGTTATGTGTCTATAAAAGGTTTGAATCACTTTTTATTTTCAGTTTCTGATTTAGAGAGTTCCATAGAATTTTATCAAAAAGTTTTTGATGCGAAATTATTAGTTAAGGGGAGAAACACTGCCTATTTTGATTTGAATGGAATGTGGCTTGCCCTGAATGCAGAAAAAGATATTCCCCGTAATGAAATAAGCCAATCATACACACATATCGCTTTTTCCATAGAAGAAGCTGACTTTATGAACATGTACGAGAAACTAAAGCTATTGAATGTAAATATCCTGTCAGGTCGTCCAAGAGATGAAAAAGATAAGAAATCCATTTATTTCACTGATCCTGATGGTCATAAGTTTGAGTTTCATACAGGTACTTTACAAAATAGAATAGATTACTACAAACAAGAGAAAGCACATATGGAGTTTTTCGACTGATAAGTAAGCTATCTTCAGATGAAAAGGGGAATGTTCATGAAAACTATTGGCCTTATTGGCGGCATGAGCTGGGAGTCATCGTTAGAATATTATCGAATCATTAACGAAGAAGTAAAAGCCAAATTGGGAGGATTGCATTCAGCCAAGTGCATTTTATATAGCGTGGACTTTGAGGAAATCGAACGCTGCCAAGCTGAAGGGGATTGGGAAAGCTCCGGTAAATTATTAGGCGATGTGGCTCTGTCTTTGGAAAAGGCAGGAGCAGAAATGATTGTAATTTGTACAAATACGATGCATAAAGTGATTGAATATATTGAAGAAAAAGTCAGTTTACCGATTTTACACATTGCTGATTCAACGGCAAAACAAATTCAAATGTCCAAAATCAGTACGGTTGGTTTACTTGGCACTAAATATACGATGGAGCAAGACTTTTATAAAACACGAATTAAGTCTAATGGTATCAAGGTTTTGATACCAAACGATGAGGATAGAAAAGTCATCAATAAAGTAATTTATGAAGAATTATGTTTAGGGGAAATTCAACACTCATCAAGGGATTATTACAAAAAGGTAATCAAGGGGTTAGTTGATGATGGAGCGGAAGGAATAATACTAGGCTGCACAGAAATTGGATTACTAATAAAACCAGAGGATTCAGAAGTGCCATTATTTAATACGGCTGTAATACATGCCATTGAAGCCGTTAATATGTCATTAGAAAAATGTTAGACACGGTAATAAGGAAGGTTGCAGCAGCCTTTTTGTTTTGCAACTAAAGGGGCAGAGTATGTAAATATTAGGAAAAAAGACGTTTGGGAATTCTTCCAAACGTCTTTTATTTAATTAGCATTAACTCTAAAGGTAAGAAACGACTCTCCTTTAAGTTCAGATGATTAAATGGTGGTTGCCATCAGCTCTCGTTCGTTTTCTTGTATGCAGACATGGAAGCATACGCAGATTCATTGAACCCTTTAACGATGAGCCAAACTGCTAAAATCATTTCATTAGCTGCTACTGGCAGTGCCAAAATAGCACCCCAAACAGAAATTTGTTGAATTACACCGAACATTACTAACAGGGCACAAATAAAAACAAGAGTTGCCCCGGTCATACCTAAAATCGGGATAAACCTGGGTACGAGCTTGGTTTTATAAAATATATAACTGTACATCATCGTGTTTATACCCAACAGGAAGAGGGGACCAAGCATAAATGTCCAGTCATGTACTGCTTTTAATACTATACCTGAAGTTTGAAAAGATACGGTATCCGGGGCACCTGCTGCTACAAATTCGCGGCTTAAGGTCAACAGGGATAGTACGCTGATTACACCAATAGTGATGACAATCGCTTCAAGAAACCTGAAGCAAACATGCCAAAGAGCTATAGTTTCATTATACCTTCTTAAAATTGGAAACATTGTAGTTGCAGTACCAATCGCTGAAGCGACAAGAATTAATTCCATAAGCGCTCCAAGTGTCACCAGGTTGGCATGGTCAGACCCATTAATCAGATAATCCGGACCATTTAGGATAGGCTTGTATAAAATTAGACCTAATATTGCTGTAACTGCTGCAAGTATGAACAGAACCCCTACAATTATTGCGCTCTTTTTGGTAGTATTCATTTGTTCATCTCCCTTTTTAATGTATGGCGATAAGACTAATAACCGTTGGGTTACAAACAAATTTAATACTTCACTACTTGTTATTTATCATATTACTGAGCTTATTCCAATTATTACTCTATTAGAAAAATAGGCAGCTAATCGTAGCATTTCTGTTTTAACGTCATTACTGTTGTCAAAGTTATCATTTACAAAACCCTTATCTCAACTGTCGGCTACAGCTTAACTCCCAAAAGAAAGTCAATAACATTTGTATGTACATTCTTTAGAAGTGAAAGGAAAAGAAACGCTAATCAAAGCCCCCTTATCGAATAAGGGGTTCTGTTGTCATCAGACAAATGGGAATGAACGATTTTTTTATCTACAAGATGAACCATATTTGTATTTGAGGATTGAAATACATTCATTCTGAAAGTTGATGATGGACTTTCTGTCTGAAAGATGTAAAATATAGGTTTAATTGAAGTTCATCTTATTTACATAATGGATCTTAATAAAGGTTAAAGTGAAAAAACAATCAGGAGGAATTTTTCAATGGCTTTGTCCGAAATGAATAGTAAATTGTTTAGAATGATTAATGATCTAGGTAAACAATACCCCGATTCAAATCCATTTTTTGTATTCATAGCTGAATACATGATTTTTATCTTAGTATTGGCAGTCCTGATGTTTTTGTTTTCTCGAAGAAATAAAAATAGAATCATGGTAATCTGTGCATTTATTACACTAGTTATCTCGGAAATATTGGCCAAAATAGCAGGGCAGTTCCACTCGAATTATCAACCATTTGCTGAGTTGCCCAACGTTAATAAGTTAGTTGAAAAAGCAGTCAATAATTCCTTTCCAAGTGACCATACGATTATATTTTTTTCATTTTGTATAACCTTCTGGTTGTTCAAAAAGGGTTGGGGGTTTTTATGGGGAATTTTGGCTGTCCTTGTAGGTATTTCGCGAATTTGGGTAGGTGTCCATTATCCAGCAGATGTTCTTGTCGGAGCTATCATCAGTATCATTTCAGCCACGATCGTTTACAAAATTGTTCTTAAGTTAAGTCTTACTAAGAAATTTTTAGGAAATCAAGTAGAGGGCGAACAGTCCATTCTATCTGCCCTTTCCAAACAAAAGAAAGGTAAGTCAAAGGACTTTTAAAAAAGAGTTACCTAATATACTATTAAAATCATTACTTCATTACAATTGTTGATATAAATATTATTTCAAGAACCAAACGGAGCAGGGCAGAAAATGATGCATTTATCAAAAGAAAAACATTTTGATGTTCTTCTTGAAATGTATGAATTATTAGACATTAAGTTTTAAATTAACCATTCTTCGACTGATCCGGATAGTTTAACAAAGGGTTGCTGCGGCAACCTTTTTCTTTGGAACTAAAGGGGCAGGTTAGTGGAATAAAAAGTGAATTAATCCATTATTATCTGTATTATGTTAACTGCATAAATCAGTTGTACAGAGATAACAAAGTTGTTTAATTTGCAATTATTTTGCGGTAATGAAATTAAATATCAAATAAAGGAAATATCTTCCTAATAGTCGAATATTAGCCTAGAACCATAATTAACTATTCCGATGAGGAGGATTCTTGTGCGTCCACGACCATTATCTATTGAAAATCCAGAGTATGATAGGTATGTTAGTCTTGTGCCAGATGGAGATATTGAAGAAATACTTAGTAAGCAACGAACTAAGACCATTACCTTCTTGAGCAGCATATCAGAGGAGTCAGCAAGGAAGGCGTACGCACCAGGGAAATGGACTTTAAAAGAAGTGATTGGGCATTTGGCCGACGTGGAACGTGTGATGTCGTATCGAATGCTTGCCATTGCACGAAATGAAAGTGCACCACTCCCAGCAATGGATCAGGATCAATACGTTTCTGCGGCAAACTTCAACAAATTATCCTGGGAGCAGCTACTAGCTGGTTTAGACATGGTACGCTCCAACACGTTAAGTCTTATTTCAACCATTGATGATGCAGCGTGGGATCGTTATGGAACTGTAATGAACAGCCCAGTTTCGATAGGTACCTTTGCGTATGGCATTGTCGGGCACGAGTTACACCATATGAAAGTGATTAGTGATAAATACTTATAAGTCTTTTTCTATTAATGAAAAAACCTAATTTCTCATTTAATGCTGAGAAATTAGGTTTTTTAATATTGAAACTTCCTTAACGTTGTAAATCCGCATTTTCCTGACGCTACTGTACAGAGATAATAAAGTTGTTTAATTTACAATAAAGTCATTTAAAAATAATAATGTTGTTTAAAAACCCTTATGTCACTAACAGGGCAGGTTAGTTGTATACGAACTGTGCATATTCATATTTATTAACTTATCGATTTCCTCTCTTTCAAAAGCTGAATAAAAAGCACTTTCTATTTAACTTTTCTAGAAATATAATGAAACGGAAAGGAGGCAATAAGAATGAAACATAATTCTATGCACCAATGGCATAAAGAGCATAATAAACGGGTAGCAGAATTTCACAAAAAACACGCTGCTCAAGTAGCTAATGGAGAAAACGGAAACGGTTGGTTAGCCAAGCTCGAAACGTCTTTTTTTAATAAAGTACTTGTTCCTCTTAAAGTTGTGAAATAACATCTTTTTTTCTGCTCCTGCTTTTTGAGGAGCAGTATTTTTTGATTTTATATAAATACTTGAGCAGTATTTTTTGATTTTATATAAATACTTTATGACACAGTATGTGTCAACTCTGCAATAAGTCTTATAGAACTAACAGGTGCTTTAGCTGAAGATCGGAGCTGTCTTTAATGGAACTATCGGGACAGGATAGTTCCATAAGGATACTAATATTAGATCTAACGAGGAACTTATTTCTAAAACAACTGATAAACATCAGTTCTATAAAAACAAAAAGATCTCTAATCTAAACTTTTAGAGATTTTTTTATGCAAAAGCACAACTTTTATTTAATTATTACGTCTAAGTATTGAATTTAAGAAAAGGAGGGGTGGAAACTTGTCGGAGTACATAAAAGTAGAAATTGCAGATTGGTATGACCAACATAGTAAATCTATTTTAAGCTTTATTTTATTGATGGTTAAGGATTATCAACAAGCAGAGGATTTGACCCATGATACCTTTGTAAAAGCGTACTTATATTATAATTCATTTAATCAGCATTCCAGTGAAAGAACATGGCTATTCAGTATTGCTCACAACTTAACGGTGGATTTTTTAAGAAAACGTAAACCCAGCAGGTTCTTTAAAGAAGTATTTCTTTTGCAAAAGGATAATAACTCATTGCCTGAAGAAATGATTCGAATAAAAGAGGAATCATCTGAACTATATAAAGCGTTAGGGGAAATCAAAGATACATATCGAAAGGTGATCGTTTTAAGAAAAATCAAAGGTTTTTCTATTGAGGATACAGCAAAGATATTGAGTTGGTCTGAGAGTAAAGTTAAATCGACTCTTTTTAGAGCTATTCCAGCATTAAAAAAACAACTAATAAAGGAGGGGTATTTGGATGAAAAAACAATATGAAGATACTGATTTAGATATCTCCTTAAAGAAGTTAAATGCCGATCTACTGTGGAAAACAAAGAAAAAACAAAAACTGAAAAAACGAATCATTTCTGATATTGAAAAGTTGGAGTCCCGAGAGAGAAGTAAAATTCCCCTCCTATCAACTAGTATCAAAAAAGTAAGTTTGATAAGGAAAATTACATACTCTGGTATCGCGTTGATCATATTATTGGGTTTATTTATTGGCTCAGCTTTTATTTCTCCTGCAATGGCAGAGGTTGTATCAAAAGTCTCTTTCATAAATCAAATTGTGCAAAGCTTGAAGGAAACGGATGACAGGAAAGGAAAGCTAGATGCTTTATATGACGAGATATCTAAAAAGTTAAACGAGAATAAGGAGTATAAAGGAAAAGTAGAAGTTGGAATGTCATGGCTTTTTTCCTCTGAGCCCCCTTCATTCACTGTTTGGGTAGAGGATGAAGATTTTAAACAAGAACATGGGGATGAAATTAAAGATATTATTTTTAAATGCGCTAAGTCTTATAAAATTGATGAAGTTGAGATTGTATTAGAAGTACGGGATAAAGTTGAACCAAGTGAAAAAAATATAGAATTAGAGAAACTTACCGATGAAATACTTACAATAACGCAAGAGGTTGTAGAAGAAAAGGGTTATACCATTTTAGCTAGTGGAGTAACTACGAACCCCAAAAAGGTTTCCGTTAAAGTGGGGATTGAAGGAACAGAGCAACATTACAAAGAAGTGAAGAATCAAATAGAAAAACATGTACATGATGTCATATATGCAAAAAAGCATGAGAAGTTTGAAGTTGAAGTCAAAAGAGAAAGTGAAGACGAAATTAAGGGTCAGAATTGGCAGCCTATTTTTACAGCAGTCATGGAAGAAACACATAAAAAGTTTAAAGAAACAAATGGTTTTGCCTACTCCTTTCATCCAAAACCTCTTGAAATCATTTTAAAGACTTCATTATCCAAAGGAGAGGAGACTGAAGAGCAAGCTGAAAGAATTGAAGAGTATGCAAGACAGGTAGTTGAAGTAAAAAGGAAGGAATTATCCGTTGAAGCAATACCATATAAAATCATTATACGTGATAAAGACCATAAGAAATTGTATGAGAAATTGCACAATTAAAATATATTGCTTCTTCAACTAACAGGTACTTTATTTCTCTATGGAGCTGGAAACAGCTCCATAGAGAAATAAAGGGGCAGGATAGTTTAAGTATATTTTTTAACAATGTTACTAAAAAAGCCCTGTTTAACAGGGCAATTCTTGACTAACTATTATTTAATTTGTTTTATTCCTCATCTATTGTTTTGTAACATAATTCATCCAAAACCCGCCATCATTCAATTTTTCTATTTCTTTTAAATAAAAATTTAATGGTCCTGCCTTTGGGAGATGAGAGCTAGATTCAAAAAGTGTCAAAGAGTTAGTTGAACCATCAGCTATTGGGACTAAGACCAAACTTAACTCATCAAACCCTCATTTAGAAACGCTCCGTTTAAAACGCCCCCGCCTTCCAACATTTTTGTCGATTGAAAATAATTTTTTAAACTTTTGAACTACTGCCATAAAATCTAATTGTTCTTTTCCACCGAAAATATACGAAATACCTATTTTTTGTAAATAAGCAAGATAAGCATCAGAGACTAGCTCTGTAAGAACTTCTACTATATGATCTTCTGTCCTATTCTCGCTCCATTCTGAAATGTAGTTTTTTGTCCATCCTAATTTCCCAGAAGCGTCTACTGCAATTGCATACGTTTTAGCATCTGTAGTTGCTACATAATCAGTTCTTGGTATTGACGGAATGTTTTCATGTGTTAAATCTAATTTATGTCCAAAGGTAAAGTTTTCCTCCATGGTAATCCTGCCACACATCCATGCTTTGCATCCGTAACGTTCATGAATTTTTTCATACTCGTCAATAAAATATTGGGTGCGTTCTTCTTCCAAATAATCCCCAATTATTTTCCCATCCAATGATGTCAGCATGTGGCATATTATATATGGCCTTTCCAAAGTATTCCTCCTTTCTATAAGAACACATCTTAATCCTAGGATTGATATAAAAAATGCCCTAAATAACAGGGCATTTTTTATCCTCAACTATTATTTTACTTTACTGTATTCCTCATCTGTTACTGGTTCCAACCATTCCGGTGTACCTGCAGTGATTGCAATGTGTTCAAACCAGCTATCTTTTGTAGCACCATGCCAGTGTTTTACACCATCGTGGGTGACAATAACATCTCCAGCTTTTAAGAATTGAGCAGGTTTACCTTCTTCTTGGTACCAACCTTCGCCACCAGTTACTAATAAAAGTTGGAATCCATCACGATGAATATGCCAGTTATTTCTGCATCCTGGTTCAAAGGTCACATTCCCTACACCAACACTCACTTTAGGGTCAGCAATTAATGATTTAAGATAACTTTGTCCCACGAAATATTCTGCATATGCTTCATTTTTCTCACCCACTGGGAAAATGAAGCCATTTTTTACTTCTTCATGTTTTGCCATTTTAACTCCTCCATGAAACTATATTTTTTATTATTAACCTACTTGAACTGTGGGGCGTATAATCATTTCATTAATTCCTACATCAGATGGTTGTTCAATGGCAAAGGCTATTGCACGAGCGATACGGTCAGAATCGATGGCAGCTTTGTAAAATTCATCTAATCCTGCTTTCATTGCTGGGTCTGTTGTAGTTTCTAACAATTCGCTTGTAACAGCTCCAGGAGAGATATTTGTTACACGGATATTCGTGCCACTCATTGCTTCTTCTTGGCGTAAACCTTCAGAAATGGCTTTTACAGCAAATTTAGTACCACAATATACCGTTCCACCAGGGTAGATGTTATGTCCAGCTACAGAAGAAAGATTAATAACGTGACCTGATTTGCGTTCTCTCATAGATGGAACGATAGCAGCGATAGCATACAATACACCTTTGACGTTAACATCAATCATCATATCCCATTCATCAACTTTATTTTCTGCAAGAAAAGCTTGTGGCATGATTCCAGCATTGTTGACTAGCACATCAATTTTTCCAAACTCATTAAGAGCATACGCAGCGAGTTCTTCCATCTGTTGACGAGAAGTAACATCTGTTACTTTATAAATAGCTTGTCCACCATTGTTTTTAATTTCATCTTGTAATTTCTTTAAACGATCTTCACGACGAGCTGCAAGTACCAACTTTGCACCTTTAGAGGCAAGTTCTTTTGCAGTAGCTTCTCCAATCCCAGAAGAAGCACCTGTAATAATGACAACTTTATCTTGAATATTTGACATAATAAATAACACCCTTTCTTAATTTTCAGGAATAATTTCGTTCACACATGTTAATGCATTCAATGTCCTTGGAAAACCTATATATGGAAGGCAGTGGGTGATTGCGGTGATTAAAATTTCCTTATCATTGTCCACATTTTTGTTGCCCTGCACATGTGCTTTTACTTGACCTTCAGCACCACCTAAAGCAGTTATGATACAGAGTGTTAACAACTCTCGTGTTTTCAAATCAAGTCCGCTCCGGGTGTAGAAGTCTCCGAAGCAAAAAGAGGAGAGATAATCCTGTATGTGCTTTTGATTTTCTGGTGCGCCTTCTCTCACTTTTGCAATGACATCACCAAAAATCTCTACCTGTACTGAAAGTCCCTTGTCAAAACGATTATCTTCAATAACATTCTTTTGGCTTTCAATTGGTAACGCAATATTCTTGGATTTGAAAACCTCATTGACTTCATTGATAGCATTTAACGTTTTCGGGAATCCAATGTACGGAGCACATTGGTAAACAGCCTCTTTGATCTCTACAGCTGTTAGCCCCACATTCAGTGCAGCACTAACATGTGCTTTTAGTTGGGGCAATGTTTGATTGGTCGCAAGAACCACCAGGGTAATCAACTCACGCATTTTATCGTCAAGGTTACCTTGACGATAAAATACTTCCCCGAAAATGAAATGGCTTAGAATGTCCTGAAAATCAGGATCAGTAGCATGTGCGGCAGTTACTCCCTCACCAAATAGCTGTTTGAACTTTTCCTGGCTCTTTTCAACACGGTCCATAACTAAACCCCCTCTTTGGATTTAATTAACTCTTCTATTATTCCAAGGTAGTAAAATTTGATGTGTTAGTAAATCATATATTGATGCGGTATCGCACATCTGTATATAATGTAAAATGAAAAGAGGATGTCTGCAACAATCAAAACGCCAGGATTTGTGCGTTATTGCACAAGTTAATTGAAATTGTGCGATAATTTTTAAGAAAGTTTGGTGAAAACTACAATGTCAAGGGTAGATAGAAGAGTACAAAAATCCCAAGAAGCAATAAAAAATGCTTTTATTGAACTAATGTCTGAAAAAAGCTTTGATCATATTACGATACAGGATATTTCCGACAGAGCAAATGTCGGTCGCAGAACGATTTATGACCATTACATGGATAAATTTGATTTACTGGATAAGCTTATTGAAGAACATATTAACGAACTAAGGATACTGTGCGAATCGGCATCTGAATTGAATTTTGTCGAGGGAAATCTGATTTGGTTTGAATACTTTGAACTTAATAGTTCATTCTTTTCAACAATGTTAGGGAGTAAAGGAGCCCCTGCTTTTCGTAGTCATTTCCTGGAATTTGTAATCCAAGAGTTAGAGGGTGAAGTAGATGTAACTGAAGGGAAAAATCAAGGTTTAAGTAAGGATTTAATTCTTAAATTCTTTGGAGCAGCTATAGTAGAAATAGTAGAAGCGTGTTTCACTAATGGATTATCAGAACCGACTCAAGTCGTGGCAGAACAAGTGGGGCTTTTGTTAGATAGGAATTTATAGTTAAAGGATAGTTTCTCAGCAGCGTCGATTTAAAGTAGAAGTGTAAAATTAAAAGGCTGACAGTTTTTAAAAAATCACTGCTTGAATAGGTGCGGTGAACCGTATCATAAATAAATGACAATGCCATTTGGTACCAAGGTTTTATATTCGTTCTTCAGTAATCGGGCGCGATTCTTGAATAGACTTTATAGTGGGTAATTAAAGATGCACAACTGACTGGGAAAACAATCTTTACTAATGACTTCTTATTTTCTTCAAGTAATTTTATTCATTTTGATGTACCAAGAATTTTGCTAAATGTTTTTTATAAAAATAATTTGGACCAAATACAAATGTTTACTAGATCCCGAAGGGTGGACTGACTATTTTTCTTAAAGTAACGTGTTAAATTGTTTTGCGATTTGAGCCATAGTTACTAATTATTTTTCCAATTTGTAACCCTCCTATCTAGGGAATGGAATATTATATTAACTTCTCCGGCAGTTCTGCAAAAACCTACCACCTTAAGGAACTTCTTTATATACTTCACTGTTAATCATTTGGTAACAACTTTTGATTTGGATAGATCATCTTGGGTTCATTTAATCTTGTTCATTTAACCTTCTTAATCTATAGTAGATGGATATATAAGGTGTAGAGGTGAAGAGATGGCATTGCGGCTATTACGGTATTTTATTTTTTTTCTTGGATTAACTTTCTTTGGATTAGGGAATGCGATTGCGGTGAATGTTCAATCCTTGGGGCTGCATCCTTGGGAGGTTTTAAACGTCGCCCTGTTCGAGCGGTTCGGGTTCACAATTGGTACGTGGAGTGTCATGTGTGGTTTAGTACTTGTGTTGATCACCTTTGTCGTGGATAGGAAGTATATTAATATTGGTACCTTTCTAAATGCCTTGTCAATCGGCCCGATCATGGATTTCTTTTTGCATCTCGACATTCTTCCTCATGAAACTGGGCATTGGTGGTTGAATATACTCATCTTGTTGATGGGTATCATCATAACCGGAATTGGCGGAGGAATTTATGTGGCTGCGGGAATTGGGGCTGGTCCTAGGGATGGTTTCATGCTTTCCGTTTCGGAAAAAACCGGGTTATCGGTCAGTTGGGCAAGAATCGTTGTCGAGAGCCTCATCTTGATTATCGGGTTCATCCTTGGAGGTCCAGTGTTTATTATGACGTTTGCATATACCTTTATTCAAAGCCCGATCTTTCAGTTTTCCATGAAGCTGATGCGCTCCTTTATCGTTAGTTTGGAGCAGAAGAGAAAGGGACAATTTGAGATTCCGTTATAATTGGAAGGAGGATGTCCTTTGGTCACCTCCTTTCGTGCTCTTATTCCACTAACGGGTGCTTTACTTCATTATCAGGAGCTGATCAGCAGCTCCTTTTCTTATGCAACTATCGGGTCAGGTTAGTTTAATAAGAGGTATAATTTTATAAAAGCTCACAGGTGGTGGGAAGATGACTTTAAAAGAGTTTATTGAGTTCCAAGAAGGTATAGAAATCGGGGAAGAATACTCATTTATATATCAAAATGAAGAATATTGGATAAGCCAAAATCCAGGTGCATATTATCTTACGCGAGTCAGAGGTGCCTATACTCAAGAGTTTGAAACTTCTGAGGCTCTTTTTAAATACGGAACAATCGAAGAAAAACTACTTTCAGAAATTTATATGGATTTTGAGTGGTAAAATAAATGTTGATATATTCTTGTTGAACCAACGGGTGCGTTAGCTGAAGATCGGAGCTGTCTTTAAGGCAGCTTTTTCTTATGGAACTAACGGGGCAGTTTAACTCTATAAAAAATTGGAAGGTAAATCCAATTAATAGTATAGTCATATGTAACAGCTCCTTTTTGTGGTCTTTTTCTTGATCGAAGAAAAATTCAGCTGAGGGGTATTGTACCAAATAATTTACATTGCTTTTATTTTTTGAGAAAGTAAAGGTACAATTAGTACTTATATAGTTTTATGATGATAAAAGATAATGAGGTAGGTAAAAAAAATGATTGCAAAAACAGAAGAAGATTTTAATGGTTTGAAGGAAATTGGCAAAATTATTGCCTCAATTAGAGATGAATTGGTACAAAGAACAATTCCTGGCATAACGACCAAAGAACTTGATGATATAGCCGGAGAACTTTTAGAAAAAGCAGGTGCAGTTTCAGCTCCAAAAGGTGAATATGATTTTCCTGGCTACACTTGCATTAGTCTTAATGAAGAAGTGGCACATGGTATTCCGGGTCATCGGGTTATTCATGAAGGGGATCTAGTAAATATAGATGTATCTGCTTCAAAGAACGGTTATTTCGCAGATACAGGAATCTCATTTGTAGTAGGAGAAGGAGAAGAAGTATTAACGAGATTATGCGACGTTGCTAAAAAGGCATTTGAAGCAGGTCTTAAGAAAGCAAAACCCGGTTCCAAAAAAAGTAGAATCGGAAAAGCAGTATTCGAAACTGCGAGACAGCATGGATTCACTGTTATCAAAAACCTTACAGGACATGGTGTTGGTCGTAGAATACACGAAGCACCTGACCATATTTTAAATTATAATGATCCATGGGATAATGAAATATTAAAGGAAGGGATGGTTATCGCATTCGAACCATTCATTTCAACCTTTGAAGAAGAAGTATTCCAAAAAGAAGACGATTGGACCTATGCTACAGAAAAAAGCTATGTAGCTCAATTAGAACATACGATTATTCTTACTAAAAATGGTCCGATTATTGTCACACTTTAATTTAAACAATGAAGTATCTAAAATTATAAGCCTTATTTAGACTTTATGATTGTAAATAAATGTACTTAAACTAACGGGTGCGTTAGCTGAAGGTCGGAGCTGTCATTAAGGCAGCTTTTTCTTATGGAACTAAAGGGGCAGGTTAGTTGAAGAATTATGTTTAACTATATAAAAGAAAAACAAACAACTAAGAGGTGATTGTATGAAATATACTTGTCCTTGCTGTGGATATAAAACATTAGATGAGGAACCTCCAGGAACGTATGATATTTGTGAAATCTGTTTTTGGGAAGATGATGGTTACCAATATGAACATCCAGATGAGGATGGTGCAAATAAAATTTCTTTTAGAGAGTCACAACAAAACTTTATAAAATTTGGCGTTAGCGATTTAGATTTTTCGGAAAACGTAAGAAAACCAAATAATTCCGATATAAAGGATCCAAATTGGAAACCGATATGAGTTTATATAGGGAATTATTAAACTAACGAGTGCATTAACTTAAGATTAGAGCTGTCTTTAAGGCAGCCTTTTCTTTATGGAACTAAAGGGCCGGATTGTGGAGGATTGGAAAATTTTGATTCTACAAAAAAATTGGGGGATTGGAAGAAGGAAAGCTATGTATAATTAGTGATGTAAGTTTATGCTTTTTATGTAATAATTATTTTGTAGAGATGTAAAGTTACAATTCATACATAGTGAAGGTGGGGATCATAATGGCAACGGGAACGCATACTGTAGTAGTTCCAGTAGATGTACAAGCAGTTTGGGATTATGTCAGTGATCTCGAAAAATGGGCAACGACAGTACCAGCCTATAAAGAACATGAAATCATAAATGACAAGCAATCTATTTGGACGTTTGAAGGTAGTGTGAAAGGTATTAAAAAAACAATACAAGCACAGGTAGATATTACCGAATGGAATGAACCTTCAAATATTAAGTTTGAATTAAAAGGTTTATCAGATAATTTTACAGGAAGCGGTCACTTTACTGCAGAAGATGTTAATGGTGAAACAATAATGACTTGTACGGTGGAAATACATGCAGGCGGATTATCTGGTGCGGTGTTAACACCAATTATTAAATGGGCTGTTCCAAAAGTAGCATCTCGTTTAACAGAATCTATCGCACGTAAAATTGCAGTATTCTCATAGTTTTCAAAGATTGAAAGCCAATTCATTTTGGAGATACCTTCTCTGAAGTATAGATGGTAACATTCTGAAGTGACCAATATAATTATATCGAGAAATTTTATAATTAGCGGAAGGGGGGCTGTCCAAAAAGGATGGCCTCTTTTTTTCAATATTCCAGAATCGCTTTTCTTAATGAACTAACATGAGCGTTAGCTGAAGATCGAGCTGTCTTTAAGGCAGCTTTTTCTTTATGGAACTATCGGGGCAGGTTAGTTGAATAAGCGTAGTGTATTCCTAATGCGACATAGCAAAATATTGTTTCTGTTTCTTTTTAAAATTTGTAAAATTATAAATAGGGATAGTCCAATCACTATCCCTAACATTACATATGATTTCGATTAACGAGTTCTTCCGCCTAATTGTTGTTCAGCCATTTGCACTAAACGTTTTGTAATTTCTCCACCAACAGATCCGTTCGCACGGGATGTTGTATCAGCGCCAAGTGTAACACCGAATTCACTAGCGATTTCGTATTTCATTTGTTCTAGAGCTTGCTCTGCACCATTAACTACTAATTGATTACTGTTGTTATTTCTAGCCATGTTGTCAGCTCCTATGAATGTAATGTGTTGCTAGTCATAGGTTTTGATATTGTTAAGAGTTATATGCATAGAATTTAAAATAAATCAAGGCAGTGATTAAGTGAAATTAAACTCATCTGTAGCTCTAGAAGGGAAGAGTTACAGGAAAACATTGAAGCCACCGGCAAGGTAAGGGTTTCAGAAGCTCCGAAAAGCAAATAATCTGATGTAGAGGTTTTCTCCCCCTATTGCACAGTTTATGTCATAGCCGAAGTTAAGGTAAAGAAAAGGCGATAATAAACGGGATATTAATTAATAATCAGAGCTGTTCTTAGACGGCTTTTTATTTTTGAATAGAAGGTACAGATTAGTGTGAGGAGGCACTGCCTTCTGTTAACAACGGAAGGCCTCCCTTATGCCGGCGGTCTCGGTTAGAATCAAAGGCTAAGAAGTTATAACATTAATTTGGAGCCGGTGTTTTAGCACTGATGATAACACCTGTAACGATTGAATAAATAGACTATTGTCTTTTATAAATCTAAAACGGGCGCCGGCAATTTCGTATAAAAAATTCACCATGAAGTATTATATGAAGATAATATCTATTTCGAAGGAGGAAAAAATTGAGCGATCATATTAAAAGCGAATTATCATTATTCACCGAGTACCTTGTATCATTATTATTCACAGCTTGCCTTGCGGTTTTTCTCACAAAGTTCACTGATTCATTTCCATGGCTTTCCTTTATAGGTGTTTCAATAGGTCTTGCCCTCATGATCTCCTGTTGGGAACAAAAGAAAAACCAATGGTCTCTTTTTATTACAAGCTTATTATTGAACACTGTTGTTTGGTCTATTGTTTTGAATTGGTCCTCATTTTTTTAAATATATTTATTCCTGAAAAATACAAAACAGCCTGATCCATATTGATTGGATTTGGCTGTTTTATTTTAAGTTTAATTAAGGCCATCACTATTTTTGAAAAATTGCCTACTCACTTTTTCTGTGATAACCACTCTGCCACGATTGCAGCTTCTTCATTTGAAATAACGCCTGCTGGCATCCCATTTTTACCATTATTAATAATATCCTCTATATCACTTTGTGAATATTTTGAACCAATTTTATTTAAAGCTGGACCAGCTCCTCCTTGTAAATTTTCTCCGTGACAAGATATACAACTATTACTCACAATTTCTTCAGGATTACCAGCTGAAGTATCCTGTGTTCCCCCATTTGAATCTGGGGAAGGTGAGGGTTGATGGCCTCTGTAAAAAAACAGTAAAAATATTAAACATCCTGCAAGAACAATACTGACTCCAGAAGTAAACCAAATTTTTTTCATAAATACCTCCGTATTTAATGTAGATTGGAGTAAAAATCTTTTTTGATAAAAGAACAAAGAAAGTTTCTAATTTATCTTCTAATAGAATCCGTGGAAAATACATAAACCTCTAAGTTTTTATTTACTCTTCCAAAGTACTTAAGCATTATTATTTAATTCATATCTTTCCCCAAAGTTATTTTTGCATGAATACATTTTTACAAAAAGGTGAGGTTCTTTTAATCTAATCTCGGGTACCAAAAATTCCTTTATAACATTTCCAACTTTCTGCATGGTATTTAATAAAAGTTAATACATATGGTCGAATTACTGAAAAACTAATATGAACTATTAGAAAGATGAGAAATTTGAATATTGAACTGTAAACAAAAGGCATGTATAAATATAAGCTAGGTATATAATTGAGCAGTTTTGTGAATATATTATAAGGAATAAAAAAGGCAACTTACCACCCTTTGGTGTAAATAATAACGTTTACTGGAAAGGTTACAAACGGTTTTTAGTAAATGTAACTGATGTTTTTTATGGAGGATTGACGTGATGTTTCAGAATATTGGGATTCCAGGCTTGGTCGTAATTCTTATCATTGCACTTGTTATTTTCGGTCCGAAAAAACTACCTGAAATTGGTCGGGCATTTGGACGGACATTAACGGAATTCAAGGGTGCAACAAATGGATTAATTTCTGATGAGGATAAACAGGAAGAGAAAAAACATGAGTTATCGACTGCTGAAAAGAAGATGCTGGATAAACAGTAGAGTCCATAGTGGATATGAAGGTGGGCATTTTTCATATAACAGGAGGAGGCCACCATGGAAAACAAAGATTCACATCTCATTGAACATCTTGATGAACTTCGGCAACGAATGATTAAAACTTTGATAGCCTTCGTTATCTTTTTCGTTGGTGCGTTAGTTTTTGTTGAAGACATCTATAGTTGGGTAATTAGTGATCTTGGGAGGGATTTAGCTATCCTAGGACCAAGTGATATTTTATGGGTGTATATGATTATTTCGTGTGTTTTTGCCATTGCAGCTACGATTCCTGTAGTTGCCTATCAGACTTGGAAATTTATAGCACCTGCCCTGACAAAAGAAGAACGCAAAGTGACTCTAAGGTTTATCCCAGGATTATTCATTTTGTTTATTATCGGAATCTCTTTTGGATACTTTTTGTTATTTCCCATTGTGCTAGGATTTTTAACAAATATGTCAGCGGGGCAGTTTGAAATGATGTTTACAGCAGATAAATATTTTCGGTTCATGATTAATTTGATTTTACCGTTTGGCATTCTATTTGAAATGCCATTGGTAGTGATGTTTTTAACAAGATTAGGAATTCTCAATCCAGAAAGGTTGGCAAAAACGAGGAAGGTATCCTATTTTTTTCTGGTAGTCGTATCTATTATGATTACCCCTCCAGATTTCATATCGGATATGCTGGTCATTATTCCTTTACTGGTTCTTTACGAATTGAGTGTCACTATATCCAGGATTGTGTATAAGAAAAAGATAGTAAGCGATGCATTAATGTGATAAGGGAATTCACACCTTTTTTTTAAAAATAGGAGGGTTTTTTTTGTCGGATAAAGAGAAAAGTCAAATTGAAAAACAAGGTAGTACGAGACGTACCTTTTTAAAGAACTCTGGATTAGCTGTTGGAGGCCTCATTTTAGGTGGAGCAGTTGGAAGCATGTTTGATAGAAATTCGGAAAGTGGTGTGACAACAGAACGGAAAGGTCAAACTCAAACTCAAGCTAATAATCCGAATGAAGCCCTGATGTTTTTTTATCCAGAAGAATATCAGACGACAGCGGCAGCGGCAGAACGTATTTTCCCAAAGGACGATCTTGGACCAGGGGCTATGGAATTAAATGCGGCGATTTATATTGACCATCAACTTAACAGTGGGTGGGGAGTAAATGAAAAGGATTATAAACTTGGACCCTATTATAAGCCAGAAATAACACAAGGTGAACAGAATAAGCTTTACCGAAAAGATTTGTTTCGGCTAGGCTTAAAAGAATTGAATACATATAGTAACAAAAACTATAAAAAGAAATTTACAGAATTAGAGGCTAATGAACAGGATGAAGTTTTAGCTGCGTTTGAGAAAGGTAAAGCAAGTTCACTTTCTGGTGCATCTTCTTCGGCATTTTTCCAATTGTTAAGAACTTTGACCATTGAAGGTGTTTATGCCGACCCATTGTACGGAGGAAATAAGGAAATGCTAGGCTGGCAGATGCGAAAGTATCCTGGTTCTCGAATGAGTTATACAAAAGAAATCCAAAGTAAAGAATTTTTAAAGCTAGATCCAAATAGCCTTCAAAGTCATATGAAACATTCATGATAGAAAGGGATGAAAAACATGGCAAAAAAACTACCTAAGGTACCCGTCGTTGTTGTCGGGATGGGCTGGGCTGGAGGTATTATTGCCTCGGAATTAACAAAGGCAGGAATCAAAGTCGTTGGACTAGAGCGCGGGAAAGAACGGGATATGAGTGATTATTTAATGGTGCATGACGAACTGCGTTTCCAACATCGTGAAGAGTTAATGCAAGATTTATCAAAAGAAACTATTACTCATCGTAATAACCAAAAAATGAGAGCACTCCCTATGCGTAATTATGGAACTTTTATCGTAGGTGAAGGTCTTGGGGGAGCTGGTAGTCACTGGAATGGACAAACCTACCGTTTTCTTCCTTATGATTTTGAAATTAAATCTCTAACTGAAAAAAGGTATGGTAAAAATAAAATTAAATCAGACTATCCGATTCAAGACTGGGGCATTACATATGACCAAATAGAACCATATTATGATACATTTGAAAAAATGGCAGGAATATCTGGTGAAACTGTTAAGTTATATGGAAAACGCTCAAATCCTTATCCAACAGGACCGATGATAAAAACACCTGTTTTAGCGGAATTCGAACAAGCAGCGAAGAAGCTTGGCTACAAACCATATATGATCCCATCTGCAAATCTATCAGAGAATTACGAAAACCCTGATGGTATTTCACGTTCAGCCTGTCAATATTGTGCGTTTTGTGAAAACTTCGGTTGTGAGTATGGTGCAAAAGCAGATCCAGTTGTTACGGTCATTCCTGTTGCAAAAAAAACTGGTAACCTTGACCTGCGCACATACTCAAATGTCACCCGTATTTTAAATGATGGTACGAAAGCGACAGGTGTTATTTATGTGGACACCTTCACGGGTGAAGAATTCGAACAACCGGCAGAAGTAGTGGTCTTAGCGAGTTATGTATTCAATAATGTTAGACTTTTACTTAATTCAAATCTTGGAACACCCTATGATCCAAAAACCAGAAATGGGGTAATTGGTAAAAACTATTGTTACCAAGTGAGTTCAGGATATTCAAGCCTTTATTATAATGACCGTGAGTTCAATATATATGGAGGTGCAGGTGCATTAGGGATTGAGATTGCAGAATTCACAGGTGATAATTTTGATCATTCGGATGTAAACTTCCTTCACGGAGCAGGAATTCGTACAACCCAATATGGGAATAGACCTATAGCAAATAATAACTCACCGATAGGGACACCTTCTTGGGGTGCAGAATTCAAAAAGCAATCAATCAAATATGCCAATAGCATCCTGCAAGTCAAGTCACAAGGTGCAAGCATGCCACACATACAAAAATACCTTGATCTGGATCCTACTTATAAAGATGTATATGGTATGCCTTTATTACGGATGACATATGATTATACTTCCCAAGACCGTGAGTTAGTAAAATACATGGCGAAGGTAACAAGATCGATTGCTAAAAAAATGAGTCCAGATCATATTGATACGGTCGCAGAACAAGCAGATTTTAACGTAAACACAGATACGAATACGCATAACACAGGAGGCGTCATCATGGGGGCTGATCCTAAAGATTCCGCAGTCAACACTTACCTGCAAATGTGGGATGCTGAAAATGTATTTGTTGCTGGTTCTTCGGCATTTCCTCATAACAGTTCGTTTAACCCAACTGGTACATTAGGTGCTTTTTCATATAGAGCGGCAGAGGGAATTGTAAAATATCTTAAAAAAGGGGGTTCTCTCGTATAAGCCCTTTTCTTTGACCTAAAAATAACATGACCTGCTCCCACAATAATTGGGGGCAGTTTTTTAATTTTAGGATGCTAAAAAAAAACAAACATGCATGCTCCATTTAAGACTAAGGGTATCGTTTAAGGTACATATTAAAATTAATACCAAAAACTTAAGATACGGGGGGTTATAAAATGAAAGGCAAATGGAAAATCACTATTTTATTCGCATTACTTTCGGTAAGTATTCTGTCAGCATGTAACGCTGGTAATAACGACTTTAATGATCAAGAGGAAGTAGATTATCGTCCTGTTCGAAATGACACTGACACGAATCCAAATAATAATGATGATAATAATCGATCATTTAAGCATGATGAAAACCCTGATCAAACAGATAAACAAATGGAAAAAGGCGATAACCTTGAATTTAATAAAACGAGAGGCGATTTATAGAACCCTAATAACTAATGTCCAAAGGCTTTTCGATTCGATTTCTGGTGAAGTTAGTCTAATGTTGTTGGAACTGTTTCCATAAGAAGACAAAATTTTATTTGGGATACCATTGGAAAAACTCCCAAAACCCGCTTATCCTCCAGTTTGACTTTATTTCTCATTCTTGCACAAATGTATTCCATGGAGTTGACATGATAAATGAAATTTAACAAGAAAAAAATCAACGTTGTAGATATTAAAAAAGCGAAGAAAAGTGTGTTTGCTACAGGGGTAGGAAATGCTATGGAGTGGTTTGATTTTGGCTTATATTCCTATTTAGCTGTTATCATTAGTCAAAACTTTTTTAGTGCTGTTGAAAATGATGAGCTAAAATTAGTGTTCACCTTTGCAACATTTGCGATTGCCTTTTTAATGCGCCCAGTAGGCGGTATCATATTTGGTAAAATCGGAGATAAATTAGGAAGAAAAGTCGTTTTAACAACCACGATTATTTTGATGGCTTTTTCAACATTACTAATTGGTTTATTACCTACATATGATCAAATCGGTATATGGGCACCTATACTCTTATTAATAGCTAGAATTATTCAGGGTTTTTCAACTGGTGGCGAATACGCTGGTGCAATGGTCTATATTGCAGAGTCTTCTCCAGACAATAAACGTAATATGCTTGGAAGTGGATTGGAAATTGGTACGCTCATTGGTTATATATTAGCTTCACTACTTGCCAGTACACTCTTTATCACTCTATCTGATCAACAGATGACCTCATGGGGTTGGAGAATACCGTTTCTACTTGGCTTACCTTTAGGGCTTATTGGGTTGTACTTAAGAAAAAGTTTAGAAGAATCACCGATTTTTGAAAATGAACTTTCTGATGATGAAGCCCAAGAGGAAAGCTTTCTATCTATTTTTAAAAATCACAAAAAGGATATTCTTGTATGTTTTGTAGCTGTTGCATTCTTTAATATTACAAGCTATATGCTATTATCATACATGCCTTCTTATTTAGATGAGATTATTGGATTATCTAGTACAGTAGGAACCCTATTAATTACGATTCTAATGATCATTATGGTGCCACTTACTTTAATGTTTGGAAAGCTCAGTGATAAAATTGGAAATAAGACTGTTTTCTTAATCGGTTTAGGCGGTTTAAGTCTATTATCTGCCTTTGCTTTTTATTTAATAAACTTGAATGCTTTAGTATTTATTTCGTTAGGTGTTCTAATTCTAGGTGTTCTGCTTTCAATTTATGAAGGCACAATGCCTGGATCGTTACCAACCATGTTCTATACTGATATTCGATATCGAACATTATCAGTGACATTTAATGTTTCGGTTTCAATATTTGGTGGAACTACCCCTTTAGTTTCCACATGGTTAGTTCACCAAACTGGGAATAACTTAGCACCTGGTTTCTATCTAACAGCCGTGAATATTATCGGATTTTTAGTGATATTATTCTTGTTCAATAGTACTTCAGGAAAATCCCTAAAAGGTTCTTACCCAACAGTTGCTTCTAAATCTGAATATCAAGAAGCTGTTGAAAATCCAAAAGATTCCCTATGGTGGAAAACGGAAAAAAGAGAAAAATAAATGGAATTAAAAAGCACCCATTCAATGGGATGACTACTCGAAATACAGACACTCAAACATGAGTGTCTGTATTTCGGGTTTTTGTTTTACTTATTGAGGTCTCGCCAGCTATTTAACATTATCTATAAAAGGGTGGTGAGGAATTATGAAAAAGAATTATACGGTTTTCTTTTTACTTTTGTTTATTGAAGCTATTTCTAGTGGTATGCCACTTAAAAATTATTTCGACTATTCTATGATTATTGGAATTGGTTTAGCGACAGTATATTCGCTTGGAAAAAAGATCAGGGTAAATAATTCACATCATTAAATGGTTTATAATTGGTAGTCAGGGCAGGTGAGTTTTTTGTTAAATTACATCATTTTTATTATAACTTTTTTTATTATTGCAATAGTGTTTGAACGTTGGTTGAAGAAGAAATTGAAGATTGATAAAAGTAAGGGGGCATTTTATAAAGGTGTCAATCCATTTCAGAGGTGGACTGAAATAGCTATGATAATAGCATTTCTTTTATTAATATGGTTTGTTGATAATCCTATTTCCTGGCTTATTGGCTACTTTCTTATTTCATTAAGTTTTCGTGCTTTCATGGAATGGAAATATAAAAGGGAAGAAAAAGAATACATCTTAACTTTATACTCTATGTTTATTTACCTTTTTGTTTTGGTCATAGGCTTTTATTTAATTTAATATTATCTAAATAAAAACAGCCCCAATAAGGGACTTTTTTTACTGTGTCCTTAATGAACTAACGGGTGCTTTAGCTGAAGATCGGAGCTGTCTTTAAGGCAGCTCTTTCTTTATCCAATTAACGGTGCAGGTTAGTTTGTTTAATAAGCGTAGTATGTTCGTACTGTGTAAAAACAAACACGAGCATTTTATGGAAAAAATTACATTAATTAGTTAAAATGTTTACGAGGTGATTTTGTTTTGGGATACACAGGTTTGTTCGTAATGCTGGCAATTATCTTTTTAATAGTAATTTCCAATAGGCATTTATTTTGGTGGATAAAAGCCACAATAGCAGTCTATTATTTTGTAATTTCTTATATCTTTATCACTACTAAAAACAAAATTGATAAACAATATGAGAATATACTTCCTGTACCAGATGCATATTGGGATATGAATTCAGGATGGGTTAATACAATGGTTGGTTATTATTTCTGGCCTTTGGCTGTAATTCTCCTTTTTATTTACTACAAATGGTATAGAAGTGTACAAAGCAGGATAGCAAAAGGATGGATTGTTGTTAGTTTCATTCCAGCAACTGCTATTTTTTTAATTATTACTTTTTTCTTTGGATTCGGATACGGGTACAGACCATAAGGTTTGTACTTTATTTTTATTGCATAGTTTGTGTCAACTCTACACTAAGCCTTTTAGAACTAATGGTGCTTTACTTCAATAAGGCAAGCCTTTTTCTTATAGAACTATCGGGGGAGAGGGCTGTTTGATCTTTAATTGGGCCATATTCTGGAGTAACTGATTGTGCAAATGACTAAAATTAGAAAAGAAACTGGTGGATAAAAAAGGTAATATGAAGACTGCAAGTAACTCCATAGTTCTTTCCCCCACTAATGGGTTCCTTTCCGGAATATCCATGCTGCGTGAATATTCCAGGGCACGAGCGTTCCGCACACTACTAGTAAAAAATTTAAAAAGAATTTATGGATTTGAATTTGTTGCAATACAATTTTATAATTGTATGATTAATGATTGTATGAAAAAGGATGAGGAATGTGCCGATTAATTCGTTTGAGGATTATCCAATGACATGGAAGCCGACAATAAATCGAGAAGACAGACCGATTTATCAGGCATTAGCTAAGCAGTTAGAATATGACATTATAGAGGGGCGCTTAGTGCCTGGCACGAAACTTCCACCACAAAGGGAGTTAGCGGATTACTTAGAGGTGAATCTAAGTACGATTTCGAAAGCTTTTAAAGTATCTGAGTTAAAAGGACTGGTCAGTGCGACCATAGGTAGCGGCACTTATGTTTCGTATGATGCGATTTCGAACGCTTATTTGCTTGCAGAAGAAAAGCCAAAGCATTTAATTGAAATGGGAGCAATTTTACCAGATCGTGTGTCGTATGGGCCTTTATTTGACTTATTGCAATCGATGTTACAAGAATCAGATTGTGCGAGATGGTTTGGATACAGTCGACCAGGCGATTCGATTTGGCAAAAAGATGCAGGCGTCAAATTATTGAAATTTGCCGGTTTTGAAACGACCAGAGAACATATCTTACTTGCTAATGGCGGACAAAACGCCATCACAGCAACACTTGCAAGCCTTTGTCAGCATGGAGATCGAATTGGAGTAGATCACCATACATATCCAGGCTTAAAGACAGCAGCCGCGATGCTGGGGATTCAGCTTGTACCGATTCGTTCAGAGTCTGATGAAATGAGTCCGGAAGCACTTCTTTATGCATGTAAAAATGAAAATATTAAAGGATTATATATTATCCCAGATTATCAGAATCCGATGACATATACGATGAGCGTTGAAACTCGTAAGGCTATTGCTGAGATTGCTGTAAAGTATAATTTATTTATTATTGAAGATGGAGCGTACCATTTAATCCAAGAAAAAGTCTTGCCGGCTGTAGCGACATATGCCCCTGAGCATACGATTTATATAGCGAGTTTATCGAAATCGATGGCACCTGGACTCCGTCTTGCTTATGTGGCAGTTCCTTTAAAATACCTGAATTCTACTCGAAAGGCTCTTTATAATTTAAATATTTCCGTATCGCCACTACTTGCAGAGTTAGCATCACGAGTAATTGTATCGAATCAGTTTGAAAACATTGTTGCATTTCATAAAGAGGAAACAAAAGCTCGCAATCAGTTGGTTAATCAATATTTAGGTAAAGAGAACTGTTTAGGTGAAGAAACAGGGATTTTTCATTGGTTACATCTGCCGCATCAGTATACAGGTGACCAATTTGAACAACTAGCTGCAGCACAAGGTGTACAGGTATATAGTGGACGGCGATTTGCGGTAGGTAATGTCGCTCCAGCAAATGCCGTACGTGTGGGGGTTTGTGCTCCAGAAACGAGAGAGGAACTTGAAAAAGCTCTTATTATACTTAGAAAAATAATTGAAATGTAAAATAAATATTGTTTGCCATACAATAATTATATTGTATGGCTTTTTTTTTACGTGTTATGATAATTCAAACTTAGTTGGGGGATGAAAGGCAATATTAATTTTGGTGTCATAAGCTTATCATTGGAATATGTTTATTATAAAAAATCTGAATATTCCAATAAAACCGGAATTGGGTAGGTAAAAAAAATTGAAATGTTAAAGGAAGGAAGGTTTACAAATGGATAATAAATTTGCTGAGAGGGCCCGTCTAGTTAATTCGTCTGAGACCCGTGAAATATTAAAAGTAACAGAAAGGCCAGAAGTCATTTCTTTTGCGGGAGGACTTCCAGCTCCGGAGCTGTTTCCTGTTGAAGCCCTTAAAGTTGCTTGCAATGTTGTATTGAATGAAGAGGGCGCGACTTCTCTTCAATATAGTACCACTGAAGGCTATGGTCCTTTGAGAGAAGCTATTTGTCAAAGGATGAAAGCCATTGGGATTAACTCTGCTATTAACAATGTTCTTATCACTTCAGGGTCCCAGCAAGCGATAGATCTTACTGGAAGACTATTTATTAACGAAGGAGATACTATTATTTGTGAAAGCCCAACCTATCTTGCAGCAATTAATGCATTTAAATCATACAATGCAAACTTTGTGGAAGTTGCTATGGACAATGATGGGATGATAATGGAAGAGCTGGAGAGGAAACTGCAAGAGCATCCAAGCGCAAAATTCATCTATACTATTCCCGATTTCCAGAACCCTACAGGTCGTACATTAACACTTCAAAGACGTAAAAGAATGATCGAACTTGCTAATCAATACGATGTACTGATTGTAGAAGATAATCCCTATGGAGCTATAAGGTTTGCTGGAGAGGGGATACCGCCGGTGAAACGTTTTGACACAGAGAACAGAGTAATTTATATGAGCACGTTCTCTAAAATTTTCACTCCAGGCATGCGAATTGGATGGATTTGTGCAGATCAATCGTTTATTGATAAGTACGTGGCTTTCAAGCAAACAGCTGATTTACATACTGACAGCTTTGCTCAAAGGATAACAGCAAAGTATATGGAACTTTACGATATGGAAGAGCATATTAAAAAAATCAAAGCAGTTTATAAAGCAAGATGTACAATAATGTTAAAATGCATAAAAGAATTCTTTCCGGAAGATTTGTCTTACAGTAAGCCAGAAGGTGGATTGTTTATTTGGATTGAGCTCCCAATGGGGGTTGATTCCAAACATATATTTTCAGAGTGCTTGAAAAATAATGTTGCTTGTGTTCCTGGTGTTCCATTCTTTCCAAATGGCACACAGAAGAACACTTTACGTTTAAATTACTCGAATATGCCTGAAGAGCAAATCATTGAAGGCATGAAGCGTATGGGTGATGTATTACATCGTGAACTAAATAAAGAGACAATATGTTTGTAACTAAAGGAAACAAAATATAATTAAATCAAACACCAAAACCATTAATAAATACCTTCTAAATGTTTAATGAAAGCACTAATCTTAAAAATATCCAATTCAAAAAATAAGATTTTAATTATATTTTTTTATAAATCTTACATTTGAATAATCAGGAGGCTTATTATGCCAATATCATTTATAAATCCATATATTACAAAGTCCGTTTCGACATCACCACCACCACCGTTTACTCCTTTATATACGCTTATATATAAAACAGATTAAGAATCTGCGAAATATATAAGCTGTTTCGCAGATTCGAAGGAGTAAACGATGAAATCTAAAATTCAGTTTATATTATCAATGATTATTTTCGGTACAATGGGTTTAGTTGTGAAATACATCGATTTATCTTCGAGTGAAACAGCTTTTCTAAGCAGTTCAATTGGGTGTCTATTTTTAATGTTTGTATTTTTCATTATGAAGAAATCCATTCCATGGAATTTAGTGAAAGTTAATGCTTCTGCCCTTTTTCTTTCTGCGATTGCATTAGGAGGGAATTGGATTTTTCTTTATCAATCCTACGATCATACAACACTTGCTAATGCAACACTGGGGTATTATTTTGCGCCAGTGTTTGTCATGGTTCTCTCGCCATTTGTACTTAAGGAGCTTTTACCAATTAAAAAAATTGTTTGTATTGGTGTAGCGATATTAGGTATGTTATTGATTATTGGAAACGGCATTAGCGCCTCTGGTAAAGATGATCTACTTGGAATCCTTTTCGGATTAGTTGCGGCTGCATTTTACGCAGCCTTAATGTTATTAAATAAATTCATTCAAAACATGGGCATGTTAGAGATTACAATCATTCAACTTGGAACAACTGCTTTACTTCTCTTTCCCTATGTATTATTCACTGAGGGATTTGGTATCTTGGAAGTCTCAAGATCTTCCATTCCTTTTATAATACTATTAGGCGTTGTTAACACTGGTATTGGCTTTTGGTTATTTTTTTCTGGTATGCTAAAGTTAAAGGGACAAAGCATTGCTATGCTAAGCTATGTAGATCCTTTTGTAGCTATACTGATTTCTGCTGTAATCTTACAAGAAAAAATGACAATTGTTCAAATTATAGGTGGCACACTCCTTTTAGGTTCAACTTTTATTAGTGAAAATAATTCAATTAATTTTCGAAAACGACATACGAAGATTTTAACAAAATAAAGAAATGGGGCAGTGAGGGGAAATCCCGCACTGCCTTTTATTATGTTCAAGTAAAAAGACTAAGCTTTATTAATCACCTTACTTCCACCAAACTACTTCTTTATTTAACTTACGCAGAGTTTGTGTCACTCTACAATAAGTCTTAATGAGCAAACGGGGCAGGATAGTTCAATAAGATGTCGCAGCACACACTAAAAGAATGGTACAGCTTTCAAGAAAAATAGAAAGCGGAAACCAAAAATGGTTTCCGTTTGTTTATTTTGAACTTAGGATTTTAATTGCATGATATGCTTTTCTTGGAAAATACTTAAACTTTTTGAAACTTTTCTTGTTTATAGATTCCACTAATTAGTAAAGGGGGTCAAATAAGATGGAAATAGAAAGCCACCGGCTAGTTAAAAAAGCAATCAAAGGTAATAAAAGCGCCTTTGAAAAGTTAGTTCAACAACATTATGAAAGAATCTACCGTACTGCCTATCTTTATGTACATAACGAAGAAGATGCGTTGGATGTTGTCCAAGAAGCAACCTATCAGGCCTTTACATCTATCCATTCGTTAAAAAATCCGGAGTACTTTATGACCTGGCTCACCAGGATTGTCATACGATGTTCGGGACATGTCCTAAAGAGAAAAAGCAATGTCGTTCCTTTGAATGATGAGATATTGTCAAACCTACCGGGTCAAGTAAATCCAAACATTGAAGAATCATTACTGCTGATTGATGCAATTCAGCAGCTGAAAGAGAATTACCGTACTGTTATTATTCTATTTTACTATTACGACTACTCGATAAAAACGATTAGCAGTGTCATGGAAATTCCAGAGAATACCGTAAAAACTTATTTAAGCAGAGGGAAAGCGGAGTTAAAAAAGTCCTATAAAAATGAGGAGGAGGACAAATGCCATGGATAAGAAGGAACTCAAAGAAGCAATAGAACAAATAGCTGTACCGAAAGAAAAAGTATTTAGTGCCATTTCCAAAGGGATAAACAAGGAAGGTAATAGTGGAAAGGCAAAGAAAAAAAAGGTTCTTGCAGGTGTGGCGACTGCTGCTGCTCTTCTTGGAATCACCGTAGCCTCAGGATTTGTTAATCCTACAATGAATAGAGTATTAGCTAATACCCCTTTAATAGGCGGGATTTTTCAAGAATTTAATGATTCAACAGGCGTGGAATTAGCTAACCAGGATGCAGTTACAGAATTAAACCAATCAATTACAAAAAATGGGGTAACTGTAAGACTGACCAGCGCTTACTTTGATGGCAATGTAGTATCAATTACAGGATTTGTAGATGAAGATGTTGAAAAGGGGCATAACGAAAAAGGAGAAGTAAGCTTTGATGTAAACTTTGAACACAATAAAGGGGATCATGACCCTTGGTTAAATGGAAAGTCAAATGACATTAAGAAAGTGGAAAATGGATATAACTTTCAATGGAAAATGGTATATCCTTATAAATCATTTAAGGAGAATTCTACTCTTCCCATAACGATTCATAATATCAACGGGATAAAAGGTGAATGGAATTTTGATATTCCAATTCAACAAGAAAAAAATCGTACATTAGCTATTAATCAAGAGCAAGGATACCCGGACGATGAGGTCAAAATTCGTATTAAAGAGATTCTTACCGCAAAAGCGTCATCTTCGCTTGTTTATGAGACCGTGGAGAAATACAAGGGTGATGACATTATTATATTAAAAGCTGTTGATGATAAAGGAAATGTGTATAGGTTTGGAAACCAAACAGTTCTCGAGGATTCTGAACAAAAAGATGGATATCATAGTACCGTTCGGACAGAGATGACCAAGCTGAATTCTACTATTACTTCCCTTACTTTTAATCCGCAGATAAATATCGCAGATCCAAAAGTAAAACAGCTTTTGAATATTAAATCTTTCACCTTAAAAAGCACACGGTTCAATTTAGGCCTGCAGGTAAATGATGTTACTCAAAAAGGTGAGAAATTGGTAATAGATTATCAACTTACAGGGCTTCCGAAGAATTTGAGTAAAGGTAAACTTGAAATAATTAACCATAATTTGAAATACCTTTTCTGGTTGGTTGATAAGGAATATTTAACTAAGATCGACCCGGAAAATCCATGGCCTCCTAAAAACCACGGTATTCCCTTTAATAAAGTAAAAATGATTGATAAGGAAACAGCACACTTCCAATCTACCTTTGACTTAAACGGAGAAGAAAGGATTGAGAATTTTAAGCTGGAAAATACAATGTTGCTATTTGATTTTTCAAGCTTGGTCCCAGCTAAGGAATTAAAACCATTTACTGTTGTACTTTCAGTGGGGAATGAATAAACAATTAAAGTAGCTCATTTTAGGGACCATATAGTTGACGAGTGGAATGCTACTAGTGCATTGAATAATTAGTAATATCGGGGCGATGACTTATATAAGTCACCGTCTTTTTTTATTAGTTAGAAGTCTGTGAAATATTGTACTTAAACTATAGGGTGCTTTAGTTCATTAACAGGGGTTGTTTCGGCAGCCTTTTTCTTATGGCACTAACGGGGCAGGTTAGTTCTACAATATGTATAATATTGGATATAGATATTTAGAGGGGGATTATTATGTTAAAATTAGGTAACTAACAATATAAAAAGGAGTGATCTTATGGAACGTAGGAAATACACTCGCTTATCTTTTTTCTGTTTAGTTCTTTGTATCATTGCATTCATCGCTTTATTAGTCATCGGTACATTAGGAAATGGCAGTGTTTTAGGTCCATTGTTCGCTTGGATTGCGATGTTATCCCCCATATTCGGAATAATCCTAGCGATCCTAGGAGAAAAAGGTAATATGAAGTTGGTAGCCATTACTGGAAATATAGCCGTTTTATGTACGATATCTTTGTTCGTTGGTGCTATGAGTTTTTATGATGTTTTAGATAGAATACTTGCTTAAAATAAAGAAAAGTACCCCATTTTAAGGGGTATTTTTCTTTTCTCACAGTTTGTGTCAACTCTGCGATAAGTCTTAAAGAACTAACAGGTGCTTTAGCTGAAGATCGGAGCTGTCTTTAAGGCAGCTTTTCTTTATGGAACTATCGGGGCAGTTTAGTTGTATAAGAAATTTCTATAAGTCCTAATTTATCTATTTTTCCTGTTTTATTTTGGCAAGTCATTCACTTCATATGCAACCCGTATTCCAGATTCAATCGCCCCTTGCATCCAAGCGTGGGTAAGCGAAGTATGTTCACCGGCAAAGTGCACTCTTCCTTCAGGTATAGGGATATAAGGATACAACTCGGTTTCCTGGCTCGGTTCAAAAGCAGTGAAAGCTCCAGAAGAATATTCATTATCGACCCAACTAAAGGAAGTTCCTGACACAAACTCAGAATAGACTTGGTCTCCGTAAATTTCAGCTAAGTTCTTTAAAGCATATTGAATGCGTTTTTCGTTGGATAGACCGTTCCATGATAAAGCCTCATCTGCCCATGTATAGCTTGCCAAAACCACAGCAGGTCCTTTTGTACCAATCCCCTGACTGGGGTAATAAGTGAATCGAATCGGAAGGTCAGTTATGGATTTACCACCATATTGATGGTGCCTTTCCCAAAACCTGCTTTTAAACTCGATTCCGATCTTTGTTGCGCTCATATAGTTTAGTTCACGAATCGCTCGCCGTTTATAATAGGAAAAAGAATGGTATGGTTCAACTTTCACAAATCGTAACACTGAAAAGGGGATGGTTATGATGGCAAGATCACCAGTTATGGTGGAATCCTCTAAGGTGTGCTGATGGGTGGAATGGATGGTTACTCTGTTGTTATGTTGGAGAATTTTCATCATCCTTTGATTGAACATAATAACTTCTTTTAATTGCGGGAGAAATGCCCTTGGCAGCAGATCCATACCGCCGGTTATCTCATAGAAACGATTTGCTCCGAAGGACGCCTCTTCTCGCAAAACTTCAATAAATGACATCCCCATATATGCTTCTAAGTCAAGGAGTACACCAATCATATCAACCGCGCCATCTGAAAAAGTCGTTCCATATTGATAATGGTAATAGTTTAAGAAAGTACCTAGTGAGTAGTTTTTAAATTCTTTTTCTGCGAGATACCAATTTTTCGTTGGGTCTTGTTTAATAAAATCGAGAATTGGCTGTGTAGCTAATTTCACCAGCTCCTGTGCGCTTTTACCTCTTTCATTTGGGGCAACGGGAAAGTTTAGAATACCAGGAGAACGTTCAAAAATGTTAAGACGTGTTTTGATTCCATTGAGATAAAGAATATCCATTGGAGTTCGGTTAATAAAAGGGTTTACGGTTAGCCCCCATTTTTTTATATACTCTAAGGTCAAAAAATGAACATCAGGAATACGCATTGGGCCTGGGTTAAAATAAAGCCCATTGCTAAAGGGGGAGCGTATGGTATAGGCACGTCCGCCTACCCTGTTGTTTGCTTCAAGGATTGTGACGTTGTGCCCTGCCTCCTTCAATAGAGAAGCAGCAACCAGTCCTGCTAGTCCTGCGCCAACAATAGTAATATGTTTGGGAACTTGTGACTTTTTAAGACCATTTCTAATAATGCTGATCATTTGTTGAGTCGTTAATTGATTATTTGTGTTATTAGGCATCTCTTTACCCCTAGTGAAATAGATTTATTACATTGTATTCCCTTGTATAGATGCCTATGTGTTCTTTTATGGATAAAAAAAGTATGTAGTTTAACAGATAAAGAGATAAAGTCTGCTTTTGTGAAAAACTCCTAACAAGGAACAAAGAGACAGGTAACAGCTTATTCGGGCTATCTTTGTACAGTATTTTGATAATTTCCCTAAAGATTTACAAAGATATTTATCGAAGATTGGATTTGATCTTTTAGAGGAGAAAAAAGCAAGAGAATTATGTAGGTTAAAGTGATGAACTTTTAACCCGTTCTTGTTGAACTAACAGGTGCGTTAGCTGAAGATCGGAGCTGTCTTTAAGGCAGCTTTTTCTTAATGAACTAAAGGGGCAGGATAGTTCAACAAGAGATTCCATAAAACCTCATTAGGTTAAAGTAAACTAACATTCTGGAAACCCTTATAAATTAATATAAAGATTTTTTCTATCCATAAGATGTTTTGTTTTATATAAGTTACCTTCCTATATGAATAAAGGCAGCTTTCAATTTCTTGCTGAAAGCTGCCTTGTTAATTAGATTAATTGTAATTTACTTTATAGGGATATATCTACATTAGTCTAACTATTCAAGAAATAAAGTATTAATAAAAACTTTTCTATCATAGCTCTTTGTTTGGACTTTTCCGAGACCAAACAACTACAGGAATAAGCACTAGTGACAGAATGGCACCAGCAAGTGATAATGCTGCAAAACTAGAATGAGCGACTACCATTCCTGATACCCCACCACCAGCTGCTCCTGACAGTGCAAATAGGACATCGACTGATCCTTGTGTTTTTGCACGCACAGATGGGTGTGTTGAATCTATAATGAGAGCAGTCCCACTTATTAAACCAAAGTTCCAGCCCAAACCTAGTAGTACCAACGCCAGGGTAAGCAGTGGCATTGAACCTACCGGTGCAAAAGCTGCCACCAATCCAGAGGCTAGGAGTGTAGCACCAGAAGCAACAGCCATAGTAATACGGCCAAGTTTATCTACCAGTATACCTGTCAATGGTGAAGGAAGGTACATAGCTGCTATATGGAAACCTATAACTAATCCTACTTCACCCAAACCATGACCATGATGTCCCATATGAATTGGTGTCATTGTCATAATGGCTGCCATGACAAATTGAGTCAAAATCATAATTACAGCCCCTACAACAACACCCTTTTTGTTTATGGTAGCATTCTTTAAATTTGTCCCTGTCTTTGCGGTATAGTCTTTTTTCTTAGCATTCGCAATAGCTGTAGACACAACCAAAGGGTCTGGACGAAGAAAAATTAAGATAAATAATCCGGCAATAATAAAAGCAGCTGCTGACAAGATAAAGGGGCCAGCCAAGGTTGGAAAACCAATTGAATCCGCAAATTCTCCCATTCTATTGACCAAGTTAGGACCAACTACAGCACCCAAGGTAGTGGAAACCATGGCCATGCTTGCAGCAGTTGCCCTTTGTTTATCTGTTGCAAGGTCTGTCCCTGCATATCGCGCTTGTAGATTAGACGCCGTACCAGCTCCATAAATAAAAAGAGAAATAAATAAAAGTGGGATGCTGTTGGTTAAAGCTGCAATTATAACACCAATAGCACCTACCCCACCTGCAAGGAAACCACCTGCAAGTCCTGCTCTGCGGCCAAAACGTTGCGAAGACCGGCCTATAAACAGGGCAGCTCCTGCAGAACCTAAAGTAAATAGGGCAGTTGGAATTCCTGCCGCATTTTCAGTCCCTAGCATGTCTTGTGCAAGAAGCGCTCCTACTGTTATACCGGCTCCAAGTCCTGCTCCCCCAAAGATTTGTGAAAGAATCAAAATTCTTAATGTTTTTTTATAAAGCTGTATTTGTCTTTCTGGTGAATCAATATATTCTTGCAACCATATAGGCTGGTGTGTTGAGGCATTTGTATCTTTTGCTGACATTGTCATGAACTTTACCTCCTAACGAAATATCCTTGTAGCTTTTCATGTTTGGATGTCATCCTTGGAACATTTCATATCGTCATTAGAAAAAGCTCATAATTAAATTTCGATAATTATGAGCTTCTTTTATTTCTTATTTTTAAATAGGAACGTGACACTATTTGTCGGTGTTCATATTAAAATTTGTAGGATTCACCATCTTCTGGTACTAACATATTACTTGAGAATCCTTTTTCATTACTAAAGTTTTTTAATTCTTCTCTAGATAGTGTCCAATGGTTAACAGCTTCCATATGAACAGAAATAACCTTAGCATTAGGAGCCGCCTTGTGTACTTCATAGATGTCTTCTTTTCCCATAATGAGAGAACCATATTCTATCAATTGATTATCTCCGCCATTGACAACAATAATATCTGGTTTATGGGTATCCAATTCTTCCTGTACACCTTCATACCAGACTGTATCACCAGCTACGTACAATGTTTTTTCACTTGGATGTTTAAAGACAACGCCACATACTTCCCCCATACGCTTTAATAGTTCTTCTCCTCTTCCATGCTCGCCTCTTGTTTTAACTAATTGGATGCCTTCAAAGACAGTGTCCTTTGTTAATACCTCTACATTCTGGAACCCGGTATTTTGGACTTCCTTTGCATCTTCTTCATTTTGAACGAACATTTTAATATCTTTTGGTAATAGTCTTTGCGCTGCCTCGTCAAAATGGTCTAAATGTAAATGAGTCACAATGACTGCATCAACTCCACTAATAATATCGTCAGCAGAGGTTGGTAAACTCACTGAAGGATTGTTTTGATCTTGCCTAATCGTACCAGGGAAAGACGGGTACGTACCTTTCTCTGCTAACATAGGATCAATTAAAAACTTTTTATTTGCATATTCTACAACTATCGTTGCATTTCGAATTTGTGTAATCTTCATCTTTACAACTCCCTTTCTTTTCATGTGTGTTTCCTAACAGTGTTAAGTGTATAATATGAGCAGCATTCAAATACACAGATAAAATAAAGTGTTTTAGGCGTTTGACTTTATTATTGAAAGGAGTTGACGTTCAGATGGATCAAACAGATAAGCGAATTATAGAGGAGTTATGTAGCAATAGCCGGATTACGATGAAAGAATTAGGGGAGAGAGTTCACTTAACAGGACCAGCAGCCGCAGCTAGAGTGGAGAAATTAGAGGACAATGGGGTTATTGAGGGTTATAGCATTAAAGTAAATCAAGCGAAATTAGGGTGCTTTACGTATGCCTTTATCAATATCTATATAGAAGGTACACACCATCAACCTTATCTCTCTTTTATCCGAACAAAGGAGGGGTATGTCATCAATAATTATAAAATCAGTGGAGATAGCTGTTATCTTTTGGAGTGCAGGTTTCCAAGTAATGAAGCGTTAAATCAATTTTTATTAGAGTTAAACAAGTATGCAAACTATAAATTATCGATCGTTATAAGTAAGTAGGGCATGAATAAAAATGGATATTTGTGAATAGTCACATTTAAACTATAGGGGGCTTGAATTGAACAACGAAGGTAGCTGCGGCACCTCTTTTTCTTATTCAAAAGTTAGTTTGTGAAGGATTGTACTTAAACTAACGGGTGCGTTAGCTGAAGATCGGAGCTGTCTTTAAGGCAGCTCTTTTCTTATGGAACTAAAGGGGCAGTTTAGTTGAAAAAGGAATATTAATTCTATTGGGTTATGGAAAGAACAAAATATAATAAAAAACTCGCCAAAAACTGAACGAGTTTTAAATACCTATTTTTATTGCTGGTTGAAATAATAATGCGCTCAACATAAAACGATTATACGATAGGGTGTGGTTTGAGCAGGGATACTTCTTGTGGCAGGTCCATAGAAAACAATTAAATCTCGGTTCGCTGGATATCTTGAAAAGAGTTGCCCATTTGTTAGTAATATTTGGGTATAGGGAGATAATTTTAATTGTAATTGTCCATCACTACTCACCAATTGGTTATTAAAATAATCAACTTTTACATTCTGATTTGGGTTATCTTTTACCATGACAAGCGCTTGATATTGTGGAGGATAAATAAGAATAGCAGGTAAATCTCCATCATAATATCCTGTCACGCGATCTCCTACTATGACCATTTCATGGTCAACGAAGTAAGTTGAGGGTGAAACCACGAAATTTACTATTGAACCCAATTCATTTTCTATTGTAAATAATTTATAACAACCTTCTCTTTCACCATTTTGACCTGTAAAAAAATCACTAATCACCGTGACAGTTCCATGAAATGAATAAAAAGTTGTCATACAATACCTCCAAAATTAAAAGATAGGGGCGATTTTTTATTTTGAGACTATTCGAGATAAGGCTTTTTTAGGATTTTAGTATAATGTAGGGATAGGAGGACAGGTAACAGCATCTATAAGTCTTGGGTCAATACCGTAGAATTGCCAGAAAGCACCGTTCCATCTATATCCAGATACTTCTCCATATTCCACACGAGTAGGGTAAAACCAAAATTGTCTGCCATTTATAAGCCATACATAAGTGTTTTGATATAGACAGTCGACGATATAGGACACAGAAGGTTTTGGTGGAATGAATGTTGGAGGAGGGGATTGTGGACTCATTGTCCCCTGGCGTGGGAAATATCTCATGTGATTTCACTCCTTTTAGTTAGGTTCTCAACATTATATGTTGAGAAGAAGTAAAAGGATTATTTAACGCGAAAACCAAAGATTGTGAAGTAATGTACTTAAACTAACGGGTGCTTTAGTTCATTAACAGGGGTTGTTTCGGCTGCCTTTTTCTTATGGAACTAACGGGGCAGGTTAGTTCAAGAAGGTATTAGTAAATCTTTTGACGAAAATATAAAGAGCTTAGTAAGAAGCGCTTAAAATACCATTTAATAATAAACAGGAAAAAACTAACTGCTAAAAACTTTAGGGGGGGAAATATTGAAACAAACATTACTGATAATCGATGCTCAACAGGAATTAATAGAAGGTAATAAAGAAGAACAAGGAGTCTTTGAGAAAGAAAAAATCGTTAATAACATTAATACTGTAATTGAAAAAGCGATAAATGAAAGTATCCCCGTTGTTTTTATAAGAGATTTAGATGTTTCAAATGGAGAAGGACCTGGATTCCAGATACACAGGGATATTAAAATACCATCAACTGCTATCATATTTGATAAAGCTGCCACAAATTCATTTTATGGAACTCCATTACACGAACATTTAAGTAAAAACAATGTAGACCATATTGTAATAATGGGATGTAAGACGGAACATTGTATTGATTCAGCTGTTAGAACAGCAACAATCAATCATTTTGATGTAACATTAGTTGGTGATGGACATTCCACTTCTGACTCCAAAAACTTATCTGCAAAACAAATAATCCTTCATCACAATGAAACCCTTCACGGTCACTATAATGTAGACAATTTTTCACTTGTTAGAAATTCTAATGAAGAACTGTTTAAACCTATTCACAATAATTACCGATAATAATCATCTTCAATTAACGAATGCGTTAGCCGAAGATCGGAGCTGTCTTTAAGGCAGCTTTTTTTTATGCAACTAAAGGGGGAGGTAATCCGATAATAAAAAAATACATATATAACAAGGTTTGGTAAAATTAATTAGAGGCTTTAATCATCTTGGTTATTTGTTTCTTTTCTGGAAATATAACACAAGTGGTTGACCCTAGAGTAACAACTTTTCGTGTATTGATGATATGTGGAATCATTATATCTTTCTCTTTCTCTTTTCTCAGTGAGAAAGGACTTTGGAGAAAATTAGCTTAGGTCTTAGTAGATTTGTTGGTTTAGTTTACTTTATGGTTGTTGAATTAATGAGAATAATATTCCAGGGTAATGGATTTTAAATTGTTTATTCAACAAACAGGTGCTTACTTAAAATTACCAGGAGCTGATCAACAGCTCCTTTTCTTATGGGGGTACCCTAATAGTTCTCACATGTCACTGCAAAATTCTATATACTAAAATTAATTGAACTAGAATACACGAAGAATCTTTAAATAGAAGTGTAATACGAGGAGGAGATATCATGCTTATTACGGAACGGCATCAATTAATATTAAAGCTATTAAAAGAAAAGGGGAATGTTAAGATTCATGAGCTAGTAGAATTAACAAATACTTCAGAATCTACTTTGCGTCGTGATCTAGATCAATTAGAAAAGCAGAACTACTTAAAACGTGTACATGGTGGAGCTTCACTTTTACATAGTAAACGAGACGAACCAAGTGTGTTTGAGAAAATAACGCAGAACCTTGAGGAAAAAGCTAAGATAGCAAAATATGCGGCAGAACTAATTTTGGACGGCGACTGTGTTTATCTTGATGCTGGAACAACAACGTATCAGATGATCAAACATTTAAGACAAAAAGATATCGTTGTCATTACAAACGGAATTGATCATTTAGATGCATTACTTGAAAATGAAATATGTACATACTTTATTGGTGGATTTGTTAAAAAGATTACCAAAGCAACAGTTGGACGTTATGCATACGAAAGTATAAAAAAATACAGATTTGATAAGTGTTTCATGGGTGCGAACGCTATTCATTATAATTTTGGATTGACTACCCCAGATCCAGAAGAGGCGCAAATAAAAGAAAGAGCCATCTTTTTGTCACGTGAGGCCTTTGTATTAGCAGATCATACAAAATTTGGAGAAGTATCATTTTCTAAGTTTGCAGATTTAAACCAAACAAAACTTATTACGAATGAAGAAGGTACAATAACGTTAGGAAAATATAAGGAGAAAACGGAGATAATTATTGTGAGGGACTAAAAACTAAATTTGCTATGTTGAAGGAAAGCTGGTATTCAAACTGTCTGATTCAGACAGTTTGAATACCAGCTTTTTTGAAAATTCTGAAATTATTTTATTGAAAATTTTCCCCTTTGTTTTATCAATATAATAAAGAATGCTTGATTTATTGTAATGTGCCAATTAACAATGAGGAAAATCTGCTCCATGTATTAAATATACCATTTGAAACGTTTAATATTTTATGTTATCAATATATTTTTTGTAATAATTGGAACCGTTGACAATTACAAACAGCTCTAATATAATCAAAATCAATCAAAAACAACCAAAATCAATCAATTATAATTCTAATGTGTAAAGGGTAATTATATTGTTTACAAGGGATGAAAGCGTTATCAATAAATAGTCAATGTGAAAAAACTATCAAAATCAACCATACTTCCATTTTTTCAACCAAAAATATTCATTTAAGGAGGTGATCTAGTTTAAGAGATTGAGAGCGTTAACAATTTCTCGTTCAGTAGCTAATTATTTTCATCTTCAAAAACTAGGGGGGACTAATATGGTGAAATATTTAAAAGTAATAGGAATGCTAGTTTTGGCGTTTGTAATTGCCGCGATGACGGCATGTAGTGGGGCTAGTGAATCATCAAATGGATCAACAGACGGTAACGAAGGACAAAAAGGTAACAAACAATTAACGATCGGTGTAGCGGTGGGTAGTTTAGCAAACCCTTTCTTCGTCTCCATGGCTAAAGGTGCTGAAGAAGCAGGAAAAGAATTAGGTGCTGAAGTTCTAGTTGAAAGCGCTGAATATGATTTAGCCAAACAAGCAGCTCAAATTGAAAACTTTATTACGAAAAAGGTAGATATCATTCTTTTAAATGCTGTTGATACAAAAGGAATTGCGGCAGCTGTTCAACAGGCCAAAGCTGCTGATATTCCAGTAGTTGCTGTAGATACCAATGCTGAAGGTGGTGTCGATGCCACTGTTACTTCAGACAACTATCAAGCTGGTAAACTGGCCGGAGAATATGTGATTGAAAAATTAGATGGAAAAGGAAAAATAGTTATTATTGATGGACCTCCTGTTTCGGCTGTATCTGATCGTATTCAAGGTTTTGAAGATGCAATAAAGGATTCCGAAATTAAAGTTATTGCGAAGCAAAATGGAGAAGGGAATCGCGAAAAGGCATTAACGGTGATGGAAAGTATTTTACAAGCTAATTCATCAGGCTCTATTGACGCTGTATTTGCGATTAATGATCCAGAAGCAATTGGTGTTGAAATTGCTCAAGAGCAAGCGAATCGTAAAGATGAATTTTTCATTGTCGGAGTGGACGGTGCTCCTGAAGCTACAGAAGCAATGGCAAAGGAAGGAAGTACAATTGCCGCAACTTCAGCTCAGTCACCTAGTAACATGATCAAAAAAGCTGTTGAAATCGGAATGAAAGTGAAAAATGATGAAGAGGTTGAGGACCTTATTAAAGTTCCAGTTGAGATTGTAACTCAAGATACATTAGATTCTTACCAAGGTTGGTAAGAATCTTTCAATAAATAGGCTGATAAGGATTCCTCCTTTAATCAGCCTATTCAAATCAATATAAGGGGTGAGATAAAGGTATGGCTGTGAATGAAATGTCCCTTAAAGGCCAACAAAGTCTAAAAAAGCCAGTGTTGAATATGGAAGGTATTAGTAAGACGTTCTCGAGTGTAACCGTATTGAACAATGTGAGAATTGAACTTTATCCGGGTGAAGTACATGCATTAATGGGAGAGAATGGCGCTGGAAAGTCAACTTTCATGAAAATCCTCGCAGGCATTCATACACCTGATGACAATGGTGGGAAAATCTACTTGAAAGGTCAACCAATTTTATGGAAGGACCCTACTGATGCAAGGAACAAAGGAATTAGTGTTATTCATCAGGAGTTAAACCTTTCTCCTAATTTAACAATAAGTGAAAATATCTTAATGGGTTCCTCCTTTCCTAGAAATGGTTTAGGAATGGTGAAATGGGATGAGGTCCATGAACGTGCCCAAGAGGTGTTAGATTCAATGGGGTCGAATCTAAATCCACGCCAATTGGTTTCGACCTTAAGTGTTGCTCAACAACAAATGGTCGAGATCGCCCGAGCATTATCCTTTAATGCAGAGGTACTCATAATGGATGAACCAACCGCCTCTTTAACAGATAAAGAAATAAAAAAGCTGTTTGAAATTATTGATGATTTGAAAAAGCAGGGAGTTGCTATTGTATATATCTCTCACAGAATGGAAGAAATCTTTAAAATTTCTAATAGGTTCACTGTATTACGTGACGGCGAATGGATTGCAAGTGGGCCGATTGAAGAGACAAATCCTGATCATCTCGTAAAGCTGATGGTAGGACGGGATTTAAAGGACTTGTTTAATCGGTCAAAAGCCTTTGGCACAAAAAATCCAAAGGAAGTTTCACCTGTACTTGAATTGAAAAATGTTTCTGATAACACAATTGTAAAGAATGTATCTTTAAAAATTTACCCAGGTGAAATTGTTGGTTTAGCGGGGCTTGTTGGTGCTGGCAGAACAGAATTGGTTAGGGCCATTTTCGGTTTGTCCGAGTTGAAAAGTGGCGAAATATTGGTTGATGGTCAATCTGTTAAAATCAAATCCTCAATAGATGCTATTGCTAATAGGATTGCACATGTACCTGAAAGCAGGAAAGAACAAGGGTTATTTTTATCAATGTCCGTAAAAGAGAACATCATAATGGCTGAATTGAAAAAACACGCTAAAGCAGGAATTGTTAGTTGGAAGCAAGCAAATGAAAGCGCTAACCAATATATTGAAGACTTAAATATAAAAATAGCTTCCCCAGAACAGCAAGTATCAAACTTAAGTGGTGGGAATCAACAAAAGGTAGTGATCGCTAGGTGGCTATCAATTGCACCAAAGGTATTACTACTTGATGAGCCAACACGAGGGGTTGATATAGGTGCCAAGACTGAAATCCACAAGATTGTTTCAAAGCTCGCAGATGAAGGATTGGCCGTTTTAATGATATCATCTGAACTTCCTGAAGTATTGGGGGTAAGTGATCGAATACTTGTCATGAGTGAAGGAAGGTTAACAGGCGAGCTTTCGAAGGAAGAAGCTACACAGGAAACTATTATGCGTTTAGCTACCATAGGGGGGAGAGAGAAATGAGAGGGAATACGCAAACTATTACACATTCACAACGCCTAAATATAGGAAATGTCCTTTATTCTTTATGGAATAAGCTTGGCATGATCATGATTTTATTATTATTGTGTGTAGTACTTTCATTTACAGCACCAAATTTTTTAGATACAGCCAATTTATTGAATGTATTAAAACAAGTTTCCATTATTGCTATTTTAGCTGCTGGGATGACAATCGTTATTTTAACTGGTGGTATTGATTTATCAGTTGGTGCAACAGTTGCTCTATCTGGCGTTATCTCAGTCATGGTCTCTTCTGCAGGAGTTAATCCTATAATTGCGATGTTATCAGGCGTACTAGTAGGGTATGCAGTAGGACTGATTAATGGGTTTCTTACAGCCAAAGCAAAGTTACCAGCATTTATTGTTACACTAGGCAGCTTCACATATGTTCGTGGACTCGCTTATGTCATTAGTGGCGGTTATCCAATTGTTTTACAAAACGAAACATTTAAATTCATCGGTGGTGGAAGTATTTTCGGAATCCCCACTCCTATTTATATCATGTCTTTAGTATATGTCGTGATGTTTTTTGTTCTTAAATATACGATGTTCGGTCGTCATATTTATGCGATTGGTGGCAATGAAGAGGCAGCTCGGTTAACTGGAATTAAGGTTGAAAAGTCTTTAATCAATGTGTATTCGATTAGTGGTTTACTAGCTGGTTTAGGAGGAGTCGTTTTAGCGGGAAGGTTGTTTTCTGGACAGCCAACTGCTGGTCAAATGTATGAGTTAGACGCAATTGCTGCTGTTATTCTAGGAGGAACAAGTTTAACAGGTGGAAAAGGGAAAATAATAGGAACAATTATTGGGGTTTTAATTATGGGGGTAATCAGTAATGGGTTAACTCTAATGGATGTCAACTATTATTGGCAGTTAGTTGTAAAAGGTGGAGTCATTGTAGCAGCCGTTCTATTAGATCGATTGCGCGGAAATAGTCCAGCATAACGATCACATATCATTTTAGATTTTAAAAAAAGGGATGTGAAATAAAAGTGAAGAGGATCATTAGTATTCTACTAATATGTTCAACTGTCACTTGTTTACCATTTAATCGTGCATATGCAGAAGACCCTGGGTATTATAATGAACCATACCGTAATCAATTTCATTTTTCTCCTGAAGCTAACTGGATGAATGATCCGAATGGTATGGTTTTTTATAAAGGTGAATATCATTTGTTTTATCAATATCATCCGTATGGAACGACATGGGGACCGATGCATTGGGGGCATGCTGTCAGTAAAGATCTTGTTAATTGGGAGCATTTGCCGATTGCTTTATCGCCGGATGAAAACGGTCAGATTTTCTCGGGGAGTGCTGTTATTGATTGGAACAATACAGCTGGCTTTGGAAAAGAAGCAATGGTTGCCATCTTTACGCATGCAGGGGATAAGCAAGTCCAAAGTATAGCGTATAGCCTAGATAAAGGAAGAACTTGGGAAAAGTATAAAGGGAATCCCGTAATGCCAGACCCTCCTTCACAAGATTGGCGCGATCCTAAAGTATTTTGGCATGAAGAATCAAACCAATGGGTTATGTCGTTAGCGGCTAAGGATAAGATTATGTTTTATACCTCACCTAATTTAAAAGAGTGGGAGTATGCAAGTGAATTCGGCGAAGATGGTGGAATACAAGCAAATAGCTTAGACAGAACTTCTTATAGCATGTCATCCCAGACAGGTGAATCATTTAGCTATGAGGGAGATATTACCCTTAATGAAAAGAATGGGAGAGAAGGGACAGGCGGTTTAGTTTTTCGGTCAGATAGGCGTGCAAAGAACGGCTATGTTGCGAGCTTAGATGCCAAAAACGATGTTATAACATTAAGTAAGAATGTAGATGGAACAAACGAGGAAATTGCGAGAAAACCTTTTACCCTCAAAACTTCAACTAACTACCATGTGAAGGTGGAAACAGATGGGGATCAAATTCAAGTCTCTGTAAACGATCAATCCGTTATAAAAAAAACAGATATAGAATTCGATTATGGATACTATGGATTGTCAGCGTGGAATTCAACGGCTGCCTTTCGAAATGTGGAGTTCAAGAATACATCTAACTTTGAAACCAATTTATCAAAATGGACAAATGTAAATGGAAGCTGGGAGAACACGATGGATGGAAAAAGTGGAACCTCTACGGAGGATGCTTTTGTAATGAGTGGTCAAACAGGGGATAACTTTTTTTATGAAGCAAACATTGAGATATCTGGGGAAAAAGGTGGCAATGGAGCCGGCTCGCTCGTTTTTCGTGCAGATCCTCATGCAACAAACGGTTATATGGCAAATATCGATGCTTTAAACGATACAATAAAAATCATGAAAATCGAAAATGGAGACATATCCATTCTAGCTGAAAAAACAATAAATCTAGATACAGATAAAAGGTACCATTTAAAAGCAAGCACTCATGGAAAAAATATTAAAATTTTTTTAGATGGTAATCTCATTCATGATGTAAATGATTCAACTTTTTCGTCAGGACATTTTGGCTTAAATGTTTGGAATTCATCCACGTTATTCCAAGATGTTCAAGTTGGTAAGAACATCATGACAAATGAGAAGGAAGTTACTAATCATGATTTTGAGACAGGTGATCTAACTGGGTGGAGTACAATCGAAGGTAATGCTTTCACAAAAGATCATGTGACAAATGTACCATCTTACTGGGGAGGGGATTTCGGCCACCAAGGAAACTACCACCTATGGGGGTTTACTGATCTTCAAAAGGGAGATGACGCAACAGGTGAACTGCACTCCTCATATTTTAAACTAGGTGGCTCTGGAGAAATCAACTTTCTGTTGGGCGGTGGTAATGATATCAACAACCGCTATGTTTCGTTAGTGAGAGCCTCTGATGATCAAGAATTAATTCGACAAGCCAATACCAAATTTAAAGAAGAAAAATATCAAAAATACGTCTGGGATGCTTCTAACTACATTGGAGAAGTGTTATATATTAAAGCTGTAGACCAAGCTACAGGTGGTTGGGGTCATTTAAACATGGATGATGTTAATGTTTATAATGAAGGGGCCATGCCAAATGAAGTAGACCAAGTTGCCAAAGAGCCTGAGGAAGACGATTCGAAAGAAAGCGGCATCCTTACAGACTGGTCTGCTGTTTCTGGAGAGTGGATACCTTCTACTCATGGTAGTAACGGAGGGATTTGGGAATGTCCTACTCTAATCGAATTACCAATTGATGGTGACCCTTCAAAAACAAAATGGGTACTACAGGTAAGCATTAATGATGGCGCTCCTGCAGGCGGGTCAGGTATGCAATATTTTGTAGGTACCTTTGACGGGAAAACGTTTAAAAATGAAAATTCTTCCGATCAAGTGTTATGGACTGACTACGGGGCAGATTATTATGCCGCAGTAGATTGGAGCGGAATTGATGGTAAGAATGGCGAAAAATATTGGATTGGCTGGATGAGTAATTGGCTGTATGCAAATCATACACCAACTTCGACTTGGAGAAGTTCAACGACATTGCCAAGAAAGATGGAGCTAACTCAGACAGATGAAGGTTTACGTTTAAAACAAACACCAGTTTCTTTAAAAACCATTCGAGATAAGGGTGAAAAAATTTCATATAAAAATAAAGTCATATCTGGTGAAAGTAATCTCCTATCTAAACTATCAGAAGATACATTTGAAATGATAGCTGAGTTTGATGTAGATGATATAAAAGCAACTGAATTCGGCTTTCAAGTTCGTAAAGGAGCAACTGAATATACGACTATTGGCTATGATGTTGCCACCAAACAATTATTCGTAGACCGTTCAAATTCAGGAAGCTTTGATTATGGGAACAATGTGGTCGGTAAGCATGACGGACCGTTAAATGCATTAAATGGGACTGTGAAAATGCATATTTTCATTGACCGATCTGCTGTAGAAGTGTTTGGAAACAAAGGTGAAACGGTTATTTCTGATCAAATTTTCCCGGATCCATCAAGTAAAGGATTACAAATTTATAGCAAGGGTGGAGAAGTTACATTAAAGTCTTTGAAAATATACCCTTTAAAGAGTATATGGAAAAGATAAAGACTAAATTTCAATCCTATTAAAGATGGGTTGATAGTAAGAGTTTATGAAGGCTGTCGAAAATGATCGATAGCCTTTCATTTTACCTAAATCACAAGAATGGAGATGTAATGTAAATGAATAAAACAAACCGCGCAGTCATATGCGTTGGGGAGCTTTTGATCGATTTTTATTGTACAGATATTGATGTTAATTTAATGGAAGGTAATCATTTTCTAAAGAAAGCAGGGGGTGCACCAGCGAATGTCGCAGCTGCTATTTCAAGGCTAGGTGGGGAAGCAAGTCTTATTGGAAAAGTAGGAAATGACCCATTTGGATTATTTTTAATAGAAACGATAAAAGAGGTGGGGGTTGATACATCGATGATTGTTACTGATGATTTGGCACCAACTACTTTAGCATTTGTTTCTTTACAAGCAAATGGTGAAAGGGATTTTGTATTCAATAGAGGAGCGGATCGAAATTTAACAGAGGATAACTTATACCCAGATAGATTAAGTGGTGCAAAGATCATTCACTTTGGATCTGCAACTGCATTTCTGGAAAACCCTTTTAAAACAACTTATTTAAAGGCAATGGAATTTGCACAAAATAGGGGGATATTTCTATCGTTTGACCCTAACTTCCGACATGATTTATGGAAAAATAGAGTGGCTGAATTTATTAGTTTAGCTAGAAAGGGTATATCAATGGCTGACTTTGTAAAAGTAAGCGAAGTAGAGCTTGAACTAATCACGGGAAAAATGGATAAATATGATGGAATAGCAATGCTCCATCATTTAGGAGCAAAAATAGTGGCTGTTACCCTTGGATGTGAAGGCACTCTTCTTTCAAATGGAAGTGGAATGAGTGTAATAAACAGCGTCGAAGTAAATTCAATTGACTCAACTGGTGCCGGTGATGCATTTGTCGGTGCTGCTTTATTTCAATTTGCAAATCTTGAGTCCTATGACACAATTCTTAGTGATTTTAGTAAACTTAAAGAAATCATTCTTTTTGCAAATAAAGTAGGTGCCGTCGTATGTACGAAGGTAGGAGCGATTTCTTCTCTACCAAACGAAGAGGATATATATAAGGTTTAGTCTTCGTCGTATTGTTTCGAATTTTTAGTTTATATTGGTCCCTTAGCGGATAAATATTATATATAAATAAGAAGAACCATGAACTGAAGTGAATTAGATTTTATTTTGATTAACTAGTAAAAAAACAGATGAATAACAAAATCATGCCTTAATCGTTACTTAGAACAGTAATTAGGTAATTACTAATAGTGCCTCGCCCATTTGGATTGAAGGCACTATTTAGTGATTTAAGAAAAATGAGCCCACTTAATTTGAACTTTGTGAAATATTGTACATAAACTAACGGGTGCGTTAGCTGAAGATCGGAGCTGTCTTTAAGGCAGCTTTTCCTTATGGAACTATCGGGGGCAGGTTTGTTCAATAAGGGACTTGAGTACAAGCTGCTAAAATAGTTAGAAATAGGCAGGGAAGGGTGAAGTAAATGTGTGGAATCAATTTCATTTTAGCTAACACTTATAAAGAAACGTATAAGGAAGAAACATATGTAGAATTTGAAGAGGGAATACATTCATATCTTTTAAGCAAGGAAAAGGACTCTAATAACGAGTTATGTTTACTTCTAAATCTTAATATTTATGGTGAAACAATATTGTATAGAGACGAGATTAATGAATTAAAATTTTTTTGCATAGAAGCGTTAGAGCGAAAAAAACATATATTTGCCATAGGTGATTAGTTTTAAAAAGTCTTAAACTTGGTGCGTTAATTCAAGATCGGAGCTGTCTTTAAGGCAGCTGTTTCTTATGGAACTAACGGTTTAATAAGGAATGCTATAATAGCCTTAATTTTCAAAACGATTTTAAGGAGTTAAACTCTTATGATAATAAAAATTGACTTTGGTGACGATTTTATTCAATACCTTTCTTGTTCAACAAAAGTAGGTAGGAAGATGAATAGTATTCAGGAGGACTTTCTAAATTGGATTTTTGACGAGGAAAAGAATACAGAACATTGGGCTTTAGAAAATGGGGAAAGAATTCACCCTAATTATGATGCAAAAGCAATTGTTGAATGGTTAAACAATGTAAGATTTAAGCGAGGAATGGCGAAAGCTAAATTAATCACGAATCCTCAATTATGTGTTAAAAAAAATTATATTTTTAGAGTGTTTTTTTAATATTTACTGGTCAAACCATAAGATTGTGGAAAAATGCACTTAAAATATCGGGGAAGGTTAGTTAAAGAAGGTATAATCAATTAATCAACAAGAATATGAGGAACACGAGGTCAAAAGTGATGTATCAACCATAAAAGGCTGTCAATTGGCGGCCTTTTGAAAGTAAATCAAAGTCATTGTTTTTTATTAAATCCTTGAAAATGTAAGCGCTTTCCATTATAATGATAATGGGTTGGATGGCATGTGTGGCTGTCATAGTATCTGGCGTAGGCGGGGCCGATACTAGGAAGAGGGCTTAGGAAATGTCCTTTTTTATTTGTTAAAACTAGTTTTTTTATGTGGTCAGAAGTCAAAATGTTAATGTCCAACGATGTATAAATACATACATACATAAACAATAAAAACGAAAGACATTAAACCCCTTGAGGCCTAAGGGGTTTTTAGCATGCTGCTTAATTACATATTGTTCGTAAAAGTATACTATTATGGACCTACAGCCTTCATAATTAGATAAATCAATGATTGAAATAGAAAAAGCTCTAGTGGTTAATCTAGTGGTTTTATTGATCATCTAGCAAACCCTTGCTACATCAAGGTTGTATAAAATCCTGAATATACGATAATAAATGACTAAGAACCAAACCCCTTGATACACATGGGTTTGGCTTTTTTAGCTACTACCTAAAATAGAGTTGTATAACATATTCATTCGTTCCTTTGAGGTCTTCTTCAACGGGGTAGTTTATTTTCTTAATTTAATGGACAAATTACTATAAGTTGAATTGTGTAATGGTACGTTAGTACAAATAGGTTTATGTTTGTCAAAAAACATATAGAAATTGGAGAGAAATGAATAGTAAAATAGAGAACTTAACAAAACGACTATCTGCTGCTCAAATAATTGTTTTTTATTACCTAGTGGCTGTAGTGGTTTCAACCATTTTATTGCTGCTTCCTATTACTCAAACGCAGAATGCAGAGCTCTCATTTATTGATGGAGTATTCATTTCTATTAGTGCGGTAACTGTAACAGGATTATCTCCGGTAGATGTAAGCCAGCTGCTTAGTGTTCCCGGTACGTTTATTTTTGCAATCATCCTCCAGTTTGGTGGAATTGGGATCATGGCTTTCGGAACAATACTATGGCTTGCATCAGGAAAGAAAATAGGACTCAGGGCAAGAATACTCATGACGACGGAACAAAACAGCCCCACTTTTTCCGGGATTGTTCGGTTCATACGAATGATCTTCTTTTTCTTTGTCATGATTGAGCTATTAGGGGCTATTGTCTTCGGTACATATTTTTTGAAGTATTTCCCAACATGGCAAGAGGCATATTTGCAGGGTTTCTTCGCCTCTGTGTCTGCTACGACAAATGCCGGTTTTGATATCACAGGAAAATCACTGATTCCGTTTGCAGACGATTATTTTGTCCTGACCCTTAATATAGTACTCTTTATTATCGGATCCCTTGGGTTTCCTGTTCTAATGGAGGTAAGTCAGTGGCTGAGGCATAAGGGTAAGATGCCATTCCGGTTCACCTTGTTCACAAAAATTACAACCGTAACTTTTTTCATACTGATCGTAATCGGAGCCATTTTCACTTATCTGTTTGAGTACAGTCATTTCTATTCAGAAACCTGGCATCAATCCTTTGTCCATTCTTTGTTTTATTCGATATCTTCAAGGACTGGCGGAATGGCGATCAGCGACGTCAACCAATTTTCAGTGCCTACCATTTTGTTACTGAGTATTTTTATGTTCATAGGGGCATCCCCCAGCAGTGCTGGGGGTGGGATAAGAACCACCACGTTTGCTGTGATGCTGCTTACCATTTACAACTATGCGAAAGGGAACAGAACAATAAAAATATTCAAAAGGGAGATCGATGAGGAAGATATCATCAAGTCATTCATCGTTTTCACAACAGGTATGATACTGTGCAGTTTGGCAGTTGTCATTCTTGCATGCATTGAATCTGCCTTTTCCCTAATGGAAATTTTATTTGAAGTTTCCTCTGCTTTTGGCACTGTAGGCCTTTCGCTTGGCATTACACCGGAATTGAGTACTGCTGGGAAGGCCGTAATCATGATTTTAATGTTTATAGGGAAAATCGGGATGTTTACCTTCTTATTCAGTATGGGAGGCAAACCAGTTAAACATCCGTATCACTATCCCAAAGAGCGCATCATTATAGGATAAAAAATGTACTACAGCAAAGGTAATCAATTAATAAAGATATACAAAAGTGCAATAGTTGTATTGAAAATCCTTTTCTTCTTCAACTATCTCCTCCACTTATATTAAATAAGCAGTAAAAAGGATCCTTCAGTTTTGAAGATCCTTTTTTTTATACCGTCTCATGAGGATAAATACGTATAAGAGACATATATAAATCAGACTCTCGAATATACCCCGTTCTTCTTCTAATAATGCGTTCCAAAAAAATCGTGAAATCTTCATTATTTAAACATAATCAATTTTATTATGCATAACAATAAACGTAATTAACTTTTGTTTGCAATATAATAAACATAATAATATAATGTTTGTTAATTAGCGAGAGTGGAATGTGGTGTTTAAAATATGAATTTCGCCTGTCCTATGTTTATCAGAAATCTTAAATAAGAAGATAATTAGGATTTCTAAGCAGAAATTTTTGCCGGAACATCGTATTGGGGGAAGGAAAAAAACGAAAAAATAAAAAGGAGCAATGATATGAATAAAGATGAATATAAGTATAAATCAATTATCACTGTTGAAAATTACGACAAAGTAGATGGTAAGGCTGCCTATGGTAAAGAAATCGAATCGTTAAGCACAGGAATGCTACAGGGGAAATCTCCTAGAACAGGAGATATCGTTGGAAAAATTGTAATGACTGATGATTCTGCTCAAGAAATTGAGTTATCTGCCACTAGAATTTTAGATTTAGCCATCCTTATTTTATCGACCAACTTATATTTTAGAGATGCTTATAAATTTGAAAAGCTGTATGATCCTGAAAATCAAATCGTTACTGCTTTAGGGTTGCAGGGAAATAAGATGCAATTAGAAATTGACACAAAAAATGAGAATTTAGATAAAGATATTCAATATTTTTATGATATGTTGCAATCGGATGGCGAAATTTTGGGAGAAAGATTTAGAATCATCAACGATATTATGAAGGAAATGGGATATCGGTAAGGAGAATCATAAAATGATAAGAGGATTTGTCGTTTCAGATGGCAGAAAATTTACAGAAGAAGAAAAACAAATGATTTGGAAAAAGTCTCCTAGCCATCAAGAAAGTGTGGAGGAATTACGTGTTGCAGATACAATCAATAGGAATTGGCATAATGGAGAACTGCGAGTCATCAATGTACTGCTAGAGGGGGATGCTGGCTCAGGTAAAACACAACTTGCCAAAGCTCTCTCTCATGATCTTCGATTGCCATATACGAAAATTACCTGTTTTGCCGACATGGATAAATCAGATGTTTTTGGCTCACTTTTGCCAGTAATGGAAGAAGCACAAGTGGAAGATAAAAAAATAATTCAGTTTTTTGAAAATAATAGCACGGCTCAGCAGCTTTTAGAAAATTTGTCTTCCTATCTACAGTTAAATATGGCAGAAACGAAAGAATACTTGGCAAAACTTGAAAAGAAAATCAAAGACACCGGTAAGAATGTAACATATAAGTATTATCCATCAGAAATTGTTCGTGCACTACAAGAAGGCTACCTGTTAGAGATACAAGAACCTACTGTCATTAGAGATGCATCGGTTTTAGTTGCATTGAATTCTGCTCTTGAAATTGATGGTATTTTAAATACTCCAACTGGAATGATCAAACGGCACCACGATGCTGTAGTAGTTATTACAACCAATAGAAATTATCAGGGGAATAGACCCCTTAATGAATCATTACGTGATCGAGTTCAACACACGGAACGAATGAATCTTCCTTCTAAGGGAGTGATGGTCAACCGGGCTCTCAGTAAAGTTGGTTTTGCAGATGAAGAGCTATTAGCAATGATGGCTGAAATCATTATTTTATTAGATGCTACTTCAAAAGCTAATGGAATCAAGGGTGTAGCAGGAATGAGAAGTTATTTCTATTGGGTGAATGCAGTGCAACAAGGAGAAAATATCTTTGATTCTATTTATCAAAAAGTCATCTATAAAATTACCACCGATGAAACTGAGATTAGAATACTAGAAAAAGAATTAGAAAGCAGTCAATTATTGGAGCGTATTCAATCTTATTTACTGAATCAAAAGAATCCAATGAACAAACCGCAAGCTCCTCCAGGGTCACCAATGGTAGATAATTATGTGGAACAACAAGACGGTGAGGAGGAACTTCAAAAAGATACATCTTCCATTGATTTTACAAAAGAAGAGGAGGAAATTCAAAATAGTGATTCCGCTCTGCCTCAACAAGAAAAAGGGAAACCCTTAGAGATTTTTTCTGAAAAGAGATCAAAGGACATTGAAATCGATAGTAATAAAGGAAAAGAGCATGAGGAATCTCAAACAGGTATTTCTCAGCAACAAGTAAAACAGTTGCCGGAAATACTAGAGAAGCAAGAAGCTGATAAGAAAAAAGAGTTGAATAAAGAAGCTCGAACGCTTATGAAAAACACGATTCATCAAAAAGAAGGGATCATTATCCACCGCCCTCATGCAACGAAGGAAAGTATGAGTGAAGCAGAACATATTAAAAAGGAAATAACACCTCTTGTGGAGAGTATGGCAAGAAAAATTCTTGCTGTATTAGAAAAAGAAGAGTCAGTAACATACACTCCAGGGAAGTTATACGGTACGCGATTTAATGCTTCTAAGGTTGTGATGGGAGACTATCGTTACTTTGATAAAAAAAATCCTCCAACTGATAATCCCTCTCTAGCTATAGCGATACGTATAGATGAGTCTGGTTCCATGGTTCGGGCTCAACGAATGGAGAGTGCCAAAAAAGCAATAATCGCTTTAACAGAGTTTTGTAGAATGTTAAATGTTCCTTTGATGATTTATGGAGACACTGCAGATATTAGTAAAAGGGAAATGACTTCACTATACTCGTACAAAGAGTTTGATGATGGGTACGAAGGGGTTATAGGAAAAATTGCGACAATGAAGCCTCGCCAAAATAATCGTGATGGTGTTAATTTACGAATATTGGCAGAAAAATTATCGAAACAAATCGCTTCTACCAAGTTATTGATAAATATTAGTGATGGGCAACCAAAAGCCATGCCTAATTATTCAGGGGATGCAGCGAGGGTGGATATCCGATCAGTTATTAGTGAATATGAAAGAAAAGACGTGCTATTCCTATCTGTTGCTATCGGAGAAGATAAAGAAAAGATTGCAGAATTACACGGAAGAGAGAGATTCCTCGATATGACTGACCTTAAATCGTTTCCTCAAAAATTAGTGGAAACAATCAGTCGCTTTTTATAGGAGGGATTTGAAAATGGTTGAAAAAAGCAAAAAGGCACTGGTACGGTATCAATAAAGATTTTTCCGTTTTTTTAACCCCGTCCTATATTTAGAACGGGGTTATGCTTGTTTGAGGTTTAAAAATTAAATAACTTTATTGTCTTTTTACAATTTTCTCGGTATTGTAAGCGAAAAATTAGGCCTTTTCTTCAATATTCCAGTCAGTGGTCGGTGTATTCCATGATAAATTATAGTCTAACCTTAACCTCAGTACCGTCCTTAGCTTTGACATCTACTAGCACGATCCCCCTATAATTTTTCAGTTCCTTGACGATAGGCTTTAGCGTTTTTTTGTCTATTAGTGGAAAGGTAAAGTCCAGTTTTTTTCTTTCGAAGTGCACTTTTGTCCATTTGTTTGCATTTTGCTGAATAAATTTTGAAGATAAAATTGAAATAACAATGTTTAAAATGGCATATGGAATTGGAAGGGTAAACCGAACGCCTTTCGCTTTCACTTTAACATGCATCATAAGCGAATCACTAATCAATGATGACTGAAACGGTATCCCCGTTTGCCGATTTAATATCAACAATTTGGCCATCTAATTCGTTTTCGATTGCTTCAATAATAAGACTTATGTCTATATCTTTAACGTATTTTTCCGATTGAGGAATACTCGCTGCGATGCTGTGTCCAGCCACTAATACTGCCTTGACAAGTTTTATAGGCAAATTGACCGTGACATTATCATTTTCGGCGGATACAACACGAACTTTTAAGGTTTTATCTAAATATTTAGTCGGTTTTTCAAGAAGCTTGTTACCTGTTTCTTCTTTCTCTTTTAATATTTGAATCAGTTCTGATCCCTTATCTGCATCAATCTTCCCTTCTTGAACCATTGTTAACACTCTTGTAATTTCCTCTTTCATGATAAATTCCTCCCTATTCCTCTTTTAAGAGCTTAATGGCTTCTTCTGTTGTGATTTCGCCATTTTCCAACATGGTGACAACTTTTTTCTCGTCCACTTCATTTTTCTTCTTCTGTACATATCCAAGGGATGAAATGATGTCAGTTAGCTTGCCTCGAACCGTTGGATACGAAATCCCCAGTTCCTTTTCAACTTCTTTGATATTCCCTCTGCATGTTAAAAATACTTCCACAAAATGAAGCTGATCCTTTGATAAGGATGCCAGCTTAGATATTTCAAACTCATTTTCAATCGTAGTGTGACAATGAGAGCACTGCAACTTTGTAATTTTCAATGTTTTACTGCAAACAGGGCAATTTGTGATTAATTTATAAGCCATAATGAAATCCCTTCCTTTTAGTTAATTCGATTATAAAACAAGGAATTGAAAATATAAATAATAAAATTTAAATTTTTAATAAAAAAATTCAATAATATTAATTTAAAGTTTAATATTATTGATTATTCGTTTTTATTATCCATTCAAGTATTATAATGGTTGAAATTGTAGACATTTCTCTTGGGTAAAATAACCAGTTACATAATGAGCACGATTACATAGTCTTTGAGATGCTGTTCAATAATCCATTTGATATTAATATTCCAATTATGATGATTCAGCAGTCGGTGGCATTGATGTATTATTTATTGATCTAACTTGAAAATTATAAGCTTACGGGTTGATTAATCTCCGATTATGCAGTGAGTTGAGGACTTAGTCTTTATTAATGAGTGGAATGCCGTTTTCAGCTAAGCTCCTCTAATGTACCAAAACAAGGGTGATTAAGAATTTGAGATTTTCCAGTATTGTACTATGATAAATTTATATTATTTGAGTTTGGAAGGGTTTGGGACAGTGACCATACTCTTACAGATTTATTTAAGGAGTGGTAAAATGGCACGTGTTTTATTTATTAATGCTGGGTCAGAAGGACATATCAATCCAACTATTGGGGTTGTGCAAGAGCTTATTTCGCGTGGAGAAGAGGTAGTGTACTTTACGATAGAATCTTTTCGAGAACGTATCGAGAAGACGGGAGCTACTGTACGAACAATTGACGGTGAAAAATTTATAGAAGCTTTTCTCTCAGGCGGAAGAAATTATTTACTCGAAAGAATCAACGGTCTTTTAAATACGGTAGATATCGTCATCCCTAGCGTTCTTGAACAGATCAAAGGAGAGCATTTTGATTACATCATCCATGATTCCATGTTTGGCTGTGGACGTTTACTTGCCCAAATCCTTAAGCTTCCCGCAATCAATTCTTGTACTTCTTTTGCGCAGACAAAAGCATCATTCGATAAAATGCTGGAACAGCTTTCTAAAGAAATTCCTCCAGAAATAGTTAAACCTATACACGATGAATTTCAAAGACTGACGGTAATGGTGAAGGAAAAATATGATGTGGAGATCCATTCTACTTACGAAGTTTTTTGTAATCCTGCACCACTTTCAATCGTTTATACAACTAGGGAGTTTCAACCTTTTAAAGAAGCATTTGACCAAACTTACAAATTTGTAGGTCCATCCATCTCTTCACGGTTAAAGCAGGATAACTTTGACCTTGCTGATATCAAAGGAAAAAGTCCCATTTACATTTCTCTTGGAACAGTTTTTAACCGGTCTCTTGATTTTTATAAGCTTTGTTTTGAAGCATTTGGAAATAGCAATCACACGGTTGTCATGTCGGTCGGTCAACAAACCCCACTAATTGAATTAGGAGAGATCCCCAAAAACTTCATTGTGAAAAAATATGTTCCACAAACGGAAGTGCTAAAATGCACTAAATTATTTATCACACATGGTGGAATGAATAGTACCAATGAGGGTCTCTACTACGGGGTTCCGCTAATTGTAATCCCACAAAGCGCGGATCAGCCCATAATTGCAGGGCAAGTTGCCAATATCGGAGCCGGTATTAAATTACAAATGCAAAGCTTGACTGCAAATCAACTGCGTGAGGCCGCAGATCATGTTTTAAACGACCCATCTTACCATAAATCTGTTTCAAATATAAGCGAATCCTTTCAAAAATCGGGTGGATATCACCAAGCTGTTGATGAGATTTTTGAATTTATAGGTCAATACGATATTTAAAATAAATTATCGGTGGCATTTTCTTAGTGGCAATTCTTTTTTATTGTAAATGAAGGAATGAATCAATTTGTATTTTTGAAAGATGGAAAAGTGGTCTGCTATTTATATGGTTATCGCTTAGAATAATGGATATGGTATATTTTTGAATCTGAGGATGCTGGCTATATGCTTAATATTAAGGATGATTGAAAATTTCGAGTAGACAGAAACGACAGTGTCGTATATTTGAGAAAATAGGCAAGGGTTTAAATGAGGGTGCTGCGGCACCCTTTTATTATGGAGCTAAAGGGTCATTAATATTAAAAAAGATCAACCAGCGATTTTTACTGGTTGATCTTTGAAAAGAATGATGTAAACGGATACATTTTCAGATTAAATAGTCAAGATGTAGCTATTTCATGGTCATCTTTTTCTATCGCCAGTTTAGTCTTTTCCATTGGTTCAATGATCGTAAAGAGGAGGATAAAGGTCATTAAAGAGCTTACTGATAAAAACATGAATACCATATTCCAATTAAAAGAATCTAAGATCAAACCTACTACAAACGGAGCAAATGCACCACCTAACGATCCTCCAGTATTAACAATTGAAGCGGCAAGGGGCAATTTTTCTTTGGATGTAATCCCCATAGGATACGCTAAAAACGCTGAATATCCCAAATTCAACAAAATACCCGTAATAAGAAGAACGATACTTAAAAACATTGGGTCATTTGGGGCGTACAACAATGCATACATGCTGAAGATTGTCGATGCTGCAGTCACTATCATAAGAGGTTTTCGACGTTTGTTAAAGATGTTATCCGAAACCCAACCGCCAATTAGATTACCTAACATGGCCCCTATCCATGGAGAGGAGGCAACAAATCCCATCTCCATAATGGAATACTTTTTGACGTTAACCAAATAAGTAGGTATCCAAGTCATAATCGCATAAACAATACCGACCATGAAAAAGTACCCCAACGTACATCCCCATATATTCCATGAAAGAAAAACCTTCCTATTTGTATCAAGGAAATCTACTTTCTTGGTACGAATAATTTTGTCTACCCATTTCATCGAATATTTTTTCTTATTTCCTTTGATTTTCTCATCGATAGTCGAAGGCTTTTCTAATTTGATATAATCTATTTCCTCTTTTGAGCAATGTGGACTTTCTTCCGGATTATCCTTTACTAGCCAGAGCCAAAATAAAGCGAAGATAAAGCCCGGAATGGCAAATATATAGAAAACTTCACGCCAGCCGAAAGCATAAATGATGTAAGCACACAGCGGAGGAACTATGGCAGGAGCGAACTTGATTGCCGACATATAAATTCCTGTCGCAGTTCCCTTTTCCTTTCCAGGGAACCAACGGTTAATCGTGGAAATAATTCCGACTGGAAGTGGTCCCTCTGCAACACCTAGTAATATTCTGCCAATTTTAAGTTGAAGAGCAGAACTAGCCGTTCCGATAAATAATGTTGCAGCCGAAGTAACAATCATAGAGAAGGTGAATATTTTTCGTGTCCCAAACTTACTATAGATGAACCCAGCTGGAATCTGGATAATTGCATATCCGATGTAAAAAAGACTAGCCATTGCACCAATATCAGTGTTACTCAATTCAAATTCTTTTTGAAAATATGGAATGACTACACTGATATTTGCCCTGTCTGCACCAGCGATCATATAAGTTAGAAAAATTAATAACATGACTACCCAACGAAATCGAGTCTTTTTTTGTAATGAATTCTGCATTAGATTTCTTCCCCTCCTCATAAATAATTTGGCACAGTAACGATTTCCTTCTTTTGTAATTTAAATTGTTAGTAAGTATAGTGTATAAAGGAATGGAGAACTCCGGTCTAATTTCCAAACACCATGATAAATGTCTGGAAAATTCCAGAGTAATTCACAGAAGAGGGTTACCTCCGTATCTACCTATATAACAACGCACAACTTAAAGAGGTACCGTGAGAACATGCTAAGTTACAAGAACTTTAACATACACCATAGTTAGTCTCGATTACCTATAATAGATTTTTTTACTTTGGATGATTTATTTTTAATTTCACAGCCCCGGTCTTGAAGACTTTTATCAACCCAAGTTCGATCCCACGTCATATTCATGATATCATCCATTTCCTGGTTCTCCTTAAGTAACTTAGCTTTAGATTTTTCTATTAACTCATCCGTATCTTGCGGGTTAATGACCACAATACCATCATCATCGCCGACTACAATGTCTCCAGGATGAACCACTACTCCGCCACAAGAAATAGGAACATTAATTTCTCCAGGTCCGTCTTTATATGGACCCCGTGGATTGACTCCTGCTGCGTAGATTGGGATATCCATCTTTCTTAAGGCTCCGACATCACGAATGGCACCATCGATTATAAACCCGCCTAATCCTCTTTTTTGAGCCCACAATACCATTAGTTCGCCCATGATTGCATTTGTTAAATCCCCCTGAGCATCAACAACTAATATATCGCCGGGTTGAGCAAGATCAAGTGCTTTATGAAGCATGAGGTTGTCACCGGGACGTGTTTTAATTGTAAAAGCAGTCCCAAGTAATGGCTTATCATTAATTGGACGAATTTTAGGATTCATGCAAAACATACGGTTCATATTATCAGCAATTACAGATACGGGTAACCCTTTAAACTCGTTTACTGCTTCTTTAGTTGGACGATTAATGTTTGAATACACACGCATTCCAATATTAGACATAATGTAGGTCCTCTTTTCTATTTTTACATTCAATTTATAGAGTTAAACTGATGCTGAAGTCAATTTCACTAAATTATCAGGCATGTTCCCATCTTCTACTTTTCTTATATTTTCAAAGGATAAGCGCAGTACAGTTTCCAACACATCCCTAGTCCCCCCTGCAATATGAGGAGTAGCAAGTATATTATCAAGTTTTAATAATGGATTATCTGAATTTATGGGTTCAGATGACCAGGTATCAATGGCTGCGCCAAGTAAACGATTACATTTTAATGCTTCGGCAAGTGATTTTTCATCAATGATATTACCTCGGGCTACATTAACTAAAATTGCTGAAGACTTCATGAGTTTCAATTCCTTTTCACCAATCAAGTTCCTTGTGGCTGGTATTAAAGGAATATGGAGGCTTATAATATCTGACTGTGATAATAAATCATTAAAAGTTACATAAGTTAACCCTAATTTTTTCTCCTCTTCAATTGATAATCTATTCACATCATAATAAACAACGTTAGTTCCAAAAGCCTTCGATAATGCTGCAACTTTTTTTCCTATGTTTCCTATACCGATTATCCCGTGGATTTTACCGTTCACTTCGAACATTGATGGGCGGTATTCCCACATTTTCCATTCACCACTTTTTGTTACTCGATCTAAGAAATGAAGTTTTCTGTACAGGCTTATAATCATGCCGATGGTCAATTCGACAACACTGTTTGAATTTGCTCCCGGTGTACTGGCTACATGGATTCCAAATTCACTAGCAGCATTTAAATCAATATTATCAACACCGCTTCCAGTTTTTTGAATCAATTTAACATTGGGTGCTTTTTCTAATAACTCTCTCGTAATAGGATAAGATGCTGTAATTAAATAGTTTGCTTCATGTAATGCTTGCTCTTTTTTTACATCATCCAAGTCAATCCAGTATTTAACCTCCATATCCAAACTTTTGAATGTATTTATTATTTCATGTGTTGCTGTGAATACTTTTTCAAAATAAATAACTTTACAACTCAAGATACATTCCTCCAATTCAATTAGACAAAATAATTAATTAACTTTATATTAAATATAGAAAATGAGATTGTAAAACGAATTAATTAGCTATTTAATAACATAAATATTGCTATTTGGAGGCAGAATAATGGATTTTCATTCTATTGATACCTTTCTCGCAGTCGTTCGAACAAAAACCATTAGCGGTGCAGCAGAAGAATTACATTTAGCGCAAACTACCGTAAGTCAACGAATAAAGGTAATAGAAAAAGAAATTGGGGTTCAATTAATTGAACGCGGGAAAGGAATAAAACAAATCATTTTAACTCCTCTGGGTGAGGAATTTTATAAATTAGCGAAAGAATGGAGTCGTTTAGGACAAGAAGCGAAGCTATTAAAAACGCAAGGCCCACAATTACCCTTGATTGTTGGTGGTGTTGATAGTGTTAATACATTTGTTTTACCAAAAGTCTTTAAAAAACTAAGTAACCATCATCCTCCAATTAAACTTCAAATCCGAACCTTACATTCCGATAATCTATACTCTGAAGTTGAAAATAGACATATTGATGTGGCCTATTCCCTTAGAAAAAGAGTCCATCCAAATGTAAATGTTAAAAAGTGCTTTACATCACCTATGGTTGTTCTTCAAACTTCAGATATAAGTTGTTATATTTCGGAAAAGCTCCATCCTAAAGAATTAGATTCTGATTACGAACTATTCATGCCGTGGGGAGTTGAATATCAATCTTGGCATTCTTATTGGTGGGATCCTTTATCGATTTCACGTATAAAACTAGACAGTACTCATTTGCTTCTACATCTACTTCAAGATCCATTACAGTGGGCTATAGTTCCTAAATGGATAGCTGATGAAGCAATTAAACGTGGAAGTTACAAAATTTATGAACTTACAGATTCACCCCCGGATTATACAGTTTATGAACTTACTCATATAAAACAAACAACGCTTAAGCAAAAGGCTATAGAAATTATTGATCACTACTTTCAGGAAGAGTTCTATTAAACGTTCCTATCACTACTTGTGGTGGTGTCTACAAGTCTTAAAGGTGCTTTACTTCAATAAGGAAGGTTGCTGCGGCAGCCTTTTTTTGTGGAGCTAAAGGGGCAATTTAGCTGAAGAGTAGTGACATATAAAGGTATTGTCCTATTTACATAGAATATTTTAAGAGAATAGCATGTGAAAAATTGGGGGACATATATGGACATTTGTTTTATTGGTGGCGGAAATCACACGGATAATGAATTAGGTGAAGTGTTCCTGGAACTTTCAAAAATGATTAAACGTGATGCTAAGATTTTAATTATCCCTTTTGCAACCGACAATTCCAGGTATGAAAGTTGGATGGCAAGTATAAAACAAGCCTTTTCAATCATGGAGAATGTAAGTATTGAATTATTAAACGAAGACCTTTCAGACAAAGAAATGAAAAAGTCTATAAAAGAACATGATATTCTTTACTTTATTGGTGGAAAGCCAGAAAGGTTAATCCATGTTATAGAAGAAAAAGGACTTGTCCCAATTATCAAAGACTTTCAAGGTTTAATCATCGGATATAGTGCGGGTTCATTAGCCTTCTGTAATGATTGCATAATAACAAAAGATAAAGACTACCCAGTAACGGTAGTGATCAAGGGCTTAGGATTAGTTGGGTTTAGCGTTGAGGTCCATTACGAGGATAATATAGATGGAGAATTAATTCCCCTTTCAAATGAACGAAAGATATATGCTATACCAAATGGAAGTGCGATTTTCTCCAAGAACGGGGAACTATATAAAGGTATAAATGATATCTATTCGTTTCAAAATATGAAAAAGGAAAAAGTGAATTCCAAAGTCTTATAGAACTGGCAGGCGCTTTATCCCAATAAGCCGCGGCAGCATTTTTCCAATGCAGGAGCAAGGGCGCCGGGCGCTAAAGGATAGAGAAAAGGAGACTGCAATGAATATAAATTTAATGATTTTCATTACATCAATAAAAGAACAAGAAAATGGTATATCAATGATGAAAACAGTTGAATCTGATATTCGTCCTGTTAAAGGGGATATAATGGATGATCCAGGATTCGATTCAGGATTTCATAATGGATATGAAGTTGTAAAGGTTTCGATTAATTATGCTTCAAATGAATGTTTTGTTTCGCTGCACCCGCTTGCGATTGAGATTAAGGAAATCAGGATGGAAACCTATATAGAGAAACTGGAAGCAAACGGTTGGCGTGCTGTCTCAAAAGAGGAATTGAAAAGTATGTAAAAAGGTAAACCCATAAAATTGACGTAAGGAGCATGTAAATGAAAAAATACTCAACAACCACTTTAAAGATGACAAGAAATTTTGATGTAGTGCCTGAAATGGTTTTTGATGCATGGTTGAACCCTGAGATGATGAGAAAATGGTTTTTTACATTGGAAGGGACAAATAAGGTGGCACAAAATGATCCTCAAGTGGGAGGTACTTGGGAAATTATTGATCATCGCGATGGAAAAGATTATCGGGCGATAGGGGAGTACCTTGAAATGGACCCTCCCAATAAATTAGTGTTCACTTTTAAAATGCCGCAATTCAGTGAATTAGTAGATACAATTACAGTTGAACTGAAAGAACTTCAAAAGGGCTGTGAAATGACATTTTTACAAAAAATCATCGTTCCTCATGAAGAAAATTGGACAGAATCCGATATTGAAAAAGCTCTTGGAGAGTATCACGATGGATCTGAACATGGCTGGAACTTAATGTTTATGGGACTGAAGGAACTGGTTGAAACTGGACAAGTTAGCTATAAAGGCTAATAGTCGTGGGCCACAGTTTTTAGACAAAAGGGAATCGGAATCGCATCCCGAACCCTGAAGGTCGGAATAGATCGAAGAAATTTGCGACACTCCTGCCGAATAACTGGCTAGCCGAGACCCCACAGGCGCTTGTGCCGAGGAGGCTCGGCAGACAGTCGGCGGAAAGGGAGCGGATTTCTGAAATCAGATGGAATGTTTTCGAAACTCAATTACAGAGTTTGTGCTAATAGTCGTTTGCCAATGAAAAGCTCTCCAAATTAACTGGAGGGCTTTTCGGAATGTAGTTTTATATATTGACAATCCCCTTTGAATTGGTAATATTTACTTTATTATTACATATGTGATTTTTAATAGAAGGCGGTTTAATTATGGATGGGAAAATCAGTTACGACGAGTTTCATAAACTGAAAGAAAGGGGCAATATCGCAAATTGGTCATGTTATTATGACTAACTTTATGTACATATTTTGTTTATTAGTATGGGGACTTAATTTTATTGCGGTTAAGATTCAAGGTACACCTGTGAGTTTAGAATTATCTTTAACATATCGTTTAGGTTTGACGGCAATCCTATTTTTTATTTTATTGTGCATTCTTAGACCTAAAGGAAAACCCAAGAAAAAGGATGTTCCATTTATTATTGTGTTTGGAATTTGTAATTTTGCTTTAAGCTATTTATGCCTTTATTACGCCACTATCTTAAGTTCAGCGGCAATGGCTACGTTAATATTTTCATTGAAAGTCATTTTAACGCCCATTGCCCTTCGTGTTTTTTTGAAGGAACCATTGCATTCACGTATCTTAATTGGCGGGATAATTGGTGTGCTGGCTGTTTGTATTGTTATTTATCCGAGTTTACATGATATTCATGGATTCAATGATATAAAGGGCATCATGATGGCTGTTCTTGGTACCATCCTCACTGCATTGGGCGATGCAAGCTCAGCTAGAAATGCCAGGAAGAAAGTGAACCCAATCTATGCCAATGTACTTGGATTTGCAGCAGGAGGAATTCTTTTGGCGGCCATTGTGTTCATCCAAGGACAAGCAGTCACTATACCGACATCCATTACATATTTATCTGCTTTGTTCTATTTAACTATATTCGCTTCCTTTGGAGCTTGGCTATTCTACCTCAAGCTTGTAGAAAAGATAGGCGGGGCGAAAAGTGGATACATGGTTGCCCTTTTTCCGGCAATTGGAGGTATAGCTTCAGTGATGATTGGTGAATCAAATCCAACCATTTTCTTGGGAGCTGGCTGTCTTTTCAGTTGTTTAGGTGCGGCGATTGCATTAGGTTTTGGCATGAATATTGGTAAAAGTAATTTGAAAGAAGAAATTTAATTCGATTTTCAGAGAGGGATGGGACAATGGAAAGTAAATGGCCAACTGAAATGAAAGTAGCGCAGATCCGGGTTGCACGTCCTACTGATCAACTAAAAAAGGTTATACACTTCTATTGTGAAGGATTAGGTTTGAAAAAAATCGGCTCTTTCGAAGGGCACGAGGGATATGACGGCATCATGATCGGGCTTCCGGATTCCAGCTATCATCTGGAGTTTACTCAACATAAGGATGGCAGTCCTTGTCCTGCCCCATCAAAAGATAATCTGCTTGTCTTTTATATTCCTGAACGTAAAACCATTGAGGAAATCACGAATAGGTTGAAAGGTATGGGCTATGAACCGGTTTCTCCGGAAAATCCATATTGGGAAAAATCAGGTGTTACTTTTGAAGATCCGGATGGTTGGAGAATTGTATTGATGAATTCGCCCGGCATAGGAAATTAAATTTTGAAATGAAAACGACCGAAAAGCACCATGCTTTTCGGTCGTTTTGGGTTTATGAGGACATCGTGATCCCGCCATTGATGTGAATGCACTGTCCTGTTATATAGGCACCTTCATCAGATGCCAGCAGCACGTAGGCACCTGCATGATCTGCTGGCTGCCCGGGGCGGCCAAGCGGTGCTTCGGTACCAAATTCGGCAACGGATCGTTCGTCGAATGTCGCAGGGATGAGCGGAGTCCAAATCGGTCCTGGTGCAACCATATTGACCCGGATCCCTTTTTTAGCCACATTCTGTGCAAGGCTGCGTGTGAATCCGACGATTGCTCCTTTTGTCGCTGTATAATCCATCAAAGTTGCATGGCCTCTGTAAGGATTGATCGATGTTGTGTTGATGACTGAGTTGCCTTGTTTCATATGAGGAATCGCGTGCTTGCTCATGTAAAATACTGAATAAATATTGGTGCGGAACGTTTTGTCCCATTGCTCGTCCGTGATATCCTCAATGTTTTCCGTCGGGAATTGCACTGCTGCATTATTGACGAGGATGTCCAGCTTTCCGAACTCGTCCAGCGTCTTCTTAATCAATTCCTTACAATTTGCCTCCACGGAAACGTCACTTGGAAGCAAGAGGCAGCGAACACCTTCCGCTTCAATCAGCTGCTTTGTTTCTTCGGCATCACCGTGCTCATCTAAATAATTCACAACCACATGGGCGCCTTCCTTTGCATAAGCAATGGCAACCGCACGTCCGATGCCGCTATCTCCTCCTGTAATCAAAGCAACGCGGTCCTTAAGCTTACCGCTTCCTATGTAATCCTTTGGCTGAATCGGAAGTGGAGTCATCTCAGATTCAATGCCAGGCTGTCTGTCCTGTGTTTGTCCGGGCTGTCCATTTTTTTGCTGTTCATATATATTCAAATAAATCTCCTCCTCTTAAACTATTGATCTAGTCATACTTTAGCCGTTAAAAAGTACGGTTAAACATCGACATTCCCACCGATTCCATCTGCAAACGATTACAAAAATATAGTGAAGAAGGACTTACGGTGTTCAAAGTTGAATTACATTTAAATAAAAATTTCAGGGGTGTTAATATGAATTCGACAGGAACAATACAAGAATTGACCAAAAAAGAACAATGGTTAGAGCCTTTCCAATCATGAATCAGTTGCGTACTGACTTAACTCAAAAAACATACCTGGAGTTACTTGAAGTAATGAGGAAGGACGGGTATTGTCTGTATGCTTTATATAAGGATAACCATGTTGTATCCTTGGCCGGTTTAAGCTGGAGAGTGAACTTTTATAATAAACGTCATGTATTTATTTATGACCTTGTAACAGATTCTGCACACCGCTCATTTGGATATGGAGAGAAGTTATTAAGTTATATTCATAACTGGGCAAAAGAAAACGGAGCTGCATATGTTGCATTGGAATCTGGAATCCAGCGAAACGAAGCCCACCGTTTCTATGAAGAGAAATTAGATTATGATAAATGGTGCTACTCATTTAGAAAAACGCTGTGAGTAAGAATAGCGACGAAAAAGAGCTGAGTATTCAGCTTTTTTTGTGCCATTTTATGGAGTAAATGGAGTGAATGTAGACACGTTGTCCACTATGTGTATTGGATTATTAACATTTTAAGTAAGAAGAGATCAATTTAAGATAAATTCACGAGTAAACACGTGAAATTCACGAGTAAATTGCCAAAACTCCCGACGATTCACAAGTAAAAGTTCGAAATTCAAGAGTAAATCGCTGAAACTCACAAGAATAAGCCCCAAACTCACCGCAAATGCTCCAATACCCACGAAATTTAACAACTTATAGAAATTGGCACTTTTATTGCAAGTATAATAACGAATCCAATTCCTTTGAAAAAATATATTGAACTACTCATTTTACTAACGAGAATATCCTTCTGCTGCAGAGTTTGAACAAAAGTCCTTATTTTGATGTTTACGTCAGGATGAAAAGTGAGGAGTTCGATGAAGTGTTGGAAATGCTAGTTTGTTTTTTTGTTTTATAACGGGAGTCGTGTTTCTATTTTTTGGTTTGTTTCAATACAATTGGCTGTATAAGGGTGTAAAGGAGATTGAAGAAGACAATAATTTTCCTTTCATAAGCAGTTATTGGTTCTGGCGGTTTTTGTTCATCGGAATCAGTTTATTCATCATTTTTACGACTGTAAATTCATTCTTTCGCTGAAAAACCCAAATTTTTGTAATGATTTATTTAGCCTTGGACATACTTAATTAAGATATCAAAATGTAACATTTAATTAAGGAGGAAACCAAATGGCTAACGAAAATATACAAATGAAAATGGAACATATTTGGCAGGATACCTGTGGTTCTTGGGAAAATTGTACGGAAACCACAATTCAGTCATTCTTGGCAAAATCCGAAGAAGGCAATATAGATCCGCAGTATTGCATGAGCTGGGTGGAACAACATAAAGCTCAAATACCCGAGTGGGATGCCGTTTCAAAAGTGTCGCTCGACTGGGTTAATCAACATACATCAACGGGTTCACCCATTTCAATCAAGGAAGAGTATTAAAAGGCTTATGAATGGTTCGAATTCCACTATATTTAAGAGGTGAAGATAGTTGTCAAATAATGAGGAAAACGGTAAATCAAATCGTCGGGATCCAGATTACAGAGTTAATGCTTGGGATGAAATGAATGGTGAAGATAAGTTTGTACAATCAGCCATCCAAGAGGAATTCAATAATCCAGTAATTGAAGAAACGATTTTGAAGTTCAATAAAATAGCAAATGAAGAAGAAAAGGAAACTTGATTTTTGGACGCGCCCTATAGGGCGTTTTTTTTTTTTGAAAAAAGGAAGAAGGAACTGCTAATAACTTATTATTCAAAAGCTTTATCTTTTAGATTTATAAAAAACAATAATATACAAATAAAGGGAAAAGGCATCTTGGTATCGTATAAAGCATAGTATAAATCGTTTTTAATAATAAGTTAGCAATATCATTATGGGAGTGAAGATCATGGAAGCTGCTGTAGAACGGATTTTTTCTAATGAATTGGTGAAATTGGCTGGAGATTTTTTTCAAGTGAATGCGGGGAATCCGGTTAAACTTGGAGATGCAGAGAACTACGTATTTGAGGTTTACAGGGATGGAACGCCATACATTTTAAGAATGACACATCAATCACATCGTACAAAAGCTCAAGTGCTTGCTGAGTTAAAGTGGATTGAGCATTTACAGAATAATGGTAGTGAAATTCCTAAGGTTCTCTTTTCGAAAAATAATAACTTAGTTGAAATTGTAAAGGGCTCGGATGGTTCAGAATTTTATTGTTGCCTGTTTGAAAAAGCTCCTGGTGTAAGAATGAAAGTCACCGATGAAAATTTCAATGAACCTTTATTTTTTGAATGGGGAAGAACCATTGGCCAAATGCACAAACAAACTAAAAGTTATAAGCCAAAAGCGGAATATAAAAGGCTGGATTGGCATGAAGAAGAATTATTGAATGCTCAGCTCTTTCAATCCGATGTACCGGAGCAATTGATGCGCCAACAAGAATTAGTCACGAAGAAGTTAAATGCCCTTCCGGTTCATCAAGATAATTTTGGATTGATTCATTCTGATATACATAACGGCAATTTCCATTTTCATGAGGGGAAGATTCATGTTTTTGACTTTGATGACTGTTCTTATCATTGGTTTGCCAGTGATTTGGCCATACCTCTGTACTATCTGATGTGGAGCTTGGAACGTGAAGGGACAAAAGGGCTCGATGAATATGCTGCCAAGTTCATGAGGGAATTCATAAAAGGCTATGAGACGGAAAATATTCTTGCGCCTATAGAATATGAAACGATTCCTCTATTTTTAAAGCTAAGGGATTTAACGTTATATAATTTTTTCCATAAAAAGTACGATTTGAAGAATGCGGATAGTCCATTATACAAAACCGTTCAAAAAATCGAACAAAGAATCATCGAAAGCCGTCCTATTGTTCACTTCGATCCGAACATGGTTCATTAAGGGGGATTGGATGTCAGATATAAAAAATAATGGGCTTGCATATAGAATTCGGACTGGTGTATTGGAAGATGCGGAAGCGGTTTTGGATGTGCAAAATTCCGTTATTTCCGAAGGCGAGTATTTTATTGCCGTATCGGAGGAGTTCAATAAAACATATGAACAGCAACGAGATTGGATACGAAGGTTATTGGAAAATGAACGGGAAACCATCATCGTGGCCGAAATAAATGATAAAGTGGTTGGATGGATAGCCTTTCAATCGGAGAATAGGAAGAGAATGTCCCACAAGGGCTCATTTGGGGTGATGATTAGAAAAAATTTCAGAGGGATGGGATTGGGAAAGGAGCTTATTGAAACGTTATTGGATTGGGCAGAAGCCAATCCGTTGATTGAGAAGGTGAGTTTGGGAGTTTTTTCCACAAATCATCGGGCAATATCATTGTATAAAAGGCTGGGGTTTGTTGAAGAAGGCCGTAAAATAAAAGAATTCAAGATGAGCGAAAGTGAATACGTTGATGATATTATCATGTACAAAATGGTTTGATCAGACCGAAAGAGCATGAATGGATTCATTACATGCTCTTCCGGTTTGGTTATGTATCTATTTTTATAGTAAAACGATATTTATGTCATGCATTATTTAATTACTCTTACCTTCACTTGCTTTCTTCCCCACGTTAAAGCATCCGCTTCCTTCGCGATGAAGACATCGATTCTGTTTCCTTTGATCGCACCGCCCGTGTCTGCAGCGATAGCTTGTCCGTAGCCTTCGACTTCAACGATGGAGCCTAGCGGAATCACGTTCGGATCGACTGCTATCAGTTTGGCATCATCATATTTTTCTAAATCGACACCCATTCTTGTAGTGCCTGAGCATCCCTCGCAGCTTGCTGTATATGCTGTACTTGTAACCGTCAGTTCTTTAACGGCTGAGCTTGCCGAACTGGCTCTTTCTTCTAATTTACTGATGGTCCGTGCACCGGCTATACCGTCAGCGGATAAGCCCTTTTGCTTTTGAAAGTTGATAACGGCTTGCTTTGTACCTGATCCATAAATGCCATCGACCGTTGATGAGTAAACATCCCAGGCTTTCAATAGCCTTTGCAGTTCAGCTACAGGCCTTCCCATATCCCCGCTTTTCAGTACCTGTATTTTCTGATTTGTTTGTGTTCCTGCTATTCCATCGACTTTCAGCCCTGATTTTTCCTGGAACTTCTTTACGGATTCCTTTGTAATCGGTCCGTAGTAACCTGTTGCTTCATGATAGGGAAAAACCCCTTTTGTCAGTAATAATTCTTGTAATTGTTTTACATCACTATTACTCATCCCAAATGAAAGTGTGCGATCCAAAGCAGCGGCTTCGCCTTTTGTTGGCATGCAAACTCCTAGAATGAATACAGAAGCCGTTAGGATCGTTAATAAAATTTTCTTCATGTTTATCCTCCTCGTTGTTTCCTGCAATTAAACCATTCGTTAAACTATCACTCTTTTAGGCGCAGTTAAGGAAAAACACCGCGAAGGCACTAAGTAATTGTTAAAACATGTAACATATAAAAAAGAAATGAGGCGGACATCGGGTTACCATATCCTTAGTGATTAACTAATTATGGAAAAAATTACCTTCATATGTAAACGGGCCGGAACCGTTTGGTTGAACAAGGGCATTCATTCATGTACGTTTAAGTTAATAGAAGTTCTATTTTAAGGTTAAAGGAGGAAATCATTTGATTAAGGCAGTTATTTTCGACTTTGATGGTTTAATTTTAGACACGGAAACGGCTTGGTATGAGGCTTATAAAGAAACGATGGCTTTTTATGAATCTGATTTGCCCCTCGAACATTTTGTTACATGTATCGGAACGGATAATACTGAGCTTAATCAGTACTTTAAAGATCAGTTGGGGGAAAGGTGTAATATTGAAGAAATTGAATCCAGAGCAAAAAGTTTCCATGAAGTAAAGATGAAAACATCACAGGCACGTGAAGGTGTGAAGGATTATTTAGAAGAAGCAAAAAGAAATGGATATAAAATCGCCCTCGCTTCAAGCTCGACAAAAGAGTGGGTCACTCATCATTTGGCGGAACTCGGACTGTTACACTATTTTGAAGTTATTATCACAGGGGATGAAGTCGAGAAAGTAAAACCAGCGCCTGATTTGTATGTAAAGGCAATTGATGTTCTGGCCATTCAGCCGACAGAAGCCGTAGCATTTGAAGATTCGTTAAATGGGCTTCAAGCGGCCCTGACTGCAGGTTTAAAATGTGTGATCGTTCCTAATCCCGTGACGGAAGCTTTAGCTTTTGAAAATCATCATTTACGCCTCCGTTCCATGATGGATAAGAGCTTGTCTGACGTCATAAAACATATTGAGCAATAAGCGTTCGAAGGAAAGTGTAGTATGATAAAGGGATGAAACCGAGCCGAAGATGGCAGAGTCTTCGGTTTTTCTGGTTTTAATGAAAGTTATATTTTGGTGGGGAGGGTGAGTTTATGGGATTGCATATCAATGACGAAGGAGTCCGGCTGCGGGAGGTCAATGAGAGTGATCTTCCAGTCTTTTTCGAGCAACAATTGGATCCTGCCGCAAACTATATGGCTGCCTTCACATCTAAAGATCCATCAGACAAGGCGGTTTTTTTGACACACTGGAAGAACATCTTATCGAACCGGGATATTCAAAAAATGACCATAATCCACAACGGATGTGTTGCGGGCAGTATTCTCAAGTTTGAACAGTTTGGTAACCCGGAAGTGAGTTATTGGATCGGGAAGCAATATTGGGGGAAAGGGATCGCTACAGGGGCACTGCTCCATTTTTTGCCGAAAATAAAAGTCCGCCCTCTTTATGCCCGCGCAGCCAAGGATAATCTTGGTTCCATCAGGGTGCTGGAGAAATGCGGATTTGAAAGATTTGATGAAGACAAAGGTTATTCCCATGCAAGAGGCAAAGAGGTTGAAGAATTCATTTTGAAACTTGAAAGTTAAGATAATAATAACAATATCGTTTAGCCTATGAGGAAACGGGTGACAGACAATGGGATATAAGATTTTTTCCATCATTTTTATTTTATGCGGTCTTTTTGTAATGTGGTTCGCCATTTTTGGCAAAAAGAAAGAGATTAAAGAGATCGGCATACCAACGAATTTCATCGATGTAGTTTTAATGATGATATATAAGCTTTTACCTTCCATTATCAGAAAAATCCTTCTTTTTGCATTGGGTCTGTCCATTTCTATCGGATTTACCTATATATTGATTAAGTTATGAAAAATTTTCCTTATTAGATTAAATAATCCTGAAACTTTATTCTTGCGGAATCGTATTAAATGGTAACGATATATAGGAGTTGTTGCTATTTCGAGGAAAAAAAGTGATGGCAGTGTTTAGGATAATTGGGGCGGGAAGTTGACGCAGACGGAAGGCTTGATGTTATTTCACAATAAGGTCAGGTCAAGAACGGGAAACCATAAAATTCAAATCTATTGATTGCAGCTGATTCAAGGGGTGTTTATATCCAAATGGAAGAATATCAGTATAGTAATAATATGAATAATATGGTAATGTTGAATTTGTGTGATTTTGGAAATTAATAAAAAAAGGAAGGTATTATATGTCTGAATCGGTTCTTAAGGTTCAATCCTTAACTAAAAAAATTGGAAAAGCAACCATCGTAGACAATGTTAGCTTTGAAATAAAAAGCAATGAAATATTCGGTTTGCTTGGTCCGAATGGAGCGGGTAAGACCACGATCATCCGTATGATCACAGGTCTCATCAATCGTACGGGCGGTACTGTCATGATCAATGGCAGTGACCTGGATAATGATTTTGAAGGTGCGATGAATCAATTGGGGGCCATTGTTGAAAACCCGGAGTTCTATAAGTACATGACAGGCAGAAAGAATATCCTGCATTATGCCCGAATGTCATCCAATGACATATCCACTGAGAGAATAGAAGAGGTCATTAAGCTTGTCAAACTGGATCATGCCATCGATAAGAAGGTTAAAACCTATTCATTGGGAATGCGCCAGCGCCTTGGAGTGGCACAGGCCATTTTACATAAACCGTCGTTATTGATTTTTGATGAACCGACGAATGGCTTGGATCCGCAAGGGATCCGCGAGTTTCGTGATTATTTGAAAGTACTGGCAAGTGAAGGCGTCGGGATATTGATTTCATCACATTTACTATCGGAAATGCAATTGATGTGTGATAGTTTTGCCGTTATCGAAAAGGGAAAACTGATCCATACGAAAGAACATATTGTTGATGAAAAAACCGAAACGATCAATGAAGTTTCATTCACTGTCAGTGATGGGAAGCTAGCTAAAAAAATCCTTCAAGAACAGTTTGCGGATATTACGATTCTAAAAAATGGTGCGAAGACAATCTCCGTATCGGCCACCCGAGAACAAACGGCCAATATAAACCGGAGTTTTAATGTAAATGAACTGGATGTCTTTGAAATTGGCATAACCAGAAAATCGCTGGAAGATAAATTCTTCGAAATCACTGAGCAGGAAATGAGGGAGTCTGTATGATGTCCTTAGTAAAAAATGAATGGATGAAAATCTTTTCAAAAGTATCAACTTATATATTCATCGCTTTTCTATTATTGGCAGCATTAGGGGCTGCGGTCATCGATTATAAACTAAGTCCTGACGAAACGAATAAAGATTGGAAGCAAGAGTTAAACGCAGATATCCAAGAACAGCAAAAGGCTTTGGAAGCTAAGGAAATCAGTGAAGATGAAAAAGCCGCCATCATGGAAGACATTAATTACAACAAGCAACTGTTGGCTGATAATATAAACCCTGACTTAAACACGAATTGGACCTATATGGCTGAATGGACTACATCATTAACATCATTTGTCACTTTATTCGTCGTTATAGTTTGCAGCTCGCTCGTTTCTTCGGAATTTTCTGATGGCACCATTAAACAACTGTTGATCAGGCCTTATAAACGTTGGAAGATCCTACTTTCCAAATATATTACTTCCCTGTTATTTGCAGCGTTACTACTTGCGAGCCTTCTTATATTCAGTTATCTAATCGGAATCATATTCTTTGGCAATGGTTCGTATTCAGACAAAATCATGGATCCTGCATCTTTCGAATTCAGTCTGGTGGTAGTCGGCGAATATTTCGTAGACATGATCGTTTACTGGATACCAGGATTCCTAGTCATCACGACCATCGCTTTCATGTTAAGCACATTATTTAAAAACCAAGCACTTGCAGTAGGGATATCCATTTTCATCCTATTTGCTTCTTCGACATTAAATATGGTCATTCAATCATTCATCGGAAAATACGAGTGGTTAAAATTCGTCTTATTCCCCCACCTTGATTTAAGGGGCTATATTTCCGGAACCATAGAAATGTTCGATGGAGCTACACTTGGATTCTCGATGGGTGTACTCGGCATCTATTATCTTATCTTTTTAGCGCTAACTTTCTTCTTCTTCCAGAAAAAAGATATCACTAATTAAATAGAGCGAAAAACCGAAATCAGTGGCCGATTTCGGTTTTTCTTATGCAAAAGGAATGTTGCTGCTTAGAATCTGGCATAAAGTGAAACCTTTATCCAAAATTATCCGTATAAGATAATATGAGGATATTCATGGGTGTAGGGGTGAAAAATGAATAAAAACAAGGTTCTATGAATTGGACTTATAGGATTTTCTTTATTTCTAATAGGCATGATGATTTCACAATGGACAGTTGCTGGCGTAGTGATCGGGATAGGCGGAGGGTTCATAATGGGGAGCAGTTCCTACCTGTTTGCTAGTCAGTAGCTCCATGTACATATGAACAATACACTAGTTAATTGCGGGCTTCGCGGAAATAATCTGATAGAGATGGAGCAGATTTAAAGATGGGGAAAATGCAATATAAACGAAAGTTAGTCATTGTATTTATAATTATTGGAACAGCATTAGGGCTCTATGTGTACTCGGCATTCTCTCAAAAATTGACAAAATCAACAGATTTGTCTGATGAATCTATCGGGGGATTTAAAGTGTTGGATAACATATCGAGTCCAGAATTCATTAGGGAATATGGAGAACCCATCGATCAAGATAATAATAATGCTTATGATTATTATTATTGGAAGGGCGGGTTAAAAACGGCCTCTATCAATACAGACGAGGATAAAGGGAAAATCATGCGGTTGATCATTTCAAGTACGGACGACGCCCAATTTGAAAACTCCCTTCAAACAAGCAAAGGTATTAAATTAGGAAGTAAGAAAGCGGACGTCCTTTCGAAGTACGGGGATCATTATTATAAAAGTTATGAACAGGGAGCGGATATTATCGGATACATTGACCATAAACGAAATATTACCTTAGAATTCTGGTGTGTACCAGGTGGAAGGGTCGCAGAAATACGATTGGATGATGCAGATGTCATTTAATGTTTTTTCACCAGCGTCCCCGATTAAGGGTCTTGGCTGTTTAAGTGAATAAGAAAGTGATGCGATAAATAATATGTTCATAAAAAATTTCATCTATCATTACATCATTTATCCAATCATATTTGTTGGGGTATATGCAGCATTTACCATTTTCAAACTTGATGATACCCCGGTTCCTATAAATGATGCTCTGCATATGGTTTTACTCTATTATTTTGCAATAAGTGTGTATCATGCTTTTCCTACTATAAATTCTAAGGGGAAACAGAAAAAATTTCCATTTTTTTCATGATCTCTGAAACCATTTATTACTTTATCCGTATATCTAAGTATGTACGGTGCTTAGGAGCACCGGTATTTATCGGCATTTATCATTTTAATAAATTGGGAGATGAAGGATCATGAGCGAAAAGGGTTGTATGAAATGCGGAAGCAATGATGCGGCTAAGAAGGATGTAGCCATGACAGGAACAGGCTTGTCAAAAATGTTCGATGTCCAGAATAATCAATTTACGGTTGTGTATTGCAAGCAGTGCGGTTATTCGGAGTTTTATAATAAGCAATCATCTGCAGGCAGTAATCTGCTGGATCTATTCTTGGGATGATCATTGGCAAAACAAGAATCCCCTTTTTCATGAAAAGGGGATTCTTGTTTTTTCTTCATTTTAGGAAGAGAATTACTGATGGAACCGGACTGGGCCGCCAAAATAAAGGAAGGCAGGGAAGACGAGATCATGACAATCTTGCCGCGAGATAGCAGGTGTAAATTAAGTATTCCGGATCAAATGTGGGCGAATATCATTACTCGTGACGGCATGCCCGAGAAATGATAGTATTAATGTAAAAAATGGAAATTCAATAAGGGGAAATTAAATGAATAAAATAGCACTTCTTCAACTGTCTCTAGCCATGACAATCTTCGGTTCTGTCGGTTTCTTTTCGGAACTATCAGGACTTCCTGCATTGGAATTGGTTTTTGTTCGCTGTATTTGTGCTGCCGTATTCTTATGTGCAGCCTGGATGATTACCGGACATTTCAAGAACGAAATATGGAATGGCAGGGAGGTAATGCTCATCATTTTCTGCGCGGTGGCCAACTTGTTAAACTGGATATTCCTCTTTAAATCTTTTGAGCTGGTATCAGTGACAATCGCCATTTCGCTTTATCATTTAGCGCCAATCATTGTACTCATTATAGGGAGCTTCATCTTTAGGGAGAAAATGAATTTATTCTCCATCTTGGCCATTTCCCTTTGCTTCATCGGCACATTACTCATTATGGGAACAGATGGATTTAGATCATCATCTCCTGAATGGGAGGGCATCATGTATGGAATCATTGCTGCATTTTTCTATGCGGCAACCATGCTTTTAGGAAAGAGCATTACAAAGACCAGTGTATATGCGACCACATTTCTGCAAATGTTCATTGGATTTCTATTACTGATTCCTTTTGTCGATTATTCCGTATATACAACTTTAAATTCTTCCGAATGGTTTTATACGGTTCTTACCGGCATCATCCATACAGGCGTCGTGTATTTGCTGTTTTTTAATAGTATTCGCCATTTGCCTACAAATGTAGTATCTTTCATGATTTTTGTCGATCCGGCAGTTGCCATCCTTTTGGATATTCTGCTTTCAGGATTTAAACCGGACGGTATTCAAATTCTGGGTATTTCCTTGATATTTATTGGGGTGGTCTATTCACTTAAAACGACTAGACCGACTGAAAATGATGTCATGCAGAAAAGGCCGCACACAATGTGAGGCCTTTTTCCTTTATGAATTTACCTATTGATTAAAATGATAGACATCCCAAATGTCAGGGGTTTCTGATCCAATGTACCAAGCAGCTGCACCGCCTAGATGATTTTGTTTTACCAGGTCAATCCGGAGCTTGATCGATTTTTTATCCTCTATCCAAATTTGATGCTTTTTCCCTTTGGAAGTATAGACCACGTAATTTTGTTGAGTCTTTTTATCCCATACCTTTTTAAGTTTTTGAGATGAAATGATTTTGTTGACCTCAGCCATGGTACGGTCATGACTTATCACTTTTTTGGTCGACAAATCGGTTACCCATTCTCTCGTATAAAATGGTACAGCCAATATGATCTTATGAGCAGGTACTTCTTTCATTAAAAGCTTGGTTCCTTCTTTGATCCAAGGTAACGAGGAAACGGACCCGGCTACTGGGCTCCCTCCCCAATGCTCGTCATAACCCATTATGATTATATAGTCCGCTATTTTGCCAAGTGCTTTCCTATCTAGGCTTTTTGACCAATAAGGGTCTTCATTTTCTCGGGTGACATCCACAGACACTTTAATTCCATGCGGTTTTAGTGCCTTTTTTAGTTCGCCTATGAAAAGTACAAAGTCCTTCTTATTTTTTGGGTCGATGTTTTCGAAATCTACATTTATTCCATCACTTTTCGTTTTAACAAGTGAATCCCGTAAAGTTGAAACCAATTTCTGGCGTTTTTTTGTATTGCCTAGTACAGAACCAGTTAAAACAGGGTCAAATTTATTCCCGATAAGCTGCCAAACTTGTTTTCCTTGTTTATGTGCAGCTTGGATGTATTTTGTATCTACAGAAACCGAAACGTAATTACCGGTATCCGTCAGCGTATAAGAACGGGGAGAAACTACATTCAAATTGGGTTGTTTAAGTTGCTGGGTATAGTTTTCTTTCGATCCATTATGCTTCCAGCCCATGACGATACGGTTTTGCGCCTTTTTTTGAAGCTGGGATTTCTTTATCCATCCCTTTTTTCCGCCAAGCAATTGGACCTGGTAGTAATAATCCGGAACCTTCAATTTTTGGCCCACTTTAAGGGTAACCGAACTTAAGTTATTTAATTTCGTCAAATCACTTGTTGTTACCTTGTATTTAGTAGAAATCTTCCACAATGTATCTCCTGATACAACCTTATGAATCTTATATTTCTGGGGAATCTTCAGGTTTTGGCCGACAGTTATTTCGGAAGATGTTAATTTATTTTCTTTTTGTAGCGCACTTACTGTAACACCATATTGATTTGCTATTTTCCATAGTGTGTTTCCAGTCTTTACTTTATGAATGATGGGCCCAGCGGAATCCCCTACTGAAGAAGAAATGACGGGAAACGCCTCGCCCTTTTTTAAAGTCTTTAATAGAGTAGAACCTAATTTAGGAGAACTAAAGACTTTTGTATTTTCCACTTTAACAGAACCTATGTATTGGGTTTTACTTGATGAATGACCACTGGATGGAAAGAGACACATACAAAGAAGGCTTAACATAATAAAATATCCAAAGAATTTTTTCACAATTTTTTTATTCCCCTTTGTAAAATTTAACTTTACTAGTTTACTATGGAGAATAGCTTTAAAAATAGAGGTACATTGTGGAAAGGCATTTCTAACCTTTGTGTGGGTTGAATTAATCCGTTCGTGGGTCGAATTAATTCGTGTGTAGATCGAATTATTACGCTGAGGGTCGTATTATTACGCTGAGGGTCGTATTATTACGCTGAGGGTCGAATTAATTCGTGTGTAGATCGAATTATTACGCTGAGGGTCGAATTAATTCGTGTGTAGATCGAATTATTACGCTGAGGGTCGTATTAATCCAAGTGTAGGTCGGATTATTTCGCTGTAGGTCGAATTAATTCATGTGTAGGTCGAATTAATTCACTGAAGGACGAATTAATCCAAGTGTAGGTCGGATATTTCGCTGAGGGTTGAATTAATTCATGTGTAGGACGAATTATTTCGCTGAGGGTCGTATTAATCCAAGTGTAGGTCGGATTATTTCGCTGAGGGTTGAATTAATTCATGTGTAGGTCGAATTAATTCACTGAAGGACGAATTATTCCGTATGAAGGACCGTTAATTCGTAAGTTCTAGTCCATATATGAAGAAGGGGAGATTTCATATGTCACATTTTGCATTTCAGTTTCATGATTTTAACGCATGGGCAAACGAACAAATCTTTAACCGCTTAAAAGAGCTTCCAAAGGATGTTTACCATCAAGAAGTACAAAGTGTGTTTCCATCGATATCGGGTGTGTGATGGCCCATGTGTATCTTTCCGATCTGGGGTGGGTGGAGGTTTTTTCCGGTAAAAGCATGAAACATGCATTGGAGTTGGCTGAACAACTGAAGGAACAAACAGAGTCAAAGGAATTAGAGGAAATGGAGGCCATGTTTTTTGAGTTGTCCGGTCGGTACAAATCGCTGCTTAGCCAAAAAGAAAATTTAGATAAGCCTCTTATAATTGAGAATCCAGCTGGCGGTCTAATGAAAACAGGTGTTGCCGAATTGATTCCGCATGTCGTGAATCATGGAACATATCACCGTGGCAATATCACAGCTATGTTGCGACAAATGGGTTATGCCTCTACTTCGACGGATTACGGTCTTTATTTATTTGTAAAAGGAGAGTAACTGGATTTCATTTGCTTACTGCTAGGACTTTTAGCCTGACATTGAAAAATTGACAGTCCTGTTCTTAATGTGAGGCTACCTGTCATTTTGAAGATAATGAAATCCTATACATGTGAGCAGGTTAACCGGTTTTTACTGGTTGGCCTTTTTTACGTTTGCAGCTGAAAATGACTAGTACATGACATTTGTCATCTTCTAGTCATGACACCTGGTACTAATAATTTCAGGTTGATTTCTTTATACTATGTAATAACGACAAATAAAAGGAAGTGCAATTAAATAATGACCTTGCAAAATACGAAGAACTTGAAAAAACAAATTGCTCCTTTTGAACAATCAACGACAAAGCAAAGTATATGGCAGATCATCAATACCTTGGGGCCATTCATTATTTTATGGTACCTAGCATATATAAGTCTTTCCGTTTCTTATTGGTTAGCTTTAATTCCAGCTGTGATTGCTGCTGGCTTCTTGACAAGAATATTCATCATTTTTCATGATTGTACGCATCATTCGTTTTTCAAAAGCCGCCGTGCGAATAGAATAGTCGGGACTATCATGGGTGTTTTGACTTTATTCCCGTTTGATCAATGGGGACATGAGCATTCTGTGCATCACGCAACAAGCGGTAATTTGGATAAGCGGGGTACAGGGGATATTTGGACCCTTACGGTCGATGAGTATTTGGCTGCACCGTTTAAACTTCGTTTTGCCTATCGTTTTTACCGCAATCCAATTGTTATGTTTGGTTTGGGACCGATTTATGTTTTCCTTCTTAAAAATAGATTTAACCGTAAAGGCGCTAGAAAGAAGGAAAAAAATAATACGTATTTGACGAATGTATTAATCGTCGTTTTAGCGGCATTGCTTTGCCTGGCAGTAGGCTGGCAGTCGTTCCTTCTTGTACAAGGTTCCATTTTCATGATTTCTGGTTCAGTCGGCATTTGGCTGTTTTACGTCCAGCATACATTTGAGGACTCTTATTTTGAAGAAAATGAGGAGTGGGAATATGTATTGGCAGCAGTGGAAGGAAGTTCTTTTTATAAGCTTCCAAAACTGATGCAGTTCCTCACTGGTAATATCGGTTACCATCATGTTCACCATTTAAGTCCAAGGGTACCTAACTATAAATTGGAAATGGCGCACAATAATACGCAGCCTTTAGAGAACGTTCCAACGATTACTCTTGCGACAAGCTTGCGCTCACTCCGTTTCCGTTTATGGGATGAGGAATCCAAGAATTTTATCGGTTTCAAAGATATAAAATATTTAACGAAAAAAAGCGTTCCCGCTCAAGTGAAATCTGAACTGTAACGTTCAGTATCATACCAGACTCCCTTAATAATCCTCGGATTTGGGGGAGTCTTTGCTTCATATAAGGAACTCGATAAAGGAGAGAACTTAAAATGATTCGAATTGTCATTGCAGAGAATCAGCAAATGCTGTTAGAGGCAATAAGTTCTCTACTCAATCTTGAAGAAGATATAGAAATTGTCGGGCAAGCCGGTAATGGAGTAGAAGCGGTGGCCCTTGTACACCAATTACAGCCTGATGTATGTATCATGGATATGGAGATGCCTGTAATGAGCGGACTTGAGGCAGCAGAAGCATTAAGGTCAATTGGATGTAAAGTGGTCATTTTAACGACATTCCGAAGAACTGGTTATTTTCAACTCGCAATAAAGGCTAATGTAAGTGGTTATTTATTGAAGGATAGCCCGGGTGAAGAGTTAGCTTGCTCGATTCGCAGCATAATGGATGGCAAGCGAATATATTCCCCAGAACTTATAGATGAGACTTCCAGCAATAATGGCCGGGAAATGGGAGTGTTAGGTTTGTTAGCCGATGGTCAATCAAAAATTGAGCCGTCAAATCAGCAAAGCGGCACAATTGGAACAGTAAGGAAATATTTTTCCACCATCAAAGATAAAATGAAGTTACCGGCTGGTTAGGATTTGTTTCTTAAATCCTGTTGACACGTTTTTTTAAATTGTGTACGATGGATTAAATTATAATATTGAAAATTCTGTGATGAAGAGAGTAGTTCATTTTGAAATGGAAAGCGAGTTAGGGATGGTGGGAGCCTAATGCAGGACGGATGAATGAAGCGCACTTTGGAGAAATTTCTTGAACCGTTTAGTAGGGAATATCGGGGAGTCACCTCGTTAACAATGGAAAGTGGTCACAATTTGTGGCAACTAGAGTGGTACCACGGGAATTCATGCTCTCGTCTCTTATTTAGAGGCGGGGGCTTTTTTGTTTAGGAGGGAAAATGACGATGAATAAACCAATTGCAGAATTGATTTCAACTGCTTTGAACAATGAAATGCCAGCTAGTGAAATAGAAAAATTAATGGAAAAGCCAAAATTGATGGAATTAGGCGATGTCGCCTTTCCATGCTTTACTCTTGCGAAAAAATTCAGAAAGTCGCCTCAGGTGATTGCGTCTGAAATAGCCCAACAATTAAATAGTAAGTTGATCCAAGAAGTGAACGTTGTGGGTGGTTATCTGAATATCTTCGTCAATCAACAGCTGGTGACGGAAAACGTGCTGCAAACGATATTAAGTGAAAAGGATCAGTATGGTTCGATGCAGCCTGTACAGGAAAATGTCGTGATTGATTATTCCTCCCCTAATATTGCCAAACCTTTTTCCATGGGGCACTTACGCTCAACGGTCATAGGGAATGCACTGGCTAACATCGCCGAAAAAAATGGCTACAATGCTGTGCGTATTAATCATTTAGGAGATTGGGGCACGCAATTCGGCAAGTTGATTGTCGCATATAAGCTGTGGGGCGACAAAGAGGCAATCGAAGCTTCGCCGATTCAGGAATTATTGAAGATCTATGTGAAGTTCCATGATAGAGCCGAAAGTGATGAATCGTTGAATGAACAAGCACGAGCAAGCTTCAAGTCTCTTGAAGATGGGGACGAGGAAGCACTGGCATTGTGGAAATGGTTCAGGGATGCGTCTCTAAAAGAGTTTGAGACGATTTATGATTTATTGGGCATCCGTTTTGATTCCTATGCCGGCGAAGCGTTTTACAATGACAAAATGGATGCGGTTGTCGGGGAACTAAAAGAAAAAGGCTTACTTACCCTATCCGAAGGTGCCTATGTCGTGCAATTGGAAGATATGCCGCCTTGTTTGATTACGAAAACGGATGGTGCGACACTTTATGCCACGCGTGATTTAGCTGCCGCCATGTATCGTAAAAAACAGTATGAGGCGAAGAAAACATTTTATGTTGTCGGAAACGAACAATCCCTGCACTTTAAACAACTCTTTAACGTCATTGAAAAAATGGGGTATGAATGGTCAAAAGATTTGCAGCACGTAGCATTTGGCATGATGTTAAAAGATGGTAAGAAAATGTCGACTCGTAAAGGGAAAGTCGTGCTCCTTGCGGATGTATTGGCAGAGGCGATAGAAACTGCGAAGCGCAATATTGAAGAAAAAAATCAAGCGCTTGAACAGAAGGAACTGGTTGCAAGACAGGTCGGTGTCGGAGCGGTAATTTTTAACGATTTAAAAAATAACCGCATGAACGATATTGATTTTTCATTAGAACAAATGATGAATTTTGAGGGAGAAACGGGTCCATATGTACAGTACACATATGCGCGAATTTCCTCATTGCTTGAAAAAGGTGAATTTAACGAGCAGGCCATCCATTTTGACGCTTTAGGTGAATATGCGTGGCCAGTCATCCAGCTGCTGGAGCAATATCCGAGCATTGTCCAAAAATCGTTTGAACAAGCCGACCCATCACAAATCGCGAAATTCAGCTTGCATTTATCGCGTGCATTCAATAAGTATTATGCACATACAAAGGTTCTAGTTGAAGACGAATGGAAACAAATGAAACTCTCATTCGCTTTTTCCGTAGCGATTGTATTGAAGGATGCGCTAAGTTTATTGGGAATTTCCGCGCCGAAAAAAATGTAAAGGTAAAATGAAAGAATCCATTTTGAACTTTCAAAATGGATTCTTTAAAATCTTATTCAATGACATCGAACCATAAGGGGGATTTATCATCAATTTCACCGTTGTAATTGATCGTGATTTCTTCGCCAGCCTTTATGTCTTTATGTGCATAAAAGTCTATCGTTAAATCATCTAAATTATTATCATACTTCGCATTCGGAGTGTATGAATGATTGAATAGCGATCCATTTCCTAAGGCAATGGCCGTTTCATCGTCATCTCCCCAATAGAAACAGTGATGAAAGAGTGACGTTTTCTTTAAATATTTCCATTCTCTTTTGGGTGAAATGATGACAGGTGATGCCTCAATGAGTTCATCCTTTTTAATATCCCTTACCGCATATATTCCCCTGCCGTATTTCCCCGTATTTTTAATACAGATTGGTGATACGGCCTCTATTGCTTTTTTCCAGTCCTGCTTGGCTTTCAGTTTTGTTTCGTCTAGGTCACCAAGATGCTTATTTAAGTAATCACTGCGATTGCGAATGAAATCGAAGATGAATTCTGGTTCCTTGTCAAATAGATCCACTTTATTCTTTTTATATGGATCAAGAAGGATGTGGGGGCGTATCGCCTGGTGCAGTGATAATACTTTATTTTCCATGTGATTCACAGTAAATGTGGTTTCCAATTGTTCAACCAAGAGGTCTTTGTAGAACTTGCGGTATTCCGGAACCTGCAATAGAAGATAACTAAGGTGATTTGTCCTTTTTCCTCCAATAGGGACATATGTGTGTTCCATGATCCCGCCACTGACTTTGCGTCCCCAAGTGGCATCATAATCCCAAGGAATGATTTCAAATAAGTTTGTTTCACTATTGCGATATAATGCATAGTTATGAGTGAAACCGTCGTTATTCATTGAACATACAGCTCCAGCCAGCCAGCGTAAGTATTTATGAATATCAAGATGCTGCGAGACTTCTTCAGGAAATTTGGCAAGCGGGGTGGTATTGATTTTTCTGATCAATTCAATAAGGTATTCATCGTCGGACGGTTTTCCAAACGCTTGTTTATAGCCTGATACAAGGGAATCTTTCGGTTTCCCATCCCTTTCCAATGAAAAGTTGGCATGATTGTTGACTGCATAATAAATGGGACCGGCAGGAAGTCCTCTTTTTTCCAAAAAGAATTCATCAACGGACTCCAGTTGTAAATATACCCCTTTACACGAGCCGTTACGATATAAGTCAATATGCTGACTATGGGGGGAAAGAACTCCAAGGTCTTGGAAGTAATCGAGTGAGAGTTTATTGCGAATGAGGGAAGGATCTTTGTATTCGGCATTGAGATGGATTTTGTGGGCACCAAAGAATTTTTCTGGCTTGATGAAATCAATCCAATAGGATCTTTTCCTGAATTTTCGGGTATAAGAGCCCCGATAGGCAATATCGATATCATAAATGTCGTTTTCCACTTTTAAATAGGCGGGAATGGGGTCATTACTCCATACGTCCGCACGTAAATCTTCTAGATCTTCTTCTTCAATCATTAAGAAATAAGATGGAATATGATAAGGCATACACTCACCTTCCTTTCTTGAAGATGTATTATGATCAAGCGCAAACATGTAATGTATGAAAAAATTCAACTTAATCAACCAGAGATTGATCAAGTTGAAGCTTTTTAGATTTAACTATCTTCTTCTTTTTTTCTTTCCACTTCCAGTGGATGTACTAGATGTAGATGTGCTGCAAGTAGATGTGCTGCCAGTAGATGTGCTGCAAGTAGATGTGCTGCCAGTGGATGTGCTGCAAGTAGATGTGCTACCAGTAGATGTGCTACCAGTAGATGTGCTGCAAGTAGATGTGCTGCCAGTGGATGTGCAGCCAGTGGACTTGCTGCCAGTGGACTTGCTGCCAGTGGACTTGCTGCCAGTAGATGAGCTACAGCTGCTGCTGCTGCTACTGCTACTGCCAGATGAACCGCCTTTTCCTTTTTTTCCTTTCGGCATAAAGACCCCTCCTTTAATAAGGTTAATTTCATGATATGCAGTATGGTACAAACTTGAACACTGGTTAACGACAAAAGGGCTAATAAAAATGGCGGAGATTAAAATAGTAATGTAGAGTTATGGCGGGTCACTTCAAATAGAGTGTCTGCCTTTTCTGAAATGAAAAATGCCCCTTACTCCCAAATGGGAATAAAGGGCATGTACCGTGAACTTGTCACGGCGATCATGAATTAATAAGCCAAGCTGAATAGGGCTTTGATGTGTGATAGATAGCGAACATTACTTGCTTCTTTCATCAATGTAGCCGGAAGTCCTTTAAGGGACGTGTTATTAGCCCCAACCGTTGCCACCGCATCCTTACGGCCAAGGCTCGCAAGCGTACCTGAGTTGACAGGAGAAAATGCTTCAAGTTTCTTGCCTTCAAAGGCTGCAAATAGGTTGTAACCAACAAGCTCACCCATTTGCCAAGCATTTTGAGCAGTAGGAGCGTATGGACGGCCGCCTTCTGGAGGGAAAGCAACGGCACTGTCCCCGACAACGA